>MLHP01000023.1 GCA_001999425.1 Rodentibacter genomosp. 2 | reverse complement strand
AGACTCAACGTTTGGCTGATTAGGTTGTGTTGGTTGTGAAGATTCAACATTTGGTTGGCTAGGTTGTGCAGGTGTTATTGGTTGCGGATCGTTATTACCGCCACTTCCACTGCTTCCACAAGCTGAAACAATTAATGCTGCGAATGCTGTTAAACCGAATTTGATAAATGTATTTTTTGTTAGTTTCATAATAGGCTCCTTAAAAAAGTTAATGTTTAAAATTTAACTGACGTCAGTATAGCTTAGTGAATAAACTTTGTTAAGTAGATAAGATGTTAAATTTAAAGGAATTCTAAAACAAAAGCGTAGTCAAAAATTCATAAGATTTTTTGACCGCGCTTTTGATTCATAGAAGAAATTATTTCACACGAGAGACATATTCGCCTGAACGGGTATCCACTTTAATCACTTCGCCAATTTGAACAAATAAAGGTACTTTTACCACGGCGCCGGTACTAAGGGTGGCTGGTTTGCCGCCGGTACCTGCAGTATCCCCTTTCAAGCCAGGATCAGTTTCCACAATTTCTAATTCAACGAAGTTTGGTGGAGTTACCGTGATTGGCGCACCGTTCCATAAGGTGACAATGCAATCCGCTTGGTCTAATAACCATTTTTCTGCCTCACCCACGGCTTTTGCATCTGCCGAATACTGTTCGAAGGTTTCAGGATGCATGAAATACCAAAACGCATCGTCTTTGTATGAGTAAGTTAAATTAAGATCCATAACATCAGCGGCCTCAACGGAAGTACCGGATTTAAAGTTCACATCCAATACTTTGCCGGAAATTAATTTACGAATACGGGTACGGGTAAACGCTTGCCCTTTACCTGGTTTGACGAATTCGTTTTCGATAATCACGCAAGGCTCACCGTCTTGCATAAATTTTAGACCCGGTTTGAAATCACTGGTAGTATATGTAGCCATATTAGAATGTCCTAATGTAAGAAAGATGTTTGAAAAGTGCGTATTTTAACTCAAGATACTGTGATTAGAGAAGAACAAAATTGGCTCGCTATTCTAAAAAATGCGATTTCCGATCCTCAACTGTTACTAAAAATCCTCGATTTACCGGAAAAGGATTTTGAGCATGCATTCAATGCTCGAAAACTTTTTGCTCTTCGGGTTCCTCAGCCTTTTGTCACAAAAATGGAAAAGGGTAACCCGAATGATCCGCTCTTTTTGCAAGTGATGTGTTCTGATTTAGAATTTGTGCAGGCTGAAGGATTTTCAACGGATCCTCTTGAGGAACAAAATGCCAATGCCGTACCGAATATTCTGCATAAATATAGCAACCGTCTGCTATTTATGGTGAAAGGCGGTTGTGCGGTGAATTGCCGTTATTGCTTTCGCCGTCATTTTCCTTACGATGCCAACCCGGGTAATAAAAAAAATTGGCAGCAGGCATTGGATTACATCGCCGAACATCATGAAATTGAAGAGGTGATATTTTCCGGAGGCGATCCGCTGATGGCGAAAGATCATGAACTGGAATGGTTAATAAAACGCCTTGAAAATTTACCGCACTTACAGCGTTTGCGCATTCATACCCGTCTGCCTGTGGTGATTCCGCAACGTATTACCAATGAATTCTGTGAAATGTTGGCAAACAGCCGTTTGCAAACAGTGCTTGTTACTCACATTAACCATCCTAATGAAATAGATGATCTTTTGGCACAGGCAATGAAAAAACTGAGTGCTGCAAAAGTGACATTGCTTAATCAATCCGTCTTGTTGAAGGGGATCAATGATGATGCAAAAATCTTGAAAATATTAGGCGATAAATTATTCCAAATCGGCATTTTGCCCTATTACTTGCATTTATTGGATAAAGTGCAGGGGGCAAGCCATTTTTTAGTCGGCGATAAGCAAGCTATGGCAATTTACAAAACCTTGCAATCGCTCACTTCCGGTTATCTTGTACCTAAACTCGCACGTGAAATTGCCGGTGAGCCAAATAAGACTTTATACACTGAATAAGATCCGATAAAATACACAAGATTTTTTACCGCACTTTTGTGCTTATCTCAAAGACTACAACGGACAATAACTAGCTGAGGTAATTCTGTGGATGCTATGAATAACAATCAATCAAACGAAAATAAATCTCAAAACGAACTTGATCTTGGTTTAAACCAAGAGGAGGCCGTGACACCAAGAAAACCGGTTCAGTCAAGTGAGTCTTTATTGGATAAAGCAAAAGGCTTGAAAGGTTTGTTCGGACGTAAGGAACAAGTTGGGACGCAATTTCATGTGCGTAAAGAGCCGACCTTTGGTGACGATAGTACACAGCAAACAGCTCAGCCAAATCTACAATCAAATTTCACCGAAACCGTTAAAATGACGGTTGAAAGCGCTGAGCAAAAAGTAGAATCTACTGCTGAATCAGTGGTTGAAAAGGCTGAAACGAAAGCAGAAGATATTGTTGAAAGCTCGATTTCTGTCGCAGAGCAGGCTAAAGAATCCTTAGCTACCGGTGCAACAGCGGCTGCAACTGCCTTGAAACGCCCTGAAAAATGGAAAATTCTTCAAATTTTACCGGAAAAACATCGTCGTCTCTTTATTGCGATTTTAGCGTTGGTTTTACTTTTGATTGTATTTTTTGCATTAAAACCGAATTCCGATACGGTGGAATCTTTTGAGCAACAAAATAGCAATGAAATTCCGGTGCAATTTCAATCATTAGATCAATCTCAACCCGTTGAAACAACCGTGTTGGATAATGTTTCTGCACCGCAGGAAAGCGCCTCATCAGCAGAAAAACAAGCTCAGACAGAATCCGTTGATACCGCGGAACCGGGCAAAATGGAATATGTTGGCGATCAAAAAGCGGCAACCGACTCACAAAAAACAACGGAGCCTACATCATCCGGTAACGAAGCGATTTCTCAATCAGTTCCAGCCGTCCCTGTTCGCCCTGAACCGACCAGACCGATTGAAAGCCGCCGTGAAGCGGTAAAACAGGAAGCGGTTAAGCCCGTTGTCCAAGAACGTAAAGCGGTAGAAAAAACAACGGTGAAACCGGTTCAAACGAAAACCGAACTGACACGAAAAGCTACGGCTCAAGAAACAAAAGCAACCGCGAAAAATGAGCGTAAAGTTCAAATAGTAGAATCAAAACCTACGACTAATACCGCAAACGTCGTCTCAAGCGGAGCAGGTAAAACCTTAACTGTACCGAAAGGTGTATCCCTTATGCAAGTATTCCGTGACAACAATTTGAATATTGCAGATGTAAACGCCATGACCAAAGCAAATGGTGCGGGTAATGCCTTGAGCAGTTTTAAACCGGGTGATAAAGTTCAGGTTTCCTTGAATGGGCAAGGGCGCGTCAGTGAGCTGCGTTTATCTAACGGGGCGAAGTTTGTGCGTCAATCGGACGGTTCATATCAATTCAAAAAATAATTCTAAGGGCGAACATTCGCCCTTTTTGTTTCTTTTCGGTGAATTTATGCTAAGAAAAACATTGTTTATTTTGACCGCACTTTTACTTGTCGGTTGTACTAAAAGTACCTTATTAAATGAGCTCCCACCACAAAAGATGGTAGTACAGGAGGTTGATAAAACCTCACAAATAGGCTCGGCAAAATTGTATCTTTGCAAAGATGATAAAGAAGTTCGAGTTGTGCATAGCATACAAAAGCGAAATAAGAAAATGTTGAAACGTGTTTCTATTACGTTTAACCATGTAACGGAAAGATTAACGCTGATGATTTCAGAAAGTGGCAATAATTACGCAAATATCCGTTGGACATGGTTAGAACGCGATGATTTTAGCACCCTAAAAACCAGCGTTGGTGAGATTTTGGCTGAGCAGTGTGTGTTAAAATCTTCCAACGCGTCATTGAGTAAATAAACCGTGCAAACCGAGCTTCAACGTGGTTTTGTGTTACATCGTCGCCCTTACAGTGAAACCAGTTTATTGGTGGATTTATTCACTGAAGAAAGCGGTCGCCTGACGGTGATCGCGAAAGGGGCGAGGGCAAAACGTTCCGCATGGAAATCGGTGCTACAACCCTTCACGCCCTTATTATTACGTTGGGCAGGGAAAAGCGGCTTAAAAACGCTCACCAAGGCAGAACCCGCTGCGATTACGTTACCCCTACAACAAACCGCACTTTATAGCGGTTTTTATGTTAATGAACTGCTTACCCGTGTTGTCGAACCTGAAACAGCTAACCCCCAATTATTCCAACATTACCTAAAATGCTTAACGGGCTTGGCGGCAGAAACCAATGTCGAACCTTGCTTACGTTTATTTGAATTTAACTTACTGCAAATTCTCGGCTATGGCGTGGATTTTCTGCATTGTGCTGGCTCAGGTCTGCCGGTAGAAGCCACCATGACTTACCGTTACCGAGAAGAAAAAGGCTTTATTGCTTCCTTAGTGAAAGATAATTTGACTTTTTATGGGCGGGATCTCATCGCTTTTGATGCGCTTGATTTTTCCGATGAAGCAGTACGCCAAGCGGCGAAACGTTTTACACGCATAGCTTTAAAACCTTATCTCGGCGATAAACCTTTGAAAAGTCGGGAATTATTTACTCAAAACATTCTTTATTTGAAATAATGCTCCTTTATACCAAACCGAAAAAAACAAAACAGTGGCAAACGATCACGGCTGATATTCTTGAACTGGATTATCAAGGATTAGGTGTGGCAAAAGTGAATGGAAAAACTTGGTTTATAGAAAATGCACTGCCACCGGAAAAAGTGGAATGTCTTGTCGTTGAAGAAAAACGCCAATATGGACGGGCGGTAGCGAAAAAATGGCTGAAAAAAAGTCCCAATAGAGTTTTACCCCAATGTATTTATTATGCGCGTTGCGGTGGCTGCCAAGCGCAACATATTCCGATTGCAATGCAACGTGAAACGAAACAAACGGCGTTATTTAAGCGCTTGGCAAGGCTTCAACGGGAAACCATTGCTTTTCAACCCATGATTTGTGGTGAACCTTGGGGTTATCGCCGTCGTGTACGCTTGAGTTTGTGGTTTAATCCGAAAACCAAACAAATTGAAATGGGGTTTCGTCAGAAAAATTCTCACGATTTGATCGCGGTGGAACATTGTGACGTGCTTGAACCGGCCATCAATAATTTACTGCCAAAACTGACCGCACTTTTAGCCCAATATTCCGCCCCCAAACAGCTTGGGCACATTGAGCTGGTATCCGCCGATAATGGTATCGCCATGTTGTTACGCTATACAAAAAATTTAGCTAAAAACGACCGCACTTTATTGTTGAATTTTGCCGAACAAGAAAATCTTATGCTTTTTTTACAAAATGATGACGGCATTGAACAAATTTGTGGCGACTTACCTTACTATCAATTTTCTAACGGCATTAAATTGAATTTTGATATTCGTGATTTTATTCAAATCAATCGCCGGCTAAACGAGCAAATGGTGCAAACCGCACTGGATTGGCTCTCCCTTAATCCTACGGATCATGTGCTGGATTTATTTTGCGGTATGGGTAATTTCACTCTTCCTATGGCGAAACAGGTTAAAAGTGCGGTAGGAGTTGAAGGTGTTTTTGAAATGGTACAAAAAGCGACACTAAATTCCGAGCGTAATCAGATCAATAATATTGAATTTTTTCAGGCAAATCTTGACCAACCTTTTGTCAATCAACCTTGGGCAAATCAGCCTTTCAACAAAGTTTTGCTTGATCCGCCCCGTAGTGGCGCAGCGTTTGCATTAAAGGCACTTTGTCAATTAAAGGCGGAGAAAATGCTTTATGTTTCTTGTAATCCTGCCACTTTGGTGCGTGATGCGGAAATTTTGCTCGGGTTTGGTTATAAAATCGAAAAAAGCGCAGTGATTGATATGTTTCCCCATACGGGACATTTAGAATCTATTACGTTATTTTCTACAAAATAAGTCGGTTATTCTGTTACAATGACAAGCTAAAATGGAGTGAAAGAGAGGGCGTTACGCTTTCTTATCAACAAGGGGGGATTATGGTTGCTGTTCGCAGTTCTCATTTGTTAAATCCGCAAGATTTTGTGATTGAACAATGGTGTACAGCGTTAAAACTGACAGAGCAAACGGAAAAAACGTTGATTGACGCTTGGTATTATTCACGTGAGCTAATAACAGCCCATCCTGATGAAATGCAAAATGCGACATTGACACTCCAATCTGGTGTAGAAATGGTGGAAATTCTGCACGAACTTAATATGGACTCGGAAAGTCTTGTTACCGCTATGCTTTTCCCGATAGTGGCGAACCGTTTGGTGGATTGGGAAGTATTGGAAGAGAAATTCGGTACGAAAATCCTCAAGTTACTGAGCGGGGTTGAGGAAATGGATAATATCCGCCAACTCAATGCCAGCCATTCCGCCAATGTCTTACAAGTGGATAATGTCCGTCGTATGCTACTTGCCATGGTGGATGATTTCCGTTGTGTGATTATCAAACTTGCGGAACGTATCACTTTCCTCCGTGATGCGGAAAATCGCTGTTCCGAAGAAGAAAAAGTCCTTGCCGCGAAAGAATGTTCCAATATTTATGCGCCACTGGCAAACCGTTTAGGCATTGGACAACTTAAATGGGAGTTGGAAGATTACTGTTTCCGATATTTACACCCCGAACAATATCGTGCTATTGCCAAATTATTGCAAGAACGCCGCTTGGATCGTGAACACTATATTGCTGATTTTGTAAAAGAACTCAGTCGCCGCCTGCGTAAAAATATTGGGCATGTTGATGTGTATGGTCGCCCGAAACATATTTATAGCATTTGGCGTAAAATGCAGAAAAAACACTTAGAATTTGGTGCTTTATATGATGTAAGAGCGGTTAGGATTATCGTCCCCAAATTACAAGATTGTTATACCGCATTAGGTATTGTTCATACTCATTTCAAACATTTACCAAAAGAATTTGATGATTACGTTGCGAACCCAAAACCGAACGGGTATCAGTCTATTCATACCGTTGTATTGGGAAAAGGCGGTAAGCCGATTGAAGTGCAAATTCGTACCCAGCAAATGCACGATGATGCGGAATTAGGTGTTGCGGCACACTGGAAATACAAAGAAGGCACGACAGGATCGATGTCAGCGTATGAAGAAAAAATCGCATGGTTACGCAAATTACTCGCATGGCAGGACGATATTACCGATTCCGGCGAAGTGATGGCGGAATTACGAAGCCAAGTATTTGATGATCGTGTCTATGTGTTTACCCCAAAAGGAGAGGTGGTGGATTTACCGACCGGTTCTACCCCGCTTGATTTTGCTTATGCCATTCATAGTGAAATCGGTCATCGTTGTATCGGTGCGAAAGTATCGGGGCGAATTGTCCCCTTCACTTATCAATTACAAATGGGTGATCAAATTGAAATTATCACGCAAAAAAATCCGAATCCGAGTCGGGATTGGCTCAATCCTAACTTAGGTTTTACCCACACGGCAAAATCACGGGCAAAAATTCAAGCATGGTTTAAAAAACAGGATCGTGATAAAAATGTGCCGGCTGGGAAAGAATTACTGGATAATGAATTAGCCCGTTTAAATCTCAGCCTCAAGCAGATCGAGCCTTATGCCTTACCACGCTATAACTTGAAAAATATTGATGATCTTTATGCGGGGATCGGCAGCGGAGATATTCGTCTCAATCATTTGGTGAATTTTTTACAAAATAAGCTCATCAAAGTGAGCGCAGAACAAGTTGATCAAGAAATTCTGCGTCACGTGGCAAATAAAAGTGCGGTCAATTCTCAGCAAAAAAATCATGGCAAGAACGACTACGTTATCGTAGAAGGGGTAGGAAATTTAATGCACCATATTGCCCGTTGTTGCCAGCCGATTCCGGGGGATGCGATTGTTGGTTATATCACAATGGGGCGTGGCATTTCTATTCACCGTAGCGATTGCGAACAGTTTTTAGACTTACAAGCAGCACATCCTGAACGTGTGGTGGAATCTATTTGGGGTGAAAATTATGCCAGTGGCTTCCATATTAATATCCGTATTGTGGCAAGCGATCGTAACGGTTTATTGCGTGATATTACGACAGTATTGGCGAATGAAAAAATCAGTGTACTGGGCGTATCCAGCCGAGCTGATACGAAAAAGCAATTAGCGACGATTGATATGGAAATTGAACTTCACAATGTAGAAAGTTTAAGCAAAATCTTGGCAAGAGTTTCAAAGTTGAACGATGTGATCGAAGCCAAGCGTTTATAAAATAGGAATCTTTATGCATAAAACAACGGGTCTAACCCATTTAATTAATTCGACAAAATATTCCCTTCAAGGCTTAAAAAGCGCATTCAAGCATGAAACCGCTTTCCGCCATGAATGTTTGCTTGCGGTAATTTTAATCCCGCTTGCCTTTTTCTTAGGAGAAACCAAGATTGAAATCGCTTTAATGATTTCGTCCGTTTTACTTGTACTGGCGGTGGAATTATTAAACAGTGCCGTTGAAGCCGTGGTTGATCGCATCGGAACCGAACGCCACGAGCTTTCCGGTCGAGCCAAAGATCAAGGCTCTGCTGCCGTATTTATCGCCCTTTGTATTGTTGGCGTGATATGGGGAAGTATTTTATTCTTCTAAAGTGCGGTCGGTTTCAGGAAAGATTTTCGGCTTATGTGTCAGCATAAGCCGTTTTTGTGCTACTCATGTTAGACGGTGATTAATTCAACATTGAGCTCTTTAATGGCATGTTGTACGGGTTCAACGAGATTTTTATCACAAATAATGCGATCAAAGCGAGTTAAAGGGCTAATATGAAATGTTGCCACTTTGCCATATTTTGAGGAGTCCGAGACTAAGATTCTTTGATTCGCAGCATCAAGTAAGGCTTTTTTTACCGGCAATTTATTTTCATCGGGCGTGGTTAGCCCTTTCAATGTCCATGACGATGTGGAAACAAAGGCGATATCGATAGCAAGTTGCCGCAGGAATTGACCAGCGAGTTCTCCAACGGAAGAATGATTCAATTTATTCACGGTTCCGCCAATGTGAATTAACTTACATTGTCCGTTTGTCATAAGAAAATGCGCAATGGAAAAATCATTTGTTACTACTAAGAGATCCTCACGTTCAATTAAACGGTAAGCGATTTCCAATGTTGTTGTGCCGGCATCAAGATAGATTGTCGTATTCATTGGAATTTGTTGTGCGGCAAATTTGCCGATTTGCGCTTTTTGAGTATGAAAAAGAAGTGATTTATCTTGGTGAGTTGGTTCAAAAGACAAATGCTCTTGCATTTTTACACCACCCGATATGGATACCACTTTTCCCATTTCTTCTAATTTTTGAATATCGCGGCGAATAGTCATATGAGAAACATTCAGCGATTCAGCCAGTTGTGTAATGCTTACCACATCTTTTTGATTGATTAAATTGAGTAACAATTTTTGACGTTCTGCAGGAATCATAAAGTCCTCTCCAAAATTTTCTTCATTATATCGTTTTTTCCTCTTTTTTGTTTTCTTTCTTTTTTAACAAAAAATAACATAAATGTTAATATTTGTGATCTTGTTCACGTTTTTTGTTTTGAAACCTGTCAGAATGCCTCTCATTAAATCAACGAATAATTGGTGGAGGAAGAGCGATGATAAACAAACCTTATTCAGTTGCCGTAATTGGCCTAGGCGCAATGGGAATGGGCGCTGCACAATCTTGCGTGAAGGCAGGATTGACAACCTACGGCGTCGATCTTAATACAACCGCACTTGAAAAATTAAAACAAGACGGCGCTTATGCCGTCAGCCAAAGTGCGGTCGATTTTGCTGATAAATTAGATGCCGTGGTATTGCTTGTCGTCAATGCCGCACAGGTCAATGCTGTGCTATTTGGTGAAAATGGTTTAGCGGAAAAACTGAATAAAGGTGCTGCAGTGATGGTTTCTTCAACCATATCGGCACAGGATGCGAAAGAGATTTCACAAAAATTAACAAATTTAGGTTTAATCATGTTAGATGCGCCTGTTTCCGGTGGTGCAGCAAAAGCTGCCGCAGGAGAAATGACAGTCATGGCATCAGGTTCAAAACAGGCGTTTGATAAATTACAGCCCGTACTCAATGCGGTGGCAGGTAAGGTGTACAACATTGGCGAAGAAATCAGCTTAGGGGCAACGGTGAAAATTATTCATCAATTACTCGCGGGCGTCCACATTGCCGCAGGAGCGGAGGCGATGGCACTAGCCGCCAAGGCAGGCATTCCCCTTGATTTAATGTATGACGTGGTGACCAATGCAGCAGGTAATTCATGGATGTTTGAAAATCGAATGAAACACGTGGTGGAAGGGGATTATTCTCCGCTCTCCATGGTGGATATTTTTGTGAAAGATTTAGGCTTGGTAAACGATACGGCAAAATCTTTACATTTCCCACTTCACCTTGCCAGCACCGCCTATTCAATGTTCACAGAAGCCAGTAATGCCGGCTATGGAAAAGAAGATGACAGCGCGGTGATTAAAATTTTCAGCGGCATTGAGTTGCCGAAAAAAGGAGCATAACGATGTTAGGTGTTATTGCAGATGATTTTACCGGTGCGAGCGATATTGCCAGTTTTCTTGTAGAAAACGGTTTGAACACGGTGCAAATGAATGGCGTACCGAACAAGGCATTAACGGAAAAAGTGGATGCCATTGTCATTAGCTTAAAGTCTCGTTCAAATCCGGTGGAGGAAGCCATCGAACAATCCTTACAAACGCTTGATTGGTTACAAAAGAGCGGTTGTTCTCAGTTCTATTTTAAATATTGCTCGACCTTTGACAGTACCGAAAAAGGCAATATCGGGCCGGTAACGGATGCCCTATTAGAGGCGCTTAATGATGATTTTACAGTGATTACGCCGGCTCTACCGATTAATGGAAGAACGATTTTTAACGGTTATTTATTTGTCGGCAACCTGTTGCTGAATGAATCCGGAATGCGTCATCACCCGATTACCCCGATGAAAGATGCCAGTCTTATGCGTTTAATGGATGCGCAAGCCAAAGGAAAAACAGGCTTGGTGAGCTATGCGGAGGTGATTCAAGGCGCAGACCATGTGAAATCTTGTTTTACCCAATTAAAACAAGCGGGATTCCGTTATGCCGTGGTAGATGCAACAGATAATAGCCAGCTTGCTGTTCTTGCGGAAGCCGTGAGTGATTTCAAATTAGTCACCGGTGGTTCCGGACTCGGTGCTTATATGGCGGCGAGATTAAGTGGCGGAAAAAAAGCAGAAGACGCATTTGTACCGAGAAAAGCACGAAGTGTGATTCTTTCCGGCTCTTGTTCCGAAATGACCAATAAACAAGTGAAGCTTTATAAGGAAAAAGCCACCGCACTTTACTTAGATGTGGAAAAAGCGATAGCGGATGCCAATTATGCCGAGCGCTTATTTGAACAAATTCTGCCGCATATTGATGAACCGCTTGCGCCAATGGTTTATGCCACCGTGCCACCGGATGAATTAAAACGAATTCAGGCGCAATTTGGTGCGGAGCAGGCAAGCCAAGCCATTGAACAAACTTTTGCGAAATTGGCGCAACGATTAAAAGAAAAAGCCAATGTAGAGAACATTATTACCGCAGGCGGTGAAACGTCCAGCATTGTAGTGCAAAAACTTGGGTTTAGCGGGTTTCAAATCGGTAAACAAATCGCACCGGGCGTGCCTTGGTTAAAAGCACTGGGAGAATCGACCGCACTTGCTTTGAAATCCGGCAACTTCGGCAAAGAAACCTTTTTTATTGATGCACAGGAAATGATGTTATGACTGATTCGGAATTAAAAACACTCATGGTGCAAATTGGCCGTTCTTTCTATGAGCGGGGCTATACCGTCGGTGGAGCAGGAAATCTCTCCGTTCGGTTAGAGAAAAATCGCATTTTAGTGACACCAACGGGCTCTTCTTTGGGGCGTTTGAAAGCGGAACGACTTTCCGTGCTGGATATGGATGGTAATGTGCTTGAAGGCGATAAACCCTCAAAAGAATCCGTATTCCACTTGACGATGTATCGTAAAAATCCTGAATGTCGGGCGATTGTGCATCTTCATTCTACCTATTTGACCGCCCTTTCTTGTTTGGAAAATCTTGATCCGCAAAATGCAATGAAAGCTTTTACGCCTTATTACGTAATGCGGGTCGGCGGCTTACCGGTGATTCCTTATTATCGTCCCGGTTCCCCTCGTATTGCTGAAGAATTAGAGGCACGGGCATTATCCGGTAAAGCTTTTTTACTGGCGAATCATGGGGTAGTGGTAACGGGAAACGATTTATTAGATGCCGCAGATAACGCGGAAGAGCTGGAAGAAACCGCAAAACTTTTTTTTCTTTTACAAGGAAAACCGATTCGTTATCTCACTGATGACGAAGTGAACGAATTAAAAAATAGGGGGAAATAGCGATGCCAAAATTTGCTGCGAATTTAACCATGATGTTCAACGAAGTTCCTTTTATTGAACGTTTTGCAGCCGCTGCCAAAGCCGGTTTCAAATATGTTGAATTTCTTTGGCCTTATGATTACGAGATTAAAACCATCAAGCAAGAATTGGATAAATACGGTTTACAAGTGGTGCTATTTAACACGCCTGCCGGTGAGGTATCTAAAGGAGAATGGGGCGTTTCGGCAATTCCCGGGCGTGAGGCGGAAAGTCATGCCCATATTGATATGGCTCTTGATTATGCACTCGGTCTGGGTTGTCCTAATGTACATATTATGGCTGCCGTGGTGCCTGACGGTGCGGATAAAGCGGAATATCAACAAACTTTCATTAACAATATTCGCTATGCGTCAGAAAAATTTAAACCTCATGGCGTGAATATTTTACTTGAAGCGCTAAGTCCGGAAGTTAAACCTCATTATTTATTGAAAAGCCAATACGATACTTTGGCAATCGTGGAGCAGGTTGAACGCGATAATGTCTTTGTTCAATTAGATTATTACCACGCACAAAATGTGGACGGTAATTTATCCCGTTTAACGGATAAATTAAACGGCAAATTTGCCCATGTGCAGATGGCTTCCGTACCGGATCGTCATGAACCGGACGAAGGGGAAATTAACTACGACTATATTTTCAATAAACTTGATGAAATCGGCTATCAAGGTTTTGTCGGTTGCGAATACAAACCGCGGGGAGAAACATCAAGCGGTTTGGGATGGTTTGAGAAGTATAAATAAGTCATAAAGTGCGGTTGTTTTTTGTCATGTTTTTTCAATATGAAAATAGCCGCTTTTTTATACCCTAAATTTACCTTTTTAAAGGTTCAAGGAGCATTTTTATGAAAATTGTAATTACCGGCGGACAGGGATTCCTCGGGCAACGCTTGGCAAAAACATTACTCAATCAAACAAAGATTAATGTTGATGAACTTACTCTAATCGATGTGGTGCAACCTGTCGCCCCGAATAATGATCCGCGCGTAAAATGCGTTGAAATGGATCTTCGCAGTCCTAACGGGTTAGCGGAAATTATTACGGCAGAAACGGATGCCGTTTTCCATCTTGCGGCGATTGTAAGTAGTCATGCGGAACAAGATCCTGACCTCGGTTATGAAATTAATTTCTTGGCAACCAAAAATTTGCTTGAAGTTTGTCGCCAACATAACCCGAAAGTACGTTTCGTTTTTTCCAGTTCGCTTGCCGTATTCGGCGGTGAATTGCCAGCCGTCATTGAAAACCATACTGCCGTGACTCCTCAATCTACCTATGGCACACAAAAAGCAATGAGTGAATTGCTCATCAATGATTATACAAGGAAAGGTTTTGTTGATGGGTTGTGTGTTCGCTTACCAACCATTTGTATTCGCCCGGGAAAACCGAATAAAGCCGCTTCTTCTTTTGTGAGTAGCATTATTCGAGAACCATTGCACGGCGAGCAGGCTGTTTGTCCGGTATCGGAAGATTTGCGACTTTGGTTATCCAGCCCGAATACGATTGTTGAGAACTTGATTCATACATTAACGTTACCGTCATTACCATTACGTAGTTGGCATGTCATTAATCTTCCGGGTTTCACGGTAAGTGTTAAACAAATGCTTGCCGATTTAGCGGGCATAAAAGGCGAGGGGATTTTAGAAAATATCAAATTTGAGTTTGATCAAAATATTAACAATATCGTGGCAAGTTGGCCGGCTGAAATTAATTGTTCACAAGCTTTAGAACTGGGATTTTCGGTTGATCAGAATTTTAAAGACGTGATTCATCAATTTATCCGATTTGATATGTGACCTATTAATAATAAGGAGTAGCTATGCTTGGACTACCTACGCCAATTATTGGCTTAATTATTGCTGTATTCGTTCTTGTTGTTTTAGTGTTAAGAACACGTGTTCATGCTTTTATTGCGATGTTGATTGCCTCGTCTATTGCCGGTTTAATCGGCGGAATGAGCGTTAATGATACCCTCGCTGCGATCACTAAAGGTTTTGGCGGAACGTTAGGGGGAATTGGGATTGTGATCGGTCTCGGTGTCATGATGGGAAGTGTGTTGGAAGTGTCGGGTGCGGCTGAAAAAATGGCATTTAGCTTCATCAAATTCTTAGGTAAAAAGAAAGAAGAATGGGCACTGGCAATTACCGGTTATATCGTGAGTATTCCTATTTTTGTGGATTCAGCCTTTGTTATTTTATATCCCGTTGCTAAAGCGCTGGCGAAAAATGGCAAGCGTTCATTACTGACTTTGGGCGTTGCACTTGCCGGTGGCTTAGTCGTGACTCACCATACTGTGCCGCCAACACCGGGCCCATTAGGTGTTGCAGGCCTATTCGGTGTGGATATTGGTGCAATGTTGCTTGTTGGTATGTCATTTGCAGTATTACCGGTGATTGGCATGGTTTTATATGCGAAGTGGTTAGATAAAAAGTATCCCACTTTCAACCAAGAATCGTTTTCAACGGAGGAATTAAAGCAAAAATATGATGATTATATTGAGAAACACGAGAAGAAAAATCTTCCAAGCTTAGGGCTATCGTTGCTTCCAATCGTACTGCCAATTTTACTTATTTTTATCAAAGCGATTCTTGATTTAGCGATTAAGAGTAGCCCGGTAATTGCAGAGATGAAAATCTACCATTTCTTTGCTTTTATTGGTCATCCGATGATTGCATTATCATTAAGTGTTTTAATTTCTGTTTATACCTTGTTGCCTAAAATAGATAAAAATACGACCGCACTTCACCTTGAAGAAGGGGTAAAAACGGCTGGTATTATTTTGTTGGTAACCGGTGCCGGTGGCGCATTAGGTGCGGTATTGCGCGATAGTGGCGCAGGCAAACAATTAGCGGAACAAATTGCCGGTCTCCCAATTTCGCCTATTTTAATTCCTTTTATCGTCTCTACACTTGTCCGTTTTATTCAGGGCTCAGGTACGGTGGCGATGATCACTGCTGCATCAATTTCTGCGCCTATTTTGGCTCAAATTCCGGGCGTGAATATGTTACTTGCTGCTCAAGCCGCAACAATGGGATCACTTTTCTTCGGCTATTTTAACGATAGTTTATTTTGGGTGGTAAACCGGATGATGGGAATCAATGATGTGAAGAAACAAATGATAGTTTGGTCTGTTCCAACCACAATCGCGTGGGCAATTGGAGGAAGTCTCGTGATTATCGCCAATTTAATTTGGGGTAATGACGGTTCTGTAACGGATTTGATTTTCCCATTAGGCATCCTTGCGTTAATTATGGGGTATGTTCAGATTCAGAGTAAAAAGCTATAACCGTTAATCTGTTGAGTGGGAGGGGGATTTCCTTCCTCCCACTCAAGATTAAAAATTTTACTATGACAAGAGAAGAGGTGTAAATAATAATTGTCATTATAAAGTTTAAACGTTCAATTGATTTTTTTGTTTTTTACTTTTAAATCTAAAGAGTTGTCTGCTAGTAACCAAGAGGTTAAATCGAAGTCTTTCCCTTCAAGATCAAATTTATGTTTTATTTATTCTGGATTGACGGAAATACTATGGTATTGCGATAATATTTGTAATGTATATAAGCTATAGTCTCGTTAAAAAATAGTATTCATTAGTTATTATACCTAAAGTATAAAGAACAATTTCATAAAATAAAGTGATATATTCTTAATAAAACAGACTGTTAACCTATTTAATAAATGTAATAGATAGGCTCTTTCTTTATTACGGAAATGGTTATTAAAGTATTTTCTATTATGCAAACTCATATATCAACTTTTAGGCTGTAAGTTACCTAGGTATTATGTCTCCTCTTTGGTGGTTTTTTAATAAATGTTATAAGAAACTAGATTATTATAAAATGATTTAGATTTACTCTGAAATATCGAAGTAACAAAAATGCTACGGAATTTTATCTTCTTCTTTTAAATCCTCAACAAATGAGTCCCAGTTATCTATATATTGACGGTATAGCTTGCTACCATAACTTACTGATTTTTGGGCATATTCTTTTGCTTTTTTCAAATCTCGTGTAATTCCCCCTAATCCTCCGGCGTATATAACAAATAAATTATTGAGAGACATTAAATTGCCTAATTCGGCCCCTCTTTCGTAAAAGTATATTGCTTTTGACCAATCTCTTTTTGTTCCCATTCCCCATTGGTAAGAAGCGCCCAACCATTGTAGAGCTAGAGAATGGTATTTATTTAATTCAACGGCTTTTTGAAAAAAATGAAATGCTTTTTCACAATTATCATCATAAATATCTTCCTTTGCCGTATTACAAATTGAGTCAGAAAGATAAAGTCTTCCTAAAAGATAATTACTATTTGCATCACCAGATAATGCTTTTTTTTGTAATGCTACAAATTCTTCCTGTGTCCTTGGAGGTGGCGTTGTATTCTCTATGTTATGGTCATGAAAAACTTCACTATCTTGATATTTAAACGTAAGCATTTTTTCTGTAGCAATATTATTTTCTATTTTATTAATACTACAACCTAATAATATAATACATAGAATAAAACTTATTATAGATTTCATATGATGTATCCAATTATGAAGCCAGCGATGTAATACCATATTCAAATATAGTTTGAGTTAATGCTGGGGTTATTAAGTCGGTTGTGACGTTATTAAACGTACTCATGCCTTGAATTAGTTTATCCACATCTGATTGAATGTCAGGAGGAAACCCAATATATTCTTTATTTTGTCTGAACCAAACATCAGTAATATCTGTCTGTTGACTATTTTGCCAATTTACTTTGGATATTAGTTTATGTAAATTCCCATTACTATCGATATGTTCTGATGATTTAGCATTAAGCTCTATGGAAACAATTCCTATAGAGTCTAGTGAAAATAATTCCCCTATTTGGGTTATGCCATCACTATTGGCATCTTTCCATATTTCTAGTTTTGACCACATTACGTCATTTTTATCAAAAATAAGATCTTTATTAGAATCTAGTAAAGATAATGCTTCGAAACCATCATTTATTGACGGGTCTTTAGGATTTTCACCAAAAAGTTCTTCTCCACTGTTTATGATACCATCATTGTTTTTATCCCAAACAAGTAATCCATCATTAGGAGCTACCCAACCTGTTTGTATTTTGTTTCCATCACCTCTAAAGTCAAAGGTTACCCCCCTGCTATCCGAAAGAGTTTGAATTCCATTGTGGTCTAAATCAATTATCAATGGGGTATGATATTTATCGGCTATATGAGGTAAGTTTTTTAATATTGAATTTGGTAAACCGGATAATTCTAGCCCTTTTATTCCAGATTTATTAGCAACTTTCTGAACAAAAGTAATACAATTACGTGCTCCTAAATTATAATCTTCTGGTTTTAATTTACCTGTTTTGTAATCATTTATAGTATCGAATAGTGCTTGTGTGCTCTCTAGAAATCTAGGGTTTTGCGATACTATGGATAATGTCGATGCTTCAACATAGTGTAAATGATCTTCAAAGGATAAATTATCCTTAGAGGTTCCCCAGTCTTCACCGGGGCTAAATCCAATACTTTGAGATTCAAATTTACCACTTTTTTATTAAGACCACGAACACCAATAAATACATGCCCAAACATTGATGTTGACTCTATACCATCTTTGATTATTTTACTTCCACTTGGCGCTACAAATATAGTGATTTCTGGCTGAATAACTGGTTTTGTGAAATCATAGTTAGGTAATATACTATGGCGAGTCATCTCTTCTATTTTCATAGTTTGATAGTGATCAGGTTTCATAATATTCCTTTCTATTGTGGTTATACAAATCCATTTCTGAGCATTGTATTTTATAAAAATCAAAAAATATGTGACTGGTGTCACAAAATTAGGAAATATTTAGTTATGCTGGTTTCTGTGGTGTTCTAGCCAGTGATAGTTACAGGCACAAATGTGTAATAGTCCAACTTTTGGTATTATTCATACGACGAAAACGGTCAACTCAGCACATAAAGGGAGTACGGTATTAGTGAGACGATGAGTCCGACGCAACCGGCAATCCGTGAAACAGCCCTTCATTATGATGACCGTCAGGGAAACCTCACATCCCGACAGGTTAAATAGATCCATCAACAACACACCTTCGACTACCGATATGATGCCAACGGTAACCAGATAAAACCGGCTTACCGAGTATAAACAGCGAATATCAATATAGTCCGTTGGGGTAATTAAGCAGGCAACAAGCAAGACCGATGGAGAACATCGTCATCCGCCCCCTAGACCGAACCTTTGCGTATGACACAAGCGGGAACTTACAACAAAGCGACAGCAAATTGTTTACAGGCGGATAATTTGAGCGGGAGCAAACCACATATGGATATGACTCATTAGGATGTATTGAACAAGTCCATATCCAAGGAAACGGCAGAGTGCCACATCAGGAACGGTTTCGTTTTGACCTGGCGCATAATATTATTGAGCGTGATAACCAAGTGGTAAAAAATAACCGAATCGGTCACTATGCCTGCATGGGTTTTGCTTACGACAGCTTAGATCACACCGAAGAAACGACCTACGACTGGGACAATTGGGTGAGTTACCGCTACGACTTACACGACCGTTTGATAGGTGCGGAGATTACCACCCGCTACCGAAAAGAACGTTGGGTTTATTATTATGATGCCGTTGGCAGACGGATAGCCAAAGCGAAATTAAACAAACAGGGTGAGCCTGAAATCCACACCCTGTTCGTCTGGGACGGTAGCCACCTAGTGCAGGAAATTCAAAAAGGTAAAAACGCGCAAGAAAACGACCGCACTTTTACCTATATCTACACACACCCGGACAGCTACGAACCGCTGGCGCAATGTATCGGGCGGAAGATGGAACGAGAGGAAAACTATCACCAAATTGAACAGGTGATAAACTACTTCCACTGCGACCAAATCGGTATCCCGAGGGAGATGACGGACAGCCAAGGTAAACTCATCTGGCGGGGACGCTATGATGCGTGGGGTGGCTTACACTATGACCGCCACCTCGCGCAACAAAACCAGGGACACCAACCGTTCCGTTTACAGAACCAATATTTTGATGAAGAAACGGGATTACATTATAACTTCCTACGCTACTACGACCCGATAACGGGGCGGTTTATGACACAAGATCCGATTGGGTTGAAAGGTGGGATGAATTTGTACCGGTTTGAGGGAACGGTGCAGAATCAAATCGATCCTTTGGGAATGGATGCTCGCACAAGTTGTTCTTATAAAATAAAACAACAAGAACTTAGTTGTACGAGAACTGAATCTGAAAAATTTTTAGGAATCTTTACAAAATCATCTAAAACTCAAACAATAACTATAAATTCAGCTGATGGTGTATTTTCTGGAGGATATAACTCTGGACCGCAAGGAAAGTGTGCAAATGATTCTTCCGAAGAATGTTTAAAACAAAGTAACACTGGTCCAGTATTACCAGGAGCGTATACCATGGTATATAAAGGAGATCGTTTCAATCAGGGAACTGATGCATGGTGGTTAGATGAAGGTGTTATAAAAAGACGTACACAAAAGTTCTTTTATAATAGAGATGGTGGCTTTTATATGCATACAGGAAGAGTTTCTCATGGTTGTGTTACCGTATATAGAGAGAACCCAGAAGGAATGAGGAAATATGAACAGCTATCTGATATGCTTAAAAAACCTACGGATTCGCCTATTATAATGAATGTTATGGAGTAAATATAATGATTAAAGATATTAGAAAAGCAATTTTTCTTTTAATGTGTTCCATGTTGGGTATAGGAATTATATTTTTAGAAGGTTACTATCAGGCAACTAAACCCAACCCTATCTACAATGAATTTCTAGCAAAGATAAAAATGGAGGACTATTTTAAAGCTCATAAAATAATTTATCCTTTAGTATTAGAAATGGATAAAGAAGCTCTAAAATTAATATCTGATACATATTATTACGGATTAGGCTTGAAAGCTGATATGACGAAAGCCAATATATGGAAAGAACGTAGTGAATGTCAATGTTTAGATACTGGCTCTAATGAATACAAAAAATATAATGAATCTCTAAAAAAAGGAGATTTTAAAGTCGCATCTACCTTATTACAGGAATCTGCAGAAAAAGGAAATAAAGAGGCTATTGATTTGTTAAAAAATGACAAATATCTTCAAGAGAATAAATTAATTATTTCTCCCAATTGGATAACTTACTGGAAAACCTTCGATTACGATAACTTATATCCATTTTGTTCAGAAATTGAAGAATGTAAGAATGATTTAGTTATAAATAAAAGCAATTTAGATAAGCAATAAGTGATTTAGTTTTTTTGAATACAACTTGCGATGACTAAACTGACCCGTACGGATAACGCCATGTTGTATGACAACGATGGTCGTTTGACCGAACAAACAACGGAACGTCTTTAGTAACTTGACCTGTTTGGCATGCCCATGATTTGACAGATGCTGCTCTTAATATTGAGGAAGCATTCATGATAAGCATAGAGGTGTACCAAATTTTGGCAAAGATGAGAGAGATTTTTTATTTTGTCATGGTTGGAATATTTAGATTAGGAGTTAAATATGAATTTAAATAAGGAAATATATTGCTTTATAGAGAATAATTCTTCAATTAAATTTGATAAATTACTATTTGATCATGAAACATATGAGGAGCCACCATTAATACATAGATATTCAGAGGTTAAACCATTTGAAAAATACTTTAAAAAAGAAAATATAAACACATTTTCATTTAATTTGGCATTTAATTACATCAATAATGTCAGATTATATGCAAATCATTATCTAAATAAAGATGAGCTTTCTAATTTTTTTATATGTATGACTTATACCGATAATGATAGTTGGGTTGATGATGAAGGCTTTTTTATACCTAATTTCTTTGTCACAAGAAAAGAAAATAAGTTTAATTTTAGAAATTCAATAAGAAAGATGAAAAAAATAAACATGAAAAAATATCCAGTGATTAAAAATACTTTATTAGATCTTGGGTTATATGGAACAATAGATGTTTATCAAGAAAAATGGTTTGATTTATCTTGTCAGGATTATATTCAGAGATTTTATTTTTTGAATAATGAATATGATGTTAATTTATAATTTTAATATTTGAGATTTATTTAAATTAATACCCATGATAGCGAATATTACATAGCCAATTTATCTGGGACGGGTCGCACTTGGTGCAGGAAATCCGACATGAGCAAAGCGCCCCAAACACCCCAAAAACCAACCGCACTTTCACCTACATTTACTGCCACCCGAACAGCTATGAGCCGCTGGCGCAATGTTATAAGAGAGAAACAGAAGCCGACACAGAAAACGCCGCACAGGCACCAAACGCACACTGCGTCAATTACTTCCACTGCGACCAAATCGGCATTCCGAAGGAGATGACGGACAGTGAAGGGAAACTGATTTGGCGGGGGCGTTATGATGCGTGGGGCGGTCTTATCCGGGAGCGCTACCCGAACAATACGGCAGGCACCCACCAGCCGTTTCGCTTACAAAACCAATACTCTGATGAAGAAACGGGGTTACATTATAACTTCCTGCGCTATTATGACCCGATAACGGGACGGTTTACCACACAAGACCTGATAGGGTTGCAGGGTGGGATGAATCTTTATCAATTTGCGCCTAATGTACAGGCATGGGTTGATCCGTTGGGATTGAATAATTGTCCTTTTGGAAGCCCAGATGTATTAAATAATTTAAACGCTCATGCTGAAGGACAAGCTCAAATAAAGAAAATAGATCAAGCTGCTGAGACCCAAATGTCTGCAGCAATAAATAAAACTAAAAAAGCAATTGTAGATTCATATCGAGAACTTGAAGGAACGCTGAGTGTCTCAGGAGATTTAAGTTTTTCAGCAGGAGCAAAAACTGGTATTTCAGAAAGAATAATGCTAACTAAAAATAAAGCTAAATATTATCCTGATGCATGTTATGCAGTATCGAAATGTGCAGGTATAGGACCAGATGGTGGAGGAAATGTCGCCATAATGGGAGGATATTCACCATCTGGGACTAGGGTTGGCACATCTACGGAGATCTGTGCATCAGGATCAGCTACAATAATGGGGGGAGTTAAAGGAAGTGCCTGTATAAACCAAGATAATGAAGCCAGCATTTCAGCAGGACCTGCTATTGGTGCAAAATTAGGTGGTATGATAGATACCTGTGTAGTTGAAACTATTTGTGTATTTGATTGATAATAGGAGGAAAATACAATCATGAAATTATTTTTTTCATCTATTCTATACTTTCTTTTTTCAAGTGCAGTGTACGCAAATAATCTGAATTGTGAGAATTTTCTTCAAGAAAAAAATATAACCTATGATACTTTCGAGGGACAGGAAATATACCGTCAAGGTATTGAATATTATAATCAAGCATACGGAGATGATGATAATACTAAAATTGCATTTTGTCTTTTTACTGATGCAAAAGAAAAGTCTGTACCAGATGCAGAAGCCATGCTAAGTGAGTTTTATCAATTAGGCTATATTGTTGATAAAGATTTAAACGAAGCCATTTTATTAGCTAAAAATGCTTATGAAAAAGGCTCGATATTGTCACTTAATCAATTAGGTATTTATTATGGCGAGAAAAAAGATTTCATAAAAAGCGCTCAATATTATCAAAAGGCAATTGATGAAGGTGACCTTGATGTGGCGAAAGTAAACTTAGGTTTTTTATATTTTACAGGTCGTGGTGTCGAAAAAAATATAGACAACGCTGTTGAATTAACTAAAAGTGCGCTGTCAACGGATAATAACCGCGTGAAATCCATGGCGCTAGCTAACTTAGGTGGTTTTTATTATGCTTTAGGATTAAATAAAGAAGCTTTTCAATGGACAGAACAAGGTGCATTATTAGGTAATGTCACGGCAGAAACCAATCTTGGTTTCTTTTTCGGACACGGAATTGGTGCAACGCCAAATAAAGAACAAGCGTTATATTGGCTAAATAAAGCCGTAGCTCAAAATCATCTTGAAGCCTTATTTATATTAGGCACAATGTATTCAAAAGGAACGGTGGTTATTAAAAAAGATCTTTCTTTAGCGTATCACTACTATATGGAAGCGGCAGAAAAAGGTCATAGTATGGCAAAAAATAACCTAGCGAGTATGCTTATCAAAGGTCGGGGAGTGTCTAAAGATGATAAAAAAGCTTTAGCGTTATATCTTGATGCAGCTAATGATGGCAATGTACTTTCAATGTATTCTCTGCACCAAATCTATTCTCAAGGTACAGAGCATATTTCTAAAGATACCAAGAAAGCTCAATATTGGCTTAATAAAGCCAAACAAAACGGTTTAGTTTTAGAATAACTTCTCCGTTAAAAAAACATAAAGTGCGGTCAAATTTTTAGGTGTTTTTACAACGGTTACTATGACAAACCTCGACTCTCAGGGTAATAAAACCGCCTACCGTTTTATGTATGACGAATCGGACAGACTGATTTGGGAAAAAGGCTTTGATGATAAGCTGACCCAATATGAATACAACGAACAAGGGCGACTGACCACCCAAAGGGAGTTCGGTATCAGTGAGACAAGCATACCTAACACACCGAACATACCGAATCAGGCGGCAATCCGTGAAACCCACTTCCATTATGACCGTCAGGGAAGGCTCACCAAAAAACAAATCAAACAGGGTCATCAACAACACACCACCCACTACCGCTATGATGCCAACGGTCGCTTGACGGACATAGACAACGGCGAAAGCCGGCTGACTTATCGTTATGATGCGCTAGGGCGTTTAGTGGAAGAAACCGGCACCCACCCAATACTCGACAACCGTCCGAGCAAGATAGGGTATCACTATGATGCCAACGGCAACCGCATCAAAACCGGCTTACCGAGCGGGGATGATATTCATTATTTTTACTACGGTACGGGGCACTTATCGGGTATCAAGCTCAATCACCAACTTATCAGCGAAATTACCCGCGATAAGCGCCACCGGGAAATCGCCCGCACACAAGGGAGAATAACCGGCGAATATCAATATAATCCATTGGGACAATTAACCAAACAACAAGCCGGACTAATGGAGAGTACTGCCATCCGCACCTTAGCGCGAACCTTTAGTTATGACCTAAGCGGAAACCTACAACAAAGCGATACCTGCTTGTTTACCGGTGGACAATTTGAGCGCAGCCAAATCACTTATCAATATGACCTGTTAGGACGTATTGAACACGCACACACCGAAAGAAACGGCAGCGCACCCCATGACGAGCGGTTTCATTTTGACCCGGCGCATAATCTGATTGAGCGGGACAACCAAATCATCAAGAACAACCGAATCCGCCACTATGGCGGGGTTGGCTTTGCGTATGACAGTTTAGGCAACACCCTAGCAACCACCTATGACAAAGACAATCGGGTCAGTTACCGCTACGACTTACACGACCGTTTGATAGGTGCCGAGATTACCACCCGCTACCGAAAAGAACGTTGGGTTTATTATTATGACGCCGTTGGCAGACGGATAGCCAAAGCGAAATTAAACAAACAGGGTGAGCCTGAAATCCACACCCTGTTCGTCTGGGACGGTAGCCACCTAGTGCAGGAAATTCAAAAAGGTAAAAACGCGCAAGAAAACGACCGCACTTTTACCTATATCTACCGCCACCCGGACAGCTACGAACCGCTGGCGCAATGTATCGGACGGAAGATGGAACGAGAGGAAAACTATCACCAAATTGAACAGGTGATAAACTACTTCCACTGCGACCAAATCGGTATCCCAAGGGAGATGACGGACAGCCAAGGCAAAGTGATTTGGCGGGGGTGCTATGATGCGTGGGGTGGCTTACACTATGACCGCCACCTCGTGCAACAAAACCAAGGTCACCAACCGTTCCGTTTACAGAACCAATATTTTGATGAAGAAACGGGCTTGCATTATAACTTCCTACGTTATTATGAACCGATGACGGGGCGGTTTATGACACAAGACCCGATTGGGCTTGCGGGAGGGAATAACCTGTATCGATTTGAGGGGGCGGCGCAGAATCAAACGGATCCGTTAGGATTATTTGCGCCGGCACTTGCACCGGCAGTCCCTTGGATTTTGGAAGGATTAGCCTATGTAGGAACAGCTTTGACAGGTATTCTTATTGCTGCGGGTATTATGGAGGCGAAGGAAGAATATGATAAGGCTCAGTCTGCTGCACAAGCTAAATCGGAAAATACCTCTAAATGTGATAAGAAGCAGTGCCCACCCTGTAATCCTCCGGCAGAAATTAAATTTAATTTTCAAACTCATACAACCCATGATCATGGCAATTGTTTAGGTCGAACAGGATCACAAGTTCACTGGCATTATTCGGTAAATAATCAAAGACCTTATCCAGATTGCACATGTTTTACTACAAAACATGCTTTTGGTGGTTGTGGACCTGCTCCAATGTCTTAATTTTTATAAAAAGGAAATGAAATGAATTTTTTAATTGATGCAAAAATTATCAGTATTAAGTTTGATTTTGATGCAAGTAACGTATTAAAAAGTCAAGATCTTGTATTTGAAGTTGAAAAGCTTGAAGACAAATTAATGTGTTATACAGTGAAATTTATTGATGTTAGTAGTTTTCAAGTATTCTTAGAGATAGGAGAAAATAATATATCTCCGTCTTCCTATGAAGCAGATAGTATGTATATATCATCAATAATTATGTTAGAACAATATAAAAATCATAAAAAATGGAAAATAGAATTGATTGATAATGTAGGTAGTATTGAGGTTTTTTCTAATGATATTGATATTATTAGAAGATGCGAAGGAAGAGCGTGATAAGGCTCAATCTTCTGCACAAACCAGGAAAATACCTCTAAATGTGATAAAAAACAATGCCCTCCTTGTACACCTTATCCTGTGGATACCTAGAATTGTTCAAAGAGGAATTGATGGTGCGAGAAATAACGGTGGGCAAGGTATTCCCCATTTTAAATTATTTGCAGTAAATCAAAACCCAAATGACAGTACTTGCCGTTGGGAACAAACTAAAAAAGTAATGCGTGATTATGGTCATCATACAAAGTATATTCCAGTTGGTGCAATTGATTTAAATGGTAAGGGAGATCCTCCTTCTTATCCTTAAAATATAAGGTAAATAATATATGAAATTAAATTTACATCATTTTAATATATATAAAAAACTCTATGAGTTAGATAAACAAAAAATAATATCCCCATATTTATGTGAAGATATAGATAATCCTAGTTTTCTAGAAAGAATAAAGTCAAGTGTAGAGTTTCAGGAATTTGGGTGCACAAGTAATTTAATCCTAAAAGATAAAGTTCTAATAGAAAATATATCAATGGAAGACTGTTATTTAATATTCACGGCTACATCAAAATTATATCAAGAGAGAGTTTCTCTTTTTTATAAAGATAGATGGGATAAACAATTGAGATTAAACGATTTATATTTCTTGGGGTGGGATATCTATAATAATCAGGATGGTGCTATTATAGAAGGAATTTATCCAGTATCTATAGATATTGATGGGTTTAATAAAGAGGTATATTTTAACAATCAGTGTGATATGAATCAATTTGGGCTAATCCCCACAGAGGCTCTCCGTGATTGGTATTTAGAAAAAAATAAAAAAGAAGTCAAAATTATAGTTAATGGTAAAGGTGTAAAGACAAATTGGGAAGCCGTTGCTATTTATTGTGATAAATATACTTTTAAAAAACTAAATAAGCTGTTTTAAAGATAGTTTACTTTACTACCTGTTGAGCCTGTAAAAATAAACCATGCAGACCACAGTAAGAACATTGAAAAGTGATCTACTGCGTTTTTTGATAAACTCCTCCTGCCAATGAGATCCTATTAGAAGAATTTATGAATTAAGGACACAAAATGAATTATTACGGTACAAATCAATATATTAAATTAGATGCATACTGTTGTTTATGCAGGTGAAATAGACGTATTGTTGCTATAATTGAAGATGACTTATATACAGATAAATATTCGAAAGAAAATTGGTCTTATTTAGAAAAAGGATTTCTTGTAGATATAAACAAATATGGATTACTTCATTTTATAGAACCTAATGAAGATCTAGAGTTATTAGCCAGAGAATAATCTTTCATTATAATAGGATATACACTGGTATCATCAATAGCCAAGTTAAGACTGAACAAACAGGGTGAAAAACGATTACATCCCCAATTTGTTAGGGACGGTTAGTCATCTACCGCCACCCGAACAGCCACGAACCGTTGGCGCAATGTATCGGACGGAAAGACGAAAGCAATAACCAAATTGAACAGGCGATAAACTACTTCCACTGCGACCAAATCGGCATGCCAAGGGAGATGACCGACAGCCAAGGTAAACTCATCTGGCGTGGACGTTATGATGCTTGGGGCGGCTTACACTATGACCGCCACCTTGAGCAACAAAACCAAGACCACTAACCGTTCAGATTGCAAAACCAATACGTTGACCAAGAAACGGGGTTACATTATAACTGCCTCTGTCTGATTCATTTGGGTATGATTATGAGCGCCAAAGTTCATTGACGAATAACTTGGTTGGTTATACCGTATATTTATTTTTTTCTATAAAAAACCAATATGCAACTTGATACGACTATTGCACAAAAAATTGTGAAGCGTGCTATGAAAATTATTCATTATTCGGTGAACGTAATGAATGATAATGGTGTGATTATTGCCTCCGGTAATCCTGAACGTTTATCGCAACGACATACCGGAGCAGTATTGGCGTTACGGGAAAATAGGGTTGTGGAAGTGGATCAATTCTTAGCACAAAAATGGAATTTTGAAGCCCGACCGGGGATTAATCTCCCCATTCATTATTTAGGAAAAGCGATAGGAGTGGTAGGGATTTCCGGTGAGCCTGCGCAGGTGAAACAATATGCGGAATTGGTGAAAATGACAGCAGAATTGATTGTAGAGCAACACGCATTATTGGAGCAAGAAAGCTGGCGCCGCCGTTACAAAGAAGAGTTTATTTTGCAGTTATTGCGAGGCGATTTGAATTGGCAAGAAACAGAGCGACAAGCCAAATTTTTTGCTTTTGATTTAACCCAATCCCGAGTGGTGATTTTGATTAAATTGTTATCCCCGAATCCTGATTCCTTACAGCATTTGATCAATTATTTAGAACAACCTGAATTTGCGCAGGATGTGGCGATTTTATCGCTCGATCAAATTGTCGTGTTAAAAACACGCTCGATTTCAACCGCACTTTCTCAGCAAATAAGAACCTTACTCCCGACAGATTACACAAAACAGAATTACAAAATTGCAGTAGGCGCAAGTTTGAATGGGCCCTTATCCGAGCAGCTTCCCCTTTCTTTTCAAAGCGCCCAAAGTACTTTGGCTTATGGTATGAAACATCATCCGAGAAAAAATCTTTATCGTTTTGAAGAATATCGTTTGCCGGTGCTGTTGGCAGGGCTATCCTATTCTTGGCAAGGTAAGGAATTGCTAAAACCGATCGTTCCCTTATTTTCTGAGAAAAATGCCACGCTTTATAAAACGCTGCAACAATATTTTTTGGCAAATTGTGATCTCCATCTCGCTGCCGAAAAATTGTTTATTCACCCCAATACCCTACGTTATCGTCTTTCTAAAATTGAACAAATAACAGGCTTATCTTTCAATAAGATAGATGATTCACTGAGCCTTTATTTGAGTACGGTATTAGTTATAAATGGTAAGAATGATTAAAAACCAAATAAATTTAACTGTACTTTCTATTTATTTTAGACAAATTAAGAATAACTTTTTAACTTTTTAAGTGATGATGTCCTTTAATCAAAGAATAAATAAAAAAGAGAGAGGAAATACTTATTACAATAATATTCACCCATTGCCACCCATTTGGAAAGGTTAATGTAAATCCTGCTAGAAAGGAAAAGGTTAAATTACCGGAATAGGTGAATATTGAACTAACACTTTGTAATTTATGCTTAATGTCATGATGAATTTCATTAAGATAAAATGTTCCGCCGCTAAACATTAATGCCCAACCTATACCGGCAAAAAATAGAGAAATAACATAACTATAATATGGGGATAATAGAAAAATACTTATTGAACCCACAAAAAAACATAAACTACCAAATAAAATTAGGGTACCGGTTTTAATTTTTTTAATTAAAAATGGAATGAATAAGGCAGGAGCATACATACTAATAAAATGTAACTGTAATGCAAATACATTTTGTGACACAGGATAGTGATTATTATGCATTGATAATGGTGCAGAATTCATAATTAGAGTCATTAATGAAAATCCAATAGTACAACTTAGTGTTCCAATAATAAAATTTCTGGAACGATATACCTGCTCTTTATTTAGTAAACTTATAGAGTTAGGTGACGAAGACGCTTTTTCTATGAAAACAAAGAATTGGCTCACAATCAATAGAGAAAATATTATGATTATAAAAATAAAATTACCCATTAGATCATGATTTGAAATGAAGTTAACGCCTTTCCCAGCCAGAAAAGGACCGAATATTCCGCCAAGAATACCTGAACCAATGACTAATGACGTTGATCTTTTTTTCCATATTTCATTATCAAAAATCTCTGCTGCTGCAAATCTGTAAAATTGATTAAATATAGCCGCATTACCAAGAATAAATGTTGAAAATAGAAAAAGCATAAAGTGCTGATAATATAACGCAAATATAGCTAGGATTGCGCCAGAAATACCAATAAAACCACTAATGACAAATGATCTTCTTCGACCGTATTTTTTCATTAATAAACTTGCATAATAAATCATACAAAATGAACCTAGAACCGTCATTGTCATAGGAAGGGTTATCAATATTTCTGTCGGCGCTAGAGATTTACCGACAAGAGCAGAGGTTAATGTCAGTAAAGAAATTACCGTTCCGCTTAAACCTTGACCTAAACAAAGTGCTATTAAAGTAATATATTTTTTCATAAATATACCCCTAATTTATTTTTGGCTATCAATTATTCTAGTTCATATGATTGAGCTTTATTTTGATGAATGATCGAAGAGTTTATAGAAAGTTTATTTTAGTTAATAAAATTACAAAAAAGCAACAAAATAAAAACAATTATTCAAGAGCGGAAAAAACTTTATTTTAAAACTGTGATCGTCCTCACATCGCTGAAAAACTATTTATTCACCTCAATACTCTACGTTATTGACTTGCTAAAATTGAATAAGTCACAGGGTTATCTTTCAATAAGATAGATTATGTATTGACCTTTATTTAGAGGCATTGCTAGAATATTGATTTGTTTAAAATCACAAAGTACGGCAGATTTGACCGCACTTTTTTGTTCATATGAATAAAGCAATTTTTTGTTAAACAAGAAATAATCTTTCCGATCTTATCATTTAGGAGGAGAGAAACTATGACAACCGTATCTGCTTTTGGGGCATTGGTGGCATTAGTCGTCGCCATTTTTCTGATTTTGAAAAAAGTACCGCCTGCTTATGGAATGTTAGTGGGGGCATTGGTGGGAGGCTTGGTTGGCGGTGTGGATTTATCGCAAACTGTGACCTTAATGATCGGTGGCGCACAAGGGATCACCACTGCCGTAATGCGTATTTTGGCTGCCGGTGTGTTAGCCGGTGTATTGATTGAATCCGGTGCGGCAAATAGTATTGCAGAGAGCATTACCAATAAACTCGGTGAAACCCGTGCCTTATTGGCGTTGGCATTAGCCACAATGATTTTAACGGCAGTCGGGGTATTTGTGGATGTAGCGGTGATTACCGTTTCGCCGATCGCCTTAGCTTTGGCTCGCCGTACCGATTTATCCAAAGCAGCGATTTTATTGGCGATGATTGGTGGGGGGAAAGCGGGCAATATTATGTCACCAAACCCCAATGCCATTGCGGCGGCGGATACTTTCCATTTACCACTGACCTCTGTGATGATGGCAGGCGTTATTCCGGCAATATTTGGGTTAATACTCACTTATTTCTTGGCAAAACGACTTATCAATAAGGGATCAAAAGTGACGGATCAAGAAGTGGTGATGGTTGAAAGTCAAAATCTTCCTTCATTTTCTACCGCACTTGTCGCACCGTTGGTGGCGATTTTATTACTTGCCCTTCGTCCTTTGTTTGATATTAAAGTGGATCCCCTTATCGCCTTGCCGCTAGGTGGCTTAATCGGTGCGCTTTGTATGGGAAAATTGCGCCAAGCGAACAGCTATGCCATTAGCGGTTTAGGTAAAATGGCTCCGGTGGCGATTATGTTACTTGGCACGGGCGCATTAGCAGGCATTATTGCCAATTCCGGTTTGAAAGATGTGTTGATTCAAGGATTGGAACATTCCGGCTTGCCTTCCTACATTCTTGCACCGATTTCAGGGGCATTAATGTCGCTTGCCACTGCTTCTACTACCGCAGGGACAGCGGTTGCCTCTAATGTCTTCAGCAGTACCTTATTGGAACTTGGCGTGAGTAGCCTTGCCGGTGCAGCGATGATTCATGCCGGGGCAACAGTGTTTGATCATATGCCTCACGGCTCTTTTTTCCACGCCACCGGCGGCAGTGTGAATATGGAAATGAAAGAGCGTTTAAAATTGATTCCTTATGAAAGTGCGGTCGGTTTAGTGATGACCCTCATTTCTACCTTAATTTTCGGTGTCTTTAACTTATTCTAATCAAGGAGTACAAAATGAAGATTGTGATAGCCCCTGATTCTTTTAAAGAAAGTTTAACCGCACTTGAAGTGGCAACTGCCATTGAAACAGGCTTTAAACGTGTTTTTCCTGATGCGGAATATGTGAAATTACCTATGGCGGATGGCGGCGAAGGGACAGTTCAATCCTTAGTGGATGCGACCCAAGGTAAAATCGTGGAATGTGAAGTTACCGCACCCTTGGGGGAAAAAATCGAAAGTTTCTTTGGGTTATCCGGTGATGGTAAAACCGCAATTATCGAAATGGCGGCAGCTTCCGGGTTGCATTTAGTGCCACCGGAAAAACGTAACCCATTAATCACCACCAGCTATGGTACCGGAGAATTGATTAAATATGCCCTTGATCTCGGTGTGGAAAAATTCATTTTTGGTATTGGCGGCAGTGCCACCAACGATGGCGGTGTGGGAATGTTACAAGCCTTAGGTATGCAGTGTTTAGATGCGCAAGGCAAACAAATTGAATTTGGTGGTGCACAACTCATCAACCTCGCCAGAATTGATGCGAAAGAGTTAGATCCACGTTTGCAAAATGTGCATATTGAGGTGGCCTGTGATGTGAATAACCCTCTTTGCGGTGAACGTGGTGCTTCGGCGATTTTTGGTCCACAAAAAGGGGCAACACCGGAGATGGTGCAACAACTTGATCGTGCATTAGCGCACTTTGCAGAGATTGCTAAACGGGATTGCGGTAAGGATATTGCTGAACAGGCAGGTGCAGGGGCGGCAGGCGGAATGGGTGGCGGTTTGCTGTTATTGCCAAATGCACAACTCAAAGCAGGTGTCCAAATTGTATTAGACACACTCAATCTCGCTCACTATGTGCAAGATGCGGATTATGTGATTACCGGTGAAGGGCGAATGGATGCACAAAGTATTATGGGCAAAACCCCAATTGGTGTCGCACGCACGGCAAAACAATTTAACAAACCTGTTATTGCTATTGTTGGCTGTCTGCGTGAAGACTATGACGTGGTGTTTGCTCATGGCATTGATGCGGTGTTCCCGATTATCCGTCAATTAGGGACGTTAGAGGATATTCTCAAACAAGGCGAACAAAACTTAATTTCTGCCGCACAAAATGTGGCGAGGGTGCTGGCATTGAAGTAGTTTTGTGAGACGTCCCATAGTGATGTTGGGGTATTATGTAGCAAAAGTGCGGTGATTTTTAACCGCACTTTTTTAACCTCTCGGATGAAACCTTTCATGCAAGCGTTTCAATCGTTCTTTTGCAACGTGGGTATAAATTTGCGTGGTGGATAAATCACTATGTCCGAGTAGCATTTGTACCACCCGTAAATCTGCTCCGTGGTTCACTAAATGAGTAGCGAAGGCGTGGCGAAGCACATGCGGCGAGAGTGCATTACTATCAATATCGGCAAGCACGGCATAATGTTTAATACGATGCCAGAAAGTTTGGCGGGTCATTTGTTGCGCTCGTTGGCTCGGGAAGACAATGTCGGAACTTTGTCCGTCTAATAAAATGGGGCGAGCATAAAGCATAAATTGGCGAACCCAATATACAGCTTCTTCCCCCATTGGGACAATACGTTCCTTGTTTCCTTTGCCGATGACCCGCACAACCCCTTGTTGTACGCTCATATTTTCAATAGTGAGCGAAACCAATTCCGTGACACGCAAACCTGTGGCATAAAGCAATTCCAACATCGCTTTATCACGCAATTCTAAAGGGATTTCCACATTCGGCGTATTCAGTAAATCGGTAACCTGTTGTTCGCTTAAATATTTTGGCAGACGGCTTGGTAATTTGGGCGAGCTTAATATTGCGCTCGGATCATCCGTACGATATTTTTCACGGTATAAATACTGGAATAATTTCCGCATGGCACTTAATAGCCGTGCAGTACTGGTCGCTTTATAGCCTTGTTCGACCCGTTCCCCTAGGAAATGCTGTAAATCCACTGCATCTAAGGTTTCCAAAGAAAGATTGTTTTTATCTAACCAATCGCAAAGTGCGGTCAGATCCAGTCGATAAGATTGCACGGTATTTTCAGAAAGCCCTTTTTCAATCCAATATTCATTGAGGAATAAATCAACTAATGCTGTGTTTTTCATTATGTCATCCTCTCTATGATTAATTTGCCTTCACCAAAAATGCATCCAATTTGCGTGGAATGATGAAAAATGATGTCGCGGCAATAGCACCCATCAGTAAGAACGTTATTGTTGGTGAAATCGGGTAAATGAGACCTGAAATTGCGGTGAAAAGGGCGATAAGCGCGCCATTTGATAAGCCGTTATACAGCCCTTGCAATTTTGCAATATGGTTTTGTGGTTGCGTGGTGATGTAGCGTACAATTGCATAATGGCAAGCGGCATAGGTGAGGCTATGTGCCAGTTGGAGCGGTAAAATTTGCCAGAAGGTGTTTGCGTAAGCCAAACCGGCCCAACGTAAAGTTGCCACGAATCCAGACAAAAAGAAAACTCTGCTCACCGACCAACTTTGGAATAAACGGCGTGAAAAGAAGAATAATAAAATTTCAGCTAATACACCAACGCCCCAAAGTAAACTGGTTTGGGGCACTAAAAGACCGATATTTGTCCAATAGATCGTGCTGTAAACATAATAAGCTGCGTGAGAGCCTTGGATTAGCCCCACGGCAAGCATAACGCGTAATGTAGTTGGTTTTTTTAATAACGCTAAAAAACTGATTTGGCTTGATACACCTTCTTCTAAAGGTTCATCTTTCGGGGGAATGCTTGGGGTGAATAATTGAATTAAGGCATAAAATAATAAAAGTGCGGTTAAAATCCAGACGATATTTTGTTCGCCCAACCAACCAATCATTCCGCCAAATACCACGACGCCTAAAATAAAGGCGATAGAACCAATCAATCTCACTTTGCCATAATCCAAGCCGATTTGGCGTTGCCATGTGGAAGCCAGCGAATCGCCAATGGGCATACCGGCAGAATTGACCATAGCAAAAAGTCCAATTGCAAAAAACAGCAACCAAAAATTATCGGCAACTAAACTCATGGTCGCCATAATCAGGGCGGAACATAACGCCAATAATCGCAGGGAATTGATGATGTGATCGGCTTTTTTGATTAATGAGGAAAAAAATAATCCGCCAATAAAACGGAAAATATAGGCACTACCGATAACAAGCCCGATCATTTCTTCGCCGTATTGTTGTGATTTCAACCAAGCGGGAAAGAACGGCAAAAAGACGCCATAAGCGCAGTAGTAGCCAAGAAAGCTCAGGGAGAGCCAGTAAAAGGGACGAATTTGCATTAGAATAAGGTTTCCATTTCTTGTGAGCGTGCAACACAGGCAAACATTGCTTCCGTCACAGTTTGATTAAATTGCCGCGTATTGAATACTTCCAACGCAGCAGCGGTGGTTCCGCCTTTTGATGTGACATTTTCTCTTAACGTGGCAAGCGTAATTTGTGGGTTTTCCACCACCATTTTTGCTGCGCCAAGCATAGATTGCTGCACTAGTTGGCGGGCGGTGTTTGCCTCTATGTTCATTTCTATCAATGCCTGTTGCATTGCTTCTAACATTAAAAAGAAATAGGCGGGACTACTGCCGGAGGCGGCGGTTACGGCGTGCATTTGGTTTTCGTTTTCAATCCAAACGGTTTTCCCCACTGCGGCCAATAATTTTTCCGCCAAAGCGCGGTCGATTTCAGCCGTATTTTTTGAGGCAAACAGCCCCGCCATTCCTTCACTCACTAATGCCGGAGTGTTTGGCATTACCCGCACAATGGATTTTGCACTAGGAATCAGGGATTGCAAGCGGGTTGTGGAAATACCTGCGGCAATAGAAATTAATAATTTATCGGAGAAATCAACCGCACTTAGTGATTGACAAACCTCCGCCATAATTTGCGGTTTGACGGCAAGTAAGACAATATCGGCACGAATAGCGCTTTCCTCATTATTTTCTGCCGTTTGCACGCCTAGTTTGGCAAAGTTTTCTCGTTTTTCCCGATTAGGATCATTCACAATAATTTGTGCTGCCGGGTACCCTTGTTTTAATAACCCCAACACAATGGCCTGTGCCATATTACCACCACCGATAAAGGCGATTAATTTTTGCTGCATCATTTTTTCCTGTCAGTTTATGGGCTACAATGACGCCTATTTTACCTGATTATGAAGGAAGTGTACGATGTGGTTTAAAAATTTAATGACATATAGAATCACAAAGCCCTTAGAATGGGATCTCGAACAATTACAAACACAGCTTGAATCTTGCCAATTTCATCCTTGCGGTGCACAAGACCAAAGTAAGTTCGGTTGGGGACATCCGTTGCGAGGATCGGATTTATTATATTTTTTCTCAGCTAAACAGATTTTATTGGTAGCAAAAAAGGAAGAAAAAATCTTACCGGCGAATGTGGTAAAACGTGAGTTAGATGAGCGTATTGAAAGTGTGGAACAAAAAGAAAACCGCAAACTGAAAAAAGTAGAAAAACAAACCTTAAAAGATGATGTGGTGATGAACCTGTTGCCACGGGCGTTCAGTAAAAATCAGCATACGGCGTTGTGGATTGATACGGAAAATCAACTTATTCATGTGGATGCGGCATCAAGTAAACGTGCGGAAGATGCATTGGCATTATTGCGAAAATCCCTGGGTTCTTTGCCTGTTGTTCCGCTGGCTTTTGCACAGGAACCCAGCACGATTCTGACCGATTGGATCACGCAAGACAGCCTGCCGCATTGGCTCCTCGCCCTTGAAGAAGCCGAGTTACGCGGTAGCCAAGAAGACAGCGTGATTCGTTGTAAAAAACAGCCCCTTGAAAATGAGGAAATCCTTGCTCTATTACAAGAGGGAAAAAAAGTGGTCAGCAAATTAGCCTTGGAATGGGAAGACACCCTCACTTTTGTGTTTAATGAGGATTGCACCATCAAACGCTTGAAATTTGCCGATAACGTTCGCGAGAAAAATGAGGATATTTTAAAAGAAGATTTCGCCCAGCGATTTGATGCGGATTTTGTGTTAATGACAGGTATTATCGCCAAATTGACTGAAAATTTATTGGAAGAGTTTGGCGGTGAGAAAACGAGATTATAACGGAAAAGTGCGGTTAAATTTGACCGCACTTTGTTTGATTTTCGATATGATGTAGTTGTTACACAAAACTGACATTTTAATTTGAATAAGATGCCTTGTTTTGACCGCTCAGGGCTTGGAGTTTACGTAAAATGAAACTTAAAACTACGCCATAAGCCGGTACAAATAGCAGAATACCAATAAATAGTTTGAATAGATAATCTACAAACCCAAGCTGTATCCAATGTTCCGCCATGAAAGTGTCCGAGCTTTGATAAAATGCCACGCCGAAAAACACGAAAGTATCAGCGAGTGAACCGAATAACATAGAACTGCTTGGCGCGATCCACCATGTTTTCAGTTGTCGTAATCGATTGAATACCGAAACATCCAATAATTGCCCCACCACATAAGCCAAAAAACTGGCAAGTGCGATGCGGAAGACGAATATATCGAAGTTTCTTAAGGCATCTATACCCTGAAATTGAGAATCGGAAAATAAAACGGAGATGACATAACTCACGATTAATGCCGGAATCATCACGATAAAAATAATCCAACGGGCTTCTTTGGCACCGAATATGCGTACGGTTAGATCCGTAGCGAGAAAAATAAAGGGAAAGGTGAGAGTGCCCCAAGTGCTGTGAAAAGAGAAGTCTTCGACAGCACCAAGTGCGGTCGATTTTAGGGTGATTTCAAAGGGGATTTGCACTAAATAATTGCTCGCCGCAATGATTAGAATATGAAAAAAGCTTAGCCAAATAAGGGCATTGCGCTTTTGTTGCGCATTAAAAATAGAATGTTGGATTTTCATGTTTTACCTTTTTAATTCAATAGAAATTCGGGGTGAGGGAACCCGAGTGAAAATAAGGGTTTGAATCTTACTCAGATTTAGCGGAATTGCAAGTAAAGATAGAAAGGAGATAACCAATTTATCAATCTGTTTATTTGATAAGTGGGACTCAAATTTATTTTGTGCTTTTTTATTATTCCGGGTATTTCAAAAATGATCGCACTTAGGTGCGATATAGGCATTTTCAATCATACTAATTTGTGGCTTTATTGACGTAATTTAGGCAGAATGTAGAAAATTTTTGTATTCGGAAAAAGGATAAAACGATGACTAAACATTATGACTATATTGCTATTGGTGGTGGCAGTGGCGGTATTGCTTCAATTAATCGTGCGGCGAGCTATGGTAAAAAATGTGCGATTATTGAAGCAAAATATTTAGGCGGAACCTGTGTCAATGTAGGTTGCGTGCCGAAGAAAGTGATGTTTTATGGCGCACAGATCGCAGAAGCCATTAACCATTATGCAACGGATTATGGTTTTGATGTGAATGTGAAAAAATTTGATTTAGAGAAACTTATTGAAAGCCGCCAAGCCTATATCGGTCGTATTCACACTTCTTACAATAACGTGTTAGCTAAAAATAATGTTGATGTGATTAACGGATTCGGTAAGTTTGTTGATGCGCATACCATTGAGGTAACCTTTGCAGATGGTTCAACCGAGCACGTAACAGCGGATCATATCTTAATTGCAACAGGGGGAAGACCGTTCCGTCCTCATTCGGTAAAAGGGCAAGAATATGGTATTGATTCGGATGGTTTCTTTGCATTAAAGGCATTACCGAAACGCGTGGCAATTATTGGCGCGGGCTATATTGCCGTGGAGATTGCCGGTGTATTGAATAGCCTTGGCTCGGAAACTCACTTAGTGGTACGTCGTCATGCACCAATGCGTAATCAAGATCCGTTAATTGTGGAAACCTTACTTGAGGTATTGGAACAGGATGGTATCGCGTTGCATAAACATACAACGGTTCAGGAAATCATTAAAAATGCAGATGATTCTCTCACAGTAAAATTTGATCATGAACGGAACGTAACGGTAGATTGTGTCATTTGGGCGGCAGGTCGTGAACCGGCAACGGATAAAATCGGTTTAGAGAACGCCGGTGTGGAAACCAACGAACGAGGTTACGTTAAAGTCGATAAATATCAAAATACCAATGTGAAAGGCATTTATGCGGTAGGCGATATCATTGAGGGCGGCATTGAATTAACGCCGGTCGCGGTTGCGGCAGGTCGCCGTTTATCCGAGCGTTTATTCAATAACAAACCTAACGAACACTTAGATTATAATCTTGTGCCGACCGTCGTATTTAGCCATCCACCGATTGGCACGATTGGATTAACCGAACCGCAAGCCATTGAACAATATGGCGAAGGAAATGTAAAAGTGTATAAATCTTCCTTTACTGCGATGTACACCGCGGTTACTCAGCATCGCCAACCTTGTCGAATGAAATTAGTGTGTGTGGGCAAAGATGAAAAAATAGTTGGCTTGCACGGAATCGGTTATGGTGTGGATGAAATGATTCAAGGTTTTGCGGTCGCAATCAAAATGGGGGCAACCAAAGCAGATTTTGATAATACGGTAGCGATTCACCCGACCGGTTCGGAAGAATTTGTTACCATGCGTTAATTTTTGCGAGAATAATAAAAAAGTGCGGTTAATTTTAACCGCACTTTTGTTTTTTGATGAATGAAACCGATTGGTCTAAATCCAATAGAATCATAGTGTACCGTCATCTACCGCTTCTTTCGCTACACCGATAATCTCTGCCACTTTATCCCCTTCTTTGAAAAAGACGAAACCGCCGTTTTCCATTTTTGTCCAAGATTCATCCTTTGTGAGGGGGAAGGTGGTAATAATGGTGACTTTATCACCGGCTTTGGCATAATCGTTAAAATCAATTACACCGTCATCATCAATACGACAGGCTTTACCGAAAGGTGCTTTTCGCGTGAGATAATGCAAATTAGTTGCGCAGTGGGCGATCATCCATTCTCCATTAGAAAGGATAAAATTGAATGTGCCGTGTGTTGCAAGTTTTTTAGTAATATCTTGAATTGCCTCAAAAATTTGTATCTCCGTCGGTTTTTTACGAAAACGATTTTTTAAATATTCAGCCATGTAACAAAACGCGGCTTCAGAGTCGGTTGAACCTATCGGTTGGCAGAAACTCTCGGACATATCCGGTAGATCTTTTAAATTACCGTTATGGGCAAACACCCAATTTTCACCCCAAATTTCGCGAATAAAAGGATGAGTATTTTCAATAGTCACTTCGCCTTGTGTCGCTTTACGAATGTGTGCAATCACGTTGAGAGATTTTATTTGATATTGCTTTACACAATCGGCGATAGGAGAATGGCAGGCAGGGCGGTTATCTCGGAAAATTCGCACTCCCCGTCCTTCAAAAAAAGCGATACCGAAACCATCGGAATGACATCCTGTTAAACCTGCACGGCGGCGAAAACCTTCAAAAGAAAACACGATATCTGTTGGTGTGTTACAGTTCATGCCAAGTAATTGACACATAAAACCCTTCTAAAATATGACTAAATGAATAACCCTATAAGAGGTGTAGATTTAACACCATTATAGGGTTGATTTCAAGAGAGATAAGCGGGGATTTTTAGACAAAAATATTACATAAAATAGCGTAAAGCTATTTATACAACTTATGATACATTGTTCTTAATTCCGGTAGCTCGCTGAGCTTTTCTTTCGCTTCATTTAATTTATTCTGTTTCGCTAATTCTGATGCTTGTGTTGCAATATCAATGACTTTTTGTAAACCTTGTTGATAGCCTGAAAATTGTGAGGCATCGCCGTTCCATTTTGGTGGCATGGTCGCTTTGGATTTTTCTGCCGCATCAATAAATGTTGTCATGCTGTTTTGAAATTCTTCAACTGAGACGGCACGATTAGCAAAATTTAAACGTTGCGCCATAATGGTCATTTCATCACGAAGATTGATGGAGTCTTTGGATGAAGCAAAGGTAGAAATGGCAGTGATGGCAACGGCAATAAAAGTAAAAAGTTTTTTCATAGTATGTTCCAATTTTGTTCCTATATAGAATTGATTATGCTATTTAAAGATCAATATGATAAATAGCGGGACAGATTTTATCCTATCAGTAAAAATGCGGTCAAATTTAACCGCACTTTTCCTTTTATTTTGTTAAAGCTTTCCGCAAATGCCCTTTTTCTTTCTCTAATAATGCTTGGGATGTATTTTTATCCAATCCGCTTAAAATCATCATGATTGCCAATTTGGCGTTTTGTTCGGCAAGAATAAGATTTTTTTCTGCGGTGGTTTTATCACAATCAGTCGCCTGCATAACAATGCGAATAGCCCGCGCTTTAAGTTTTTCATTGCTGACTTGTACATCTACCATCAAATTTTCATAGCACTTACCGAGCAAAATCATCGATGCTGTCGTCAGCATATTTAGCACTAATTTTTGTGCCGTACCTGATTTTAAACGGCTGGAGCCGGTTAATATTTCTGTACCGACAACGGTATCAATGGCAATATCGGCGATTTGAGCCATTGCCGAATGCGGATTGCTGGCGATAGAGATGGTTACGGCACATAATTGCTTAGCATAATTTAATGCGCCTAAAACATAAGGTGTGCGCCCGCTGGCGGCAATACCGACTAGGACATCTTTAGCTGAAAATTTGATTGTGCGTAAATCGTCGATTGCTGCGGTTTGGCTATCTTCAGCACCTTCTACAGGATGGCGAATAGCAAGTTCACCGCCTGCAATAATTCCTTTCACCATTTCACCGCTTACACCAAAAGTAGGCGGACATTCAGAGGCATCGAGAACACCTAAGCGTCCGCTTGTGCCAGCACCTATATATATCAATCTTCCCCCATGCTGAAATGCGTTTACAATAGCTTCTACCGCTTGGGCAATTTGGGGTAATGCCCGTTCGATGGCAAGGGGAATTTGACGATCCTCTTGGTTCATTAGGGTTACGATTTCTAAGGCAGAAAGCTGATCGATATTCATCGAACGGGGATTACGTTGTTCGGTGATTAGGCTTGAAAGAGTTTGAAGAAGCTGTTCGTTCATACTTGTTCCGATTTAAGTGGGTAGGGTGGAAACCATTATGTTATTGCAAATAGTATGGGATAAGTTTCTCGTTTACGTATAGCGTGTGATTTCTTTTTACTTTTTCAAATTTGACCACGCAACCGTAAACAGAATAATTGAACCGCCTATCAGCATTTTTACAGTGGGCGTTTCGCCAAACAACAACCATGCCAATGCAATGCTATAAACAGGTTCAAGCGAGATAATCATTGAGGCAGTACGGGCGTTGATAGTGTCAAGGCTGGAAATAAACAGAGTATAAGCCACACTGGTGCATAAAAAACCGATACAGAAGATCCAAAACCAGTCTATTGCCGACACGGCGAATAATTTGTCGCCAGAGAAAGGTAGTAAGAAAATTGCCGCCGCTAAATATTGCCAAAAACTTGCTTGCAAACCTGAAAGTTTGCTCATGCTTTTACGGTTTACCACCGCAAGTATGCCATAAGCAATCGCAGATAAAATGCCCCAAAGCAACCCTTGCGTATTTTCACTGCTGAAATTAAAATCCGGCGTCACCAAAATTAAACCGATAGTGATGGCCATCAGCAAGATAATATCTTTGGCATATAATCTTTCTTTGAAAAAAACGGACTCAAATAGGGTGACAAAAGCAGGAAAACTGGCAAAAACCAGCGTGGCTAATGCCACGCCGCCTACTTTTACGGCAACAAAGAACGTAACCCAGTGGATAGCCAGTAACACTCCGGAGAGCATTAATTGCCCAAATTGCCCTTTCGTAATTTTGACAAGTGGCTGTTTTTTGTAAAGGAAATATAAAATTAAAATCGCGGCGGCAATTAGAACCCGCCCGAGTACCAGTGTATCTGCTTCGCTTGTGGTTAATGCCCCAAAAATGCCGGATGCACCAAAAAGCGCTGCCGTGCCATGTACTTTTAATAATGCTAAATTGTATTTGTTCATTGAGTTGTACATTGGTAAGTGATGACTATATTAGATAAACAAAAAAGCGGCAGTTTATTCTGCCGTTTTTATTTTCTCAACTTTCCTTTATTTTGTCTGTACTCGGTTAAATTATGATACAAAATAATGCGGTACGAAGTGACTGTCATTACCCGTTACGGCAGTGAAATCTTCACGCAATCCCATTCCGCACGCCACATCACCAATGACCCAAGAACCGATAACAGGATACATACCATCAAAATTTGGCAGTTCAAATTTCTGTTGATAAATATAACCGGAAGTATCATAGAATGCGGAGTGTTCGCTCCCTTTCGCGGCAAATTCTAAGCCATTATTTTTTTCATAATAAAATAGATTAGCCCCTTCCCGACCGAGCAGTGGTTTTTTCACCCAAATTGCATTGCGATCGGTAATATCAAATTTGTTGAAATAAGCCGGTAGTAAATTCGGGTGGTTAGGATAACGTTGCCATAATTTTGCAAGTAATGCTTTGTTACTTAATAACATTTTCCAAGCCGGTTCAATAAAATGCGTATTGGCTGCTGGGATATGTCGGGCAAACTCTGCACTGCTTAACCATTCCAGAGGATAGAGTTTGAAAAGCATTTCAATCGGCGTATCGTTTAAATCAACAAACTCTTTGCTGTCTTTGTTATAGCCAATGTCTTCTACCGCAAGTTGGTGAATATTCCAGCCGGCATTATAGGCAACGTCTGCAAGGTAGTCTAAATTGCCCCAGTCTTCCCGTCCGGCTTCTTGCATGGCACTGAAATAGAAATCGCTTTTTCCGGTTTGTTGTTTGAGAAAGCTGAAATGTTTGAGCAATTCTTCGTGGATCCAATTAAATTGGTCACGGTGTGGTAAGCCTTCAATTTGCTCCAGCCATTGCCATTGCACGACAGCGGCTTCTAATAAAGAGGTCGGCGTATCGGCATTGTACTCAAACATTTTTAAATTTTCGCCGTCATAACCCAAATCAAAACGACCATATAAATAGGGCGCTTGTTTATGCCATGAGTCTTCAATCAGCTGCTTTTGTAAATCGGTAAAACGATAATAGGCATAATCGCCTTGCTTGATTTCATCAGCAACAAAATTTAAACACATTGAGTGAAGTTCATTGGTGGTATCTTCAATGCGATCGATCTCAGCCAGGGTAAACTCGTAGGCGACATTATCCGACCAATAGTGAGAACCATCGGAGGAAGGTAAATTGTAATAATCAAACCCGACATCTAACAGTTGTTGCACCATATCAGGTCGGGTTGGAAAACCGCTTATGCGTTTCATTTTAACCCCCGCTGCTACGGTTTGAATTGCTTGGGCTGCTAAAGCCACCGCGTGAAATTGGTTTGCTGTTCATACTCCCCGCTTTGCCTTTTACCAACATAGGTTTCCCCACAGAACGATTGGTTTGCGGTTGGATAACTTGTCCGCTCGGGGTAGAAACGGCACGATTGCCCGGATGATAGCCCGGCCCTAGGAAATTACTAATGGCACGAGCCGCCACATAACCCATTACACCGCCGGCAATAGCTGCGCCCAAAGAGGGATCATTGCTTTCTGCGTTGGCTGTGGTTTCTCCGGTCGCATTATTTTGCTCACCTTGAGTTTGATTGGCATTTTGCCATTCATTGTTATTGGTATTTTCACCGTTATTACGCAATCCTAAACCGGAAAGAGAATTGCTGTTTTGTGGTTGGGTCTGCTGGTTTACATTTTGCGTTTGCGTATTTTCGCTCGTTTTATCCGCTTCGCATAATTCAATTCTTTTCCAATCGGCAAGACAGTCATCAAGGGAATGATATACATCTCGTTGTACTTCTTCTTCCGAACAACCGCCGAGTAAAGCGACAATAGAGAGTGTAACGAGGATTTGATTTTTCTTTTTCATAATAATAACAGTTCAGTTAAGTGATTGATTTCTAAAGTTGGTAGTAGGGTAGCTGTGGTGAAGTCAGCGATCTGATTATCAGATAAATTAATCCACACTGCTTGGCAACCCGCTTGGATTGCTCCCTGTACATCCGTGGTTAGGTGATCGCCCACATGCAGAATTTCCTGTGGTGAAACATTAAAATAATTGGCGGTTTGTAGGAATAAATCTTTGTGGGGTTTCGCTCTGCCATGCTCGCCGCCACGCAGAATCAGATCAAATTGTGATAAACCGATGCGTGAAGGATCAACGTTGCCATTAGTGATAACACTGAGCTTATAGCGGTTTTTTAATTCATTTAGTATGCGAAATGTCTCTTGCGGTAAATCAATTTGATGACGCCAATGCAGAAATTCATTCATCGCAAGGGATAAAGTGCGGTCAATTTCTACCGCACTTTTGTTTTGTGCATGTAAAAATTGGCGTAATGCTTCTTTTCGCCACTCTGTGACATCTTCGCTTAATAGCGGATTTTCCTGTGCGATACGAGCTTTCCAAGCCAACCATTCCGTTTCAAAGGTAGGGCATTGGGTAAGGGTTTGTGTATATTGTACAAACCGTGAAACCGCGCGGCGAATCACATCACGGTTATCATAAAGGGTGTCGTCCAAATCAAAGCTGATGACTTTGAAAGGATGCGGATTACGGTAAAATTTCATTTATTTGATGGTTTTCACGCCAAGCCATTGCTCGGCTTTTTCATTGGTGATTTCTTCCCTTGTCCACATACTCATTAAATTCGGTTGTGGATGTTTGCTACTGTTATAACCGACTAAACGGGCAAAATCAAATACTGCGTGCGGATAACCATTGATTAAAAGTAACGCCAAATAACCGCTTTCATCCCAACAAATTTCCAATTTGCGGGCTTCATGATGATTTGAGGTGGAATCCACATTATAAACGTGGAGTACATCAACGATCGGTTGGGCATTTTGGCGCATATCCAACGCATAAAAATAGCCGGTTTCGCCGTCATCTTCAAACATCACGGCAAGGTGATCATACCGGGTTGAATGAGTGCCGACTTGTTTGGCTTGTCCGAGGAAGAGTTCGTCTTCAAGGGTTAAATGTAACATTTTCTTTCCTTAAAAATTAGATAGAAAAACACCGCACTTTTTGGAAAAGTGCGGTGCGATTTCAGTTCCAATCAACCGAACATTACGCTTGACCTTTCACCGCTTTTAAACCGGGGAAAGTTGCCGGTGTGCCAGCACGTTCTAAGGCTTCTTCAATACGGATTAATTGGTTGTATTTCGCTACACGGTCGGAACGGCTCATTGAACCGGTTTTGATTTGACCTGCTGCCGTACCCACTGCTAAATCAGCGATAGTGGCGTCTTCGGTTTCACCTGAGCGGTGAGAAATGACAGCAGTATAACCCGCATCTTTTGCCATTTTAATTGCCGCCAAGGTTTCAGTTAAAGAACCGATTTGGTTGAATTTGATTAAGATAGAGTTTGCAATACCTTTCTCAATGCCTTCTTTTAAGATTTTGGTATTGGTTACGAATAAGTCATCACCGACTAATTGGATTTTGTCGCCAAGTACTTTAGTTTGGTATGCGAAACCTTCCCAGTCGGATTCATCTTGACCATCTTCAATAGACACGATTGGGTATTCTTTGGTTAATTCTTCAAGGTAGTGAGTGAATTCTTGAGAAGTGAATGAACGACCTTCGCCTTTCATTTCATATTTGCCAGTTTCTTTGTTGTAGAACTCGGAAGAGGCACAGTCCATCGCTAAGGTAACATCTTTACCTAATACGTAACCTGCTTTTTCTACCGCTTCTTTGATACAAGCCAAAGCGTCTGCGTTTGAGGCAAGGTTTGGTGCAAAACCGCCTTCATCACCAACAGCCGTACTCATACCTTTTGCTTTTAATACTTTAGCAAGATTGTGGAACACTTCCGCACCGATACGAAGTGCTTCACGTAATGTTTTCGCACCAACCGGTTGGATCATAAACTCTTGGATATCTACATTGTTATCCGCATGCTCACCACCGTTGATGATGTTCATCATCGGTAATGGCATAGAATACACGCCCGGTGTGCCGTTAAGTTCGGCAATGTAAGCATAAAGCGGTAAGCCTTTAGCTGCCGCCGCCGCTTTTGCATTTGCTAAAGAAACCGCTAAGATTGCGTTTGCGCCGAAGTTGGATTTATTGTCCGTGCCGTCTAAATCGATCATAATTTGGTCGATTTCAGCTTGGTTTAATGCGTCTTTACCTACTAATGCTTCTGCGATAGGGCCGTTTACTGCCGCAACCGCTTTTAATACACCTTTACCTAGGAAACGTGATTTATCGCCATCGCGTAATTCCAATGCTTCACGCGAACCGGTTGATGCACCTGATGGAGCTGCCGCTAAACCAACGAAACCGCCTTCTAAATGAACTTCGGCTTCAACAGTTGGGTTACCACGTGAGTCAATGATTTCACGGCCAATTACTTTAACGATTTTTGCCATTTTAGCTTTCCTCTATTTAAGACTAAGATTAAAAGATACTGGCACATATATTAGAATGAATTTCAGAATTTGTCTCTTAAAAAATATGATCTTGATAAATAAACATTATAAATACAACAAAAACTAAACAATCTTGATACAAATTTGGGTCATTTGATTGTCACAAATCTATTTTAGAATAAATTTAGTGATATACCACCTAATATAGGAGATTATTATGTTTATTTACCGAATTTTATTTTCTACCTTGATGATTATATTCCTGCCGAAAATCTTGCATGCAACCGAATTATCCTTTTCAAGTTCTGCTCAACAGCTACAATTGATTGCTCATCGCGCCGGGAAAGATGATGCTCCCGAAAATACTTCATTTGCAATCAATGAAGCGCTGAAAAATAAAGCGGATGCAATTTGGATTACAATTCAATTATCAAAAGATAAAATTCCTGTTCTATATCGTCCTAAAGATTTATCGGTAAATACTAATGCTAAGGGTTTTGTTTCAGCATATTCGGCCGCTGAATTAAAAAAATTGGACGCGGCATATTATTTCAAACCGAATGATGGTTATCCCTATCGTAATACGGGTATTGGTATTCCAAGTTTAGACGATATTTTAATGTCTTATCCGGAAACCTTTTTCTATTTGGATCTAAAATCGCCCGATGCCGGTCCTATCAGTATGAAAAATGCGCTGTTACAAGTACTGACCAAACATAAGGCGCTTAATCGAGTGAGAGTATATTCTACAAACAAAGCATTTACAGAGATTTTATCACCGGAAATACCGACGTTTGCCACACGGGATCTTACTCGACAATATTTAGTAGAAACGGCATTAAACAGTAATCGTTGCCCGACACCGTTAAAAGAGGAATATTGGCACGGGTTTGAGCTTTATCGGAAAGTTAAAGTGGTTGAAACCTTTACATTAGGAGAAGGAGTCAGTGAAGCACTACTGGCTTGGTCGCCGGAAGATATAAAATGTTTTAAACAAAAACCCCAACATATTATTTTATTCGGGATAAAAACAAAAGAAGATCTGGCGTTGGCCCGTAAGTTAGGCGTTGACGGTGTGATGGTTGATTCCCCTAAATACTTTTCTTCTTTAGAGCATTAATATTTTAGTATTCGGTGATCGAATCAAACATTATTATTCATAAGTGCGGTCAAAATTCTCACTAAATTTTAACCGCACTTTATCATGTCAAATTATAGTTTTTCCACCAGCTCAACCGCCGCACCGATATAGGTTGCAGGGGTGAGTTGTTGTAAACGGGCTTTTTCTTCAGCCGGAATGTCAAGTTTCTCTATAAATTCGCGCATGGCTTGTTCATCTACGCGTTTGCCGCGAGTGAGTTCTTTGAGTTTTTCATAAGGTTTTTCAATGCCATAGCGGCGCATTACGGTTTGGATTGGCTCTGCTAGAACTTCCCAGTTTTGGTTGAGTTCATCACGTAAATGCTGCTCATTGACTTCTAATTTGCTGATACCTTTACGGGTCGCCGCATAGGCAATTAAACAGTAACCCACGCCCACGCCAAGATTACGTAAGACGGTAGAATCCGTTAAATCCCGTTGCCAACGGGAAATCGGTAGTTTCTGTCCTAGATGGGTCATCACGGCATTAGCAAGACCAAGATTGCCTTCTGAATTCTCAAAGTCAATCGGGTTCACTTTGTGCGGCATTGTGGAAGAACCGATTTCACCGGCAATGGTGCGCTGTTTGAAATGATTTAATGCAATATAGCCCCAGAGGTCTCGATCGAAATCAATGATGATGGTGTTGAAACGCACGATGGTATCAAAATATTCGGCGATGTAATCATGAGGTTCAATTTGTGTCGTGTAGGGGTTCCAATTCAAGCCAAGCGAGGTGACAAATTCTTCGCTGAATTTATGCCAATCAAGATCCGGATAAGCGGATAAGTGTGCGTTGTAGTTGCCCACCGCACCGTTGATTTTGCCAAGAATCTCATTTTCTTGAAGTTGCTTGAATTGGCGGCGTAAACGATAGACCACATTTGCCATTTCTTTTCCGACAGTCGTTGGGGAAGCCGGCTGACCGTGTGTGCGTGAAAGTAATGGGATAGTTTTGTATTCGTTCGCCAAGCGGGTGATTTCATCAATGAGTTTTTGCCATTCCGGTAAAATCACCGTATCACGTGCTGTTTTTAGCATCAATGCATGAGAAAGATTGTTGATGTCTTCGGAAGTGCAGGCAAAGTGAATAAACTCTGCAACCTTTGCTAATTCCGGCAAGGTTTCGCTTTTTTCTTTTAAGAAATATTCCACTGCTTTTACATCGTGATTAGTAGTGCGCTCAATTTCTTTAATGCGTTCTGCATTTTTTAGGCTAAATTCGCTGATAATGTTATTGAGGTAATCGTTTGCCTCTTTAGATAAATGAGACACTTCCGGAATTGCGGCGGTCGTGGCTAATTTTTGTAACCAGCGAATTTCAACGGTCACGCGGAATTTAAGTAAACCGAATTCACTAAAAATGTCACGAAGTGCGGTTGCTTTGTCTTGGTAACGCCCATCAATTGGGGAAATCGCAGTCAGTGCGGAAAGTTGCATAAAATACTCCGGTGTATTAAGGGATGTTGATCATTAAGAATAAATTAATAAATTGTTGAATAGATTTCCTTCGCGGCATTAATTATTTTGCCTCGGAAGAATAATAACCGCCATTTATTGCCGCCTACTTGCCGCCATAGTACGGCAGAGCGAATGCCGGCAAGCAAACAGGTTCTAACTTTGTCTTGTACAAATTGTTGCTGTAGATAATTTTCTTCACCAACAATATGAATTTTTCGTCCTAAAGGGCTGATGATGTCAATATAAATATTAGCCATGATGGAAAGCATATGTTCATCAAGCAATTTATGGTATGTCAGTTGTTCCTGTAAACGTTGAATACGTTTTACCAGTTCGGATTTTGCCTCAGGATTTTTATTTAGGAGACTTTCTAAGCCTAATAAACCGCTCCAATAATTCACGATATTTCTATCATCAAGCGTGGACAGCTGTTCAATGAGGGTTTCCAAACCCAGTTTCAAATGCTGAATTTGCCCGCCAAAAACAGCAAGGGTGTTTTCCGGTCGGGGTTGAAAAAGGGAATTGACGGTCGTGTGAAAAGCCTCCTGGTTTTCCACTTTGCCTTTCATTGCAAGTTGATTGACTAATGCAGTGGCTTGATAAATGCCGGCTAGAGCCAGCGCCATATCATGGTAATTTGTCATATAAAAATGTAATAGGCGTGATAAAACAGGCTGAAATTGCGCGCAATATAGCATTTTTACCGTCTGTTTTGAACTATCTCATTAAAAAAGAAGCGATCTTTTGATATGATACTGACAATTTATTTTCAAGATGAAAAAGGATAAGTTATGGCAAAACCAATCGTATTTAGCGGTGTGCAGCCTTCCGGCGAATTGACCATCGGGAACTATTTAGGCGCATTGCGTAATTGGGTCAAAATGCAAGAGGATTATGAATGTATTTTCTGCGTGGTTGATTTACACGCAATCACCGTTCGTCAAGATCCCGTAGCGCTTCGTAAGGCAACCCTTGATGTGGTCGCGCTATATTTGGCATGCGGTATTGATCCGAATAAAGCGACAATTTTTGTTCAATCTCATGTGCCGGAACATACCCAATTAAGCTGGGTACTAAATTGTTATACTTATTTCGGTGAAATGAGCCGTATGACCCAATTTAAAGATAAATCGGCACGTTATGCGGAAAATATTAATGTGGGTTTGTTTGATTATCCGGTATTGATGGCGGCGGATATTTTGCTTTATCAAGCAAAAAATGTACCGGTTGGAGATGATCAAAAACAACATCTGGAAATCACACGCGATATTGCGAATCGCTTTAATGCCCTTTATGGCGATATTTTTACGATTCCTGAAATTTTTATCGGTAAAGCAGGGGCGCGCATTATGTCATTGCAGGATCCGGAAAAGAAAATGTCAAAATCTGATGATAACCGCAATAATGTGGTGACACTTTTAGAAGATCCAAAATCCGTGGCGAAGAAAATTAAACGTGCAGTGACCGATTCTGATGAGCCGCCGGTAGTTCGTTATGATGTGAAAAACAAAGCTGGAGTATCGAATTTATTGGATATTCTTTCTGCCGTAACGGATAAATCTATTGCGGAATTAGAGCAGGAGTTCGAGGGAAAAATGTATGGTCATTTAAAAACGGCGGTGGCTGATGAAGTGTCCGGATTACTTGTCGGCTTACAAGAGCGTTTCCAAGAATATCGCAATAACGAAACCTTGCTTGATGATGTACTTCGTCAAGGCGCGTTAAAAGCACGGGCAAAAGCACAGGAAACCTTAGCAAAAGTGTATGAAGCGGTAGGTTTTGTTGCGGCAAAATAAGGCTTACAACTTAAAAAGGAGCGAAATATGGCAATTCAAACGGAAAAACCGATTGAATGTGTAGGGTGCAACACCTTTGATATGAAATCTTTGTTTGATAATCGGGATTGCACGCAAGAGATTCATTATCTTTACGATACACAGGAACAAGCACAAACCGCGTTAGATTTTTTTACACAGAAAGCTCGCGAAATTGAAAGTGAACCTTGTGAAATTCAGGCGGAAATCAGCAAAGCGGAGGACGGCTGTCTTTTAAAAGCAAAATTGACTTTTTGTTGTCAAGCCGAGTTAGTCATTTTTCAAATGAAAATTAGCTAAAGCAATAAAAGTGCGGTGGAAATTCTCAAAGAAAACCAACCGCACTTTTTATTTAGAAAGTAAAATTTTGATTAGTAGCCACAGGGCTGCGGCATCATCTACTAAGCCCAACGGTCCGAGTACGGCCTCTGGCAGAATATCGATAGGGCTAAACAGATAAATCAAAATTGCTACAATTTTGAGTAACTTTGTTTTATTCATTCGAGAAAACATGGTTTAACCTTCAAGTTTATCGGCATGATGGATCATCACGAAACGCTCCCAAAGCTGTTCTTCCGTTTCTTGGTGGTCAGGGTCGGGTTTAATACAGTTCGTGATTGGGCAAACTTTTTGACAGGTTGGCGTGTCATAATGACCAACACATTCGGTACAAAGTATAGGATCAATCACATAAATCTCATCACCGATGGAAATTGCCTCGTTGGGACATTCCGGCAGACACATATCGCAGTTAGTACATTTATGGGTGATGAGTAGTGCCATTGTGATCCTTTAGGATGTTAAATGTGAAGGCGGCGAATTATAGCCGACAAATATAAAATTGACAAAAAATAAACATATTTTATGAAGAAACAAATTTCCACACTTTCCATTATTACCCTTGCGGCATTCAGCATTTGGCACTATTTTAGCGAAAATCCAAAAGTTTCTCATCAATCCGGATCGTCCGTTGTTGCTAAAATGGGCAAAAGTGCGGTTAAAAATAGCGATATTTTTGCCGATTACGATGTGGTAATGCGTGATGATCCGATTGGACAGAATGCAAATGCGCCGGTGGATTACTATATGTTGGCACTTTCTTGGTCACCGGGTTTTTGTGATACCCAGTATGAAAAATATGGCACACAGTTACCCCCATCAGCACAATATCAATGCGGAATGAATCGCTCTTTTGGCTGGGTGGTTCACGGTTTGTGGCCACAAAATGCAAAGGCTCGTTCTGTCGTTGATCATCCCCGTTTTTGTCAAGGGGATTTGCCGGCATTGCCAAAATCGGTTATTGAACCTTATTTAACCCTATCGCCGGGGGCAAAACTGCTACAAGGCGAATGGGAAAAGCATGGTAGCTGTGCGTTTAGTTCTGCGGAGCAATATTTTGCCAAACAATTGGAATTGTTTAGCACGTTACGCTTACCGCAAGAAAAGTTAGAACGGCGTGAATTATTTCGTTGGATGAAACAGAACAATCCGCAGCTTAAAAATGCCTATCTTGACGCAAGTCGCCATGAGTTATTTATTTGTTATGATAAGCAATGGCAAGTAATTGATTGCCGGAAGTAATTTAGGGTTTCTTTGATCTAAATCGTTACAACATAGCGAGATCTAGGTATAATGAATCCGGTTTTAATTTTAATTAACAAAGAGGATAGATTATGTCAGTAATCAAAATGACCGACTTAGATTTAGCGGGCAAACGAGTGTTTATCCGTGCGGATCTTAATGTACCGGTAAAAGACGGTAAAGTGACTTCTGATGCGCGTATTCGTGCTACCATTCCTACTTTAAAATTGGCGCTTGAAAAAGGTGCAAAAGTAATGGTGACATCTCACTTAGGTCGTCCGACTGAGGGTGAATTTAAGCCTGAAGATTCTTTACAACCGGTTGTTGATTATTTGAACGAGCATCTTGATGTTCCTGTGCGTTTAGTACGTGATTACCTTGATGGTGTGGATGTGAAAGCAGGCGAAATCGTTGTTCTAGAAAACGTGCGTGTAAACAAAGGTGAAAAGAAAAACGATCCTGAATTAGGTAAAAAATATGCCGCACTTTGCGATGTGTTTGTAATGGACGCATTTGGTACGGCTCACCGCGCGCAGGCATCGACTTATGGTGTGGCTGAATTTGCCCCGATTGCTTGTGCCGGTCCGTTACTTGCGGCAGAATTGGATGCCTTAGGTAAAGCCTTAAAAGAGCCGGCTCGTCCGATGGTGGCTATCGTTGGCGGCTCGAAAGTTTCCACGAAATTAGAAGTGTTAAATTCCCTTTCAAAAATCGCTGACCAAATTATTGTCGGTGGCGGTATTGCAAATACATTCATTGCCGCAGCCGGTCACAATGTGGGCAAATCGTTATATGAAGAAGATTTAATTCCTGTTGCACAAGAATTAGCGGCAAGTACAGATATCCCGGTTCCGCTTGATGTGCGTGTGGGAACTGAATTTTCTGAAACTGCGCCGGCAACCGAAAAATCAGTTACGGAAGTGAAAGATAATGAATCTATCTTTGATATTGGTGATAAATCCGCAGAACAATTAGCTGAAATTATTAAAAATGCGAAAACCGTATTATGGAATGGGCCTGTAGGGGTGTTTGAATTCCCTAATTTCCGTAAAGGGACTGAAGTTATTTCTCATGCTATTGCGAATAGCGAGGCATTCTCTATTGCAGGTGGTGGTGATACTCTTGCAGCGATTGATTTATTTGGCATTGCCGATAAAATTTCCTACATTTCAACCGGTGGCGGTGCGTTCTTGGAATTTGTAGAAGGTAAAGTATTACCGGCGGTAGAAATTCTTGAAAAACGTGCGAATGGTTAATTAATCTAAATAACGACAAAAGGTGTGTAGATTGCATAATCCACGCACCTTGTAAAAATTCTCAACATGTAAAGAAGGAAACAACAAGATGGGTTTATTAGATATCGTAAAACCAGGCGTATTAACTGGTGAAGATGTTCAGAAAGTATTCGCTTATGCCAAAGAACATAATTTCGCAATTCCAGCGGTAAACTGTGTAGGTTCTGACTCCGTTAATGCCGTATTAGAAACCGCGGCTCGAGTAAAAGCACCGGTTATTATCCAGTTTTCTAACGGTGGTGCTTCTTTCTACGCCGGTAAAGGTATCAAACCTACATCAGGCGAGCGTGCCGATGTTTTAGGCGCAATTGCCGGTGCGAAACACGTTCATACTCTTGCAAAAGAATATGGTGTGCCGGTTATCCTTCATACCGACCACGCGGCGAAAAAATTACTACCATGGATTGACGGTTTATTAGAAGCGGGTGAGAAACACTTTGCCGAAACCGGTCGTCCGTTATTCTCTTCTCATATGATTGATTTATCTGAAGAGCCAATGGAAGAAAATATGGCAATTTGCCGTGAATACCTTGCTCGTATGGATAAAATGGGGATGACGCTTGAGATCGAAATCGGTATCACCGGTGGTGAAGAAGACGGCGTAGATAATTCGGATGTGGAAGAGTCTAAATTATATACTCAACCTGAAGACGTATTATATGTTTATGACCAATTAAATCCGGTAAGCCCGAACTTTACTGTTGCTGCGGCATTCGGTAATGTGCACGGTGTTTATAAACCGGGTAACGTGAAATTAAAACCGTCTATCTTAGGGGCATCACAAGAATTTGTGGCAAAAGAGCGTAATCTTCCCGCCAAACCGATTAATTTCGTGTTCCACGGCGGTTCCGGTTCTTCCCGTGAAGAAATCCGCGAAGCTATCGGTTACGGCGCAATCAAAATGAACATTGATACCGATACGCAATGGGCCGCTTGGAATGGCATTTTAAACTTCTATAAAACCAATGAAGCCTATTTACAAGGTCAATTAGGTAATCCTGAAGGTCCGGACGTACCGAATAAAAAATATTATGATCCGCGTGTTTGGTTACGCAAAATGGAAGAATCCATGTCTAAACGTTTAGAGCAATCTTTCGAAGACTTAAACTGTGTTGATGTTTTATAATCCACAAAACTAGCATAAAATACGACCGCACTTTTAGGTGCGGTTTTTTATATTTGAGTGACGACTTATGCAAATTTCAAAACAGAATCTTCTCCCCTTTTTGGCTAATTTAAGCATTAGCTTCTTCTTTTTATCTGTGTTGACCTTTAAAGGCGGACACAATATTGCTCCGATTTTTTTAATATTGTTAGGTTTGGCTTACGGCATTTACGGTCTTATCAAAAAATTCAAATGGGATTTATCAAAAGAAGAGAAATGGCTCATTTATAGTTATATTTTTTATTTTTCGGTATTTGTACTTTCTTTATTGATGAATGAAGGAAAGGGAAGAGAATTAGATAATCCGAGCCGTACTATTTTATTAATCCCGGCGTTCATTTTCTTATTAAGAACGCCATTAAAGTTATGTGCATTGATTTATGCTGTTCCATTAGGCTCTGTAATTGCGGGATTAGTTGCCCTTTATGATAAGTTTATTTTACACAGCCCTATGGCATATGCTCCCCGTACCATGCAGATTCAAGGAGGGGATATTGCAATGTCATTGGGATTGTTTAGCCTTGCGATTGGGCTTTATTTTTGGCAAAAATCACATAAAAAAATCACCGCACTTTGTATCCTTGCCTCATTTTTAGGCATATTAGGCAGCATTCTTTCTACGGCTCGTGGAGGTTGGATAGCATTACCCGTTATGCTGCTGATAGTGTTATGGATTTATCGCCGTTCACTGTCAAAAAGTTTTTTTCTGAGTTTGGTCGGTATATTTGCAGTGGTTGTAATGGGTGTCAGCCAAATGCCGAATAGCCGTGTGATGGAGCGTCTTTCATTAATTCAATATGATATTACCAGATATGAAAAAAACAATGCTAATACCTCACTTGGATTACGCTTTGAAATGTGGAAAAGTGCGGTTGAAATGATAAAAGAAAAACCGATTTTAGGATGGGGGGAAAAAGGGGCGACAGAAAAGCGCAAACAGGATGTCAAAATGAAGGCAGTAGCTGGTAATATCGGGCAGTTTAACCACGCACATAATCAATATCTCGATGATTTTTCCAAACGTGGTATTGTTGGATTTATCGCATTTTTAGCTATTTTACTTGTACCCTTGTATCAATTTAAACGTCGTTTAAACAGTAGCTCTTTAGAAACAAAATTAATTGCTACATTGGGTGTCGTGCATATCCTTTCGGTCATGATTTATGGTTTAAGCCAAGGCTTTTTAACACATAATTCGGGCAATATTTTTTATTTTTTCTTAACGACAGTGTTTTTAGCTATGCTAAAACAAAGTGAAAAAAGACAATCTGTGGAGCAAGTGTAATGAAAAAAATTCTGGTCATTCGTAATGATAAACTGGGTGATTTTGTGCAGGCTTGGCCGGCTTTCGCTATGCTAAAAGCGTCAAATCCTTCACTAAGACTGACCGCACTTGTGCCGAGTTATACCGCACCGCTTGCACAAATTTGTCCTTATTTGGATGAGGTGATTATTGATAGTAAAAAAGACGACAAAGCGGATTTTAAGCGCCTTATTCATGAAATTAGAATAAGCAACTTTGATGCCGTAATTAGTTTTTTTTCCAATACGCATAACGCTAAATTAGCCTGGAAAAGCGGCATTAAATATCGCCTTGCACCAGCGACAAAGCTGGTTCAATTTTTTTATAATCATCGTCTTACGCAACGCCGTTCCCGTTCAGAAAAATCGGAAGCGGAATATAATCAGGATTTAGTTCGGGCTTTTTTAAAAAAATACAATATGCCGATTGTTGAACCCAAACCGCCTTATCTTGCATTTGATAAAAGTGTGGTTGAAAATCAGCGTGTTTTTTTACAAAAAAACTTAGGGCTTTCAACGGATAAAAAATGGATTTTTGTGCATAGCGGTTCAGGGGGATCGGCAACCAATCTTTCACTTGCTCAATATGCCGAATTAATTCAAGGATTACTCGCCGAGTTTGATTGTCAAATTGTGCTCACAGCCGGTTCCGGTGAAAGTGAAAAAGCCCATGAACTTGCTCAATTAGTGAGTGATTTGCGCGTGGTTATTTATGATAAAAATAAAGGGTTGGTTGATTTTGCTCATTCCTTAGCTTGTGCGGATTTATTTATAGCGGGGTCAACAGGACCTTTGCATTTAAGTAGTGCCTTTAATGTTCCAACGGTAGGCTTTTATCCTAATAGCCGTTCCTCTCAACCAAGGCGTTGGAGACCGATTAATGATCCGGATAAGCACCTTGCATTTTGCCCACCGGCAGGTAAACAAACGCAAATGAATTTAGGCTTGATTTCAATCAAGGACGCCTTAGCTGAAATTATTCCTTTTATTCATCGGGTATGGAGAGTAGGTGATTAATTCGGTATATAAAATCATCGCTACGATCAGGTATGGAAAGGTAAATTTAATGGCTAATTTGGCGAGCAAACAAAAATTAAACGATTTTTGACCGCACTTTAGACTTATTTAAAAATAAATGCCCTTTAGAGGTTGAAAGTTAAGGCGGTTTATTGCGATAATCCCCATTATTTTTTGGGTGATCTTTTGGCAACCTTCATTTCGTGGTTTTGCTTAGTATTAAAAAGATCAATTTGAGTAAATTTATCATTAGAAAAAGAGTGTAATGGCAGAAAAACGTAATATTTTTTTAGTGGGACCAATGGGGGCGGGTAAAAGCACGATTGGTCGCCAATTAGCACAACAGTTAAATATGGATTTTTTAGATTCTGACGCGGTCATTGAAGAGCGTTCAGGTGCTGATATCGGTTGGATTTTTGATTTAGAAGGCGAGGAAGGCTTTCGTAAACGTGAAGAACGGATCATTAATGAATTAACCCAAATGCAAGGTATTGTTCTTTCTACCGGTGGTGGAACGGTACTTTCAAAAGACAATCGTAATTACTTATCGGCGCGTGGTATTGTGATTTATTTGGAAACGACGGTTGATAAACAATTCCAACGTACGCAACGGGATAAAAAACGACCGCTCTTACAAGATGTGGAAGACCCCCGCCAAGTATTGGAAGAACTCGCAAAAATCCGTAACCCGTTATATGAAGAAGTTGCGGATATTACCCTACCCACCGATGACCAAAATGCTAAAGTGATGGTGAATCAAATTATTGATTTAATTGATGACATGAATGGTCTGAACGGCGCCCTTTAGCTTTAACTGGCAGTATTTAATCATTATTGTAAGGATAAATTATGCTGTGCGTAAATGTGGAATTACAAGAACGTCGTTACCCGATTTTAATCGGTAGTGGTTTGTTACAGGATGAAACCCGCTATCCGGTTAAAGAGGGAGATCGGGTAATGATTGTCAGCAATCCGACGGTCGCACGGTTTTATCTGAAAACAGTGATGGATACCCTTGAAAAACGGGGTTGTGTTGTCGATCATGTTTTGTTACCCGATGGAGAAAAGCACAAGACGCTTGATTCTCTTAATCTGATTTTTACCAAACTTTTACAAGGTAACCATGGTCGCGATACAACGATTATCGCACTTGGCGGCGGTGTTATCGGTGATGTTACAGGTTTCGCTGCCGCAAGCTATCAGCGCGGTGTTCGTTTAATTCAAATTCCGACTACTTTACTTTCTCAAGTGGATTCTTCCGTAGGGGGGAAAACCGCCGTCAATCACGAGCTTGGTAAGAATATGATCGGTGCGTTTTATCAACCTGTAATGGTAATGATTGATACGCTTACGCTGAATACGTTGCCAAAACGCGAAGTCAATGCCGGTCTTGCGGAAGTCATTAAATACGGTGCTATTCTTGATAACAAATTTTTTGGATGGTTAGAAAAGAATATGGATGATCTTGTGTCGTTGAAACAGGAAGCACTTCAGCATTGCATTGCACGTTGTTGCCAAATAAAAGCGGATGTTGTAGCCCGTGATGAAACGGAGAAAGGCGATCGTGCGCTATTAAATCTCGGGCATACTTTTGGTCATGCCATTGAAACGCATCTTGGCTATGGTAATTGGTTACACGGAGAGGCGGTTTCCGTGGGAATGATGATGGCAGCCGCACTCTCTAAGGAATTGGGTAATATTTCCGTGGCAGATGTTGCCCGTTTGGAAAAATTACTTGCCCGCGCCAATTTACCTACTGTATCGCCGGATGGCATGCAACCGGAAGATTATCTGCCTCATATGATGCGCGATAAAAAAGTGCTTGCCGGTAAGTTACGTCTTGTATTGCTTAAATCACTGGGACAGGCTTATGTGGCAACAGACACGGATCATAAGCTTGTGCTAAATGCTATCCGCTGTTGTTCTCAAGCGGACTAAAATGCTACGTCCGAGAAAAAAGATTAAATCTAAAATAAAGCACCGCCCTTTTTTGAAATGGGCGGGCGGTAAGTTTCGTTTAGCGGACGATATTAATAAAGCCTTTCCAAAGAAAAAACAATGTTTAGTTGAGCCTTTTGTGGGCGCAGGGGCAGTGTTTTTAAATTCTAATTTTGAACGCTATATTCTGGCGGATATTAACCCTGATTTGATTAATTTATTTAATATCGTTAAAGATAATGTTGATCAATATATTGACGCTTGTAAGCTGGTTTTCTTTTCGCCTCAAGCCAATACGCCCGCTTACTACTATGCGAAGCGTCAGCAATTTAATGAATCCCGTGATCCTTTTGAACGCTCCGTTATTTTTCTTTATTTAAACCGATTTGGTTTTAACGGGCTGTGCCGTTATAACAGTAATAACGAATTCAATGTGCCTTTTGGTGCTTATAAAACGCATTATTTCCCAGAAGATGAGCTGCGCTATTTCGCTCATAAAGCTCAAAGTGCGGTATTTTTATGCGGTGATTTTAAACAAACCTTTGAACTGGCGGATAAAACATCAGTGATTTACTGTGATCCGCCTTATGCTCCGTTACAGCAAGTGACAAATTTCACCGGTTATGCTGGTAATGAATTTGGTTTGGAACACCAACGGGTCTTAGCGGAGCTCGCTAAAAAAGTGCAAAAGGAAAAGCAGATCCCTGTTTTGATTTCCAATCACGACATAAAGTTTACCCGTGAAATTTACAAAGGCGCAAAATTTAAACGGATCAAGGTGCAGCGTTCTATTAGTCAAAATTCGGAAAAACGGGTGAAAGTAAAAGAGTTGATAGCCATTTTTAAGGCGTAACTCTGTTAAATTCAGGACTGATTTTCAAATCAAGTCTCTTTACCTGCGGGTAATCCTGTTGAATGAGTGTTAATAAATCCGATTGGCGAAACAGCATTCCTTGCCTAACAAGCGCATTGGCTACTTCAATAAACAGTGTATCCCCGTTTATCCGACCAATACGAAATAAGTTTTGAAATTCTTGGGGAAAAGAGCGGTTAAGTTTTTTATTTAATTCATGTATTGCCAAGCCTTTTTGCATTATTTGAGCAAAGGACGATTGTTCCATTATCTCGACAATATTTACGGCTTTTTGATAACGTTCCGCCTTGTTTTTCATGAAATCTCCCCAATAAATGACAAATGACATCAGTTTAGATTTTCGCTACAATACACGCAATTTTTATAATAAACAACGAGATGATGATTTCAGGCAAAACCAAACCGAATTTTTGGTCGCGATTACTTTTAAGTATGATCGCTATCTTTGCCTTGCCTAATGCGCAAAGCTTAGAAAATCAACCGGCAGAAAATTATTCATCGAACGTATCGATTCAACAAGTGTTGGAAACCGCGAAAGTGTTGCGTAACGAGCAGCGCCAACCATTCCAACAGCCTTCTTTTTCTCATTCAACAAAAAAACAACCTGAAATTCAACCGCACTTTATTGCGGAAATACTCAATCCTCAAGCCCCCATCCGCGCAGGGCCTTTACTCATTTAATTTCTGATTTTCTATGCTCCTATGAATTTGGAAAATTCGTACCGGATCATTGTGATATGCGAAATTTAAAAATTTCACATATTGATTATTTTAACCTATTATTTTTTAAAGAGAAGTTATGAGTATTTTAACTAAAATTTTTGGAAGTCGTAACGACCGTATTTTACGTAAACTTAAAAAACAAGTTATTAAAATTAATAAATTAGAGCCGGAATTTGAAGCGCTAAACGATGAGCAACTTCGTGCTAAAACCGATGAATTTCGTAGTCGTTTAAATGCCGGAGAAACCTTACAAGATATTTTACCGGAAGCCTTTGCCACAGTGCGTGAGGCGAGTAAACGTGTGCTGGGGATGCGTCACTTTGACGTGCAGCTTATTGGCGGTATGGTATTAACGAACCGTTGTATTGCGGAAATGCGTACAGGTGAAGGGAAAACTTTAACTGCAACCTTGCCTTGTTATCTTATTGCTCTGGAAGGCAAAGGGGTGCATGTCGTTACCGTAAATGATTACTTAGCACGTCGAGATGCGGAAACCAACCGACCGTTATTTGAATTTTTGGGAATGAGTGTCGGGGTGAATATTCCGGGTTTACCACCGGAAGCCAAACGTGCCGCTTATGCTGCGGATATTACTTATGCCACGAACAGTGAACTTGGTTTTGACTATTTACGCGATAATTTAGCCCATTCAAAAGAAGAACGTTTCCAACGTACCTTGGGTTATGCGTTGGTGGATGAAGTGGATTCCATTTTAATTGATGAAGCCCGTACGCCGTTGATTATTTCTGGTCAGGCAGAAGATAGTTCGGATCTTTATATTGCCGTGAATAAATTAATTCCGAGTTTGATTAAACAAGAAAAAGAAGATACAGAAGAATACCAAGGTGAAGGCGATTTTACGTTAGATCTTAAATCTAAACAGGCACATCTAACCGAACGCGGACAGGAAAAAGTCGAAAATTGGTTGATAGAGCAAGGCTTAATGCCGGAGGGGGATTCCCTCTATTCACCGGGTCGCATTATCTTATTACATCACGTGATGGCGGCATTACGTGCGCATACTTTGTTTGAGCGTGATGTGGATTATATTGTAAAAGACGGCGAAATTGTCATTGTGGATGAACATACCGGTCGTACTATGGCAGGTCGCCGTTGGTCTGACGGTTTACACCAAGCGATTGAAGCCAAAGAAGGGGTGGACATTAAGAGCGAAAATCAAACTGTTGCCTCGATTTCTTACCAAAATTATTTCCGTTTATATGAGCGTCTTGCAGGGATGACGGGGACTGCGGATACAGAAGCCTTTGAGTTTCAACAAATTTACGGTTTGGAAACCGTTGTGATCCCAACAAATCGCCCAATGATTCGTGATGATCGCACAGATTTAATGTTTGAAAATGAAGAATACAAATTTAATGCGATCATTGAGGATATTAAAGATTGTGTTACGCGCCAGCAACCGGTATTGGTGGGGACAATTTCCGTTGAAAAATCCGAAGAATTATCAAAAGCCTTAGATAAAGCCGGAATTAAACACAATGTCCTAAACGCGAAATTCCATCAACAGGAAGCGGAAATTGTAGCGGAAGCCGGTTATCCGGGCACAGTGACTATTGCAACCAATATGGCGGGACGTGGTACGGATATTATTTTAGGCGGTAACTGGAGAGCACAGACCGCCAAATTAGATAACCCGACTCAAGAACAACTTGATGCTTTAAAAGCAGAGTGGGAGAAAAATCACGATATTGTGATGAAAGCAGGCGGTTTACATATTATCGGTACAGAACGTCACGAATCACGCCGTATTGACAACCAGTTGCGTGGTCGTTCCGGTCGTCAAGGCGACCCGGGCTCTTCCCGCTTCTATCTTTCTTTAGAAGATGGGTTGATGCGCATTTATCTCAATGAGGGCAAGCTCAATTTAATGCGTAAAGCTTTCACTGTACCGGGTGAAGCGATGGAATCCAAAATGCTGGCGAAAGTGATTGCCTCTGCGCAAGCGAAGGTGGAAGCCTTCCACTTTGACGGTCGTAAAAATTTACTTGAATATGATGATGTGGCAAATGACCAACGTCATGCTATTTATGAGCAACGTAATCATCTGTTGGATAATGATGATATTTCAGATACCATCAAAGCGATTCGTCATGACGTATTCAATAATGTAATTGATCAATATATTCCGCCACAATCGTTGGAAGAACAATGGGATATTAAAGGGCTTGAAGAACGCCTTGTACAAGAATTCGGTATGCAATTACCGATTGAGAAATGGTTGGAAGAAGATAATCATCTTCACGAAGAAAACTTGCGTGAACGTATTGTAGAAATTGCAGAAGAGGAATACAAAGAAAAAGAAGCGCTTGCCGGTGAGGAAACCATGCGCCATTTTGAAAAAGGCGTGATGTTACAAACTTTGGATGAACTTTGGAAAGAGCATTTGGCTGCGATGGATTACCTTCGTCAAGGGATTCATTTACGCGGTTATGCGCAAAAAGATCCGAAGCAAGAATACAAAAAAGAGTCTTTCCGTATGTTTACGGAAATGCTTGATTCTTTAAAACATCAGGTTATTATGACTCTCACTCGTGTCCGTGTTCGTACTCAAGAGGAAGTTGAGGAAGCGGAACGTCTTCGTCAAGAAATGGCAGCACGTGAAACTCAGAGCCATAAGCCTGTAGATGAAAATAGTTCGGCACAACAGTCGGAAGATTATTCTGATCGCCATGTAGGACGAAATGAACCCTGCCCTTGCGGTTCCGGTAAGAAATATAAACATTGCCATGGTAGCCGCGCTAAGTATAATTAATGGCACTCACTAAAAGTGCGGTTATTTTGACCGCACTTTTTTCATATTGGATTTAACAAAATGGAAAAACCAGTAATACAAGTTGCCGCAGGCATTATTCGTAATGAATTCGGGCAGATTTATTTAACGCAGCGCTTGGAAGGACAGGATTTTGCACAATCTCTTGAATTCCCTGGTGGCAAAGTGGATGTCGGTGAAACGCCGGAACAGGCACTAAAACGTGAATTGGAAGAAGAAATCGGTATTGTGATATTAAATGCCGAGCTGTATGAACGCTTTCAGTTTGAATATCCTACTAAGATTATTTCCTTCTTTTTTTATGTTGTGGACGAATGGATTGGCGAGCCTTTTGGGCGTGAAGGGCAAGAGGGTTTTTGGATCGAACAACGTTCATTGGATGCAGGATTATTTCCGCCGGCAAATGCAAAGTTAATCAACCGATTGCTCAGCGAAGTGCAAATTTCATAAACAAGAACCCCGGCTTAGGCTGGGGTTATTTTAATCAAGATCCATTTATGACATCGTTCAGAACTATTTTGGCATCGCTACTTTCATTTGTTTCAATTGCTCTACAGCTTGTCCACAAGCCTGATCTTGTGCAGCTGCCGGCATCATAGCAAACTGTTGTTTACTGGATTCATACTGTGCTTTCATTGAATCGGCTTGAGCCGCCGGCATAGAAGCAAGATATGAATCAACCTCAGCAAAATAAGTTTTACAACTATCAGATAATTCTGCGGCAGAAGCGGAAAGACCAAAACCCATTAAGATAAGTGCTGCTAATGTTTTTTTCATTGTGATTTCCTCACGAAAATTAATAAATAAAATTATTGCCAAAAGGCGACTTATTATACTATTTTTGCTCAAAAACAACAATAAGATTATAAACAAATCTTCACCGATAAATCCGCTAATTTTTCCCACACATTATCGCTAAATTCTTGCTTGGCAAAGCGTTCAATGTCGGCTAATTCTTGGATAATCTCATACAGTTTTTTATAGGTTAATCGCTGTACCGCACTTAAAAAGAGCGGTCGGCGATTTTGCCAAATTTTAAGGCGGTCAAATTCCGGCTTAATTTGTTGAATAGGTAACGCCTCGCTTATGCGAGTGGGTTGTTGAGGTTTTGTAAGTTCAAGTAACGTCAATAGTTCACGTTGTAAGGTGCGAAGTAAAATAATTGGTTGAATGTCCTCCGCTTGTAAACCGCTTAAAATTCGTTTAGCTCGATTTACTTTACCGGCAAGAAGGGCATCAATCCATTGGAAAGGGGTAAATATAGAAGACTGTTCCACAACTTCAATTACTCGATTGTAATTAAGTTTGCGATCAGGATGAAGTAAATCCAGAAGCTGTAAAGTTTGTTTTAGTGCAAGTAGATTATTTTCATAACTATAACAAAGCTGTTGAATGGCTTCACCGTCAGCCTCTAATCCCATCATTTGAACCCGATTTTTCACCCAACGGGGAAGGTTTTCGACCGTTGGCGTTTGGCAGTTAATCAATATTGAATCGGGTTCATATTGATTAACTGCTAAAAACCACGCCTGTTTTTCCATAGTTTTGGGAAGTTTTGCTATGTTGAGAATCAGCAAAATATCTTCAGTTAATGAACCAATGAATTCTTGTAGATTTTTCTGCAAAGGTGCGGTCAGATTTTCCGGTAAATTTAGAACAAGGATTTGCTTATTGAAGAACAAACCCATGGACTGACAGGATTCGATAAGTTGCGTCCAATCGGTTTGGCTATCAACCTGCACCGTATTTTTTTCATCAAAGCCTTGTTGAGCGGCGGCTTGATAAATCGCATCTTCACTTTCGCTGAGTAATAGCGGATCTTGCCCGACCAATAAATAAACTTTGGTTAGACGTTGGCTAAGATGATGGGCTAGTTGCTCAGGAAAAAGACGGTTCATTACTTACCTTTTACTTGATACTGCAATGCCACCATTTTGGTGATGAGCTGACGGGCGGCTTGATCACGCATATCATTCCAAATCACATCACGTTCCGCTGCTTTTGCCAGTGCTGCCCGTGAGTTATCAAAGAAAGTGCGGTTTACTTTTGCACTGATTGGATAGGTTTCACCATTGGCTAAACGTACGCTGGCCTCTACTTCCAACATTAAGACTTTTTCCGCTTCACGACCACGTTTAAAAATGGAAGCAACCTGATTATCGCTGGTTTGTTTATTGATGCGTAGAACGGGGACATTTTGTGTCGGTCTAACGAGATTGACATTATTGATTTGTAACTGGCGACGCATTGCCATTGACATTTCACTATAAGGATCGGCACTTTCAAAGGTTAGCGTTTGTAATTCTTGTGGAATTAATGCCCCATTTTGAAGATACCATCCGCAGGCTGAAAGTGCGCTAGCGGTTGTGATAAGAAAGAGTTTTTTAATTAATTTAAGCATAAAAATTACCTATAAAATCAACCGCACTTTGTTAAGAAGTGCGGTTATTTCTATGGATTATTGTGGTTTCACCACGACATTTAATAATTTACCTGACACGTAAATCACTTTCACAATTTGCTGCCCATCGATAAATTTCTTCACATTTTCATCGGCAAAGGCAATGGTTTTTACCATTTCCTCGTCAGCGTCTGAGGCAACGGTAACTTTACCACGCACTTTACCGTTCACTTGAACAACAATGAGTTTTTCATCTTCTACCATCGCCGCTTCATCGGCTTTCACCCATTCTGCGGTGTCTATGCTGTTTTCGTTGCCGAGGGTATGCCATAGCTCAAAGCAAATATGTGGGGTAATCGGATAAAGCATACGCACGACGGCACTTAAGGCTTCCGCCATCACTGCCTGATCCTGATCACTATCCAATGGGGCTTTGGTGAGTTTGTTCGTCAACTCCATAATTGCTGCAATGGCAGTATTAAAGGTTTGACGGCGACCAATATCGTCACTCACTTTGGCAATGGTTTTATGCACTTCACGGCGAAGGGCTTTTTGAACCGCAGAAAGAGCGGTCGCATCTAAAGCTGTTTTTGCCGGGTTTTGTTGATATTGATATACCAAGTTCCACACCCGACCGAGGAAGCGTTTTGCCCCTTCTACACCGGATTCTTGCCATTCAAGCGTCATCTCCGCAGGGGAAGCAAACATCATAAACAAGCGAACTGTATCCGCACCGTATTTTTCCACCATTTCTTGCGGATCGATACCGTTATTTTTAGATTTTGACATTTTGGTCATACCGGAATGGACCAGTTCACGCCCCTCAGGATCCATCGCCTTGATAATGCGACCTTTCTCATCTCGCTCAAGGGTCACTTGCGTTGGACTGACCCAAATACGCTCGTTAGTCGGGCTGGTGTAATAGAACGCATCGGCAAGCACCATACCTTGACATAACAACTTAACGGTCGGCTCATCGCTATTTACAAAACCCGCATCACGTAAGAGTTTGTGGAAGAAACGGAAATAGAGCAAGTGCATGGTAGCGTGTTCGATACCGCCGATATATTGATCCACCGGTAACCAGTAATTTGCTTCTTCTTTATCTAACATCGCCTCCGCAAAGGTTGGTGAGGTGTAACGGGCGTAATACCAAGAAGATTCCATAAAGGTATCAAAAGTGTCCGTTTCTTTTAGTGCAGGAACACCGTTAAAGGTGGTTTTCGCCCAGTTTGGATCTGCTTTAATCGGGCTTTTCACGCCATCCATCACCACATCTTCAGGCAGAATAATCGGTAAATCCTCTAATGGTGCAGGCACGACATCACCGTTTTCAAGAGTCAGCATTGGAATTGGTGCACCCCAATAACGTTGACGGGAAACGCCCCAATCACGCAAGCGGTAGTTCACTTGGCGTTTACCCACGCCCATTGCTTCCAATTTATCGGCAATGCCGTTAAATGCAGCATCAAACGCTAAGCCATTAAATTCCTCAGAGTTAATCAATATACCGTGCTCAGCAAACACGGATTGGCTATAATCCCACTTGCTGCCATCAAAGGGTTCAATCACCGGTAAAATCGGTAAATCATACTTGCTGGCAAAGTCATAATCACGTGGGTCATGTGCAGGTACCGCCATGACGGCTCCCGTGCCATAGTGCATTAATACAAAATTTGCCACCCAAATTGGTATTTCTTTTCCTGTGATGGGGTGAATAGCAAACAAGCCCGTTGCCATTCCTTTTTTCTCCATCGTTGCAAGCTCTGCTTCTGCAACTTTAACATTTCTGATTTCTTGGATAAATTTTGCTAATTCAGGATTATTTTCTGCCGCCTGTGTCGCCAGCGGATGAGCCGCCGCCACGGCCATGTAAGTTACGCCGTAAAAAGTATCAGGACGAGTGGTGTAAACATCCACCTTCTCATCGCTATCTTTTACATTAAAGGTAATTTCCACCCCTTCGGAACGTCCAATCCAGTTGCGTTGCATGGTCTTCACCATGTCCGGCCATTGCGGAAGATTATCCAGACCGCCTAATAATTGCTCGGCATAATCTGTGATTTTAATAAACCACTGAGGAATTTCTTTTTGTTCCACTGGGGTGTCGCAACGCCAACAGCAACCATCATGCACTTGCTCGTTGGCAAGCACCGTTTCATCATTCGGACACCAGTTTACCGTTGAGGTTTTTTTATACACCAAACCTTTTTTATAAAGCTCGGTAAAAAACCATTGTTCCCATTTGTAGTATTCAGGTTTACAGGTCGCAATTTCGCGATCCCAATCATAACCAAAGCCCAACATTTTGAGCTGGTTTTTCATATATTCAATGTTTTCGTATGTCCATTTTGCCGGTGCGGTTTTGTGTTTAATTGCGGCTCCTTCAGCAGGTAAACCAAAGGCATCCCAACCAATCGGTTGCAACACATTTTTGCCGTTCATACGTTGATAACGTGAAACTACGTCACCGATCGTATAGTTACGCACATGCCCCATATGCAGACGACCTGACGGATACGGGAACATAGAAAGGCAGTAATATTTCTCTTTATTAACATCTTTAACGGCTTTGAAAACTTTATTTTCTGCCCAATATTGCTGAACTTTCGGTTCAATCATATCGGGACGATATTGTTCTTGCATAAAATCACCTTAAATTTTGACCGCACTTTAGCGGGATTTTTACATGGGAAAACTGGCTCATAGAATATCGTAAAACGCTATAAATTGGTAGGCTAAGAGGCGTAAAGTGCGGTGATTTTTTTGTTTGTTTTATAACAAATTCTCGATTTCTTGAGGGATTAATTTTGGATTAGGAATCCAAATTTGTTTATGCCGATTTAATTCGCCTTTTTCCAGCAGGATACTGCTTTTCGGTACTTTAAAAATTTTGCTTAAGAATTTTAATAAGTGAGCGTTTGCTTGCCCCTCTATGGGAGGGGTGGTAATGGTGATTTTGAGTTCTTCATTATGTATTCCAACAATTTGATCTTTGCTGGCTTTGGGTTGTAAAAAAATCTTCAGGCGAATGCCGTCAGGCATTTTTTCGATTGCTGACATATTATAAATCTCATAAAGAAAAGCCACGTAGAACGTGGCTGAAAACATCGTATTTTATGACCGCACTTTTTATCCTGCAATCACCCAAAGTGCTTGCAGCATATCAATCATAAAGTTATTGATAAATAATAAGATAAACACGATCACCATGGGTGAAAAATCAATCATACCGATGGTCGGCAAAATTTTTCTAACGGGACGTAATAACGGCTCCGACAGTTGATAGAATGCGTAAAAAACAGGATTGTTGCCACGATTAAACCAACTTGAAATCGCGCTGATAAACAGCACATAGAAAATGGTCATTCCAATTGCTTTTAAAATGCTTAATATGCCTAAAATTACCATGACATCAATCGCTAATCCAAAGTAAAGTAAGGATTTTAATGCGCCAAGGATAAAGATCACTAGGACGGCTGAAGTATCAATATTTTTGATGATCGGCATGATCTTACGAATGGGTTTAAGTACCGGTTCTGTAATTTTTACGACAAACTGTGAAAGGGGATTGTAGTAATCCACTCTAGCCAATTGAAGCCAAATGCGTAAGACCAACACGAGCGCATAAAGATTGATGATTGAACCGACAAATAATGCAGTTTGAGATAATTCCATTATAGCCATCCTTTTCGTCTAAAATAAATATACGGGGTGAGTGCGGCGGCGATCATTAAGCCGATAGCCATCGGGTAACCGTATTTGAAATGGAGCTCCGGCATAAATTCAAAGTTCATTCCGTAAGTGGAAGCGACTAACGTTGCCGGTAGGAACATAACGGATACCACCGAGAAAAATTTCATAATTTTGTTCTGCTCAATATTGATGTAACCCATTGCCGCCTGCATGAGAAAGTTCACTTTCTGGAACAGAGATTCGTTGTGCGGTTGTAGGGATTCAATATCTCGTAGGATTTCTCGAGCCTGTTCCAACTGGTTTGCCGGTAAACGGGTTTTTCGTACCAAAAAACCGAGTGCGCGTTGGGTATCCATCAAGCATAGACGCACTTTAGAGCTGGTATCTTCCTGTTCGGTGAGCGTATTTAAGGCTTCATCAAACGCCTCACCTTGGGTGCCGTTTAAAATCACTCGACTTAATTCTTCGAGGTCAGCATAAACATTTTCGATGACATCGGCAAGTTGTTCGATTTTGGTTTCAAATAAATCGAGCAACACTTCATAAGCGTTGAATTCCAATAAGCGCTGACTACGGGATCGCATACGATATAAACGAAATGCGGGCAGTTCCCGATCCCGTAAGGTAAATAAGCGACCATCGCGGATGGTAAACGCCACACTGGCAAGATCCGCATAGTTATTTTCATCTTCACAGTAAAAGAATGAGTGTAAGTGTAAGCCGTCTTCGTCTTCAAAGAAACGGGCGGACGCTTCGATATCTTCTAATTCAAGGAAAGAGGCAAGGCTTTGCCCTAAGCTTTCTTGTAGCATTTCACGCTCTTCGCCGGTAGGTTCAAGCAAATCAAGCCAGATTGCGCTGTTGAGATCCGTTTGATCTTCATCGATCCGAAATAAACGGGAATCGTTGATAGTAAAAGCATTGATCATTTCATACTCCTTTTGGGATTATGAACAGTTAACCGTGAACAAAAGAATGTCAAACGAATAAAAGTGCGGTTAAAAATTGCGGTATTTTCGTTTGCTGTTAAGGATGCCGAAATCGGTAAATCTACCGACGAACTCTCGCCGATAGCCGTTTGGCATTGGGCGGGAGTCTAAAGCGATATTCGGTATCGACTATGACTGTCCAAAGTGTGTGTCCTTCTCGTTAAAAAATCGGGCGAATGTTACGCTTGAAAGGGGGATTCGTCAAGTTTTTGTGGAAAATAAATGGGGCAAAATGCCCCAAACAGGATTAGCGGGTATATTGATTGATTGCTGTCGAGACTTCTTGATCTTGGTAGATATTATTAACAATGTCTTTGAAGGTCTCGCCAAGCACTTTTTGGATTTCGTCATTGTCAGCATTAAATGCGCCGGATTGTGAACGGCTGACATTAAAGTCTTTGTTATATCTTCCGCCGGTTCCCTGCACATGTACGGTAACTCGAATTTTACTGTTTAGATTATAACGTAAGTTGCCTTGATCCACTTGAGTGAAAAAATCTTTTATTTCAATGGTTACACCTGCATTTGAATTATTTACCTGCCCGATGCGGAAGCCCTTGCTTACCAGATTTTGTTGCATCACTTGTTGGAATAATTGCGTTACATCCGGAGAGGCATTGAGTTTCACTAATTCTCCGTTTTTTACGTAACTGGCGACATCTTGTTTTGAGCGAGAATCGCTGGTAGTGACATAAACAACGGCAGACTGATTAACATTCATGGAAGCACTTGGCACAGGAGGTGTGAATGTTAATGTATTGGATTGAGTTTGGCAGCCAGCAAGAAACATTGTCGCAACAGTGAGTCCGGTAAATAATAATGTTTTGATTTTATTCGAGAGTTTCATAATTTCCTCAATTAAGTGGGTTGATTTATGCTATTCTTGCAGACTTAATGGCGGATGTATAGCCTTCCAACAAAATTTTATTGGAGATTAATGATGTCAAAGCAACAAGAATTATTGGATAAAATAAACGCTGAATTTCAACCGCACTTTGCAACGGTAGAAAATGAAAGTCACATGCATAAATCCGGTCGTGGTGCAAATTCTCACTTTAAATTGGTGATTGTGAGTGATACTTTTGATGGTATAAGTAAGGTTAAACGCCATCAAAAATTGTATCAACTATTTGCCGATGATTTAAAAAACGGCATTCATGCCTTAGCACTTCACCTTTATACAAAAAAAGAATGGGAAGAACGTGGTGAGCTATTTCCAAATTCACCAAACTGTGTTGGAGTTGGACTGTGATTTGATTATTTTCCATTCATAACTCTTTGTGTGTATCTTTCAAAAAGTTCACAATTTTTTCACAAAAAGTGTGGGTTAAAGTGGAATGAATCGCAGATTTTAGCTAGAATAAGCCGTTTTAATTTTTATATTTTCAATTTTTTGATGTTGTAAAAGCTCGCTTACTTTGTCAAAAAATTAAACCAATTTGAGTTTTTTATTTATGTGTCAGTAGTTAATACTTTGATGGTTTAACGTATTCTCTGTCACGCTCAAACACGAGATTGCATTTAATTTTAGTTTTTTGCAATCGTATTTTTTAACCTTGAAAAGTAGTGCAAACAGTATGATTACAATTAAGAAAGGCTTGGATCTTCCTATCGCAGGAAAACCGGCACAAGTAATCCACAACGGCAACGTTGTGAATCAGGTTGCGATTCTTGGTGAGGAGTATGTGGGGATGCGTCCTTCTATGAAGGTACGCGAAGGTGATGTTGTCAAGAAAGGGCAAGTGCTTTTTGAAGACAAGAAAAATCCTGGTGTGGTTTTCACGGCCCCTGCAAGTGGTACTATCACAGCAATAAATCGTGGCGAAAAACGTGTATTACAATCTGTGGTCATTAATGTGGAAAGCGATGAACAAATCACTTTCGCAAAATATAATGCAGATGAACTCAATACGCTTTCTTCCGAACAAGTAAAACAAAATCTTGTGGAGTCAGGCTTATGGACGGCATTACGTACGCGTCCTTTTAGCAAAGTTCCTACACTTGAAAGCGAACCTTCTTCTATCTTTGTGAATGCGATGGATACTAATCCTCTCGCGGCTGATCCTGAAGTCGTGTTAAAAGAGCATTGGCAAGATTTCATCAATGGTTTAACCGTATTAAGTCGTTTATTCCCTAGCAAGCCGTTACATCTATGTAAGACAGGTAGTATGAATATTCCGACCGCGGATTTGTCAAATCTTCAAATTCATGACTTTGGTGGAGTACATCCGGCAGGTCTAGTGGGAACCCATATTCACTTTATTGATCCGGTTGGAGCGCATAAAACCGTATGGCATATCAATTACCAAGAGGTGATGGCTATTGGTAAATTATTTACCACAGGTGAACTTTATGTTGAGCGTGTGATTTCTCTTGCCGGTCCTCAAGTGAAAAATCCACGTCTGATCCGTACCGTGATTGGCGCAAATCTTTCACAATTAGTGCAAGATGAGCTAAGTGCGGGCGAAAATCGTGTAATTTCCGGTTCTGTGCTATGCGGTAATACCGCGAAAGGTGCACATGATTATTTAGGTCGTTACGCATTACAAGTATCTGTTATTGCAGAAGGTAATGAAAAAGAGTTCTTTGGTTGGATTACACCGCAATCTAACAAATATTCCATTACCCGTACCGTATTAGGACACTTTGGTAAAAAATTATTTAATTTTACTACGGCAGAAAATGGTGGTGAACGTGCAATGGTACCAATTGGTAACTATGAGCGAGTCATGCCGTTGGATATTTTACCAACGCTATTGCTACGTGATTTAATTGCCGGTGATACTGATAGTGCTCAAGCATTGGGTTGTTTAGAGTTAGATGAAGAAGATTTGGCGCTTTGTTCATTTGTTTGCCCGGGCAAATATGAATATGGTTCCATCTTGCGTCAAGCTTTAGAAAAGATTGAGAAGGAAGGTTAGAAATGGGTTTAAAAAATCTTTTAGAAAAAATGGAACCCGCGTTTTTACCGGGAGGTAAATACAGCAAGCTTTACCCGATCTTTGAATCGATTTATACCTTGCTTTATACACCGGGTACGGTAACGCACAAAAATACACACGTGCGTGATGCGTTAGATTCAAAACGTATGATGATCACCGTGTTCCTCGCATTATTTCCAGCGATTTTCTATGGTATGTACAATGTGGGTAACCAAGCGATTCCTGCATTAAATCAATTAGGCAATTTAGAACAATTAATTGCAAACGACTGGCATTATGCACTGGCTAACGGTTTAGGGTTAGATTTAACCTTAAACGCAGGTTGGGGCAGTAAAATGGCCTTGGGTGCAATTTTCTTCCTACCGATTTACTTAGTGGTATTTACCGTTTGTACAATGTGGGAATTATTATTCTCTGTGGTACGTGGCCACGAAGTCAATGAAGGGATGTTTGTTTCTACGATTCTTTTTGCCTTAATCGTTCCACCAACGTTACCATTATGGCAAGCCGCACTGGGTATCAGTTTTGGTATCGTGGTGGCAAAAGAAATCTTCGGTGGCGTAGGTCGTAACTTTATGAACCCTGCGCTTGCTGGTCGTGCTTTCCTATTTTTTGCTTATCCGGCACAAATTTCTGGTGATACTGTGTGGACTGCCGCGGATGGTTTCTCTGGGGCAACCGCACTTTCACAATGGTCACAAGCAGGTCAAGGTGCGCTGCAACACAGCGTAAGCGGACAACCAATCTCTTGGATGGATGCATTTATTGGTAACCTCCCTGGCTCAATGGGTGAAGTTTCAACCTTAGCGATCTTAGTGGGCGGTGCAATTATCGTCTTCACCCGAATTGCCTCATGGCGTATTATCGCAGGGGTGATGATTGGTATGATTGCAACCTCAACATTGTTTAACTTAATTGGTTCTGAAACGAATCAGATGTTCTCAATGCCTTGGCATTGGCATCTTGTTTTAGGTGGCTTTGCGCTAGGTATGGTATTCATGGCAACAGATCCGGTTTCAGCCTCGTTCACCAATACAGGTAAATGGTGGTATGGTGCGTTGATCGGTGTCATGGCGGTATTAATTCGTACTGTGAATCCGGCTTATCCGGAAGGAATGATGTTAGCAATTCTGTTTGCAAACTTATTTGCACCAATTTTTGACTACATCGTTGTTCAAGCAAATATCAAACGTCGGAGAGCAAGAACAAATGGCTAAGTTTAATAAAGACAGTGTAGGCGGCACAATTCTTGTTGTGTTGTTACTGAGTTTAGTTTGTTCCATTATTGTTGCTGGTTCCGCTGTGATGCTAAAACCTGCACAAGAAGAGCAAAAATTACTCGACAAGCAAAAAAATATCCTCAATGTTGCAGGGCTTTTACAAGAAAAAACGAATGTAAAAGAAACCTATGCAAAATTTATTGAACCACGTTTTGTTGATTTAGCAACTGGTGACTATGTTCAACAGCCTGATGATTCTCAAGAAGCGATTCCTGCAGAACAAGATAAGGCTAGAATCCGTACTCGTGGAAAAACTGCTGAAATTTATCTTGTTAAAAATGAACAAGGTCAAACTCAGCAAGTGATTTTACCTATTTACGGTACCGGATTATGGTCTGTTATGTATGGTTTAGTTTCTGTTCAACCGGACGGCGTTACGATTAACGGTATTACTTATTATCAACATGGTGAAACTCCGGGATTAGGTGGTGAGATTGAAAACCCAAATTGGGCTGGTTTATTTAAAGGTAAAAAACTTTTCAATGAACAACATCAACCGGCTATCCACATTGTGAAAGGTCAAGCACCAAAAGATGATCATAGTATCGATGGTTTATCAGGGGCAACACTAACCGGTAATGGTGTTCAAGGTACTTTTGATTATTGGTTCAGTGAAAATGGCTTTAGTAAATATCTTGAAAAACTTCAAGCAGGAGCGAACTAATGTCTGGAAAAACAAATTTAAAAGATCTGTTATTGGCTCCTATTGCTAAAAACAATCCAATTGCACTGCAAATACTTGGGATCTGTTCTGCATTAGCGGTAACAACGAAATTAGAAACCGCCTTTGTGATGGCGATTGCGGTAACGTTAGTAACAGGGTTATCAAACCTCTTTGTTTCTTTAATCCGTAACTACATTCCTAACAGTATTCGTATTATCGTACAACTTGCGATTATAGCTTCATTGGTAATTGTCGTTGACCAAATATTAAAAGCTTATGCTTACGGTTTGTCCAAGCAGCTTTCAGTATTCGTTGGCTTGATTATTACAAACTGTATCGTAATGGGTCGTGCAGAGGCTTTCGCAATGAAATCACCTCCACTTGAAAGTTTCGTGGACGGTATTGGTAACGGTTTGGGTTATGGCGCAATGCTCATCATTGTTGCGTTCTTCCGTGAACTTATCGGTTCAGGTAAATTATTCGGTATAACTATTCTTGAAACTATTCAAAATGGTGGTTGGTACCAAGCAAACGGTTTATTCCTACTTGCACCAAGTGCATTCTTTATCATTGGATTTGTCATCTGGGGATTAAGAACTTGGAAACCGGAGCAACAGGAGAAATAATCAATGGAACATTACATTAGCCTATTTGTGAAGGCCGTCTTCATTGAAAATATGGCACTTTCCTTCTTCTTGGGGATGTGTACATTCTTGGCGGTATCAAAAAAGGTTTCGACAGCTTTTGGTTTGGGGATCGCGGTTACCTTCGTATTAGGAATTGCGGTACCGGTCAACCAATTAATTTATGCTAACGTATTAAAAGAAAATGCGTTAATTGAAGGTGTGGATTTGTCATTTTTAAACTTCATCACTTTTATCGGTGTGATTGCAGGTTTAGTACAGATCCTTGAGATGGTATTAGACAAATTTATGCCGTCTCTTTATAACGCATTAGGGATCTTCTTACCGCTTATCGCAGTAAACTGTGCGATTTTCGGTGGCGTATCCTTTATGGTTCAACGTGATTACAATTTCCCTGAGTCTATCGTATATGGTTTCGGTTCCGGTTTAGGTTGGATGCTTGCCATCGTTGCCCTTGCCGGTTTAACGGAAAAAATGAAATATGCGGATATTCCGGGTGGTTTGAAAGGCTTAGGCATTACTTTCATCACCGTTGGTTTGATGGCGTTGGGCTTTATGTCCTTCTCCGGTATTCAATTATAAGGAGTGTAATCAATGAGTGATTCAGTAATTCTTGCACTCGGTATTGCTGCCTTTACGGTTATCGTATTGGTGTTAGTAGCAATCATCTTATTTGCGAAATCAAAACTCGTAGATTCCGGGGATATTACAATCGGTATTAATGATGATCCTGAAAAGGCAATCACATTACCGGCCGGTGGCAAATTATTAGGTGCTTTAGCAAGTAAGGGTATCTTCGTTTCTTCTGCTTGTGGTGGCGGTGGCTCTTGTGGTCAATGTATTGTGAAAGTGAAAAGCGGTGGTGGCGAAATTCTTCCTACCGAGCTTTCTCACATCAATAAGCGTGAAGCAAAAGAAGGTTATCGTTTGGCTTGCCAAGTGAATGTGAAAGGCAATATGGAAGTTGAACTTCCGGAAGAAATCTTCGGTGTGAAAAAATGGGAATGTACCGTTATCTCTAACGATAACAAAGCGACATTCATCAAAGAGCTTAAATTGGCGATTCCTGAAGGTGAAGAAGTGCCATTCCGTGCCGGTGGTTATATCCAAATTGAAGCAGAGCCTCACACGGTTTACTATAAAGACTTCGATATTCCGGAAGAATATCACGAGGATTGGGATAAATACGATTTATGGCGCTATGTGTCTAAAGTGGATGAGCATATTATTCGTGCCTATTCCATGGCTTCCTATCCGGAAGAAAAAGGCATTATTATGCTTAACGTACGTATTGCAACGCCTCCTCCGCGTCAACCTGATGCCCCTCCGGGTCAAATGTCTTCTTACATTTGGTCATTAAAAGAAGGTGATAAAGTGACAATTTCCGGTCCATTCGGTGAATTCTTCGCGAAAGATACTGATGCGGAAATGGTCTTCATCGGTGGTGGTGCAGGTATGGCGCCAATGCGTTCGCATATTTTCGACCAGTTAAAACGTTTACATTCTAAACGCAAAATCTCATTCTGGTATGGTGCACGTTCTAAACGTGAAATGTTCTATGTGGAAGATTTTGATACGCTTCAAGCGGAAAATCCAAACTTCAAATGGCACGTGGCACTTTCTGATCCATTGCCGGAAGATAATTGGGATGGCTATACCGGCTTTATTCACAACGTACTTTATGAGAACTATCTGAAAAATCATGAAGCACCGGAAGATTGTGAATACTATATGTGCGGACCTCCGGTAATGAACGCTGCCGTAATCAAAATGTTAAAAGATTTAGGCGTTGAAGACGAAAACATCTTATTAGATGACTTCGGTGGCTGATTTTAATTAGCTAAAACTCCATGAAAATTGACCGCACTTTGTAATGAAGTGCGGTCAAAATTTAAAGCGTTTTTTAGGGGCGTACGGCATACGCCCTTGTTGTTATTTAGATTACAGGCAAGCTGATTGAAAAGTCAGTTTGCCTATAATTCATCTCATTAGGAAAAATAAATGAAGAAAATATTGAGCGGACTCTTTGTTGTTGCTTTCGCTTGTTCGCTTGCAGCTTGTAAGAAAGACGCTGAAGTGATTACATTAAGTGGTAAAACTATGGGGACAACCTATCATGTAAAATATATTGATGATGGCGCTGTGAGTGAAAATTCACAAAAGACCCATGAGCAAATTGAGCACATTCTAAAAGATGTTAATGCGAAAATGTCCACTTATATTAAGGATTCGGAATTAAGCCGTTTTAACCAAAATACACAGGTCAATACGCCAGTCGAAATTTCAGCAGATTTTGCGAAAGTGTTGGCAGAAGCCATTCGGATATATCAAATCACAGAAGGGGCGCTTGATGTGACTGTTGGACCGGTTGTGAATTTATGGGGATTTGGTCCTGAAAAACGCCCGGAACGCCAACCGACACCAGAACAACTTGCAGAGCGCCAAGCTTGGGTAGGGCTTGATAAAATCACACTTGATATGTGGGGGCAAACCCCAACATTAAGTAAATCCGTTCCACAAGTTTATATTGATCTTTCTTCCATCGCGAAAGGTTTTGGCGTAGATCAGGTTGCAGAGAAATTAGAACAGCTCAACGCACAAAACTATATGGTGGAAATTGGGGGTGAAATTCGAGCCAAAGGAAAAAACGCAGAAGGGAAACCTTGGCAAATCGCCATTGAAAAGCCTAATATGACGGGGGAAAGAGCGGTCGAAAATGTGATTGGTTTAAATAATATGGCAATGGCAACCTCTGGCGATTATCGTATTTATTTTGAAGAAAACGGCAAACGCTTCGCCCATGAAATTGATCCGAAAACCGGTTACCCGATTCAACATCATCTTGCCTCCATTACGGTTTTTTCACCAACAACAATGACGGCAGACGGTTTATCCACAGGGTTATTTGTTCTTGGAGAAGAAAAAGCCCTTGAAGTGGCGGAGAAAGATGATCTTGCGGTCTATTTAATCATCAAAACCGAAAATGGCTTTGAAACAAAAATGTCATCTGCATTTAAAAAATTAATGGAAACAAAGGAATAATCATGCAAACGTTATTTTTTACCCTCATCGCCTTTGTGGCGATTATTTTACTGATGTCGATTGGTTTTATTATCAAAAAACAGAGCTTAAAAGGCAGCTGTGGTGGCTTGTCCACATTGGGAATCGCCAAAGCCTGTGATTGTGATAAACCTTGCGATACACTTCAATCAAAACTTGATGCAGGTGATGAACAAGCCAAAGCAGAGTATGAACAAAAATTTGCGAAGAAAAATGATGATTCGTCATTTTATGAAGTGAAATAATTTTGGAGAAATTAACATGCCTTATGTCAATATTAAAGTAACCGGAGGAAAGGAAGCGCCGACAGAACAACAAAAGGCGGAAATAATTGAAGGGGTAACAGAGCTATTACAAAAAGTATTGCATAAAAACTCTGAAACAACAGTTGTGATTATTGATGAAGTTGATATGGATAATTGGGGAATCGGTGGAAAAACGGTCACTGCCAGACGGACAATGAAATGATCATGAATATAACCGTAAAATGCCCAAAATTCTTGGGCATTTTTACTCTTAATTGATTTGCGGTAGAATGCCTGAATACTTAATTTAGCGAGATTTTTACTATCACATTATGAAATCACAAACTTATGAAAATCATTTTCCGCAACTTACGGCGGAGCAATTAACTGAGAACGCAGCTAAAAAAGTCATTTGTGGGATGTCCGGTGGTGTGGATTCTTCCGTTTCCGCCTTTATTCTTCAGCAACAAGGCTACCAAGTGGAAGGCCTGTTTATGAAAAACTGGGAAGAAGATGACGATACGGATTATTGCACTGCCGCAGCCGATTTAGCCGATGCGCAAGCGGTGTGCGACAGGCTTGGCATTAAACTGCATAAAATCAATTTTGCCGCAGAATATTGGGATAACGTATTTGAGCATTTTTTAACGGAATACAAAGCCGGTCGAACACCGAACCCTGATATTTTGTGTAATAAAGAAATCAAATTTAAAGCCTTTTTAGAGTATGCGGCAGAAGATCTAGGCGCAAGTTATATTGCCACAGGGCATTATGTTCGTCGCACCAATGATGATAAGCAGGCAAAGTTATTACGTGGTTTGGATGCGAATAAAGATCAAAGTTACTTTTTATATACCTTGAGCCATCAACAAGTGGGACAAAGCCTTTTCCCCGTAGGTGAAATTGAAAAAACGATTGTGCGTGCCATTGCAGAAGATTTAGGTTTAATTACCGCGAAAAAGAAAGATTCAACGGGCATTTGTTTTATCGGGGAACGTAAATTCAAAGATTTCTTGGCGCGTTATTTACCGGCACAGCCCGGGGATATTCGCACGGTGGACGGTGAGGTGATTGGTCGCCACGATGGCTTGATGTATCACACGCTCGGTCAGCGTAAAGGCTTAGGCATTGGCGGTTTGAAAAATGCCGGTGAAGAAGCTTGGTATGTGGTGGATAAAGATGTGGAAAATAATGAATTGATTGTGGCTCAGGGGCATGATCATCCCCGTTTATTTTCTAAAGGGTTAATTGCAAAGCAGCTGCATTGGGTGGATCGCCAACCGATTCGCGAATCGTTACGCTGCACAGTGAAAACCCGCTATCGCCAAACAGACATTCCTTGTGTCATTGAACCGATTGATGATGAAACAATTCGAGTTATTTTTGATGAACCTCAGGCAGCGGTTACACCGGGTCAATCTGCGGTGTTTTACCTAAATGAAGTCTGCTTGGGCGGCGGCATTATTGAAACAAGAATTTAGTTTTTAAAAGTGCGGTGAAAAATTTCAGTGTTTTTCACCGCACTTTTTTATAGTGAATTTCTACTAATTTGAAATAATTTCCGGATTTTTATATAATGCCCACAATTTTGGAAACAATCCTTCAATTTCTACTGAAAGTTTCCTTCAAAATCGCACCTCTATGTGCTGTCATTGTTGTATATTTACGACTCATTTTGTTACTTAGTCGCAATTTTAAATAAATCGAATTTTTGAATTTATCTACTTAATTTTAAGGGGAAAGGTTTGTCTTTATCTCAATTTGTGGAAAAGCGGACGTCATTTAATCCTTTTGTGATTGGATTGACGCTGTTTTTCGTTTTGTTACTGGTGGTGATGATTTTAATCGCACCGAATCAAACTCAAGCATTATTAAACCAAGCAAAAGCAGGCATTTTTGCAAATTTTAGTTGGTTTTATGTCTTGGCATTTTCAATTTTTTTAGGCTTTTTACTGATTTTGTCTGTAAGTAGTTTGGGAAATATTAAACTCGGCAGTGATGAGGAAGAGCCGGAATTTAGTTTCCTCTCTTGGCTTGCAATGTTATTTGCTGCCGGTATGGGGGTGGGATTGATGTTCTTTGGGGTTGCCGAACCATTAACCCATTATCTTTCGGAAATTACCAGCGGCGCTGCGGAACATCGGCAGCAAGAGGCATTATTACATACCTTATTCCACTGGGGCATTCATGCTTGGGCGGTATACGGCACGATTGCATTAGCCTTAGCTTATTTCGGTTTTCGTTATAAATTGCCGTTAGCATTACGCTCCTGTTTTTATCCGTTATTGAAAGATCGCATTAACGGAAAAATGGGGGATATCATCGATATTATGGCATTACTTGCCACTTTATTCGGTATTATTACCACGCTCGGTTTTGGGGCATCTCAGTTAGGCGCAGGGTTACATCAAATGGGCTGGGTGATTGAAAATAGCTTTACATTACAGGTGATGGTGATTGTTGTGGTAATGAGCTTAGCGATTTTTTCAGCCATTTCGGGGGTCGGTAAAGGGGTAAAAATACTGAGTGAATTAAATTTAACACTCGCATTTTTATTACTTATTTTTGTATTGGTTACCGGACCAACGCTTTATTTACTCTCGGCATTTAGTGATAACATCGGAACTTATCTCAGCAATTTAATCCAACTGAGTTTCAAAACCTATGTGTATGAGCAAGAACATACCGCCTGGTTTAGCGGATGGACGGTACTTTATTGGGCGTGGTGGTGTTCATGGGCGCCTTTCGTGGGGTTATTTATCGCCCGAATTTCCAAAGGTCGAACAATTCGAGAATTTATTTTTGGTGTATTGGTTATTCCAAGTTTATTCGGCATACTTTGGTTCACCGTATTTGGTAATACCGCCATTTGGTTAAATGATGGCGAGGCAGCCGGTGCGCTAGGACAAATGATTTCATCACCGGAAACCTTATTATTTAAGTTTCTTGATTATTTACCACTACCCGCTATTAGCGGTTTGGTGAGTTTGATCGTGATTTCGTTGTTTTTTATCACTTCGGCTGACTCGGGGATCTATGTTTTGAACAACATAGCCTCTCGTGATAAAAGTCTTATTTCACCTAACTGGCAAACTGTGATGTGGGGCGTATTGATGTCCGTGGTAGCAGTAGTATTAATGGAATCAGGCGGTTTGGCAAACCTGCAAACCATGACATTAATGGTTGCATTGCCTTTTGCCGTATTGATGCTAGTCATGTGTTTTAGCCTATGGAAAGGATTAAATGCAGATAAAAAATACTTTGCAACGAAGGTTAATCCGACCAGTATTTTCTGGACGGGTGAAAAATGGAAAGAACGCTTGGAACAAATGATGAACCAAACGCAGGAAAAAGATATTCTGCGTTTCTTAAAACACACGGCGTTGCCGGCAATGCGTGAATTACGCCAAGAACTTATCGGCAAATATAATTTAAACGTACAAATCAATACCTTATTTGATCAGGAAGAACCCGCCGTAGAATTAGTCATTCAAAAAGAATTGATGCGTGATTTTATGTATGGAATTAAATCCGTTGGGCATGAGGTTTCCGAACAGCTCATTAACGATGAAAATCTTCCGCATATTCAACATGAAACAAGTTATCAGCCCTATACGTATTTTTTTGATGGGCGTGTCGGTTACGATGTGCAATATATGGATCAAGATGAATTGATTGCCGATATATTGAGACAATACGAGCGCTATTTAACTTTACTTGATGATGTCGGTCAGGAATTAATGGCTCATGAGCAAGTGGAGCTGGCAGAGTAGTGTGAGGATTATGTAGCAAACACACAAAATAAAAAATTGATACAAAATATAGGGGCGTACTTGTGTACGCCCTATTTAATGATCGATTGAAATGATTGCTATCGAAGACACTGTAGCATAATATCGCAAAAGAACCAAAGTGCGGTCGTTTTTCAGCCTTGTTTTTGTTGTCGGATAATTGAAGAACGATTAGAATGATTAAAAATATTTGAAAAAACAACCGCACTTTTGGTCTATTACAGGGCGATAGGAGATAATACTATGTCCACACCACAAT
>MLHP01000022.1 GCA_001999425.1 Rodentibacter genomosp. 2 | reverse complement strand
TAATCTACGTCAGCCCCAAGAATTATTGCCCGATATTAGTACGGAATTTTTGCAACACATCTTGTCCGTTGACACGGTAGATGTTAGCAAAGACATCCACAAATAAAATTTCTTTGCCGGCGAGCATTTGTTTAATGGAATAAATTTGGAAGGTGTCGGAATGTTCCGTGGCTTCCTTGTTCTTAAGGCTGCCGCCCGTAGTCTTGTTAAATGCCACATTCATAATAGTGACAAGCGGTTCTTGCGCGGCAAGCCCACGGGCATCAAACACCTGCAACTCGGAACGTGCCATTAGTTGCACGTTTTTGTAAGGGTTGTAGGCTTCCACCCGCACTTCGGGATAAAAACTGTCCCAAATCACTTTCCCTTCCATGGCATTTAAACCTGCCGGCAGTTTAATTGTACCGTGCAGCCCTAAGCCTTTGTGTTCAATAAATTCAAACTCAAGGTCGGGCAATTTAAACTCTTTGGCTTTGCCGAGAAGTGAATTGCCATTCATATAGACATTGGCATTCACAATCTGATGAATTGCTGTACTCATTTCTTTCTCCTTCTCACTCTAACGTTGTGATACCAAATTCACTAAGTATTTACGGGTCATCACAGAACGGTTAGTTACACGTTCTCCCGGTATTTTTGGTGTGTAGTCATAGATCAACGGAATATGCCCTTGACTAAATTCATTCACTAAATCTTCATCATAATCAAGACCTACACTATAACCCACAAGGGATTTTTGCGAACGCATGAAGGTGTCGATAGTGTCAACGAAGCTGTCAATTAAGGCATCATCAATCGGTTTATCAATAAACTGCAATTCAGCTTGCCGAATAGATTCATCAATAATATCACCCGTGCGTGACGCCACTTCAAAGTTGCTGATGCGGGTGACAGTTGGAAAGTTGGATGAACGGTTGCCCCACAGACGAAAACCCGTACCGAAACTGTTGAAAATCGTCGTAATACCCACGGCGTTGAGCTGATTAGTTTCTGATTGCTTATCATCAACACGCGCAGTCAGTGGTACTTCCATACCAATCACACCCGCTAATTCACGATTAGAGGAGCTAAACCAGTAACCATGTTCTACGTCCACTTTCATTCGTAAGCCTGCTGCGTGAGTGGCTAAACTTTCCAACTGCTTACTTGAACCAATGGCATAAGGATAAAAATGTCGAACATTTTCGTTACTCGCTGACGCATTGATTGTACCCATCGGTCCACGCCCCTGAATGGCTTTAGACAGGCTTGTTCCTTTCGGAAGTTGAATATAGGCTTTAGCATGCAGTTGGTCAGCAAGTGTGGATAGTGCGGCTGCACAACTTGCGGTTTTATCAAATTCAGGGCAAATCAGAATTTTCGCGTCAGCACCGTATAAGTTGAAACCATCACGCAACAATTCAAAGCCTTTACGTTTGCCGGTAAGGGTATCAATGCCGCCTTTAATGTCAGCTTCCGTGACTTTGTTTGGGTCGGTATAAATATAACTGACTTTTAAGTTCGCTTTCGTGGTTTTTAACGTCAATTCCCCCGTTTGTAGGTTGACGGAATAATCCGTTCCTTCACGTAACACCGTTTCACCCGATTTGAGGCTCGTCACGCTAATTAAGCCGACTTTCGCCGTGCTTGCCATTAAGGTATTGCGATCTTGTGTTAGAACTTCATCGGTGATGGTGGTGCGATGACGTGTCGGGTCAAGCACATTGACCACATACACTTTGCCTGCGGCATAACGTGCCAACACATCAAAAGCATCCGGTAGTATAAAGCCTTGATTTAAAATGACGCCAAATTGGGCAAAATCTTTGGTGGTTTGACAGACGGTGAGTTCATTCACCAGCCCGATTGGGGCAGTACCGACAATGCCGATAATAGCACCATCTACGGTTTCTACTGCAACAGCACCGCCGGCAACACGGGTGGTTTTTGTTCCGTGGTGAAAAGCCATTTTTTTCTCCTCTTTATAGGTTGTTAGGTTTCGCACTGTCGTCTTTACGGCGGTAAAGTGCGGTGGTAAATTTCGGTAAATCTTGTGGCTTGCGGTCTTCCACCTGCCACGTTTCCGTTTGTATAATCAGTTGGTATTGCCAAAGCCCTCGGTCTTCGCCGGCAAATTCTTCACTTATTAAATGACAAGCCGTGCAATTTTCAGGTTTAAACCCCACCACGATAAGACGCAGTTGGTCGAGCATATCCAGTGCGCCGGTGTCATCATGCTGACTGCGGGCAATCACGGTTAAAGCCACTAACACTTTACGGCGTTGCTGGATAATGTCCGTGCTATCAAGGCTTTCAAATTTAGAACCGGCGTACTGCACCAACACCGCACCAAATTCATCGGTGAGGTTGTAGTGTTCAAGGTCGTCAGGAAATAATTCAATGCTGAACCGGTTCGTTTTATCTTCAATTCGTTTACGAATACTTTCTAAAATCGGTCGCGTGGCACTCATCTTAATACCCTGATAAACCCAGTTTCTCCGGCGCACGGGTTTTGAACTTTAGGGCAGAAGGCCTCCTCCGCACCCAGTTCGGTTAAGCCGAGGTGCAATTTGCCATGCTGAATTCGCTCTAAGTCTTTTAATGCTTGTGCGTGGGTGTCTTTCACGTTATCCGGAAAGCCTCTGCCATCCGGTCGGCGTGAATACAGCCAGTAGCGAGCCAGTTGCAAACAGATATTGAGTACAATCGTTGGCACTTGATTTAACGGCAACACATAACGCGACCGTAAGTAGCTATCTACCGTTTCGGTGGCATATTCACAGGCTTTAGAGAGTACCGCTTGGTCGGCTTCTTGTGGGCGGGAGGTGTCATTTGATAATGAGATAAGGTGTAGAAGATCAGATTAAA
>MLHP01000021.1 GCA_001999425.1 Rodentibacter genomosp. 2 | reverse complement strand
CAAAAAATAACGACGCACCAGTAAATCTTCAAACTTCACAACAGCGCGTCGTTGTGTGCCGCGTATTATAGGCAAAAATTACATCCACGCAAGCAATTTTTACAAAAAAATTAAAAAAAATGATTCTTTGATTAAATCTCCTCCAAGCTGGATGAATTTTAGCTTAATTTTGGTTATTTCTCCAACCTGTTAATCCGTTGGGCAAATTCCCTTACTTTTTCCCAATCCGTATATTCGATCTCTTTTGTTATATCTGTCTCACCACCAGTGATTTTCATAATGAATCGTATCATCACACGATCAAACCATTTATAGCGTGGATATAATAGTGCTCCGGCAAACACTGCAGCCAATTTAGGCTGCCATTTTGTGCGTTGTAAAAATTTGCGTACATATACATTAGTTTCGGGGTTATCCTTGCCCTCTTTACGAGCAGTTAAATTAACGCTAAAAAATACCGCTCTTTTTTGCTCCAAATGCACACGGTTACGAACAACAAAACGATCGAGGGTTTTACTAAAATGACCATAACGTATGGAAGCGCCAATAATAACCTGATCAAAGGTTTCAATATCATAATCTTCTCGTAAAGCATCGACCAGCACTTCACCATTTAAAAGTGCGGTTAAAAATTCCGAGATTTTTTTTGTTTGCCCATCATGGCTTGAATAAAGAATTAATGTTTTCATTAAGCTTTCCAAAATGCAGGGGTGAATAAAGCTAACAGGGTAAAAATTTCCAAACGTCCACATACCATTGCGACGGTTAAAATCCATTTTGCACTATCGGGAATCTCCATCATATTGCGACTAACCGAACCTAACGCTACGCCAAGGTTGTTCAAACAAGCTAAAACAGCATTGAATGCATCGAAAGGTTCTACACCACAGGCAATTACTCCCAGTAAACAAACGACAAAAACCAAAAGGTATGCTGAAAAAAATGCCCAGATACTACCAATAACCCGCTCGTCCAATACAGTTTTTCCCCATTTAATGGGATAAACTAAATTCGGATGCACCACACGTTTAAGTTCCCGTTTGCCTTGTAAATACAGCAATAATACCCTCGCCACCCGTAAACCACCGCCGACAGAGCCTGCACACCCCCCCATGAAAGATGCGAGAATTAATAACACAGGTACAAAAGACGGCCATACGGTAAAATCTAATGTTGTATATCCCGTTGTAGTAGAAATTGATGTGGCGTGGAACAATACTTGTTCAAAATCTTGCCAAGAGAATGAGAAATAACTGTGATTCCACATCACTAAAATGCATATTGCAACCAATATCATCTGGGTACTGATAAAAAAGCGAAATTCGGGGTCCCGCAAATAAATTTTGATAAAATTTTCATGTCCAGTCGTTGAAAACGCACGAAAGTGCAAGCCAAAATTACAGGCTGAAATCAATAAAAATAAGATGGTTATACCATTAATCAACGGACTATTGAAATGGCCAATACTGGCATCATGTGTTGAAAAACCGCCAATAGATACCGTAGAAAAACTATGTGTCAATGCATCAAAAGGATCCATTCCAGCCAGCCAATAAGCTAACGTACAAGAAATCGTCAGTGAAAAATAAATGATCCACAATATTTTGGCGGTTTCTGCGATTCTTGGACGAATCTTTTGCTCTTTCATTGGACCGGACATTTCCGCGCGATAAAGCTGCATACCGCCAATACCTAATAACGGAATAATCGCAATCGCCAATACAATAATCCCCATTCCCCCGAGCCACTGTAATAGTTGACGATAGAATAACAATGCTTTAGGCAGGCTATCCAGTCCTGTCATGACTGTCGCACCTGTTGTAGTTAAGCCCGAAAAAGCTTCAAATACCGCAGATGCGACTGTTAAATGGAGTGTGTCAAGTAGCAACAGCGGTAAGGTGGCTAAACCACCAAGCACAAACCAAAACGCCACCACAATCAGAAATCCATCTCGTGAACGCAATTCTTGTTTGTGATGATGACAGGGCCACCATAACAGGGTACCAACCGTTAAACTCAAGGCAAAGGCTTGCATAAAGGCTTTTCCACCACCATCACCATAAATTAAAGCAACAAAAGCAGGAATCAACATGGCACAGGAAAAGCACATCACAAGAATACCAATGATTCGAATAATGGATAAAATATGCACAATTATTTACCTGTTTTCAAAGATTGAAGCGTCAATTTGCCTGCAGATTTTTCAGTCAGTTCTATTGAAAAAGGTTTAACCGCTTTTTCACCAATACCTAAGGTTAAATGAATTTGCTCTTGAAAATCCTGCGATAAAATCTCAATTTGATATTTGTCACAAAGTAACTGTACCAACCCCATTTGCCCATAATCACAATCTAACCGAAAGGGAATACGTTCAACTTTGATTTCCGTTTCCAGCTGTTTTAACGCCTGTTGAACACCATTGCCATAAGCGCGTACCAAACCGCCTGTTCCCAATAGAATTCCCCCGTAGTAACGGACAACTACGGCACTAATTTCGCCTATATGACTTCCTAATAAGGCACTTAACATTGGTTTTCCTGCCGTACCTGCCGGTTCACCATCATCTGAAAATCCCAATTGTTGTGAATCCGTCGGTCTGCCCGCCACTGCCGCCCAACAATGATGTCTTGCATTAGGGTGAGCATATCTGATCTTTGTCCAAAATGCTTTAGCTTCGACTAAACCATTCGTATGTTGTAAATAAGTGATAAAGCGGCTTTTTTTAATTTCTTCTTCAAAAACGACCGCTCTTTGAGGCACAAAATATTCCGCCATAATATTTCTTTAGATAATTTTAATGGCGCTAGTCTATCACTGATGATAGGGATTTGTCGAAATTTCCCAATAAGTGGTATCATGCACCTTATTTTTTGGAAAGAGAAATCAATGCCTGAAATTACGATCACCCAAACGCTTGATACCTTGGGTTTGCGTTGCCCGGAACCCGTTATGCTAGTGCGTAAAACGATGCGCCATTTAGACGAAGGCGAGGTACTGTTGATCATTGCTGATGATCCAGCCACCACACGTGATATTCCCAGTTTTTGTCAATTTATGGATCACCGCTTACTGAGAAGTGAAGTGGAAACAACCCCGTTTAAATATTGGATAAAGAAAGGGAAATAACAATAGATGTAAATTCTCCTAAGATCCGACAATGATAAAATCTCAGGGGAAATAGAATTTCCCCATACTAATTTAAAATATCCACTCAAAATTCAGCTGTATTTCACTTTGTTTGTAGCTATAAACATAATCGGCATTGCTGCGATTACGTGTATGTTTTAGCACGAAATTCGGTGTGATACCTTTAAAATTCCAACTGGGCATTTTTAATACGGCTAAATAAATTTGCTGTTTGTCTTTGCGGGTTAATTCAAGGACGGCGTGGTAGTCTTGATACTTATATTGTCGCAATAATGCTAAAAAGGTGGTATTTAATCCAAAATCGAATTGGTGATTAAAACCTAAGCGAATGCCTTGCATACGATAAGATTGGGTATCGTCTGTTGTGCGGCGAGATGACCAATCAATGCCGCCGAAGAAGGTAGTTTGTGGTGTAAATAAATAATACCAAGTGCCGAACAAGGAGCTGATATCAGCTTTATTAAATGTGCTGTAATGTTGGCTATATTGAAGTTTTTTATGCTCGAATTGGAGATTCCAACTATGGCGCGGTGAAATAGTTTGCGTCCACTCAAAGTGCCCGCCCCAGCCGTGATAATAACGGTGATTTCCGAAAGTGTTGTATTCTAAGAGAGGAGCGACGGTAATATCTGTTTTAGCATGACGAAAACTGTATCCGCTATAGGTTTTAACGGTGTTTTCATTGTAGTCTCCCTGTTTCGGGTAAAATTGTCCGTAGCTGTTTAGGTAAAACATGAATCCGTGATTGCCGGTTAAAGACAGGCGACGTTGTGTATTAAAATCATAGCGCCAACCGTGGGCATTGATCGGTTGTGGCGATCGGCGATTAACCAGGCATTGATCTTCCTTATAAAGCAGGCAAACTTCCTTTTGTGAGGATTGATTAATATTTTGATTATATTGATAACCGATGGTGAATGAATGTTGCCAGTTTTCCCGTTCTTGGAGCGCTTGTTGATAATCGTAAATAGTTAATCGCACGCCGTCCGGTAAGGGCTGGGCAGCGAGTTGCTGAAAAAGTGCGGTCGATTCTGTGTTCTTTTTATTTTCAAACAGAATTCGGGCAAGATCTAATTGACCGCGTAAGAAATCCGGTTCACTTTGTAAGAGGGAGCGATAATAGCGTTCCGCTTCGGTCAAATCGCCACGTTCTCTAGCTAATGCACCTTTAGCAAACCAAACCAGCTGAGCTTGATGATCGGGAAAATTTTCATATTGAGCGAGGAATTTTTCGGCATATTGCCATAGTTGGCGGTTTAGTGCGATATATAAGGCTTGTCCGACGGCTTCAACATTGTTCTCCACATTAAAAGACTCGCCTTCTAAAGTGATTTCATTTTCCGATTGTTCGCTATTAATGCGTTGTTCCTGCTGCTGTTGTGCTGATTGCTGAGAATGTTGTCGCCATAGTCTGAGCGCCTCTTGTTCTTGCGTATTGGCTTGGGCGCTTGAACTGGTTAGCCAATAAAGCATTCCGATAGAAATAAAATGACGTTTTTTCATAAAAATCCATATTCGGGTAGAGAAAAAAGGGGAGAAGCCTCCCCCTAAATATAAAAGCGATAAAAGGCTATTTTTTCGTGCCACCGAAGGCCGTATCAAATTGGTTATTGCCGTTAAATTTGGCATAACCGGCTAAAGCCGCTGCATCTTTACCGAAGAAATGCCCATCGGTGGAACCTTTTACATTGCCATTAGCGATGGCCTTCCCTGAGAAACTGGCATCTTTATTAATACCTGCCTCAACCTTAACGGTTAATCCCGTTTTACTGATAGAACCGTTTAACGTATTTTTACTGAAATCAGCCGTGAATTGACCTTTTAACGGTTCTTTATCCAGCTCGGTATTTTTATTGATACCGGTTACCTCATAAATCGCGGTGCCGCCCGTCGGCATTTTTTCGGTTTTATTGTTTCCGGCATAATAAACCACGCGATCTTTATCAATATTTCCGTCTCTAGCTAACCATTCCCCATAATATAGTTCTTCCGCCCCCACTTTTTTAAAGGCGAAATTCCCTAGTTGATTATGGAAACCAGGCACCCATTTCGGCATATTATTCATTTTTAATACCACAACGCCGTTTTTATCTACGCCGCCAAAGGCTTTTAACCATTGGGTATTTTTAGTAATTTTGGTAAGAGATTGGAAGCTAGTAACTTTTTTGCTTACACCATCAACTATTACACCCGGTAATCCGGCTTGATCGGAGTGGAACCAACCGTTATGTGCAGCCGAACCTTTTTCAGGTAATTGTAATGCTGTTTTTTGACTAACACCGGAGGTTACAACTGCATTGGCAGAGGTGGTAGCAATAGCTAATGTGGCAAAAAGTGCGGTGGATAAAATTGATTTTTTCATGTTAGAATCTCCATGTTTTTTGTGGGAGTATCCCCACGATTAACAGCCATAGGTTTTTTATACGCAGAATGCCTATGGCTTCCTATCAAGCGGTAAAACGGTTGTTTGGTTGCAAAGTTTTACCGCTTTTCTCTTTAGAAGAAAAACGCTCTTCTAAAATTTTGCCGTTACCCCTAATTTAAAGGTTCTGCCCGGTGCCGGGATCATAGAACGGGTCATCGGATCTAAATAGTAACGATCGGTTAAATTGGTTCCGGTCAGCTCCATAGTAAAATTCGGTGAAAATTGGTATTTAATATAGGCATCTACAGTTAATACCGGTTGCCATGACATCGGACGGTTCCAAATACCACCATCTAGAACTTTTAATTCCCATAGACGGTCTTCGTCTTTATTTTTCGCTTTGCTGTGATATAACCAGCGGCTACCGATCTCTAATTTTCGATCTAAGAAGCGAGCGCCTAAATTTGAACTAATAGAGTATTTGGGTTGTAATTGGGTACGCAAATAGCCCCAAGCAAAACCACCGGTCATACAGGTTGGAACACGGAGTTGCACGGGATCCATTTCTACAGCGGTATTGGCATCACAAACTTTATTTTTTAGATGATATTCAATGCCTAGATCGCCAAAATAATCGCCGTTATCATAACGGGCTTGCAATTCGACTCCCTCCAATATCCGTTTATCCAGTTGGACAAAACGAAAGTCAGTATTACGGTCAATAACGTCTTTAGTAACATTATGATAATAGTTCAATTTAATATCTGCTTTAGTCGGTGAATCGAAATAGCTGCTGAAATCATAAACATAGCCTAGCTCAATATTTCGTGCTTTCTCCGGTTTTAGTTTGGCGTTTTTAAAACGGGCGGAGGTATCCGCGCTGGCGGAAAAACCGACGGTGGTTTCAAAGATGCTCGGCATACGGGCATATTGGGTGTAACGCACATACACACGGGAATTATCAGTTAAAAATGCGGTGGCGGAAAATGCCGGTGAAAACGCATGACCCCGTTTTTTTTCTACTTTTTTGAGTTTATCTTCGTCTTTTAGTTTTTTGGCAAATGTGCCGGAATAGTATCGTTGATATTTATCCACTGTTTCGCCGGTAACAGGATGTTTGACTTTTTCATTTTTTAATGTGCCATTATAAAAAGGATTATCTTCCCGATGTAACCGCCCATCGGAGTGATAATATTGATCTATTCCCTTTCTATGGTAACGATAGCCGTCTTGAATACTATCTTCACCTGTTATTTTCCAAAACTCTTTACTCAATTTTTCTTCTTCTCTTTCACATGCTTCCGTTTTACACACTTCTGAATCAGGTCCAAATAGTTTTTTATTAATTTCATCATAGCGCTCCCATTCCTTTTGTGTCATCACTTCTTTATAGGAAATAGATTGGCCAACGTTTACTGTTGCCGGATAGTCAACTCCATCATAATGATAAGGTTTATAAAGCTCTCCGCTTGTGAGCAAATAATTTAAATAATCATCAAAAGACCAATATTCGTTATAACGTGCGCCGGCGGTGAGCATTAGCCAGTTGGTCGGACGGTAATTAAAGTTAAATGCGATGTCCCATTCCTGACGGCGACCGGCACGAGGCGGGCTTTCATAGGTACTGCTTGGGTTTGGTTTTGCATTAAAATGGCTACTGGTTAAACGTTCTTTTTGAAGTGCGGCAGAAATAGTGAGATCTAACTGATCGGTTAGGTTCATCGTATTGCTTAAATGAATACCACGTCGGGTATTGTAAGCATTGACCTGAGCCGCATTAACATAATTGTACTTTCCGTCAGTGTTTGGATTTTGTTTAACCAGCGGATCGCCGATTCTAGCCAAGCAATCACGATCAAGCACTAAAAACTCATGAGGATTGACCGCATCAGGGTTTACCGTTACACATTGAGTGGTCGCCAACGTCCAATCGACGTCCTTAGATTTTGTTTCACGGGGATTACCGCCCGAAGTATTGGTATCGCTTATGGTGCGGGTGTACCAGATTCCTGCATTAAAATTAATCCAAGGATTATCGGGGTTATAGGCATAATCTAGATTAAATGCCTGTTGTTTGACCGTTGCCAGCGGCCATTGCGGGATATAACCGTGAAACTCGCTGAAATCAAGGCGGGAAGGCATAATTTCACCGTAGGTCATTTTGGTATGGCGATAGCCCATTTTGACGGTTTGTTTATCTGTCGGGCGGAGAGAACCTTTTAATAGGTAAGACTCCATGGCACTTGAGGTATTGGGAATTTCCGTATGCGGACGATAAATGGAAGCGGCGAACGGGAGATTTGGTTCGATTTGTTTTAAATCCCGCCCGGATTTTTCATCTATTACACCTTCATATTTACTCGCACCGCCTTTACCCGCTAAATAGTTTCCTTTAGAGCGATAAGCATAGGCGGCAAGTAAATCAAATTTTTCTTCTTTTACGCCAACAGCCAATCGCATTGCGTTGTCTTTAAAATATTTGCCTTTCGTTTTTGGTTTTACCAGCGTAACGGTAGAAAAATCACCGGGTGTAGCATCGCCGACGACACGATAATCCTGTCCCCATTTAAAGTCCGGAATACGCTCTTTTACCGAATTATTGCTGGTTTCCAATTTCAGTTCTACACCGACTTTCTGCCCAGGCTTAAGGATATCATCTATATCAATCGTGCGCATTTTTACTGCGCCGCCAATCCCCGATTGATTGCCTGATGCCAAATCGGGGCCTTTTTCTACCGTAATACCACCGATTAAATTCGGATCAATATAGTTACGGTTATTCGCGCCGTTATAGCCCCGCCAAGTAGTCAATGCTTGTTCCGTGCCGTCAATCGTAACCGGAATCCGCCCTTGCCCTTGTACGCCGCGAATGTTGGGATCGACTGCGCCGCTATTACGCGCGTCACCACTATACACTCCGTTGAACTCTTGGAATAAATCGGCCGGAGAAGCGCCTTTGTAACGTTCGATCGTTTCTTTTCCCGCATAGAGATTGGTAATATTGCGTTGATATACATCATCTTTACCTTGTTCGTCTTTCTGATCGGCAGTAGCGCTTACATCTATAACATCCAACTGCTCGGTAGCTAAGGCCTGAACAACGGAAATAGAGGCCAAGCCGTATGCACTCATCAGTAGTTTTCTATAAATATCTTTGTTTTTCACTTAAGGCTCCTATAGATAGTAAATTTATAATTTTTATTAATGATAACAATTATCATTAATAAAAATTAGATATTACTGAATTACATTGGTAACTTCAATAAGCCATAACGAAAAATTTCAAATCGAATGTATCTATTTGATTAGTTTTTGCATAATTGTTGAAAAGGTGAATAGCTACTTGAAATGATGTGAAATGAAGAATGAATGATAGAAAATGATGAACAATTACAAAAATGGACAGAGTATTTTTGAAATAAGCATAATATTAACAAGGCTAAAACCTTGTTGAGTTTTCGTTTTAGATGATGAGCCTCTGTCTAGTAGTTTCATCTAAGTCCACCTATGGCAAATCAAATAAGTAATGAAACTTACACACCACCAGTGATCGACAATGTTACAATCTGAACCAAATATTTAGTATCTGCATAAATCCTACGATTCTAACCAAACTGTTTACCTAAATTAGGCAAAGCCTCCGTTTGATTTATTGTGAAGGCAATGTAAAACCAACCGGCTAGGTATTGAAGAGGCGATACTGCTGTACTTTTCCATTTTTGTTAATCTAGAGAGCTACTTTAGCTTCAAATCTTCAATTGCTTGAACAACTCCGCCTTCTTTATAAATAAAATCATATATTGAGGAGGCTCTTCCTTTACTAATTGCAGAGTGATTATTAATTATTTCAAAAAAATCATCAGAGTTATACTTATCTTTCTTGAGTAGTTCTTTCCATATATCTAAAACTATTTCTCTACTTTCGAGTTTTTCTAATAAAATATGTAAACTAGCACCACACATATAAACTGAGTTCTCAGAATTATTGTTATTCATTATGGTATTATTTTTCTTATAATAATCTAAGCAAGTATCCAAATAGATTTTCTTCAAAGATTCTACCTTATTTTTTTCCATATAATTCAAGTCCAACAAACTCATCATAGAAAAATATTCTGCACTTCCTTCATGTAACCAAGCCTTTCCCCTATGATTATGTTCATAAGAATTCCATATGTGAAATATTTCGTGTGAAATAAACATGTACATATTGTAATATTTTTTCTTATCTAGTTTTGATAAGTTTGATATGTTACATGATAAAAAATTATCTAAGGCATCCCCTTTATAATCAAATTCCCCTCCATCCTCAGTAAAATCAATAATCACTATGGGTTTTCTCTTAAAAAGGGCTCCAAAGTTATCACTGTAGTAATTGAAAATTCTCTTATATACTTGAAGAATATTATCTTTCAAGGCTTGATTTTTTTCTAGACCAAGTATTTTTATAGGCTCTTTATCTCCCCAAAGAACAAACCTATCTCCTATAATATAATTTTTTCTTTCCTGTATAGAGAATTTAGGAAAGCCATCTTTCTTCTTATCTAGAAAAACGGATTTATCATATCTAATCCGCTCAGGAAATAAAAAATCTTTATATAATAAAAAATCACCATTACTATAAACTCTAATAGGATCGTAAAAATCCTTAGATACTTCAGACTTTATATTAAGTGTAACTCTGAACTTTCCTTCTTCTGATTTTGTAAATGTTTTATCTTTTACCAATAAATTTTTATAGTGTTCATCCACCCTAATTTCTTTGGCTTTAGATATAGTGTAATGGATAATGAGTTCATTTCCCTCTCTTTCTAAAATGATACTATTATCCTTTGCTGACAAAGGAATACTAAAAAATATCAAAAGCAGAAAAAAATTAAATATTCTAAACATTAACGATAAACTCCACAAAGAAGAGTACTATTTTCAGTATAATCTAAGATCATTAAATTAATAATTACATATTGTTCAAAACCACTTAATAAAATTTATTTACCCCAGTACAAAAAATAATGATAAAAAAATGCGGTGAAAAATCACCGCACTTCGTATCATTATTCCTTTCCATCTTCATCAAACTTTACATAGTTCTGTTGTTTAAAATCCGGTTTTAACAAGTCCTTTAATTGCCACCAATTCAACGTTAAATCCGGTTCGCCCGCTGCATAAGGTGCGATTTCATAGGCACTATAAATAAAATGAACGCCTTCAGAATCTAAATAAATATTGTCTGATACGTTAAAATCGACTTTTCTCGTAAAGGTTTCATCATCTTTTACTGAACCATTTTGCGTATAATTCTCCCATAACAGTTCTTTCACCAGAGGTAATGCTTTCGCATCAAATAAATCGTTCACATTTAATATCTTATGGGAAATCAGATCAAGGGTAAAATAACGATTACCGCCCGTTCCGTGCGCCCCACCGGCATAATCATAATAACCGATAGCAAAAGTGGCTAACTTCTCTTTTTGACTAATAAAATCAACCCAACGACTGCTTTCAAACGCAATACTCGGTTCTTCCATCATGCCTTTGCGGGTCTCATCAAAATGCTTCTGATAATTCGCCACTAATTGGTCGCGTGTAGGCACTTTCCCCTCTTCTTGAGTCAATTCTTCCCACAGCAACGTATTTAACCAATCGATATTCGTTTTCAACATAGAAATGGAATAGGCAATTCGTCCTTCTTCCGGTGCATAGTCCCCTTTCGATTGTGAATATTTAAAAGTTTCCGTCTTGTCAAATATCACATCTTTTTCCACAAAAATGGCGGGAATAATCTTCTCCGCACGTTCTTTTTCTGCGGTTAAATCCGCTTTTAATTGATCATTCTCTGCGGTGAGCTGGGTCACCGTTTTATTAAGCTGCTCAATTTTTGCTTGAGTCTCTTGATCTTGACAACCGGTAGTTAAAAGTGCGGTTAAAACTACGGCTGAAATTAATGTTTTTTTCATTTTTTCTCCTTATAAATCAAATATGTCCTCATCACGCAAAATGTGATTATTGCCTTTACGACGTAAAAACCCTATGCGATCAAAATATTCCATGAGCTGTACCGTGAGCTTGCGCCCAAAATTTAGGCGGTCACGTACTTCATTTACAGAGGTTTTCCCTTCTTCTTCAGTAATCTGTTTAATAAGACGTGCATAAGCGTAAATAGTTTCCGTTAAAAAGAAACGATCTTTGACAATAGGGGTAAGATAGCCCAATTTACCGGCTTTATACATAAAATTACGCATTGAGTTTTCATCTGTTCCTAAAGCATTTGCCATATCACGCACCCAAACCGCTTGTCCGTTGGCTTTTTCAAATTCATTCAACACCTTCGACCAATATTGTTGCTCTTCCGCGGTAAAGCGAATTTTATGCGCCGGCAAATGTAACCAACCTCTTGTTTGCTGCAATGTCCCAGTTTCCAGCATTTCATCAATAAAATGATAAATTAAATTTTCCGGTTGATTGAGCGCAGCCATACGGTATAGGCGGGCTTTACTAACCCCTAGTTGATCATTATGTTGCTCATGATAAGTGCTAAGTGCGGTCAAAATCTGCTGTGTTTTTTCCTGCATATAATCGGCATTAAAACACCAATCTTGATAGCGCACTGCACCGCAGTGTATCAAAGCAGCATTCAATTGTTTTTCGGTGAGTTGTTCTACCCACATTAACCGTTTTGCTGCTATCGCATGATGTTGAAGCATTAATGCAATACGTTGCGAGGCATTTTCTGATAGGCTCAAGTTATGCAAAAAATTCAACCGCATTTCCGTTCGTTTATGACGTTTTGGCGAATCAATTTCCAATACACGCGCACCGGCAAGCAGCGTTTTGGCATCACCGCTTCGAATAATGAGTTTGTCATCAAACGCCAAGAAAAGCGGTGAATCTAAGATAATTTCAGCTAAAGTGCGGTCATTTTCTGCAACATTTTTGCCTTGCAACAACGTCAATTTACCCGTGGTTCGACTGGCTGCATGATAAATATGCACCGGCTGACTTTCATTTAACGGGGTTTCAGCCTGAATTTGTACACTAATACGATCTGTTGGTTGCAGCGGAACATCCTGCAATAGCCAATCCCCCCGTTTTGTCGGTATGCGATCAAGATCAACATTAAGATTCAGCGCCAAACGTTGTCCTGCAACACCTTGTTCACTCGGCATATTTTGTGCGTGAATGGCTTTCACCCGTACTTTTTGACCGGTGGAAAGGTAAAGCTCATCATTTATTTTCACCGCCCCTGTAAATGCCGTTCCCGTAACTACTGTACCCGCACCTTTCACACTAAAGACGCGGTCAATCGCATAACGAAACGGTTTTTGTGAATCGGCAAGTTCCGGCAAGCGTTGCAAATAGTGACACAGTTCTGCAATACCTTGTCCGGTTTCGGCGGAGGTAACAAAATAGTTCGCACCACGTAAAAATGCGTAATTTTGTTTGATTTGATGTATTAATGTATCGATTTGCGTCGAACTTGCTCGATCCGCTTTTGTTAGCACAACAATAATTTTATTAAATTGTAACCGATGCAAAATTGCCAAATGTTCTTTAGTTTGCGCGGCAATGCCTTCATCTGCCGCCACAATTAACATGGCGTAATGAATACCGCCTAACCCTGCCAGCATATTAGAAAGGAATTTTTCATGCCCCGGCACATCAATAAAACCTAATGTTTTTGAACCGTCTAGAGAAGACAAAGGCAAATAGGCATAACCAAGATCAATTGTCATACCACGCTTTTTTTCTTCCGGTAAATGGGCGGTATGAGTACCGGTTAACGCTTTTAGTAACGCCGTTTTACCGTGGTCAACGTGTCCTGAAGTGACAATAATCATAGTTGATCCACCGTCTGTAATAAGGTTTCCATCTCTGCCACACTGCGAACATCCAACCATAATTTGCCGCTTTCCATTCGTCCAATAATGGGTTGAGGGAGTTTTTTGAAACGTTCGGAAAGTGCGGTTAATTTTCCATTTGTTTTTTCAGAAACCGTGACGGCAACAGAGGGAACTCTAGCCATCGGCTGCGAACCACTGCCAATCTGTGCATAACTTTCCTCAATTTGAATGTCAAACTGTGAATTTAATCGCATTTCTAGCCGCACTTTAAGGCTCTCTGCCTTGGTATGTAATTGCTCAATAGATTGTGTGAGTAAGTGTAATGTTGGCAAGTTTTCCGTTAATTTTTCAGGATTCAAATACAAGCGCAATGTCGCTTCTAAACCGGCTAGGGTCACTTTATCGCAACGCAATACCCGTTTTAGTGGGTGAGCTTGCAGTTGTGCAATCCATTCTTTTTTCCCCACAATGATACCTGCCTGCACGCCGCCTAACAGTTTATCGCCGGAAAAGGAGATCAAATCCACCCCTTGAGCGACCTTCTCCTGTACAGTCGGTTCCTTTGCTAGGCCGTATTGGCTTAAATCAATTAATGCCCCACTGCCAAGATCAGTCACAACCGGTACATTCATTTCTCGCCCAAGTTCAACTAACTCTTGTTCTGAAACCGATGAAGTAAAACCAAAAATGTGATAATTACTACTATGAACTTTCATTAATAAGGCGGTATTTTCACCGATTGCATCGCGATAATCCTTTAAATGCGTGCGATTGGTCGTGCCCACCTCAACCAACTGGCAACCTGCTTGTGTCATAATATCCGGAATACGAAATGCACCGCCGATTTCAATAAGTTCACCGCGAGAAATCACCACCTCTTTTCCCTGTGCGAAAGTTGCCAACATCAAGAGTACCGCCGCTGCATTATTATTCACCACACAAGCCGCCTCAGCCCCGGTTAAACGGGATAACAGCGTACTAATGTAGTGATCACGATGACTCCGTTTGCCTTCTTCCAAATCATATTCCAACGCAACGTTTCCTTGCATTGCGGACAATGCTGCTCGCCGTGCGGCTTCCGACCATATTGCACGCCCTAAATTGGTGTGTAATATCGTTCCCGTAAGATTATGCACGGTTTTAATTTGCACGGCATTTTGCTTGTTTAAACGAGCTTGAAGTTCGACAAAAGTGCGGTCAAAATCATTGAAATATTCAGGAACTTGATGATTTTTTTGAATATATTGACGTGCCTGTGTTAATAATTCCCGACAAATTGCCACTACGGCAGAATGACCAAATTCAGCGATAAGTTGTTCACCTTGTGGCATTTTGAGAAGTTTATCAACGGCAGGCAGCTGTTGAAAAAGTGCGGTCATTTTTGAATCCGTTTAAAATAACGTTGAATTGGTGGCTAATTTACGCTAAAGTACCGCCGATTTCAACCTTGGAAGGTCGTCATCTCCGGTGAGGTGGCAGGACTTCAAATCCTGTTGAGGACGCCAGCGTTCTCGGGTGGGTTCGACTCCCATGACTTTCCGCCAAATAATCTCCAAAATCCCCGTTTCAACCGCACTTTACCTCATTTTTGTGAACTATATCAAAGTTTTTTTTATAGAAAAAAATTAATATATCCACTGTATTTTCAATTTTTTTGGGAGTAATTATGACAAGTTCAGAACTCATGTTTGAAGGGTTCAATTTAATGTTTGCAGGAATGGGGTTTGTTATCTTTTTTCTATTCCTTCTTATTTACGCTATTGAGTTTGCCTCGAAAATTATCAATCGATTCTTTCCCGAAAATGAATCCCCAACATCATCACAATTTAATCAATCACAATCGACCACTGTGTCGAATGTCGATGATATTGCTCGTTTACGTCCGGTTATTGTTGCGGCGATTGCACACCACCGCCGCCAACAAGGCTTAAAATAATATGTTTAATTTAATAGGCTAAGGAAGAGGTATTTTATATGACTGCTCAACATAAAAAAATTGCGATCACCGATGTGGTATTACGCGATGCTCATCAATCACTGTTCGCCACCCGTATGCGCCTTGAGGATATGCTTCCCATTGCCTCGGCGTTGGATGATATCGGTTATTGGTCATTAGAGGCGTGGGGCGGTGCAACCTTTGATAGTTGTATTCGTTTTTTAGGCGAAGATCCTTGGGTACGTTTACGTGAATTGAAAAAAGCCTTACCGAAAACACCATTACAAATGCTTTTACGTGGGCAAAATCTATTGGGTTACCGTCATTATGCCGATGATGTGGTGGATCGCTTTGTCGAACGTGCGGTCACCAATGGTATGAGTGTATTCCGTGTGTTTGATGCGATGAATGACCCTCGCAATATGCAACAGGCATTAAAAGCCGTTAGAAAACAAGGCGGGCATGCACAGGGAACATTAAGTTATACCACCAGTCCGGTGCATACTTTAGAAACCTGGCTGGATACCACAGAACAATTATTAGAAATCGGTATTGATTCTCTTGTGATTAAAGATATGTCAGGCATTTTAACGCCAATGTCTGCCTACGAATTAGTCAGCGAAATCAAAAAACGTTACGATATTCGTCTCCATTTACACTGCCACTCCACCACCGGTATGGCTGAAATGGCATTATTAAAAGGTGTTGAAGCAGGTGCTGACGGCATTGATACCTCAATTTCCTCTATGAGCGGTACTTATGGACATCCTGCCACCGAAGCGTTGGTCGCCACCTTACAAGGCACGGGGTATGACACGGGTTTAGAGATTCTTAAACTGGAAAAAATAGCGGATTATTTCCGTACCGTTCGCAAAAAATATGCGAAATTTGAAGGTCAATTAAAAGGCGTTGACAGCCGCATTTTAGTGGCACAAGTACCGGGAGGAATGCTCACTAACCTTGAAAGTCAGCTCAAACAGCAAAACGCCTCGGATAAACTCGACCAAGTGCTACAAGAAATTCCACGTGTCCGTGAAGATCTTGGTTTTATCCCACTTGTTACGCCAACCTCACAAATTGTCGGCACACAAGCTGTGATTAACGTATTAATGGGCGAACGTTACGAAACGATCGCAAAAGAAACTGCCGGAATTTTAAAAGGCGAATATGGACGTACACCAGCGGCGGTGAATACCGACTTGCAAGCTCGCGTATTAGAAGGTGCGCAACCTATCACTGACAGACCGGCGGATCATCTTGCTCCGGAAATGGATAAACTCACCTCTGAAGTGAAACAACTGGCGAAGGAAAAAGGCATCAAACTTGCAGAAAATGAAATTGATGATGTACTTATTGTGGCGTTATTCCCGCAGGTTGGTTTGAAATTCTTGGAAAACCGCAATAATCCTGCCGCCTTTGAGCCTGCACCAAGCGCCGACAACGCAACAGAAAAAACTGCAGAAAAACCAACCGCACTTTCAGCCGCAAGATTAAATGAACCGGCAGTTTATACGGTGGAATTAGAAGGCAAAGCCTTTGTCGTAAAAGTCAGTGAGGGCGGTGATGTAACCAATATCACGTCAACAACACCTACGGCTCAAACCGCCTCGCCACAGCCAGCTCCAACGCCATCAAGTGCAAGCACACCGGTTACCGCACCAATGTCCGGTAATATTTGGAAAGTGGTTGCAACGGAAGGGCAAACTGTCGCAGAAGGTGAGGTGTTACTCATTCTTGAAGCCATGAAAATGGAAACCGAAATTCGAGCATCTAAAGGGGGCGTAGTCCAAAATATCGCCATTAAAGTCGGCGATGTCGTTACCGTAGGCGATACTTTAATGACTATCGCATAAATGATAGGTGGTAAATATGGATAGTATTATTGCATTGTTTAAGGGGATGGGAATTATGCACCTAGAATGGGGGCAGGCCGTTATGATCGGTGTGAGCTTACTCCTGCTCTGGTTGGCGATTTCTCGGAAATTCGAACCCTTGTTATTACTGCCTATTGGATTTGGCGGGCTATTATCCAATATCCCTGAAGCCGGCATTGCCATGACGGCATTGGATAATTTGCTCCACTCAGGCACGGTACAGCAACTTGCGATTATTGCTGCAAAACTTAACACGGTGGCCGATCCGGTAGCCATTAAGGAAGCAGTAAATAGTGCGTTACCGTCGCTGGTTGCAGAATTGGAGACCTTAGCTGGTGATATGGGATATAGCGCAGGTATTCTCGCCTTATTCTATAAAGTGGCTATCGGCTATGGGGTTGCGCCATTAATCATCTTTATGGGCGTGGGCGCAATGACAGATTTCGGCCCACTTCTTGCCAATCCAAGAACCTTGCTGTTAGGTGCAGCGGCTCAATTCGGTATTTTCACCACTGTATTAGGAGCATTAGCATTAAACTGGCTTGGTATCATTTCCTTTACTTTGCCACAAGCGGCGGCGATTGGAATTATTGGTGGCGCAGACGGCCCGACGGCAATTTATCTCACCAGTAAACTAGCCCCAGAATTACTGGGCGCAATCGCCGTGGCGGCTTATTCTTATATGGCGCTCGTGCCTTTAATCCAACCACCGATTATGAAGGCTTTAACAACCGAAGAAGAACGAAAAATCCGTATGGTGCAGCTTCGTCCTGTCAGTCAACGTGAGAAAGTGCTGTTTCCAATCATACTCTTGTTACTGGTCGCCTTGATCTTACCTGATGCCGCCCCCTTATTGGGTATGCTCTGTTTTGGCAACTTAATGCGTGTCAGTGGCGTTGTAGAACGGTTAAGCGATACCACTCAAAATGCCTTAATCAACATTACCACTATCTTGTTGGGATTATCGGTCGGTGCAAAATTGGTAGCGGATAAATTTTTACAACCACAAACCCTAGGGATTTTATTACTCGGCGTAATTGCCTTTAGTGTTGGCACGGCAAGCGGCGTATTAATGGCGAAATTGATGAACAAGTTTAGCAAAAATAAAATCAATCCGCTTATTGGTTCAGCCGGGGTTTCCGCTGTTCCCATGGCGGCGAGGGTATCCAATAAAATAGGGTTAGAAGCGGATCATCAGAATTTCTTACTTATGCACGCTATGGGGCCAAATGTGGCAGGCGTGATTGGCTCAGCTATCGCAGCCGGTGTGATGTTGAAATATATTGCCGGAATGTGATGTTCTAAGGTAAAAAAGTGCGGTCATAAATTCTCTCGAAAATATGACCGCACTTTTTCAAACCAATCGTTAAAAATTATTTCTTCTCACCAATTGGCAGTACCGTTCTGCCGTAAGATTCATTTAACACTTCAGCGGCAGCCAGATAGAATGCGCAAAGTGCCGTGATTAAACCTAAATATCCTCCTACGTTCACAATTACATGGTTGCCGGTCGCATCACCGATTGCTAAAGCATAAAACGTGAGTGTGAGAAAAAAGAAAATCGCTTGTAATGCACGCGGTTTTGGGAAAGTGGCTAAGAACATCATTAACGTGAATGTTCCCCAACATCCTAAATACCAACCAACAAATTGTGCGGAGGTTTCACCTTTAAAGAAAGCGACAAATAACGCCCAAGACCACCAAAACGCACCATAGCTGATAAATGCGGTAAAGCCGAAAGTATTACCTTTTTTAAATTCGAACATTCCGGCGATCATTTGTGCCGTTCCACCAAAAGCAAACGCCATGCCGAATACTAAACCAAGATTCGTGCTATCAAATACGCCTGCGTTAATTAAACAAAGTAACCAAGTAGTTAATGCAAAACCACATAACCCTAATGGCCCCGGATTTGCCAAGCCGTCTTTTGCTGACATAAAAATTTCCTCAAAAATAATAAAGTAATAAGGCGCGCGATTATGGCTGAAATTGATGAATAAATAAATAGTGCAATGAAGAAATTTTTAATAATGAAGAAAAGATTAAGTACGAGGAAGATGAATTGTAATGAGTTAATACCAAAAAACAATAAGTAAAATGGAAAGTGCGGTCGGTTTCAAAAACACTTTACAAACCGACCGCACTTTTTATGCTTTCACTGCCACAAATTTTAATCTTACATTGTCGTAAATCCAGTTAAAAATCAAGGCATAAACCATAATGAGAATTGTCAACCCGATATCCGCCATTAGCGCTTGCCATAAAGTGAGTTGCAAAAAATAGGCGATCATCGGTATGGTTGCAATCAAAAGACCACCTTCAAACATAACAGTGTGGAAAATTCGCGTACTAAGACCGCGAGTTTCACGGGGAGCGGTAAAGATCTTGTCAAAAATACTGTTAAAAACAAGATTCCAAACCATCGCAACCAATGACATCAATATTCCGACACCAAGTGCGGCACTGCCTTTGTCAGGGCTCACCAAAAGCACCGCAATAGTGGACACAGCCACAGCGCCGATTTCAAATAATACCGAATGCAAAAGGCGTTCTTTTAACGTCATCATGATAAATTCTCCATAAATAAAACTGACTTATTCGTTCAAGATGAGTATATTATGGCAATTATTTATGATGGATAAAGTTAATATCCATCATTTTTACAGATGGATAAATCATAGATGTTAAATGTAGATTTAGCCTGTGAACCCTATGGTAATGCCACCGATATGATCCGTTCGTTCATCGGCACATTTACACGGAATACTCACTCAGAAATTGCCGATGATGTCGAACAAGCTTGTCGAAATAAAATAAACAAAAACCGACCGCACTTTTACCTATTTATAGGTCTTTTTGCCGGTGAGGTAAAAATAACGCAAGTCCTAATCCTATGAATGCCGGTACTAACCAAGGTAAAGAAATGGTAGCAAATGGAAGATAATTCACCCATTCTGTAACGGCTGAAATTTGAAATTGCTCTCCCAATACACCGGCCACTGAAACTAAGGTAACAAATGCAATAGTCAATTGCATACCGAGTTTTGATAGGGCAAACCATTTATTAACAATCACCAACATCACAATGGCAATCGTAATCGGGTAAAGAATCAATAACACTGGCAATGAGAAGCGGATAATGGCATTCAATCCTAAATTTGCGACTGCCAATCCGAGTAGAGTGAAGATTGTGGCATATACCCGATAGGAAAAACGGGGAAAACGGTCAGCAAAAAACTCAGCAGTAGAGACAATTAGTCCGGCAGTAGTAGTAAAACAAGTCACTGCTACCATCACAGCTAAAAACCATTGAGCGGACTCACCGAAAATTGCCTGTGTGGCTTGAGATAAAATATACACACCTTTATTGACATTGCTATTCATTACTTCCGCCGGAACAGGAAAATGATTGCCGAAATAAGCCAATCCGACATAAAGCACACTAAAACCTAACGCCACCACAATGCCTACTAACCAGATTGTCGCTACATATTCTTTTCGAGAACTGAAACCAAGCTGTTTTAGGGTTTGAACCGCGACAACACTAAATGCAACAGAAGCAAGCGCATCTAACGTGTTATAACCTTCAATAAATCCCGTGCCAAATGCGCTTTTGGCATAATCCCCTATTGCAGATTGAGGGGGATTCGCACCATATTTTGTAATCCCGAGAACAACCAGGATAACAATTAATAAGGCAAAAATAGGGGTGAGAATGCGCCCGATACTATCTAAAATCTTAGAGGGATTAAGGGATATAAAATAAGCCGCAGCAAAATACAATAGGGTGAAAATAACTAAACCGATTTCGCTCATTCCTTTGGAGAGCATTGGCGAAATGCCCACTTCATAAGCAACCGTAGCAGTGCGTGGGATGGCGAAAAAAGGCCCGATTGAGAGATATAAAATCACTAAGTAAAGGGTTGCAAACCAAGGGGAAATTTTCTGAGAAATTTCCTCAACATAGCCTTTCGGATTTAACATCCCAATGACCAAGGCAAGAACAGCAATACCGACACCGGATAGGACAAAACCTAAAATTGCCGACCAAAACCACTCTCCCGATAGTGCGCCTAAACTTGGTGGAAAAATTAAATTGCCGGCACCAAAAAACATACCGAATAACAAAAGCCCTGTTAAACCTGCTTTTTTAATCATAATTATCATTTTGTCTGTAAATAATGGGTGGCGAGTATAGCACGATAACAAGAGGCTGTAATTAGAGGCTATAGCAATTTTTGGCTATAGAACAGGTCCCCCCCCGCCGAAAAGAAATAAAGTGCGGTTAATTTTATAAGACTTTTCCCATTTGACGATTATGCCAAACCTTCTATAATTTTCCTTGTTTGGAGGGGATATGTTTTTTATTTATATTTTCATTGCATTCATTGCGGGAATGGCACTGGCATCCCAATCCGCAATTAATACCCAACTTGCCAAAGCTGTGGGGAACGAACCCATTATCGCTACCTTTATTTCCTTTGCGGTCGGGACAATTCTGCTCTTTTTCATTGCCTTATTCAAGGCGGATTTATGGCTAGGTTTGAGCGCACTTCCCCATCAACCTTGGTGGAAATTATTAGGTGGTGCACTGGGTGCATTAGCGGTATTAACCACGATATTGCTTGCACCTAAACTCGGTATTACCGCAATGTTATTTTTTATCATTATTGGACAATTACTTGCAGCCACCGTCATTGATAATTTTGGTTTAATCAGTATGCCGGTGCGGGAAATCAATATTACGAAATTAATTGGCTTACTGATCGTTGGGTTTGGACTAATTTTTTACTTTTTTGGCGATAAGTTGCTCGCCCTTATAAAAGGATAAGTGCAGTCAAATTTAACTAGCATTTAAATCTTTAAATGATTAAATCAAAGATAATTATTTTTGCCCTTTGTTATCGTTTTAATAAATATTGAAAAAACCGATTGCATTCATTAATATCAAATTCTTCTTTGGTCTCATCATCTATAAGGGGAAAAAATATGACAAAGAAATTCTTACCAATTATCTTCGCTTTAGCTTGTTCAAAAATGGCTTTTGCTGACAATGCACTTGTTTTACAAACCGATTTCAGTTTGAAAGATGGTGCAGTCTCTGCGATGAAAGGGGTCGCGTTTTCAGTGGATGAAAACCTAAAAATGTTTGATTTAACCCATGAAATTCCACCTTATAATATTTGGGAAGCTTCCTATCGTTTATATCAAACCGCACCTTATTGGAAAGCGGGAACGGTTTTTGTGAGTGTCGTTGATCCCGGTGTCGGTACGGATCGTAAATCAGTTGTCCTGAAAACCAAAACCGGACATTATTTCGTGACTCCCGATAATGGCACGTTAACCTTAGTTGCGGAAAATTTAGGCATTGAATCCGTAAGAGAAATTGATGAAAAGAAAAATCGCCTTGCCGGCTCTGAAAAATCCTATACTTTCCACGGACGTGATGTATATGCTTATACGGGTGCAAGATTGGCTTCCGGTACGATTTCATTTGAAGACGTAGGGAATGAGTTAGAGAAGAAAGTGTTGGATATTCCCTATCAAAAAGCAGTATTGGAACAGGGACATTTAAAGGGTAATATTCCTATTTTAGATATTCAGTACGGTAATATTTGGACAAATATTAGTGATGAACTATTAGACCAATCCGGTATTAATAAAGGCGATCTGGCTTGCGTTGAAATAAAAGAAGGTAATAAGATTAAATATACGGGGAAAATGCCTTATGTCAGTAGCTTTGGTGATGTGGAAGAGGGAAAACCGTTGCTTTATTTAAACAGTTTACTGAATGTGTCATTTGCCTTGAATATGGATAGTTTTTCTAAAACCCATGGTGTTTATTCCGGCGCAGATTGGAATGTCGATTTACACAAATGCCAATAATAATTCGATAATTTGCATAGCCGTCTTTAGGTTTTTCAATAAACTTTTAATATATTGCTAAAAGAGATGAAAAAGCCAAACTCCGCAAAGAGTTTGGCTTTTTAGTTAACGTTCCAAATTAAAATAATCAGCTAAATTTACATTCCTACCTTATGCGAAGTATTTTTCTAAATCTTCGCTACCACCAATGTAGTCACCACCAATAAATACTTGTGGAACACTGGTTTTGCCGGTGATTGCACGTACAGAAATTGTGCTTGCATCACGGCCTAATACAATTTCTTCAAAAGTATAACCTTTCGCTTTTAATAATGTTTTTGCTTTCGCACAGAACGGACAACCCGGTTTTGTGATAACAGAAACCGATGGTTTGGCTGTCCACCCCGGTACTAAATATTTCATCATAGTATCCGCATCAGATACTTTGAACGGATCGCCCGGCTCTTCTGGCTCAATAAACATCTTCTCTACAACGCCGTTTTTCACCAGCATAGAATAGCGCCAAGAACGTTTACCAAAACCTAAATCTTCCTTATTCACTAGCATTCCCATACCTTCAGTAAACTCACCGTTACCATCCGGAATCACAGTAATATTTTCAGATTCTTGATCTGCTTTCCAAGCATTCATCACGAAAGTATCATTTACAGAGATACAGATAATCTTATCGACACCGGCAGCCTTAAATTCACAGGCTAATTCATTATAACGTGGCAAATGTGTTGATGAGCAAGTTGGGGTAAATGCGCCAGGGAGTGAAAATACAACGACAGTTTTGTTATCGAATAATTCGCTTGTCGTGACATCAACCCAAGCATCGCCTTGGCGGGTATGGAATGTCACACTCGGTACTTTTTTACCTGTCATATCAGTTAAAGCCATATTTTTCTCCTTATTTTTGACACGAATTTTATTTGAGCATGGATTATATTCAAAGTTATGATATAGTTACAATCAATTAATTCTATTCTTTTGATTGACTTTTTCTATAAGGAAGTTCCCAATGAATATTCGTGATTTAGAATACTTAGTTGCATTATCTGAACACAAACATTTTCGCCGCGCAGCAGATTCTTGTAATGTGAGTCAGCCGACATTAAGCGGACAGATCCGTAAACTTGAAGATGAACTTGGCATTATCTTATTAGAACGAACCAGCCGCAAAGTGCTTTTTACCCAATCGGGTATGCTCCTTGTAGAGCAAGCCCGCACCGTTTTACGTGAAGTAAAATTACTACAAGAAATGGCAAGCAACCAAGGAAAAGAAATGACAGGGCCTTTGCATATCGGGTTAATCCCGACTGTCGGCCCTTATCTGCTGCCTTATATTGTGCCAACCTTAAAAGAATCCTTCCCTGATTTAGAAATATTTCTTTATGAAGCACAAACGCACCAATTATTGGAACAACTTGAAACTGGACGGTTGGATTGCGCAATTTTAGCACGCGTCCAAAAAACCGAGGCATTTATTGAAGTTCCTATTTTTGAAGAGAAAATGTTACTTGCTGTGTCAGAAGATCACCCTTTGGCGAAAGAGGAAAAACTTTCAATGAAGCAACTTACCGGCCAAGAAATGCTTATGTTGGATGATGGCCATTGTTTGCGTCACCAAACATTAGATTATTGCTTCACCGCAGGGGCAAAAGAAGATTCACATTTCAAAGCAACAAGTCTTGAAACGCTACGCAATATGGTTGCGGCTAACGCAGGCATCACATTTATGCCTGAACTTGCTGTACGAAATGAAGGTTCGCGCAAGGGTGTGAAATATATTCCATGTCATTCTCCCGAGCCGATGCGCAGTATCGCATTAGTCTATCGACCGGGTTCACCACTGCGTAATCGTTATGAGCGTGTCGCAAGTGCGGTCAGTTCTAAAGTTAAATCTATTCTTGCCGGGGCAAAATAATGGCGGGCATTCGTGCAATTCAAAAAGAAAAAACACGCCGAGCATTGGTAGATGCCGCATTTAACCAACTTAGCGCGGAAAAAAGTTTTTCTAATTTGAGTTTGAGGGAAGTGGCACGTGAAGCCGGTATTGCGCCGACATCCTTTTACCGTCATTTTAGCGACATGGACGAGCTCGGTTTAGAAATGGTCGATGAGGCAGGCTTGATTTTACGTCAGCTTATGCGTCAAGCTCGCAAACGTATTGATGCCGGGGGTAGCGTGATTTCCGTTTCTGTTGATACTTTTTTTGAATTTATCACCAACAGCACAAACGTATTTCGCCTATTACTACGGGAAAGCTCAGGTACTTCCCAAGCATTCCGTACTGCCGCCGCGCGTGAAATTAAGCATTTCGTGGATGAACTTACGGAATATATTGCTCATCGAAATCAATATCCTCAATATATCGCTTATGTTCAGGCGGAAGGTATCGTAACGATTGTATTCACTGCCGGAGCAAATGCCTTAGATATGACTAAACAAGAGCGCGAACAGCTGAAACAACGTGTGATTCTACAATTACGCATGATGGCAAAAGGTGCTGATTTCGCCGCTCAAAAAGAGAAATACGCTCATCACAAAGAGAAAAAGTGACAAAAAACCGACCGCACTTTTCCCCTATTGAAGGAATACACTTTACAAAAAAAGCGTTGCGAGTATTCGCCAACGCTTTTTTACAGATTAGGCTATTTGCCGTCCCATGCCTGAATCGCATCTAAACGAGCTTTAATTTTACTTTGGGTATCCCCTTTGAAGTAGTCTTTTTTCAGACCGCCTTCCCAGCCGCCATAGTTTGCATTCGGCAACACAATATAGGTTTTACCAAATTTTGCTTTATTTTTTGCCACAAAGTCTCGACGTTCGGCATTGAGTTTACCGTGTACCGAGTTACCGAAGTCATCCAAATTATCGCCTACATAAAGCACGATTTCATAACCCTTGTTTTCAATTTCAGCAAAACGTTCTGCTTTGGATGATTTATCTTTTCTTAAATAAAATGCGGATTCCTCTACGCCATTAAAGCCCAAACGTTTCATGTCATCAATAGTGCCAGCTTTTTCCGTACTGTCTTTACGGTTTGTGACATAGAATACTTTACCCTTATGAGAGTTTACGTAGTTATTAAATTCTACCGCCCCCGGTACTGCACGGGACTGACGAGCTTCAACCCAACGAGTCCAATCTTTGCTATCGAAAGACTTATTATTTTGCACTTGCCAACCGGCATAAGGGCTGTTATCTAACATCGTTTCATCCAAATCTACAACGACCGCTTTTTTCTTACCTTTTGTCACTTTTGCCTGATCAAACGCCACTTTCGCCGCATTATAGGCTTGGTAGGCTAGCGCCTGGTACTCACCGGAATCCTGCATCCAGTTCAAGCCCAGCACCGCTTGTTGTTGTAATTGAGCTTGGGCGTGTTCTTGCGAATCCATTTTGTGTGCACAACCGGCTAATAAAAGAGCGGAAATTGTAGCAAGTGCGGTTAGTTTTACTGTTTTTTTCATCGTATTTTCCTCAAAAAAGATAAAATAAAGTGAAAAAAGTATAGCAAGTTTTATGCAAAATTTGCCGAAATTTCACTTCATAGACAATGAATTATCATAAATTTGTGATTAAGATCACATACAAGATGAAGCTAACCCAAAAACACAGAAAAAATAGACCGCACTTTCTCATCGCCTTTATTGTCGTTTCAGGATAAACTATGGGCATTTTTCACAATCTTTCAGACAAAATTTATGCGGATATTTATTGCGATTCTTGTAGGCATTCTTGCCATCTTTCAATACAACTTATGGTTTGGCAAAAATGGCTACTTTGATTACAAAAAAGTGTCAACACAGATTACTGAAAATAAAGCTGAAAATGAAAAGTTAATGCAGCGAAATCAAATGATCTCAGCAGAAATTCAAGGACTAACAAAAGGGTTTGAATCCATAGAAGAGCGCGCCAGAATGCAGCACGATATGGTGAAAGAAAACGAAACTTTCTATCACATTGTGAAAGAGCATAAATAATGTCACGAAAAATTATTGCTATTATCCCAGCTGCCGGTATCGGTTCTCGTATGAAAGCGGGAGTGCCCAAACAATATTTAACCATTTTAGGGAAAACGATTTTAGAGCACACACTGAGTATTATGCTCAATCATCACGCAATTTCTCGAATTATTGTCGCTCTCGGCAAAGATGACCCCTACTCCCCCACGCTCTCTATTCTTTCCCATGAAAAAATCCAACTTGTGGAAGGCGGAAATTCCCGAGCAGAATCGGTTTTAAACGCACTGAATGCTATTTTTGAAGAAAATGCCTGGGCGTTGGTACACGATGCAGCGAGACCCTGTTTAACGGAAACAGACCTAAATAAACTGTTAGAAATTAATGACGATCACGGCGCACTTCTCGCCACTCCCGTAACCGATACGATCAAGAGAAGCGACGCAAGCGGCACTATAATAACAACTGAAGATCGTTCACAGCTTTGGCAAGCTCAAACACCACAATTCTTCCGTGCAGATTTACTGAAAAAGGCAATCTATAACGGATTGGTACAACAACAGGTTATTACGGATGAATCCTCTGCGATGGAACTTGCCGGATTTCGACCGCACTTAGTGGCAGGAAGAAGCGATAATATTAAAGTAACAAGACCTGAAGATTTGGCTCTTGCGGAATTTTATTTAACAAGGAAAACTCGATGATAAGAATTGGACACGGCTTTGATGTACACGCCTTTGGCGAAAATAGACCACTCATTATCGGTGGTGTCAACATTCCCTACCATACCGGTTTTATAGCCCATTCTGATGGCGATGTCGCCTTGCACGCATTAACCGATGCGCTGTTAGGTGCAGCGACATTGGGGGATATCGGCAAACTGTTCCCCGATACCGATATGCAATATAAAAATGCTGACAGCCGCGAGCTACTTCGAGAAGCCTTTCGCCAAGTGAAAGAAAAAGGTTATAAAGTGGCTAATGTAGATATTACTATCATTGCTCAAGCACCGAAAATGCGCCCTCACATTGATGATATGCGAGAACTCATTGCGGCTGATTTATCATGTCATATTGATCAAGTGAACGTAAAAGCGACAACAACAGAAAAACTCGGTTTCACAGGAAGAAGCGAAGGAATTGCCTGTGAAGCGGTTGTATTACTGATGAAATAACCTTAATAGGATAAAATTCAAGGCGCAATGAATATTGCGCCTTTTTTATTTAAATTAAGGGGCTGACGTAGATTAGCCCTAAATTTCACACCATTTGAGCAATGTTTTTAACTGCTCTTTTGGTGTACCAAAGTTAAACCGA
>MLHP01000020.1 GCA_001999425.1 Rodentibacter genomosp. 2 | reverse complement strand
ATAGGGAGACTGTTCACTTATTGAGAATCAATGATTTTTTAGACCGCACTTTTCGTAAGAATAAAAGGTCGGTATGCCGACCTTTTTACAACTGCTTAGAAAATATAGCTTATATTCGCATTAACACTACGCTCTTGCTGAATTTTATCTGCTTGGAACAGCCGCCCAGTTGCCCATTCCAACTGCATTTGCCAATGTGAGTGAGTGATTTTGATACCAACGGCATACCCGAAGGCTTTTTGGCTTTTCGCATCGCTGGCGGTCGTTTTTTGTATGCCGAAATCCACACCGAGGTAAGGTTCCAGTTGCCATTGATTGTATCGGTATAGCCACCCTATGTTATTTTGTAACACGAGATTTTTTTCCGCAGATTGAAAAAGATCATTAAAACCCCGCACGGAATATCGCCCTAATAGATCCGCTTGTTTAATGGCAGGTAAATAATTTTTACTGTATTGTCCGATTAGGCGTGTGGATTGGTGAATAATTTGCGATTTTACTTGGTGATAATAGTGGAGCTGTAAATCCGAACGCCATAGGTTGAATTGCCCTTCAGGTTGATCCCGTCCTTGATTTGGCGTGGCATTCCACCATTTTAATCCCCGTTCGTAACTAAAATCAGCAATTAATGAACCGTTCGGAAAGAGTTGTAGATGATTGATACCAAATTGGGCTGTCGTCAGCGTTGGGCTTTGTAATAGAATCAGACTGTCTTGAAAATAACTTCTGTTTTTACTTCGCTCTAATTGAGCATAGAGAGAAGAGATAGAATTTGAGTCCCGTTGGAAGGTGTAATCGGTGCGGAACGCAATTTGCCAGTTTTTTCCGTTTTGTTGTGCTTTAAGATATTGTAACGGTACATCGGATTTAAAGGACGAAAAAGAACCAAAACTGCTGAATGTCCAATAGCCGTAAGGGATGGTATGAAAAAATGAGAGGGAGCGGCTGTAATTTCGATGAAACGATTTTAAGGTGTGGGCGGCATTCACATAGAGGGTATCGGATAAACCGAGCGGACTATCGAATTGACCCCCTGTTTTTGCCTGCCAACGTCCCGCACGTTGAGAGGCGAAATTATCCAACCCGATAAATCCGCTAATGCGGGATTTTTCCTCATTAACGAAAGCGAGTTCAATTTCCCCATTTGTTGCCGGCAACACATCAACCGTCACTTTACTCCCCGGCATTTTATTGGCTTGATCAAGGGCTTGGTCTAAATCTTTAATATTAAGCGCCAGCCCCTCTACATTGGGTAATAAGGTCGAAAAATTTAATCGCTTGCTGTCGCCTGATACTTTACTCACCCGCCCTTCCGTTACTCGCATGGTGAGCGTTCCGCTGTGGTCGTCCTCAAATCGGAACGGATTGTAAATGTAGCCTTTTTGCAAATAGGCAGCGGTGATATCTTGGCTGAGCCGATTTAATCTCACCTCGTTTAAACATTCATTCGGCTTTGGTGCAAAGGGCGTTGGATCGATCAAGGTGAAACCGACAAAGTGCACACGCTCATAAGGTAAGCAAACTTGGGATAAATCGGAAACGGTTTCCTCTTTTTGTTTGGGTTGATATTGGTGTTGTTCTACCCAACGTTGCTGCTGCGCCTGTTGTAATTCTTCATTTCGGTTTTTGTTTTGCTGTTGAAAGCGATTAAATTCAGTCGCTGAGGAAGTGATTACGTTGTTTGCCAAAGCGAACAAAGGACTGCAAAAGATAAGGGTGATAAGATATTTCATACGAGATCCTAAAATAAACTAAGCGTCTAATCATACTCTATATTTTGCTAGAGATAAAATTTGACAGCATTGTGACATCTTTCTATTATTTTTCCATTCCTCACCCTATTCATAAATAACGAGATAATATGTCAGAAAAAACAACCGCACTTTTAAAAACCGCCCTAGCCCAACGTATTTTAATTTTAGACGGCGCAATGGGGACGATGATCCAACAATATAAACTGACGGAGGCGGATTTCCGCGGCGAGCGTTTTAAAGACAGCCCGGTAGATTTGCGCGGCAATAATGATTTGCTCACGCTTACCCAGCCCCTATTGATTTCTGCCATTCACGAAAAATACCTTGCCGCAGGGGCGGATATTATCGAGACCAACACCTTCAGTGCCACCACCATTGCCCAGGCGGATTACGACCTACAAGCGGTCGCTTACGAGCTGAATTTTGCAGGGGCAAGACTGGCACGTTTGGCGGCGGATAAATATTCTACCCCTGAAAAAGCGCGTTTCGTCGCCGGCGTGCTTGGCCCGACCAACCGCACCGCCTCCATTTCCCCTGATGTGAACGACCCTGGATTTCGCAATATTACCTTTATGCAATTAGTCGAAGCCTATGGCGAAGCGACCCGTGGTTTAATTGCGGGCGGGGCGGATATGATTATGATCGAAACTATTTTCGATACGCTCAACGCCAAAGCCGCTGCCTTTGCGATTGATGAAGTGTTTGAAGAATTGGGCGTGCAACTGCCGATTATGATTTCCGGCACGATTACCGATGCCTCCGGTCGAACGCTTTCGGGGCAAACCACCGAGGCGTTTTACAATTCCCTCCGCCACGCCAAGCCGATCAGCTTTGGTTTGAACTGTGCGTTAGGCCCGAAAGAGTTGCGACCTTATGTGGAAGTGATGTCGAAAATTTGTGAAAGCTACGTTTCCGTTCACCCGAACGCCGGCTTGCCGAATGCTTTCGGCGGTTACGATTTGGGGGCGGCGGAAATGGCTGCCCATTTGAAAGAGTGGGCGGAAAGCGGTTTTGTGAATATTGTCGGCGGCTGTTGTGGCACAACGCCGGAGCACATCAAAGCCTTTGCGGAGGCAATGCAGGGGATCAAGCCTCGTCCATTGCCCGATATTAAAACGGCAATGCGGTTGTCGGGGTTAGAACCGCTCAATATTGATGACGAAAGCCTGTTTGTAAACGTGGGCGAACGTAACAACGTGACTGGCTCGGCAAAATTTAAGCGCTTGATTAAAGAAGAAAAATTTGGCGAGGCGATTGAAATTGCCATCGACCAAGTGGAAAATGGGGCACAGGTGATCGACGTCAATATGGACGAGGCATTGCTCGACAGCCAAAAATGTATGACCCGTTTTCTCAATATTATGGCGACCGAGCCGGAAGCGGCGAAAGTGCCGGTGATGATCGACTCGTCAAAATGGGAAGTGATTGAGGCGGGCTTGCAGTCCATTCAGAGCAAAGGGATTGTGAACTCCATTTCACTCAAAGAGGGCGAGGAAAAATTTATCCAGCAAGCCAAATTGGTTCGCCGTTACGGTGCGGCCGTGGTGGTGATGGCGTTTGACGAAGTCGGGCAGGCGGACACCGAAGAACGCAAGGTCGAAATTTGTACCCGTGCCTATCGGATCTTAGTCGATCAAGTCGGCTTTCCGCCCGAAGATATTATTTTCGACCCGAACATTTTTGCCATCGGCACGGGGATTGAAGAACACAATAACTACGGCGTGGATTTTATCAACGCCACAGGCCGCATCAAACGCACGCTCCCACACGCCAAAATTTCCGGCGGGGTGTCGAATGTGTCGTTCTCCTTCCGAGGCAATAATGTGATGCGTGAGGCAATTCACGCCGTGTTCTTATATCACACCATCAAGCAAGGAATGGATATGGGGATCGTCAATGCAGGGCAGTTGGCGATTTATGACGATCTCGATCCCGAATTGCGTGATGTGATCGAAGATGCAGTGCTAAACCGTGTGCCGGACGCAACGGATCGCCTACTTGAAATTGCAGAAAAATACCGAAATCAGACCGCTTCCAGCGAAGATAACAGCGTGGCGGAATGGCGAACTTGGGCGGTAGAAGAGCGGTTGAAACACGCTTTGGTCAAAGGGATCACCAATTACATCATTGAAGATACCGAGGAAGCCCGCCTGAAATTCCCATCGCCGCTGGAGGTGATTGAAGGGCCGTTGATGGACGGAATGGACGTGGTGGGCGACCTGTTTGGGGACGGCAAAATGTTCCTGCCGCAAGTGGTGAAATCGGCACGGGTGATGAAACAATCCGTTGCCTATTTAGAGCCGTTTATCAACGCTACCAAGCAGAAAGGCTCAAGCAGCGGCAAAGTGGTGATTGCCACGGTGAAGGGCGATGTGCACGATATCGGCAAAAACATCGTGAGCGTGGTGTTGCAATGTAATAATTTTGAAGTCATCGACCTTGGCGTGATGGTGCCGGCAGATAAAATCATTCAAACGGCGATCGATGAAAAAGCCGACATCATCGGGCTAAGCGGTCTGATCACGCCGTCCTTAGACGAAATGGAATATTTCTTGGGCGAAATGAACCGCTTAAATCTGGCTATTCCGGTGATCATTGGTGGTGCAACCACCTCTAAAGAGCATACCGCGATTAAACTCTACCCGAAATATCGGCACGAGGTCATTTACACTACCAATGCCTCCCGTGCGGTGACGGTGTGTGCTGCATTGATGAATCCCGAGACCACAGCAGAATTGTGGGCGAGAATGAAAAAAGAGTACGAGCAAATTCAGCACGCCTTTTTTGCCAACAAAAAAGCCCCGCGTAAGCAGTTAGCGATTGAGGAGGCGAGAGCGAACCGCTTTGACGGATTCAGCGGCGAATGGGCGGATTACCAAGTGCCTGTGCCGAATCAGACGGGCATTATCGAATATAAAAATGTGCCGATTGCCACGCTGCGAAAATTTATCGACTGGTCGCCGTTTTTCCGTTTATGGGGCTTGATGGGCGGCTATCCTGATGCTTTTGATTACCCTGAGGGCGGTGAAGAGGCGCGCAAAGTCTATAATGATGCGCAAAAAGTGCTGGACGAACTCGAACAAAACCACAAACTCAACCCAAGCGGTGTAATGGGCATTTTCCCTGCCAATCGTGTGGGCGACGATATTGAAATCTACCAAAATTCCGACCGCACTTTGGTGGCAGGCAAAGCCTACCATTTACGCCAACAGGGCGAACGCGGCAAAAACAGCAAAAGCCCGTACAACCTCTGTTTGAGCGATTTTATTGCCGACAAAGCGAGTGGAAAACAGGATTGGTTTGGTATGTTCGCCGTTTGTGCAGGCATTGAAGAACACGATTTGGTCGAAGGCTACAAAGCCGCAGGGGACGACTACAATGCGATTCTCCTGCAAGCGGTCGGCGACCGCCTCGCCGAAGCAATGGCGGAATATCTGCATTTTGAACTACGAACCAAAGTGTGGGGATATAGCAAAGAAACCTTTGAAAATGACCGCTTGATCCGTGAAGAGTATGTTGGCATACGCCCCGCCCCCGGCTACCCAAGCTGCCCGGAACACACCGAAAAACAGATCATCTGGGACTTGCTTGAAGTGGAACAACGTATCGGAATGAAACTCACCGAAAGCTACGCAATGTGGCCCGCCGCCTCAGTTTGCGGCTGGTATTTCACCCACCCTGCGAGCAACTATTTCACTCTTGGACGGATTGATGAAGATCAGGCGGAGGATTATGCGAAAAGGAAGAAATGGAATGAAAGAGAAATGGTAAAATGGCTAGACGTGGTGATGAAGTAGCACATTATCTATTCATTTATATAGGATAAAAACGTTCATAAAATAATTTGGTAAAACATGATGAAAATAACTAAATTAAAAATCAAAAATTTCCGTAAGTTAAATAATTGTTCAATAAATCTTTCTGATGAAAAAACATTATTTGTAGGAGCCAATAATAGTGGAAAAACATCAGCAATGCATGCTTTAATGCTATTCTTAGGAAATGAATCTAGAAGGTTTAAATTCACAGACATACCTATAAGCCATTGGGAAACTATTAATAATATCGGTGAGTCTTGGCTAAAATCTAATATTGAGGAGCATATTGGGTGTAAGGAAAAATGGCAAGAATTTTGCCCTTGCTTATATGTTACTTTGTCTGATTTTAAAGAGCATGAACTCCCAAAAATAAAGCATATTATTCCGGATTTGTCATGGGATTTAACAAAGCCATTGCAGGTATGCTTATTTTATGAACCGAAAAATTTAGACAACTTTAAGGAAAATTTTGTTAAGTACATCAACCAGATTAATAAAGTAGATTGTAAAGAAAAACCATTACCTTTACCTCATTCTTTACGAGAATTTTTAGAACAAAATATAAACAAATATTTTTCTATCCAATCTTATTTAGTTGATATAAATAATCAATCAAGTATATATCCTTTATCAGATTATCCATTTGAGGATATCTTTAAATTAAGTATAATTCCAGCTCAAAGAAAATTTGCAGACTCAACAGATATTGATAGTAGAAGTAATAATCTATCTGAAGAGTTAAGTAATTTCTACAAAAAACATCTAAACCCTAAAACACTTCCAACTCAGGAAGATATAAATGCTTTACTAAATATAAGGGACCTACAAGGATCTCTAACTACTCAGTTAAATAAGGCTTTTGAGGAGTCCATACAAGAATTACAAAGTTTAGGATATCCTAGTGCTAACTATGATCCAGATATAATGTTAGAAAGTTTTATTGATAGCTCAGAAATACTGAGACAAAATACAAGAATAAAATTTGGAAATACCTCTGGTTCATCTTTACCTGAAGAATTAAATGGTTTAGGGTATAGAAATTTGATTTATATTTTCTTTAAGTTATTAACGTTTAGAGCAGAATGGCAAAAAATAGGAAAAGCCTCAGAGAGTGACAAAACGATAGAGCCTATTCATCTAGTCTTAATAGAAGAACCTGAAGCTCATCTACACTCTCAAGTCCAACAAGTTTTTGTTAAAAAGGCTTATGAAATACTAACCAAAGGTCAAAATCAAGATTTATTTACAACACAAATTGCTATTAGTACCCATTCTAGCTATATCATCCATGAAATAGGTTTCGAAAGCTTACATTACTTTAAGAGATGTAATGATCAGTCTATATTTAGTTCTAAAGCAATTGATTTGTCTAATGTTTTCAATGAAGATGATGAAAAGAATAAAAAATTCGTATCTAGATATCTAAGAACTGTTCACTGTGATCTATTCTTTGCAAATGCAATTATTCTTGTCGAAGGTTCAGCAGAAAGAATGCTTTTACCATACTTTATTCGTTATCATTTTCCAAAACTGAACTCAAGTTATATATCTATACTTGAAATTAATGGTGCTCATGCTCATAGATTCAAACCTCTTATTGAAGCGCTTGGAGTTCCGACCTTAGTATTAACTGATCTAGACCCTGTTAATCAGCAAGGAAAAAAAACACGACCTAAACGTGGGGATAACCAAGAATCAAGCTGTGATAATTTAGAAAAATGGTTAGAGTTACCCAATAGGAACCTTGAAACAGTATTAGATTATCCTAATGACAGTAAAGAAATTGAAAATACATTTATTTCTTATCAAAAGGAAATATCTATTGAGTTCAATCAGACAGAAGAGTTGGTTATTCCTTATACGTTTGAAGATTCTATCGTATTTTCTAATATTAAAATTTTTGAAAATACTAAAATGATGAAGAATACAACAGGAATGCTACAAAAAATGCACAAAGCTGTACAGGAGCCAAATTTAGAGTCTTGTTGTGAGAAAGTTTTTGAAGCACTAAGTGGTGAAAAAGCTAAAATGGCATTAGACATATTATATGAGTTTGATCCTAATTCAGAAAATGAATTATTTAATCCTCCTAACTATATTAAAGATGGGTTAGAATGGCTAATTAATAAATTAGGTTTATACAACGAGGAGATTAGTGATGAGCAATGTAGATAATGATATTTACTCTTATGTAACAAGTTCTCCCCCTAGAAGTTTTTTACTGTTTGCTGGGGCAGGCTCAGGTAAAACAAGAACATTAGTAAATGTTCTACAAAAACTTAAAAATAATCACAAGAAAGAATTAATGAAAAGAAATCAAAAAATAGCTGTAATCACTTTTACAAATGCAGCTTGTGAGGAGATAAGACATAGACTTCAATACGACTCAATATTCCATGTATCAACCATTCATAGCTTTTCTTGGGAATTAATTAAGCCATTTACAAAAGATATAAAAATTTTCCTACAAGAAAAATTAAAAGATGATATTAGTGATTTAAAAAATAAATTAAATAGGGCAAGAAGTGATAGTTCGAAAAAAAATTATCAGAAGGATATAGAAAAAAAGGAAATTAGATTAAATAGTCTAAATGAAATCTCTTGTTTTATTTATAGCCCAGTAGAAATATTAGTTGGAAAAGGAACGCTAAATCACTCAGAAGTTATTACTATTTTCACTAAATTCATAACAGAATTTACATTAATGAAGAGTATTTTAATTAGCCTATATCCCATCTTATTTATTGATGAATGTCAAGATACAGAAAAAGAACTTCTCAAATCATTAATACAAACTCAACAGTGTAATAAGGAAACATTTTGTTTAGGACTATTTGGTGATTTAATGCAGCAAATCTATTCCATAGGGTATTCAGAACTAGTTGATAACCTTCCAAAAGATTGGGAAAAACCATGCAAAATAGATAATTATAGATGTCCTTCTAGAATTGTTGAGTTAATTAATAAAATTAATGAATTAAATAACCCTAAACATACTAAACAAATTTGTCAGAAAGATAATTCTGGACTAGTAAGATTATTTATTCTAAATAATGATTCCAAGGACAAACTAGCTAAAGAACAAGGTATTAGAGAAAACATGTCAGATATGTGTAAAGACCCACATTGGAAAGATATAAGAAATGTTAAAACTTTGGTCTTAGAGCATTCTATGGCAGCAAATAGAGCTGGCTTTAGAGAATTCTTTTTGCCTTTATCTAGGGATAATATTATTAGAGATAATCTACTTCAAAAAACTGGAACTAGTTTTTTATTCTTATTACATCAATTTTTGCCATTAGTTGATAATATAAAAAGTAATAATCATTTTGAGATAATGAAAATATTAAAGAAATATTCCCCCTTAATGAGAGATGAGAAAATAATCAGTGATTTTAAAGTACTTGAAAAGATTATCAAAGATTTCAATATAAACGAAAATCTTTCTCTAAAAGAAATTTTGACATATATCTATAGTGAAAAGTTACTAGAAATTCCTGATGATATACAAAACGGCCTACATTTTGATCGCCAAGAGTATGAAGATAGAGATAAGGATTTCCTATGGAATCAAGCTCTGAATGCTACTCTTAAACAATTTAGAAAATATGATTCCTACATTAAAGGAGAATTAGGGTTTGATACTCACCAAGGTGTAAAAGGTCTTGAATTTCCTAGAGTAATGGCAATTTTAGATGATAATGAATCTAATGGTTTCTTATTTAACTATAATAAACTATTAGAAACCGAACCACTAAGTAATACAGATAGAAAAAATATAGAATTAGGAAAAGATAACGTTATTTCACGTACCGCAAGGTTATTTTATGTTATATGCAGTAGAGCAATGGAATCATTAGCTGTTGTTATATATAGCAATAATCCATCTATGCTAAAGGATAATCTAGTAAGTTCTGGACTATTTAAAAAAGATGAAATAGAAATATTCAATTAACTTTATTTATAAACGCTATATTCATATTTCTATCTCAAGGATAGAACAAATATTATAGTGTCCACCTAATCATAAAAATTTTCAAAACTAAACATATTTATATTTTGAGGTATATTTGCTAGAAGATATTCTCTAGCATAATTGAAATAATGATTTTACTTTTCTATTTAATTAAAATTATGGAGAAATCATGGGGTATAAAATTAGAGCTCAACTAGGTAAAACCAATACATCATGAAATGGTAATAATGTTACTCAAATAGGAGATAAAAATCAAAATAATAGCAATAATACCACACATAATCATTACTATGGAACAAATCAAAATTCTCAAAATAGTGAAGCGATTATACTTATTAGTATAATTTCGATTTTTTTAATTGCATTCATAAATTATTGTTTGTTTAAATATGCCAATTACATTATATTATCCATTAAATATAGTCACATAGCCCTATTAATAAATTTTATACCATTGTATAATTTATATAAAAATGAAGATTTTGATAAAAAAGATTTTTTAAATATTTTTTTAATATTTCTTATAGGGATATTATCATTCTTATGCGTAAGAAGTTTATTTTCCATGGGCGATTTTCATAGTTTGGCCAAATACGCTCAAAATAAGACTTTTTTAGAGTTTTGGTACATAAAAAGAGAATGGAAGATTGTATCTATATATTTTCTCATTGGTTCAATATTCAGCATATTCTTACTTATTATAAATACAATTTATACAATATTTTTTATTAAATACTCAAAAGGTTTAAGAAAACAAAGTAACCTCACTTGTCTATTTTTTATATTATGGATAGCAATTATCACATATTATTTCATTATTATAGATTCTAGCATTTTATTAAAATTCATTAGTAAGATAGTAAACTTTATTAATAAGATAGAATTTATTCAATAATTAAAAATTTTATTGTTTGCTAAGAAAGAATGGAAAAACAATGAGTCTAATCCTAATTTGTTGCAAATATCTATTTCTAAGATAATAAACTTTTTTGACGATGAACAAATTTACATTACTTATCCTTTCGACTACTGTCTTTGCGCTTTTTGCCTGCACCACACAACCACCGAAGAAACCTATTAAAACTCGTTTCTTAAAAGAAAATATCACCCAAGCAGAGCTAAATAATCCAACAGCTTACAAACGCTATTATTACACTTGTAAAAATATCGAAACTCAGTCTACCTCTTATTTAACAACCTATTTCCCGCTTTCGAGAGAAAGCCGATTGAAAGAGAATTTTGGGATTTATTTTCAATTAGATGGGGGTAAGGCAGTGCCGTTTGATCATATTGAGAACCGAGCTTTAAATACACACGGTTCGCGCTTTGAGGTGATTTATCGTTCCTATCAACCGATTGAAGGGAGTATGGTAGATTTAGTCGCACGCCAGGATAGTTCCACTTATTATAAAAACAATCAAGGCTCGCAGGCACGTTGGCTGACTTGTAAAGAAGATTAAGTCATCTAGTGGCTGATTTTCCAAATCGAAACCCGCTTCCGATTATCCTCAATATCTAAGAAGTTGGGCTCATCGCTCCAACTTCTCTACGCCAAACATCTCTTTTTTGGCAGAATCAAATTCGGCACACACGCCAAAGGCTTTCGCAAGATTTTCCGCATTTAACACCGCTTGCGTTTCACCGCTGGCGAGTATTTTTCCTTTATCAAGCAAAATTACTTCATCACAAAATTTATACGCCAGTGATAAATGATGGATTGCCACCACGCACGTCTGTTTGGGTGTGAGGGATTTAAGCTGTTCCATTATGTCGATCTGATAATAAGGGTCGAGCGGGGCTATCGGCTCATCGGCAAGCAGTAATGGAGCACTTTTAATACTGCAACGAGCCAGTTGTACACGGGCTTTTTCACCGCCTGAAAGTTGCTGAAAGGGTTTATCCAATAAGGTGGAAACAGAAAATCTGTCTGAAATCGACCGCACTTTTTCCTGCTCTTTCGCACGGTTAAGAGAATAAGGTAAACCTAAGGCAATCACCTCGTAGGCGGAGAGATCCCATTGAATCGCAGTATTTTGTGCTAAATACGCCAACTGTTCACTTTTTTGGCGGGCGGTCATTTCGCTTAATTTGCAAGTATTTAGCCAAATTTGACCGCTTGCAAGCGGTAAGATCCCTGCAATAGTTTTCAACAGTGTGGATTTTCCCGCACCGTTTGCGCCCATTATGCCGACTAATTTACCCTGTGGGATATGGCAGCTGACATTGGTTAAACCGTAGGGTTGGCTGACATTTTCAACCTTAATCACGGGCAAGCCTCCGTTGTTGCGTGAGTAAAATCCAAATCAGCACGGGCGCGCCAATCATCGCGGTGAGCGTGCCGATGTAAATGTGGGAAAACAGCGGCAAATATTGCACGCAGAGATCCGCCACCAAAAGTAATAGTGCGCCGATTAAGGCGCTGGTTAAATAGAGCTGGGACGGGCGTTTTTTGAGTAATATTCGGGCAAAATGCGGGGCGATTAAGCCGATAAACCCGATTGTGCCTGTTTGCGGAATGGTCGCGCCGACGAGCAATGCAACCCCTAGTGCGGTGAGAAAAAAGCTGCGTTTGGGGTTGATGCCCATTGTGGCGGCGGTTTCTTCGCCAAAGGTGAGAAAATCCACATAGCGGCGTTGCTGAAACAGGCAAAAAATGCCGAGTAATAGGATAGGGAGCGACCATAATAACGTCTCTGTTTTTGCCCAGACTAGCGAGCCTTGCAGCCAGCGATAGAGTTCCGCCAATGCCCAAGGGCTTTGTGCATTAGAAAGTAGTAGCGCGATGGACGACCCCAACAGCATATTGACCGCGACACCGCTTAAAATCATCACCGTTGAACCTTGTTTGTGGGCGATGAAATAGACCAATGCAAAACTGGCTAATGCCCCTATCACACCGCCGAGCAGCAGCAAAGTAGTGGGGAGCGAAAAATAATAGAGTAGAAAAACGCTGGCAGTGGTTGCGCCGTTGGCACTGCCGAGCAAACCGGGGCTGGCAAGGGGATTTTGAAACACGCCCTGCATGGCGTTGCCGGCTAATGCCAAACTTGCCCCTGTGATGACCGCCAATAAAATACGTGGCAGGCGAATGTCCCATATTACCAAGGTGCGCATATCGCTGATAATCCCGTCCGCGTTACGTAATGCGCTGAAATGATGAAGTTGGTAATTGAGAGCCAACACCACAATCAATATTAAAAGTATAAACAATAATAGGTTAAGATATTTTTTCATTTAAAGTGCGGTTATTTTTATTGACGTTTATGGGCGAATATCAATTTCAGCATTGTGTATCACGGCATTAAATAGTTCATCAATTTCCTCATTAGTTACGGCAATACAGCCATCGGTCCAATCTTTGCGTAAATGTTGGCGACCAATATCAAAGGATTTATTGGATAATCCGTGAATTTTTATTAATCTACCAGGCGATTTTCCTTGAGATTGGGCATAGGCTTTATCGGTAGAATTGGGGTATGAAATGCCTAAATTTTTGTGATAATGACTATTGGCATTACGTTCGTTAATACGATAAACACCCTCCGGTGTTTTTTTATCTCCTTCAAATTGCTTATGTCCCACCGGTGATTTACCGAGAGAAATCGGGTAAATTTTCACAAGTTTATCTTGATGATATGCCCACATTTGCCGTTCACTTTTCATCACAACTAATCGGGTAATCGGCGTATTTTCGGGTAATGGTTGCGTATTTAAAACCTGTGGATTCGCTTCTTTTTCGCCTTTTAAAATATGCTCGGGCATCGGCTTCAGCATTGAAAAAGCCACACCACCAATAATCACAACGAACAACAGTACAATGGATATTATTTTCTTCATTTCGCTAGCCTTAATGTAAGGTTTTGTATTGGTTATAAATCAGTTCCGCCCCCTGCCACACGCCGTGATCAAAACAATAGGTGTATTTCATTGGGATACGAAAGTGCGGTCGGTTTTGAAAAAGTTTTTGTAAAACAGGATGATTAAGTAACTCTGCTTGTTGGTTATAACTTTGTTTGTCTGAGATTTCAATCAGTACATTTGGCTGGGAAAGCAACACTTTTTCGAGTGAAAAATTTTGTGCAGTGAACGGCGTTGTCAGTGGGGTTAATCCAAGCACATTAAGCAACGTAGAATATTGTGGAAAATCACTCTCCGCTACGCCTGTATCCGAAAGCATTAAGGTATCGGTAAAAGATAGATTTAACTTAAAATTCTTTAATTGCAATGTTTTTACCAAATACTCTGCGTGAATTTCATTACCGGTGATTTTGCCCAGTTTCAATATCAACGCGAAGAGTTCATCGGGTGTTTGCGGAGTATCGTTAAGGGGGATAATATTTGCTCCCAGTTTTTTCAAATCCTGTACAAGCTGAGGATAAAATGTTTCGTTGATAAGTATAGTTTTGTCTAAATAAGGTAATAAAACGGCGAGCTGCGGCTCAAGGGCGGGCTTATCGGTGTTCACTTTGTCTAACATCATCAACGGGTTTTTAGAGTAGGCGGACATTGCTGCGATCTGCTCTGGGCGGGCAATGTCCAGTAACAGGCGATCGCTACACAGGGTCAAGGAGACAAACTGTTCTGCCCGTGCTGTTGCCATCGCAAAAAAAAGGGCGGTTGAACAAACAAAAAATTTAAACATAGCATACCAATTTTGATACTTAATCAACGGCGACATTATTCATAAACAGCCGTTTTTATTTCATAACACCTAAACTTTTCGAGCAGGATCGCAAAAGTGCGGTTGATTTCTTGTTTATTTTCATGGAAATAGAAAAAATATTGGCGTTGATTTTATCAACATTTTCATCATTAACAAGGAAACACTATGAAATTAATTAAAACCTTAATTCGCACACTCCTTTTAGGAAGTGCATTAATTAGTGCAAGCTCATTTGCAGAAGAAAAAACTGTGGAGACTACGGCTACACAAACCGAGATTACCGAAAATGCGCTCTCAAAAAATGTAGGCGATAAACTCAACATCAATACGGCAACGGCAAGTGAAATTCAAAAATTCTTAACCGGTATTGGGGCGAAAAAAGCGGAAGCAATCGTGCAATATCGTGAAAAATACGGTAATTTCACCACTGCCGAGCAACTGCTTGAAGTACAGGGAATTGGCAAAGCAACCCTTGAAAAAAATCGTGATCGCTTAACTTTTTAAATATTGAAATATGCAAAGGTCGCAGATGAGCGACCTTTTACTATCTAAATAGATTATTTACTGTAATTCACACAAATAATCTGTGCTGCATTATAAAGCGTGGTTTTGGGTGTTAAACGAATACTATATTTCTCTTGTTTTTTCGGTGCGGCACGTAGCCCCTCTCCCCAAAACTCATCATAAAAATCAGTGCGTACTTGTGTTAAACGATAGTTTTTACAATTTAAAATTTTATATTGGCGAACAGAACGTGCATAGCGTTTCGATTCTTTTGGGTAAACATATAAACCTTGGTCTAAATTAATTACTGCGTCAAAATGCACTTCTTTAGGTTCTTCGTTATCAACCCAAATAGAATCCGTATCTATGTAATAAGTCACATCTTTCACCAAACGCACATATCCCTGGCGATCTTGCGTTGGCGGTGTCAGCTTAACATTCTGAAGCGCTTTGTTTTGTTGCGAGTGGATAGAACAAGCGGCAAGTAGCGTGATAGGGAAAATTAAAATCAGTTTTTTCATTATTTACTCCTTAGCCCAATGTTAGCTGGCTGTTAATTAGAATTTAACGGTATGTCCGTAACCCTCTAAAATTGATTTGATATGTTCCAACGATTCACGTGTCGGCGGCATGACATCTTCAAGCTCATAATCAAAACCGAGTGTTTTCCATTTATGCGCCCCAAGACGGTGATAAGGCAATAACTCAACCTTTTCAATATTTTCCATTCCCTCAATAAATTGTCCAAGCAGATGGACATCATGATCACTGTCTGTATAACCCGGAACCACTACATAGCGAATCCAGGTTCTTTGATTACGTTTTTGTAAATATTTAGCAAATTCCAGCGTTCGTTTATTAGGTACACCGATCAAATTCTGGTGGACTTGATCATTTAGTTCCTTCAAATCGAGTAAAACAAGATCGGTAACATCCAAGAGTTCATCAATCACGGGATCATAATGACGGACAAAACCATTGGTATCAAGACAAGTATTAATCCCCTCTTTTTTACAAGCACGGAACCAGTCCCGTACAAATTCTGCCTGAAGAATTGCCTCACCACCTGATGCCGTCACACCGCCACCCGTTGCATTCATAAAATGACGATAACTCACCACTTCTTTCATTAACTCGTCAACACTGATTTCTCTACCGCCGTCCAAATCCCAAGTATCTCGGTTGTGACAATATTTGCAACGCATAAGACAACCTTGCATAAATAAAATAAAACGAATACCCGGACCGTCCACCGTACCACAAGACTCAAATGAATGAATTCTTCCTAAAACAGACATAATAAACCCACAATTAAAAATATAGCTAAATTTTATCAGAATATACAATAATAAAAAATGAGCCTGATTTCACTCAGGCTCACTATTTCGATATTTCCGCTAAAGTGCGGTCAATTTTTTCAAAATTTTACATGGTTTCCGTAAAGGTACGGGTAATCACGTCTTGTTGTTGCTCTTTAGTCAAAGAGTTAAAACGCACCGCATAGCCTGACACACGAATGGTTAATTGTGGATATTTATCCGGATTTTCCATTGCATCTAACAACATTTCACGGTTCAACACATTAACATTTAAGTGTTGGCCGCCTTCAACGGTTGCTTCATGATGGAAATAACCATCCATCAAACCAGCAAGGTTACGACGTTGTGCTTCTGCATCTTTACCTAACGCATTCGGCACGATTGAGAAAGTGTAAGAAATTCCATCTTTTGCATAAGCAAATGGAAGTTTAGCCACAGATGTTAATGAGGCTACCGCACCTTTTTGATCGCGACCATGCATTGGGTTTGCACCCGGTCCGAATGGTGCACCGGCACGGCGGCCATCCGGTGTATTACCTGTTTTCTTACCATACACCACGTTAGAGGTAATAGTAAGTACGGATTGAGTAGGTACTGCATTGCGATAAGTTTTGAGTTTTTGAATTTTCTTCATAAAGCGTTCAACCAAATCACACGCAATGTCATCTACACGGTTATCGTTGTTACCATATTGTGGATATTCGCCTTCGATTTCAAAATCGATTGCTACGTTAGAAGCAACAACATTCCCTTCTTTATCTTTAATGTCACCACGAATTGGTTTTACTTTGGCATATTTGATTGCAGAAAGTGAGTCCGCCGCCACAGAAAGACCAGCAATACCACATGCCATTGTGCGATATACATCACGATCATGTAATGCCATTAATGCCGCTTCATATGAATATTTATCATGCATATAGTGAATAATATTTAGCGCGGTCACGTATTGTTTTGCTAACCAATCCATGAAACTATCCATACGGGTCATTACAGTATCAAAATCTAATACTTCATCTATAATTGGTGCAGTTTTAGGTCCAACTTGCATACCTAATTTTTCATCAACACCACCATTGATTGCGTATAGCAAGGTTTTTGCTAAGTTCGCACGAGCCCCGAAGAATTGCATTTGTTTACCGACAATCATCGGTGATACGCAACATGCAATAGCGTAGTCATCGTTATTGAAGTCAGGACGCATTAAATCATCGTTTTCATACTGAACAGATGAAGTATCAATAGAAACTTTTGCACAGAAACGTTTGAAGTTTTCCGGTAATTGTTCAGACCAAAGAATAGTAAGGTTTGGCTCCGGAGAAGTTCCCATATTATAAAGGGTATGTAAAATGCGGAAGGTATTTTTGGTCACTAATGTACGACCGTCCAATCCTATACCTGCGATAGTTTCTGTTGCCCACATTGGGTCGCCGGAGAATAATTGATCGTATTCAGGCGTACGTAAGAAACGCACCATACGTAGTTTCATCACTAAATGATCAACTAATTCTTGTGCTTCCCCTTCCGTGATTTTGCCTGCTTTTAAGTCACGTTCAATGTAAATATCAATGAAAGTAGCAGTACGACCAAATGACATTGCCGCACCATTTTGCGATTTAATTGCGGCTAAATAAGCAAAATACATCCATTGAATTGCTTCTTGAGCATTCGTTGCCGGATTAGAAATATCATAGCCGTAACTTGCCGCCATTTGTTTCATTTGAGCAAGTGCACGGTGTTGTTCTGCGATTTCTTCACGTAAACGAATCGTTGCTTCAAGATCAATACCATTTTCAAGATTTTCTTGTAGAGAGGAGAATTGGGCGTATTTATCTTTCATTAAGAAATCAACACCGTAAAGTGCAACGCGGCGATAATCCCCGATGATACGACCACGACCATAAGCATCCGGTAAACCGGTTAACACACCGGATTTACGGCAACGTAAAATATCCGGAGTATAAACATCAAACACACCTTGGTTATGGGTTTTACGATATTCGGTAAAGATTTTTTTCACTTCCGGATCAAGCTCGCGACCATAAACTTTACATGAGCCCTCTACCATTTTGATACCACCAAATGGCATGATCGCACGTTTTAAAGGTGCATCTGTCTGAAGGCCAACGATTTTTTCTAAATCTTTGTTGATATAACCCGGTGCATGAGAAATGATCGTTGATGGTGTATGCTCATCAAAGTCCAATGGGGCATGTGTGCGGTTTTCAATTTTAATCCCTTCCATAACCGTTTCCCAAAGCTTAGTTGTCGCTTCGGTCGGCCCTGCTAAGAAAGAATCATCACCTTCATATGGTGTATAGTTTTTTTGAATAAAATCACGTACATTGACATTTTCTTGCCAATCACCGCCTGTAAAACCAGCCCAAGCAACTTTTTGTGCATCATTAAGTTCTGACATAGTCATTTCCTTTGTTAATTATTAAAAATAAACTTTTTCAATTCATTAATAGTTAATGAGATTTTGTTAAGTAACGTTGAAATAAGGCAACGCAAACTGCACCACCCACAATATTACCCAACGTTACCGGTATTAAATTCTTTACAATAAAGTTGTAGACATTTAAATCAGCGTATTTGTTCGCTTCAATGCCTAATTGTAGCCAAAATTCAGGACTACTATAATGTGCGGTCATAATTCCCATGGGAATCATAAACATATTCGCCACGCAGTGTTCAAAACCTGATGCCACAAATAGGGCAATCGGCAGAATCATAATAAATGCCTTATCTACAACGGTCTTTCCCGAATAAGATAACCAAACTGACAAGCACACCATAATGTTACATAAAATGCCTAAATTAAAGGCTTCAAACCAAGTATGATGAATTTTATGTTGTGCAACTGTAAGTATAGTTAGGCCCCATTGACCGTTTGCGACCATAGTTTGACCGCCAAACCAAATAAACGCGGTAATAATTAGACCACCGATAAAGTTTCCAAAATATACTGTAATCCAATTACGAAGCATTTGCCATGTTGTGATTTTACCGGCAATACGGGCAATAAATGTGATAGTGGATGAAGTAAACAATTCCGCCCCCAATAGCACTACCATAATGACTCCGATAGAGAAAACTATTCCGCCTACCAGTTTAGCTAATCCCCATGATACTTCAACAAGTGCGGTCTGCGTGGTTGTATAAAATACAAATGCTAGCGCAATACAAGCACCAGCACTGATACCTGACATAAAAGAAAGTAAAGGTCGTTTTCGAGCTTTATAAGTTGCGCTATCTTCAGCGAAGTTTGTCGCTTCGATTGGAGTTAATGCTACTATTGAAGAATTTTTAACATCTGGCATAAAACACCTTATATAGAGCCTTCATTTTTAGTATTGTAGTTATAATTTGGAGACATTTTACTCTCTTAACTATTCTTTGCAATAAACATTCATAAACAAAATTTGATATTTTACAACTTTTGTTAAAGTTTTATTTTTTAATATAAAAAAAGCTTGGAAAAAACCAAGCTTTTATATTTTTTTCAGTGAAATTATTCACCCAAACGCTCTTTAATACGAGCAGACTTACCTGAACGCTCACGTAAGTAGTAAAGTTTCGCTTTACGTACCGCACCTTTACGTTTAACAGAGATTGAATCTACCGCTGGTGAGTGAGTCTGGAATACACGCTCAACACCTACACCATTAGATACTTTGCGTAAAGTGAACGCTGAGTGCAAACCACGGTTACGAATTGCAATAACCACTCCTTCGAATGCCTGCAAACGGCGTTTGCTACCTTCAACAACCCATACTTTAACTTCTAAAGTATCACCTGGGCGGAAGCTAGGTACGTTTTGTTTTAATTGTTCTTGTTCAAGTTGTTTAATAATGTTAGACATTTTTTGATCCTTAATTGATCTAATGATCCTAGAATTAACTGAGTTTACTGTTATTTTCCATTTTCACTTCTTTTAACAGCTTACATTGTTCGTCAGTCAGAGCTAGGCTTTCTAAGAGCTCAGGGCGGCGGAGCCATGTTCGCTTTAGTGATTGTTTTAATCGCCACTTACGAATTTCTTCATGATGCCCCGACATCAGCACGGGTGGTACGGTTAAGCCTTCTAACACTTCCGGACGGGTGTAATGCGGACAATCCAGTAATCCGTCTGCAAAAGAATCCTCTTCTGCCGAAGCCTGTTTGCCTAATACACCGGGAATAAAACGGGCAATAGCATCAATTAATGTCATTGCCGGCAATTCTCCGCCGGTTAAGACGTAATCTCCGACTGACCATTCTTCATCAATTTCAGTCTCAATCAATCGTTCATCAATACCTTCATAACGACCACAGACCAAAATTAATTTTTGGTTTTGCGCTAATGTCGTTACACCGTTTTGATCAAGTTTACGTCCTTGCGGTGAAAGATAAATTACCTTTGCACCCTCTCCCGCAACCGCTTTTGCCGCATGAATGGCATCCCGTAAAGGTTGTACCATCATCAGCATCCCCGGACCGCCACCATAAGGTCGGTCATCAACGGTTTTATGCTTATCATGCGTGAAATCACGAGGATTCCAACATTGCACCTGTAAGAGATTATTTTTTACAGCTTTACCGGTTACCCCAAATTCCGTAATCGCTTTAAACATTTCGGGGAATAAACTAATTATCCCAATCCACATGATTTGACCCTACTTTAGTTTAAAAACATACAGCATTACGTTTATGCATACTTGAGATTAGAAACCAGCGTCCCAATCCACTTCAATAGTTTTCGTGGTGAGATCGACTCTTTTAACTACTTGTTCATACAAAAACGGAATTAACCGTTCCTGTTTTCCAAAAGCATCTTTTGTATTTGCTTTAACCACCAAAACATCATTAGAACCGGTTTCCATCATCTCCGTTACCGTTCCCATAGTATAACCTTGAAGATTTACGACGGAACAGCCGATTAAATCATGCCAGTAATAATCGCCCTCTTCAAGCTCAGGGAAAACGGACAAATCCACACCGATTTCAATATTCGCTAAAACCTGTGCGGATTCACGATCATCCACGCCCTTCAACTTAACAATCAGTTCGTGGTTATGATGACGCCAATTTTCAAGTTCTGTTGGTTGCCACTCACCCTTAATTTTTAAAAACCAAGGCTGATAGTCAAAAATGCTTTCAGCATATTCGGTTGATGAATAAATACGCAACCACCCACGAATACCGTAAGTTGAGCCTAATTTGCCCACAACTTCAATACGTTGTTGTTCCATATTTTTCACCTATCTCTCGTTTAAAAGCGAATTAAGCCACTTTTTGAACTTCTTTTACCAAGCTCGCAACACGATCAGATAATGATGCACCTTGACCCACCCAGTGGTTTACACGGTCTAAATCAATGCGAACACGTTCTGCTTTACCTTGTGCGATAGGGTTGAAAAAACCTACACGCTCAATGAAACGACCGTCACGCGGTGAACGGCTGTCAGCGACTACGATTTGATAAAATGGGCGTTTTTTAGCTCCGCCACGAGATAAACGAATGGTTACCATAACCTTCCTCTAAATGTTTGATTACTAAAAGAATATTTTTAAGCTCGAAAGTCACTTAAAAACATAGCTTACTTTTTTCTCTGTATATATAGACAAAAAGCCCGAGAATTTTACACTTTTTGAACAAAAAGGCAAGTCAAAACAACGAGGGAAAAACATAAATTCTATAAGCAAAATGACCGCACTTTACAAAAAGAGCGGTCATTTTTGTTAAACATTTTCAGACGTTAATAAACCCCTTGTGCCAACATCGCATCAGCCACTTTTACAAAGCCGGCAACATTTGCGCCAACCACATAATTGATGTTTTCTTGACCTTGTACCATACCGTATTTTTTACAGTTTGCATGAATATCCAACATAATGCGATGTAATTTGGCATCTACTTCTTCTGCCGTCCAATATAAACGTTGCGAACTTTGTGCCATTTCCAAACCTGAAGTTGCCACACCGCCAGCATTCGCTGCTTTACCCGGGCCAAGTAATACACCGGCTTCTAAAAACGCATCGGTTGCTTCGATAGAAGTTGGCATATTCGCACCTTCTGCCACCAACTTCACCCCGTTTTCAATTAATGTTTTTGCATCGGCAATTTCAAGTTCATTTTGTGTTGCACAAGGAAGCGCAATATCCGCTTTCACTTCCCAAGGGCGTTTACCTTCCACATACTGCAAGCCGAACTGTTCCGCATAATCTTTCACTCGACCGCGTTTCACATTTTTGATCTCAAAAAGTGCGGCTAATTTTTCAGCGGTAAAGCCTTCCGGATCATAAACATAACCAGATGAATCCGAGCAGGTCACTACTTTTGCACCTAAAGTTAACGCTTTTTCAATAGCATATTGCGCCACATTTCCCGAACCAGAAACGGACACGACTTTCCCAGCAAAACTATCTCCTTTTTCCGCTAACATGGCTTGGGCAAAATAAACCAAACCATAGCCGGTTGCTTCAGGACGAATTAGGCTGCCTCCGAAAGATAAACCGCGGCCGGTAAATACACAAGCAGCCTGATTGGATAATTTTTTCATATAACCGGCAAGATATCCCACTTCGCGGGCGCCCACACCAATATCCCCGGCAGGCACATCCGTATCCGCACCAATATGGCGATATAATTCTGATATCAACGCTTGACAAAAACGCATCACTTCCGCATCCGATTTACCTTTGGGATCAAAATCCGAACCGCCTTTAGCGCCTCCCATTGGCAACGTTGTCAACGCATTTTTGAAAATTTGTTCAAAACCTAAAAATTTTAAGATTGAGAGATTAACGGAAGGATGAAAACGCATACCGCCTTTGTAAGGCCCGATTGCGCTATTAAATTGTACACGGAATGCACGATTTACTTGAACTTGACCTTTATCATCCGTCCATGCCACACGAAACTGAAAAGCCCGTTCCGGTTCAACCAAACGTTCCAATAACGCTTCGGAACGATATTTTGGATTCGCTTCCAAAAACGGCCAAATGGACGTAAACACTTCACGAACCGCTTGTAAAAACTCCGGTTGGTGACCATCACGTTGTGCAACTTTTGCTAAAAACTCGTCTAAAGATGTGATTGTTGACATACTCGTTTCCTTCTTAACGTATTAATATTGTGTTTGTTTTTTATTATTTACCACCGTTCTATGACGGAGTGAGAAACAATATGCAATGACTTATTTAATATTGCAATTATTTTTTTAAGGAAAAAATGAAGAAAAAATAAAAAATGAGAAAATATTTAATATTTTCTCATTTCTATTGAATTTTATCTAATTTTGCTGATAAAGATCACATTTTACCGAAAAAGGCTATTTATCCTTTCCTTCCAAATACAACCATTCAGCTACTTGTTTGGCGAAATAAGTCAAAATGCCATCTGCTCCGGCGCGTTTAAAACAAAGTAGCGATTCCATAATACATTCTTTCTCTTTCAGCCAACCATTTTGAATGGCCGCCATATGCATTGCATATTCACCGGATACCTGATAAGCAAAAGTCGGCACACCGAAATATTCTTTTACCCGATAAACCATATCCAAATACGGCATACCCGGTTTCACCATCACCATATCGGCACCTTCCTGTAAATCAAAGGCGACTTCCTGCAAACCTTCATCACCGTTTGCCGGATCCAGTTGATAAGTTTTCTTATCACCGCCTTTCAAGTTACCCGATGATCCGACCGCATCACGGAAAGGTCCGTAATAATTTGAAGCATATTTTGCGGAATACGCCATAATTTGCGTATTTACAAAACCGTTTTCTTCCAATGCTTGACGGATTCGCCCAATACGCCCGTCCATCATATCGCTTGGTGCAACAATATCCGCTCCGGCTTCGGCATGAGAAAGTGCTTGTTTAACTAAAATATCCGTTGTGATGTCGTTTAGAACATAGCCTTCTTCATCAATAATTCCGTCTTGCCCGTGAATCGTGTAAGGATCAAGCGCCACATCCGTCAGCACACCTAATTCGGGATAAGTTGATTTTAACGCTCTTACGGCACGCTGAACCAAACCGTTCGGACTATAGGCTTCCTCTGCCATGAGGGATTTTTTGTCTGCCTCAATGACCGGGAAAAGGGAAATAACCGGCACACCATATTTCACCAACAGTCCGGCTTCAATTAATAATTGATCAATGGTTAAACGTTCTACACCAGGCATAGAAGGCACGGGTTCACGGTAATTTTCACCTTCTAAAATAAACACAGGATAGATTAAATCATCCGCTGTCAATTTATTTTCTGCCACTAAACGGCGGCTAAAATCCTGTTTACGCAAACGGCGTAAGCGGCGGGCAGGAAACCCGGTAAAAATTTGTTGAGTCATATTTCATCCTTAATTATCTGCTTGCTTAATTACAATAAGGGGGCTATGCCCCCCATCCATTATTCTGATTTTTCAGATTCTGCCGAGTTTTCAACCGCACTTTTTTCTTCGTCATCATTGTCTTTCGGTTGATAAAAACGTGCCACTAATAAGCCGAGTTCAAACAATAAACACATCGGCACAGCAAGTAGGGTTTGTGAAAATATATCGGGTGGTGTCAAAATCATTCCAATAAAAAATGCACTAACGATAACATAAGGACGCTTTTCAGAAAGGGATTTCACGGTAGTAACGCCTGTCCAACAAAGCAAAATAATAGCAACCGGTACTTCAAAACACACACCAAAAGCAAGGAATAATGCTAAAGCAAAATCAAGATAGCTGCTAATATCCGTGGCGATAGTCACCCCTTCCGGTGCGGTTTGGGTAAAAAAGCCAAATACGAACGGAAACACCACGTAGTAGGCAAATACAACCCCGCAATAAAATAAAATAGTGCTGGAAAACAGTAGTGGGTAAATCATCCGTTTTTCATGCTGATATAACGCCGGTGCGATAAATGCCCAAATTTGGTAAAGCAAATAAGGAACAGAAATAAACACCGCCACAATTGCGGTTAATTTAATCGGTGTAAAAAACGGTGTTTGAATATTTGTCGCGATCATTGTTGCTCCTTTCGGCATAACGGCCGTTAGAGGAGCGGCGACAAAATGATAAATGTCGTTCGAAAAATACACCAAGGCAAGAAACACTAAAACCACGCAAATTACACTACGTAGCAAGCGGTTTCTTAGTTCGACAAGGTGGGTAATGAGGGGTTGGGATTCATCCACGTGACTCATAAAAACTCTCTATGATTGGGATTTTAACTTTGTTGGCGGTGCAACATCCATATCATCCGGCGGATAATAATCAGATAAGCGTTCGGTTAATTCCGCTTGCTCATGCGGTTCAAGTGCGGTCAAATTCGACGCTGTTTTTTCATCCTTTTGGCTTTCCACCGGTTCTTCAGGAATTGGCGACCCCGTCAATTTATCCGTATTTTCAGCCGCACTTTTAATTTCTTTAATTTGCTCTTCTACCGTTGTCCCCGCCTCTGCCGCCTTACTTTCCAGTTCGGCACGCATTTTATCTGCTTGCGCTTTTAATTCTTCAACGGTTTTACTTAGTTCAGGGGAAAGTGTTTGCAGATTCAAAGATTCCGCCTTCTTAATACTATCCTGCAATTCTTGTAATTTCAGTTCTTGCTTTAGTTCATTTTGAACATTGGCCGCTAACCCGCGAATGGTTTTTACCCAGCCCATAACGGTTCTAATCGCCACAGGCAAACGCTTAGGCCCAAGAACGACCAGCCCCACGATCATTAATAAAACAAGTTCGGAAAAGCCAATATCAAACACGGGTTATGCCTGTTCTTTTTCTTTTACTGTCTCAGTTTTTGCAGCTTCGGTATTGTTATCAATAGACTTAAACTCTGCATCCTTGGTTTTTGGCTCATCATCTTGCATCGCTTTTTTAAAACCTTTTACGGCAGCACCAAGATCAGAACCTGCATTTCTTAATTTTTTCGTACCGAAAACCAACAAAATCACCACTAATAAAATGATCATTTGTGCAGGGGATAAACCAAACATAATAAAACTCCGTTCAAAAAATGAAAATTTGGCGTTGAATATACTCTTTTTGATTTCGTTGAACAATAGCTAAGGGGGATTATTTTCTGATCTCACACAAAGTGCGGTTATTTTTGCAATAAATTTAAAAGTTGGAAGAACGATAAAAGTTGCTATAATCACCCCCTCATTTTTTATGAGGAAAAACAAGTATGAACTCAATTTCTTACTGGCAACGCCTGAAAATCGCTTTTCAATATGTGATGCCTCAACTTTATTTAACCCAACTTGCCGGCTGGTTTGCAAAGCAAAAATGGGGCGCGGTGACCCACTTTGCCATTAAAGCCTTTGCAAAAAAATACAATATCGATATGAGCATTGCGCAAAAAGAACAATTCTCCGACTACGCGAGTTTTAACGAATTTTTTATTCGCCCCTTAAAAGAAAATGCACGCCCGATTAACCAAAATCCAACTGCACTTTGCCTACCGGCAGACGGTCGAATTAGCGAATGCGGCCATATTGATGACAACCGTTTATTACAAGCCAAAGGGCATTTTTTTAGCCTAGAAGATTTATTGGCGGAAGACAAAGAATTAGTCGAAACCTTTAAAAACGGAGAGTTTGCCACCACTTACCTCTCACCGCGCGATTATCACCGCGTTCATATGCCTTGCGATGGTACACTGCGTAAAATGATTTATGTACCGGGCGATTTATTTTCGGTAAATCCGTTTTTAGCCCGACACGTACCAAATTTATTCGCCCGTAACGAGCGTCTTATTTGTGTCTTTGATACGGCATTCGGCACAATGGTACAAATTCTCGTGGGTGCAACCATTACCGCCAGTATCGGCACAACGTGGGCGGGAATTATTAATCCGCCACGCCATAATGAAGTAAAAACCTGGACTTATGAAGGTGAAAGTGCGGTTAAATTTACCAAAGGTCAAGAAATGGGCTGGTTTCAACTCGGCTCGACCGTCATTAATTTATTCCAAGAAAATCAAGTGCATTTAGCCTCTCACCTCACTGCGGGCGAGCCGGTGCGTATGGGTGAAATCTTGGCATATAAAAACTAATTTTTAACGAAAGGAAAACATCAATGAATTTTGAACAAATTAAATTAAAAAGCCTCTCCGAAAAAGGCAGCTATGGTATCGGTTTACAAATCGGTCAGCAATTACTCGACAGCCAAATGGATATTTCGGTTGAAGCGGTAGCCAAAGGCATTTTTGATGCGTTAAATCATAATCAACCCGCCTTAGACATGAATGATTTAATGCTTTCCGTGCAACAACTTCAGCAACAAGCGGCAGAAGCGCAACAAGCTCAATTTAAAGTGATTGAAGAAGAAGGCAAAACCTTTTTAGCGGAAAATGCGAAAAAATCCGGTGTAACCGTCACTGACAGCGGACTTCAATATGAAATCATCACCGAAGGTACAGGTGCAAAACCATCGGCAAGTGATAAAGTTCGCGTTCACTATACCGGTACGTTACCAAACGGAACCGTGTTTGATAGTTCGGTATCACGTGGTCAACCGGCGGAATTTCCGGTAAACGGCGTGATTCGCGGCTGGGTCGAAGCATTACAAATGATGCCGGTAGGATCTAAATGGAAGCTCACCATTCCACACGAATTAGCCTACGGTGAACGTGGTGCAGGTGCTTCTATCCCGCCATTCTCTCCATTAGTGTTTGAAGTAGAATTATTGGATATTCTTTAATTCTCAATGACAAAAAGATAAAAAGTGCGGTTGAAATTCACCGCACTTTTTTATTCCTCGCTTTTTTAATGGTATCTGTTGCCTCCCCGATTGCCCGAACTAAATCCATCAAACCAAGCACTACGTTGCGTACTTGTTATACCGCCACAATATTGAATGCGTTGGTTTAATTGACTTTGACTGTACTTGGCATAATCCTTTCCCACACGATAGCCATCCAAATACCAATCATCTACATCATGACAAACAATGGTGTTAAGGCGTTTTTCATATTGATTAACTGAAATAGGCGAACGTGTGGAATGTTGCATACAAGCGGCTAAAGCCAAAATCATTGAAGCGAGCATTAATTTTTTCATCATTTACTTCCTTAAATAAAAATGCAAATTGAGGACAACAATTTAAAAGAAAAGTGCGGTCAAAAATTGATGGGATTTTCTGACCGCACTTGAATACTAAACTCGAGCTTGTTTTTTTCGTTTTTTCTTCCCTTGTTTTTTCTGAACCGGCGCCCCTTTTTTGTAGCCCTGCATCCAGGCTGATTTCAACCCATTAGAAACGCCACCGTGCTGCTGGCAGTAACTAATACGCTGCTGCAATAAACTTTGTTGATAGGAACTGAACGTTTTTCCCACTCTAAAACCGTCTAAATACCAATCATCAACATCATTACAATCCACCGTATTTAGGCGTTTTGTTGAGGCATTCACATAAAAGGGAGAACGCCCGACACCGCTATCTGCCGACACATTTAACGCCAAAAAACCACATAAAAAACTAAAAATAAACACTTTTTTCACAACTACGTCCTTTATAAAATAATCATATCGTCACGATGAAGCGCAACTGCACCATATTCATAGCCCAAAATCGCTTCAATATCTTGCGATTTTTTCCCCATAATGCGTAACAAAGCCTCATTGTTATAACGTGGCATGCCGAGCGCAATGTCTTTGCCCGCCTGATTGCGAATTTTCACGACTTCACCACGGGAAAAACGCCCCTCCACAGCAACAATCCCTGCCGGTAAAAGGGATTTATTTTGAACCAGCATCGCATGTTCCGCCCCTTCATCAATCGTGATCGCACCGGCTGAAGGTGCGGCAAATAACCATTGCTTACGACTTTCCAAGCGATCGGTATGATGGGCGGTGAACTTCGTACCAATATCCTGTTCGTGTGCCAAATCCACAATCACATTTGAACGGTTACCCTGCGCAATAATCGTTTCAATACCGGAACGTGTTGCCACATCTGCCGCGATGATTTTCGTACTCATCCCCCCCGTACCAAGATTCGTACCGCTGCCACCGGCTATCGAACGAATATGATCGGTGATTTTATTCACCACCGGAATGAGTTTTGCATTAGGATTTTTGCGCGGATCACTATCAAATAACCCTTGTTGATCTGTTAAAAGATAAAGTTGTTCCGCTTGCACCAAAATTGCCACCAACGCAGACAAATTATCGTTATCCCCGACTTTAATTTCCGCCGTTGCCACCGCATCGTTTTCATTAATGACAGGGATAATGTGATTATCCAAAAGCGCATGCAACGTATCACGGGCATTAAGAAAACGCTCGCGATCTTCAATATCCGCACGAGTCAGTAAAATTTGACCGATATGAATATCATAAATCGCAAACAATTTTTCCCACGCTTGAATGAGCTGGCTTTGACCCACAGCGGCAAGTAATTGTTTCGATGCAATGGTTGGCGGTAATTGCGGGTGGTTCAAATAATGGCGACCTGCGGCAATGGCACCGGAGGTCACAATCACAATACGAAAGCCCTCATGATGAAGTTGTGCAATTTGTCGCACAATTTCCATCATATGTGGCGAATTTAATTTGGGTGAACCTTGGGTTAAGGTGCTGGTACCGAACTTCACAACAATGGTTTTATTCATTTTATTAACCCTTTTTAATTATCAAAAAATGCCGCATACGTTAGCACTAAACTCATTAAAAAGCATTAAATTTATATTGTGCTGTGATATATTGTTCAGCAATTCAACAAGGAGCTTTTATGACATTCAGTTTAATTGTCGCGACAACTCTTAACCATGTAATCGGCAAAGACAACCAAATGCCTTGGCATCTGCCGGCTGATCTTGCTTGGTTTAGAAAAAATACCACGGGGAAACCGGTCATTATGGGGCGTAAAACCTTTGAGAGTATTGGTCGCCCTCTCCCCAAACGGGTGAATATTGTGCTTTCGCGCAAACCTTTTGAACACGAGGGCGTCATCTGGAAAAATAGCCTTGAAAGTGCGGTTGATTTTGTCAAAGATTCGGAAGAAATTATGCTAATTGGCGGGGGTGAACTCTTTAAACAATATTTACCCCAAGCAGATAAACTCTATTTAACCCAAATTCAAGCGGAAATCGACGGCGATACCTTTTTCCCTGAATTAAATTGGGATGAATGGCATATTGAATTTGAAGAGTATTGCGAAAAAGACGAGAATAATCCTTATGCTTGCCGGTTTTTAGTTTTAAACAGAAAATAACAAATAAAATTTAGGATAAATATTATGGATCATTCAGTTCACAACAAACTCGTTTCTTTTATCTGGAGTATTGCCGACGACTGCCTACGTGATGTATATGTACGAGGAAAATATCGCGATGTGATTTTGCCGATGTTTGTATTGCGTCGCTTAGATACACTACTTGAACCAAACAAAGGCGCAGTACTAGAAGAGGTACACTATCAGAAAGAAGAGCTAGGCTTTACCGAACTTGATCATCTACAGCTTGAAAAAACGAGCGGTTATGTGTTTTACAACACCTCAAAATGGACACTCAAAACCCTTTATCAAACCGCAAGCAATACACCGCAATATATGTTGGCGAATTTTGAAGAATATTTAGATGGTTTCAGTGCCAACGTACAGGAAATCATCAATTGCTTCAAATTACGTGAACAAATCCGCCATATGTCGAACAAAAACGTCTTATTAGGTGTGCTAGAAAAATTTGTTTCGCCTTATATCAACCTTACGCCAAATCCTCAACAAGATCCCGACGGCAACACACTACCTGCATTGACCAATCTTGGTATGGGTTATGTGTTTGAAGAATTGATTCGCAAATTTAATGAAGAAAACAATGAAGAAGCGGGCGAACACTTTACTCCACGTGAAGTGATCGAACTTATGACACACCTTGTGTTTGATCCGCTTAAAAGGCAAATTCCGGCAATTATTACCATTTACGATCCGGCATGTGGCAGCGGTGGAATGCTCACTGAATCGCAAAATTTTATTGAAGAGAAATATCCTTTATCGTCATCACAAGGCGATCGTTCCATCTTGCTGTTTGGCAAAGAAATCAATGATGAAACCTATGCTATTTGCAAATCCGATATGCTCATTAAAGGCGACAACCCTGAAAATATCAAAGTGGGTTCTACGCTTGCCACCGATACTTTCCACGGACATTATTTTGATTTTATGCTTTCCAACCCGCCTTATGGCAAAAGCTGGAGCGGCGATCAAGCCTTTATTAAAGATGGCAACGGTGTAATTGACAGTCGCTTTAAAGTATCCTTGCCGGATTATTGGGGCAAAGAGGAATCCCTTGATGCTACACCACGTTCAAGCGATGGCCAGTTGCTCTTCCTGATGGAAATGGTGAGTAAAATGAAATCACCGAAAGACAATAAAATTGGTAGTCGCGTTGCTTCTGTTCATAATGGCTCAAGCCTTTTTACGGGCGATGCTGGATCGGGAGAAAGCAATATCCGCCGCTTTATTATTGAAAATGACTTGCTTGATGCCATCGTGCAACTCCCGAATAACCTTTTCTACAACACCGGGATCACCACCTATATTTGGTTGCTTTCCAACAATAAACCGACACATCGACAAGGCAAAGTACAACTCATTGATGCCAGTTCTCTGTTTAGGAAGCTACGCAAAAATCTAGGTGATAAAAACTGTGAGTTTGCGCCGGAACACATCACTGAAATCACAAAAACTTACTTAAATTTCACCGCACTTTCCCGTGGAAATCATGAAGAAGGTTTGGCTTCACAAATTTTTGATAACCAAGATTTCGGTTATTACAAAGTCACTATTGAACGCCCGGAACGCCGTAGCGCAAAATTCACTGCGGAAAATATTGCCACATTAAGATTTGACAAAGCCTTGTTTGAGCCTATGCAATATCTTTATCAACAATATGGTGAAAATATTTACAATCAAACAACCTTGACAAGTGTAGAACAAGACATCACCGCATGGTGTGAAGCACAAGGCATTGCATTAAATAACAAGGCAAAAGCCAAATTGCTTGATGTAAAAACTTGGGAAAAATCTACCGCACTTTTCAACACGGCGAACAAATTATTCGCTCATTTTGGCGAGCAACAATTTGATGATTTCAACTTGTTTAAACAAACAGTGGAAAAATATCTAAAAGCAGAAAAAATCAGCCTATCCGCCACAGAGAAAAAAGCGATTTTCAATGCTGTCAGTTGGTATAACGAAAATGCTGAAAAAGTGATCGCTAAAACCCTAAAACTTAAACCTCAAGAACTCGAAGCCTTATGTAAACGCCTTGACTGCAAGATTGAAGAACTTGCCGATTTCGGTTATTACGCCACAGAAAAAATAGGCGAATTTATCCAATACGAAAGCGCAAGCGAACTGCGTGACAGTGAATCAATCCCGCTGAAACAATCCATTCATCATTACTTCAAAACCGAAGTACAACCCCATGTCTCGGAGGCTTGGGTCAATTTAGACAGCATAAAAATCGGCTATGAAATCAGCTTCAATAAATATTTCTACCGCCACAAACCGCTCCGTAGCCTTTCTGAAGTCGCGCAAGATATTTTAGCCTTAGAAAGGCAGACGGATGGATTGATTTGTGAAATTTTGGGCTAAAAGTGCGGTCAGATTTTGAAGAATTTTATAAAAACTATGAATGATTTAATTATTTATAACACCGATGACGGCAAGGCTAATGTAGCGTTATTGGTGATTGAAAACGAAGCCTGGCTTACACAAAATCAATTGGCAGAACTTTTTGACACCTCTGTGCAAAATATAACCACCCACATAAAAAACATATTACAAGACAAAGAGTTAGAGGCAGATTCAGTTATTAAGGATTATTTAATAACTGCTCAGGACGGCAAACAATATCAAGTGAAACATTACTCGCTTGATATGATTTTAGCAGTTGGATTTCGGGTGCGTAGTCCACGTGGCGTGCAGTTTCGACGTTGGGCAAACACGCAATTGCGCAGTTATTTAGAAAAAGGTTTTTTGGTTGATAAAGAACGGTTAAAAAATCCTCAAGGTCGATTAGATTATTTTGATGAATTACTGGAACAAATTCGCGAGATTCGAGCCAGTGAAATGCGTTTTTATCAAAAAGTACGGGAATTATTTAGCTTATCAAGCGATTACGATAAAACCGATAAAAACACCCAAATGTTTTTTGCCGAAACTCAAAATAAATTGATTTATGCCATCACCAAGCAAACTGCCGCTGAATTAATATGCAAACGCGCTGACGCAAACTTACCGAATATGGGATTAACCTCATGGAAAGGTTCTGTTGTGCGTAAAGGCGATATTGTAATTGCCAAAAATTATCTCTCAAATGATGAATTAGATTCACTGAACCGATTAGTGATGATTTTCTTAGAAAGTGCAGAATTACGTGTAAAAAACAATAAAGATCTGACTTTATCATTCTGGCGAAACAATGTAGATAACTTGATAGAATTTAATGGATTTCCTGTTCTACAAGGTAGCGGTAAACGAACCAAAAAACAAATGGAAACCTTTACCCATGAGCAATACGCATTATTCGATCAAACCAGAAAACAACAGAAACTACGCCAAGTCGAGAGTGAAGATTTGAAAATCTTGGAAAATTGGCAAAAAGAGATAAAGCAATTAAAAGATAAACGATAAACATCACGCTATACGCGTCTATACCATGGTATGCAACAAGTTTTATCTTACGACAAAAGTGCGGTCAGATTTTAAGGAATTTTTACAAATGAAGCGATATGAAAGTTATAAAGATTCGGGTGTGGAATGGTTGGAGGAAGTGCCAGAGCATTGGGAAGTAAGGAAAGTAAAACATATATTTCGATTAGTCGTAGAACCCGCCCCCAAAAATAATTCTCAAGAATTACTTTCCGTATATTCAGACATTGGCGTAAAACCAAGAGCTGAATTAGAAGAGAGAGGAAATAAAGCATCTACAACAGATGGTTATTGGGTAGTAAAAAAAGGAGACATTATTATCAATAAATTGTTAGCGTGGATGGGGGCTATCGGATTATCAGACTACAATGGCATTACTAGCCCCGCATACGATGTATTAAGACCTTATCAGAAAATTGATGGAAAGTTCTTCCATTATTTATTTAGAACGAATCTATGCTTATCAGAATTTAAAAAGAAATCCAGAGGCATTATGGATATGCGTCTCAGATTATATTTTGAAGAACTAGGAAATATTTTTGTTCCATTTCCTCAATATTCCGAACAACAGAGAATCTCCCAATATCTAGATGATAAAACCACCAAAATCGATCACGCGATTTCATTGGCTGAAAAACAGATTGAGCTATTAAAAGAACATAAGCAAATTCTAATACAACGTGCGGTCACAAAAGGGCTAGATTCTAATGTGGAGATGAAAGATTCGGGCGTGGAATGGATTGGGGAAGTGCCGGCGCATTGGGAGGTAAAAAAGCTAAAATTTGTATTAGTATTAAGTAATAACAAAGAAGAAAGTAAAAATTCAGATAAACGGTATATCGGTATGGAAAATGTAGAATCATTTACAGGAAAAATAAATGATACGATTTTATCTGCTGAAGGAGTTGCTAATTCATTCTATAAAAATGAAATTTTATTTGGAAAGTTAAGACCTTATTTGACTAAATCATATTTAGCTGATTTTGATGGAGTTTGTTCAACTGAGTTTTTAGTTTATAAAACAACCCAAAATATGAATAATCATTTTGCATTAAGTATTTTCCTTTCTCATGGTTTTATTAATACGGTGAATTCCTCAACGTATGGCTCAAAAATGCCAAGAGCAAATTCAGAATTTCTTTCTAACATGTTGTTACCAATTCCACCATTAGAAGAACAACAACAAATCGCTCAATACCTATACGATAAAACAGCAAAAATCGACTATGCGATTTCATTAAAACAGCAACACATCGAAAAACTCAAAGAATACAAAAGTGTGTTGATTAATGATGTGGTAACGGGGAAGGTGAGAGTGTGATTGTACAACACAATAAATCGATTTTATGCAAAACTCACTCAAAATAATCCATTCTGTGCAAGCAAAATTGATTTTAAACAAAAACATCATCTTTAAATCGTTTGTAAAAGAGTAAAAACATGGTTTCAGGAACAAAGGAAAAAGATTTGGAAATCGCCATTGAAAAAGCCTTAACCGGTACTTGGCGGGAAAATATAGAAAATCAGATCAATGAACCCAGTGCGTTTTATTCACCGAAACACCATGGCTTCTTATTGGCGTTTTCGCAAGATTTCGATGCACAATTTGCTATCGATCATCGATTATTTTGGCAATTTCTGCAAAACAGCCAAAAAGAAGAGTTAACGCGTTTTCGTGAGCTTAATCCCAATGATTGGCAGCGTAAAATTTTAGAACGCTTAGATCGCCAAATTAAAAAATTGGGCGTATTGCATGTGTTGAAAAAAGGCTTGGATATTGATAATGCACATTTTGATTTGCTTTATCCTGTTCCGCTTGCCAGCAGTGGCGAAAAAGTGCGGTCGAATTTTGCACTAAATTTATTTAGCTGTATGCGCCAAGTGCCTTATTCAAGTGTCACCGGTGAAACGGTTGATATAGCATTATTTATCAATGGATTACCGATCATTACGATTGAATTAAAAAATCACTGGACAGGGCAAACAGCACGTTTTGATGCGCAAGCACAATATAAAAAACGTGACACAAACCAACCGCTCTTTCAATTTGGACGTTGTTTAGCGCATTTTGCTATGGATACCGAAGAAGCCTATATGACAACGAAACTTGCCGGTGCGGATACTTTCTTTTTGCCTTTTAATTTAGGGAATAATTTTGGCAAAGGCAATCCGCCCAATCCAAATGGATTTCGCACGGCTTATGTGTGGGAGCAAGTTTTTACCAAGCAAAGCCTTGCCAATATTATTCAACATTTTATGCGTCTGGACGGTTCAGCAAAAGATCCATTGGAAAAACGTACGCTCTTTTTCCCACGTTATCATCAGTTAGATGTAGTGCGCCGTTTAATCGCTGATGTGGGTGAACATGGTGTGGGTAAGCGTTATTTAATTCAACATTCTGCGGGGTCGGGTAAATCTAATTCCATTACGTGGCTGGCATATCAATTAATTGAAACTTATCCGCAAAATAATACTGCTGCCAATGGGCGTGCCCTTAATTGCCCAATTTTTGACTCGGTGATTGTAGTGACGGATCGCCGTTTATTAGATAAGCAGTTACGCGACAATATCAAAGATTTTTCTGAGGTAAAAAATATCATCGCACCGGCATTGAGTTCTGCCGAGTTACGTCAATCCCTTGAACAAGGCAAGAAAATTATTATTACCACCATTCAAAAATTCCCGTTTATTGTAGATGGCATTGCCGATTTAAATGACAGGCAATTTGCCGTAATTATTGATGAAGCGCACAGCTCTCAATCAGGCTCAGCTCACGACAATATGAATAAGGTGATGGGAAAAATGACGGATCTTGATGCGGAAGATGTTCAAGATTTAATTTTGCAAACAATGCAATCCTGTAAAATGCGCGGCAATGCTTCATATTTTGCTTTCACAGCGACACCGAAAAATAGCACATTAGAAAAATTTGGCGAAAAGCAAGCTGATGGAAAATTCAAACCTTTCCATCTGTATTCAATGAAGCAGGCAATTGAAGAGGGGTTTATTTTAGATGTGATCGCCAACTACACCACTTATCAGAGTTTCTATGAAATCCAAAAATCCATTGAAGACAACCCGGAATTTGACAGCAAAAAAGCGCAACGCCGTTTACGAGCTTTTGTAGAACGTTCAAAACAAACTATTGAGACCAAAGCGGAAGTGATGTTGGATCACTTTATTGGACAAGTGTTCAACCGTAAGAAACTAAAAGGCAAGGCAAAAGGGATGGTTGTTACGCAAAATATTGAAACAGCGATTCGCTATTTTCAAGCCTTAAACCATTTGCTGACAATACGTGGTAATCCGTTCAAAATTGCCATTGCTTTTTCCGGCAGTAAAATGGTGGACGGTGTGGAATATACTGAAGCAGAAATGAATAGCTTTGCCGAAAATGAAACCAAAGATTATTTTGATAAAGATGAATACCGTTTATTGGTCGTAGCGAATAAATATTTGACGGGCTTTGACCAACCCAAATTATGTGCGATGTATGTGGATAAAAAGTTATCCGGCGTACTTTGTGTACAAGCCTTGTCACGCCTGAATCGAAGTGCCAATAAACTTGGCAAACGCTCGGAAGATTTGTTTGTACTCGATTTTTTCAATTCCGTTGATGATATTAAAAAGGCCTTCGACCCATTTTATACTTCAACAACCTTATCTGAAGAAACCGACGTCAATGTATTGCACGATTTAAAAACTCAACTTGATGAAACGGGCGTGTATGAACAAGCGGAAGTGAATGAATTTACCGAAGGTTATTTTGCTAATCTTCCGTCCGATCAATTAAGCGCAATAATTGATGTTGCCGTTCAGCGCTTTGATTCGGATGTAGGATTGGCACAAGCCGATAAAGTGGATTTTAAAGTTAAGGCAAAACAATTTTTAAAAATCTACGGACAAATGGCGTCGATCATTAATTTTGAAAATATTGGTTGGGAAAAACTGTACTGGTTCCTCAAATTTCTCGTACCGAAATTAAAGGTGCAAGATCCAAAAGATGAATTTGACGAAATCTTGAATGCGGTAGATTTAAGCACTTATGGTCTGGCTCGTAATCGACTCAATTACAGGATTAAATTAGATGATAGCGAATCTGAACTTGCACCACAAAATCCAAATCCGCGAGGAGGATATACTGAAGATGAAGAAAAAGATCCAATCGATGAGATCATTAAAACCTTTAATGAGCGCTGGTTTCAAGGCTGGAGTGCAACACCGGAAGAACAACGGGTGAAATTCATAAACATCACCGAACGAATCCGTAAGCATAAAGACTTTGAGCAAAAATATAAAAACAACCCTGATATTCATACGCGTGGACTTGCTTTTGAGCAAATTTTGCGTGATGTGATGAGTGAGCGACATCGTGATGAATTGGAACTTTATAAACTCTTCGCCAAAGATCCTGCTTTCAAAATGGCATGGACGCAGAGTTTACAACGGGCGTTAGGGGGCTAATCAATTTAGAACAAAAAAGTGCGGTTAAAAATGACCGCACTTTTTGTATTTTGGATTTATTGTTTTGCGACAACCTTGCCATCAGCATAATCCACAGTCACCACACTGCTTGGCAGTAATTGACCGGAAAGGATTTGTTGTGCCAATGGATTTTCGATCTCTTGCTGAATCGCACGTTTTAACGGGCGTGCGCCATAAACCGGGTCATAGCCTACTTCACCAATGAAATCAATGAGTCCTTCGCTGAATACAATTTCATAACCACGGCTTTCCATACGTTTTGCCAAGCGTTCTAATTGAATGCTTGCAATGGCACGGATATTTTCTTTCGCCAACGGGTGGAACACCACGGTTTCATCAATACGGTTGATAAATTCTGGACGGAAATGTTGCCCCACAACCGACATCACTCGATTTTTCATTTCCTCATAGCCATCGCCTTGATGTTCCTGAATTAAATGGGAACCCAAGTTTGAGGTCATAATCACTACCGTATTACGGAAATCCACCGTTCTGCCTTGACCGTCCGTTAAACGCCCGTCATCCAACACTTGTAACAAAATATTGAATACATCGGCATGCGCTTTCTCGACTTCATCAAGTAAAATCACAGAATAAGGACGACGACGTACTGCTTCGGTTAAATAACCGCCTTCTTCATAACCCACATAACCCGGAGGCGCACCGACTAAACGGGAAACACTGTGTTTTTCCATAAACTCCGACATATCAATACGCACCATGGCATCATCACTGTCAAAGAGGAATTTTGCCAAAGTTTTACACAATTCCGTTTTCCCTACACCGGTCGGCCCTAAGAATAAGAAAGAACCAATCGGGCGGTTTGGATCGGAAAGTCCGGCACGGCTACGGCGAATGGCATTGGCTACGGCATCCACCGCTTCGTTCTGACCAATCACACGTTTGTGCAATTCTTCTTCCATCCGCAACAGTTTTTCTTTTTCACCCTCCATCATTTTGGACACCGGAATCCCTGTGGCTTTGGAAAGCACCTCTGCAATTTCTTCATCGGTCACACGATAACGCAATAAGCTCATTTCTTTGCCTTCGCTGGTTTCAGCTTGAGCAAGTTGTTTTTCCAATTCAGGAATGCGACCGTATTGTAGTTCCGACATTTTACTTAAATCACCGGCACGGCGTGCTTGCTCCATTTCGGTTTTCGCCGCATCCAGTGCTTGTTTAATATGCTGTGAACCCGAAAGAGCGGCTTTTTCAGATTTCCATACTTCCTCTAATTCCGCATATTCACGTTCTTTATCGGCAAGTTCTTTTTCTAAGGTTTCCAAACGTTTACGGCTCGCCTCATCTTCTTCTTTTTTCAGTGCTTGTTGCTCCAATTTTAATTGGATAATGCGACGTTCAAGACGATCAAGCGGTTCCGGTTTGGAATCAATTTCCATACGAATACTGGATGCCGCCTCGTCAATTAAATCAATGGCTTTATCCGGTAATTGACGATCGGAAATATAACGATGTGAAAGGGTCGCCGCCGCCACAATCGCCGGGTCGGTAATATCCACATGGTGATGAATCTCATAGCGTTCTTTTAAACCACGTAAAATGGCGATAGTATCTTCTACGCTTGGTTCGTCCACAAACACTTTTTGGAAACGACGCTCCAATGCCGCATCTTTTTCAATATATTGACGATATTCATCCAGGGTTGTCGCCCCTACACAGTGCAATTCCCCCCGTGCCAAACTTGGTTTTAACAAGTTACCGGCATCCATTGCACCATCGGTTTTACCGGCGCCAACCATGGTGTGAATTTCATCAATAAATAGAATGACTCTGCCTTCTTCTTTTGCTAATTCATTCAATACCGCTTTCAAGCGTTCCTCAAATTCACCACGATATTTTGCGCCCGCAATCAACGCCCCCATATCTAAAGAAAGAACACGTTTATTTTTCAATCCTTCCGGCACTTCCCCATTGACAATACGCTGTGCCAAGCCTTCTACAATGGCTGTTTTTCCCACACCCGGTTCACCAATTAAAACCGGGTTATTTTTCGTGCGACGTTGTAAAACTTGAATGGTTCGACGGATTTCTTCATCACGTCCGATCACCGGATCAAGTTTGCCGCTTTCTGCCCGTTTGGTTAAATCAATGGTATATTTTTCAAGAGCTTGTCTGCTTTCTTCTGCATTCTGATCGTTCACGCTTTGTCCTCCACGAATTTGTTGAATCGCTTGTGCAATTTGTTCTTTTTTCGCCCCACACTTGGTTAAAATGTCTTTTAATGAACCGCGTTCTTCCAGTGCGGCAAGCAAAAACAATTCGCTTGAAATAAATTTATCCTGTCTTTGTTGGGCGAGTTTATCGCATAAATTCAATAAGTTAAGTAATTGACGGGAAATCTGCACATTGCCACCATTGCCGGAAACCTGTGGCAATTTATTGAGTTCACTATTTAACTCATTACGCAATAAGGCAACATTTACCCCGCTTGCGGTCAAAATCGGTGCAACCGAGCCGTCTTGTTGGTTTAAAAGTGCTGTCAATAAATGCACCGGTTCGATAAATTGATTATCTTTGCCAATAGCAAGCGACTGTGCCTCACTCAAGGCTTGTTGGAATTTTGTGGTAAATTTGTCTATATTCATTTCTCTTTTCCCTATTAATTTACATTCAATTTGGCTTTCGCCGTTCACACAGGGTAAGTAAGATCATTTGAGATGATTTCAAGGGGAAAAATGAAATATTTTTGATTTTACCTATCAATTAAATTGAAATGATAGATTTATCCAACCAAAATATCAAAGAGAGGCACATCCCAATGTTCAATAGGCAATGTGTCAATTTGCTGACAAGCGTGAGCCAAACCAATAGGAAGAAAGGATTTTTGTTGCCAATTTTGCAAGGTTCGATCATAAAAACCTCCGCCCATTCCAAGACGATTACCTTGTTTATCGAATGCAACTAAGGGGGTAAAAAGAATATCCAACTCATTGAGTGGCAATACATTTTGAACATTCAATTTCGGCTCCCAAATACCAAAATGATTTTGCACCATCGGGGTATCGGGTAAGTATTGTAAAAAAAGTAAGTGATTTTTTGCGAAGGGATGCAAAACGGGCAAAAACACTTTATTATTTTTTTTCCAGAGTGCTTTTATTAATGATTGGGTCGAAATTTCACCATCAAAAGAAAGATATAACGCAATATTTATTGCCTGATGATGTTCAATTAAATCAAGGGCTTGCCCTGTAACGGCTTGCTCCGCCTGTTGCTGTTGAAGAGCGGTTAAATTTGCGCGAATTTTTCGGATTTGACGACGAATTTGTTGGCGTTGTTGCTGAGTATTCATAGGGGTAAACAAGAAAGAACCCGGAATGCCGTTGTGGGTGACAGTCCTTGAACCCGATGGTTCAAGGAAATCGATAAGGTCATTTTCAGGTTTCTTAATTCCTTTAATTATCCAGAAGGAAAATAAAGGCAAAGCCTACACACCAATGACGGGAAACCGATTTATAAGATTTTAAGTATCGGCTCAGGGACATAACCCATTAGCGAACATTCCAGGAAATCTTTATGCGGTTATACTAGCGAAAAGTAGGCATTTTTGCCAGACTTTATTTTTGAAATCTGCGATCTTGCTCACAAATTATTCTCTTGTTGAGAGAATACTCCCCAATGAATGATCCAACTGCTGAATACGCGTTTTCAAAACATCTTCAATTTGTGCATTTTTATTCTTTTCCTGCGTAAGCTCAAAACTTAAATTCAACGCGACAATAGACAGTACGCGATCAAGCTGAATCAATCCCGTTTTTTCTTTCATTTCGGAAACCAAGGCATCTAAATTTCGTGCGGCTTGGCGCAACGCATCTTCTTGATCCTGAGGTACATTTAAACGTAATACTTGCCCTAATACGACAATTTCAACCAGTTTTAATGACATTGTATTCCCTTTAATTGGTATTTTTGAGTGGGAAATATTATGCCATAGGCAAACTTTCCCGTCATATCTTTTACACGCAATCAGCGAGCCTACCTGTTCGCGCCCTTTCTGAATTTACGCTATAATGCGCTCACTTTAATCACATTGAATGAGATTTTTATGGCACAGATCGCAGCAAACCCACTGGTCTTAGTGGACGGTTCTTCTTATTTATATCGAGCGTTTCACGCATTCCCCCCATTAACCAATTCAGCCGGCGAACCAACTGGTGCGATGTACGGCGTGTTAAATATGCTGAAAAGCCTGATTTCGCAGGTGCAACCAAGCCACATAGCAGTGGTGTTTGATGCCAAAGGGAAAACTTTCCGTGATGAATTGTTTGAACAGTATAAATCCCACCGCCCACCTATGCCGGACGATCTCAGAAAACAAATCCAACCGCTCCACGATATGATCCGTGCCCTTGGTATTCCGCTTTTAGTGGTCGAAGGGGTGGAAGCCGATGATGTTATCGGCACCCTCGCGGTGCAAGCCTCCCATGCCGGTAAAAACGTGCTGATTAGTACGGGGGATAAAGATATGGCACAGTTGGTTGATGAGAATATTATGCTCATCAATACTATGAACAATAGCTTATTAGATCGCGAAGGTGTCATTGAAAAATATGGTATTCCACCGGAACTCATTATTGATTATCTGGCACTGATGGGCGATAGTTCGGATAACATTCCCGGGGTTGCCGGAGTGGGGGAAAAAACAGCACTTGGGCTGTTGCAAGGGCTTGGTAGTATGACTGATATTTATGCCAATCTCGACAAAGTCGCCGAATTACCGATTCGTGGTGCGAAAAAGCTCGGCGAGAAATTATTGGCGGAAAAGCAAAATGCGGATTTGTCTTACACCCTTGCGACCATTAAAACCGATGTTGCATTAAGTATCACACCTGATGAATTATTGCTTGGAGAAAGTGATAATGACCGCTTAATTGAATATTTCGGGCGTTATGAATTTAAACGATGGCTGAGTGAAGTAATGAACGGTTCGGATTCCATCACACAGGCTAGCGACCAAGCGGTTAAAATCAATCCATATCAAGCCACACCAACTATTTCTACTGAAAGTGCGGTTGAAAATCAGCCTAAATTTCAAATTGATCGCAGCCAATATGAAACCCTTCTGAGGGAAGCCGATTTAACCCGTTGGATTGATAAATTATCAAAGTCTAATTTATTCGCCCTAGACACGGAAACCGACAGTCTCAATTATATGGTAGCCAATCTCGTCGGGCTTTCTTTTGCCCTAGAAAATGGTGAAGCCGCTTACCTTCCGTTGCAATTAGATTATCTTGGTGCGCCAAAAACCCTTGAAAAAACAACCGCACTTTCTGCCCTCAAACCCATTCTTGAAAATGCCGACATAAAAAAAGTGGGACAAAATATCAAATATGATCTCACCGTTTTGGCTCGCAACGGTATTGAAGTACGGGGTGTCGCATTCGATACCATGTTGGAATCCTATGTGTTAGATAGCACCGGTCGCCACAATATGGATGATCTTGCCAAACGCTATTTAGGGCATCAAACCATTAGTTTTGAAGACATTGCGGGCAAAGGTAAAAATCAACTGACTTTCAATCAAATCCCCTTAGAACAAGCCGCCGAATACGCTGCCGAGGATGCCGATGTCACCATGAAACTCCACCAAGTTTTATGGGAAAAATTACAAAATGAAGCAAGCCTAACCGCACTTTTTGAAAATATTGAATTGCCATTACTCAGTGTCCTTTCACACATGGAACGAACCGGCGTGTTAATTGACAGTGATGCATTATTTATACAATCCAACGAAATCACCGCAAGATTGACCGCACTTGAAACGCAAGCCTATGAACTCGCCGGACAAACCTTCAATCTCGCCTCCACCAAACAATTACAAGAGATTTTGTTTGATAAGTTGGGCTTACCCGTTTTACAAAAAACGCCGAAAGGTGCACCATCCACAAACGAGGAAGTGTTGGAAGAGTTGGCTTACAGTCATGAATTACCAAAAGTCTTAGTGGAACATCGAGGATTGAGCAAATTAAAATCCACCTATACGGACAAATTGCCGCAAATGGTGGATCCAAATACGGGGCGTGTCCATACCTCCTACCATCAAGCCGTGACTGCCACAGGGCGTTTATCCTCCAGCGATCCGAATTTACAAAATATTCCGATCCGCAATGAAGAAGGTCGCCGCATTCGTCAGGCTTTTATTGCGCGTGAAGGTTATTCAGTAGTGGCAGCCGACTATTCCCAAATCGAATTACGTATTATGGCGCATTTATCTCAGGATCAAGGTTTGATTAACGCCTTTGCTGAAGGCAAAGATATTCACCGCTCGACCGCTGCGGAAATCTTCGGTGTGCCATTAGATGAAGTAACAAGTGAACAACGCCGCAATGCGAAAGCCATTAACTTTGGACTGATTTATGGTATGTCTGCCTTTGGGCTTTCCCGTCAGCTTGGCATCCCACGTATTGATGCACAAAAATATATGGATTTATATTTCCAACGTTATCCGGGCGTACAAACCTTTATGCAGGATATCCGCGAAAAAGCTAAAGCACAGGGTTATGTAGAAACCCTATTCGGTCGCCGTTTATATTTGCCGGATATTCACTCTGGAAACGCCATGCGCCGTAAAGGGGCGGAACGGGTTGCTATCAACGCCCCAATGCAAGGTACGGCGGCAGATATTATTAAACGCGCAATGATTAAACTTGATGAGCTTATCCGACAAGATCCTGATATTGATATGATTATGCAAGTGCACGATGAATTAGTGTTTGAAGTGCGGTCGGAAAAAGTGGAATTTTTTAGCAAACTCATCAAACAAAATATGGAAACCGCCGCCGAATTGGTCGTGCCGCTTATTGTGGATGTAGGCGTGGGAAAAAATTGGGATGAAGCCCATTAAATTTAAGGAAACAATATGACATATCAAATTATTTGTAGCAAAGATTTCACCGCAAAACGCCCTTGGGGAGCCTTAGATATCACGGAAATGAACGGCATCAGCGTACGTTTACATTGGACGAATAAACCTTATAAGTGGCATATCAACGATGGCGAAGAAGTGTTTGCAGTAGTGGATGGTATAGTGGAAATGCACTACAAAGAAAATGGCGAAGAAAAAATGACATTACTTAAAACCGGCGACATTTTCCACGCCGGTATTGGCACTGAACATCTCGCCTCTCCACAGGGTGAAGCACGTATTTTAGTGATTGAAAAAGTAGGCAGTGTTTAATTATTGAAAATATGATAACCATGAATCAAGAAAAACTAGAACAAATTGAAAAGCCACTACTTTATATCGTCAAACGTGATGTTGTGCCGGCACTTGGCTGCACCGAACCGATTTCCCTCGCCCTTGCTTGTGCAACGGCTGCAAAATATTTAGGCAAAACACCAACCAACATCAACGCTAAAGTTTCCGCCAATTTGATGAAAAACGGTTTAGGTGTCGCCGTACCGGGAACAGGCATGGTGGGCTTGCCCATTGCGGCGGCAATCGGCGCCTTGGGCGGTGATCCTGACGGTGGGTTGGAAGTTTTAAAACAGATCACCGCACAACAGGTTTCAGCTGCAAAAGCTATGCTTGATCAAAAACGGGTGAGTGTCGATATTCACCCAACGGATCATATTCTCTACTCCGAAGCCGTGCTTTTTGCAGATAGTGATTGGGTCAAAGTCTCTATTCAAGATCAACATACCAATGTGATTTTAATTGAAAAAAATGGAGAGATCCTCTTTGAAAAAACCGAAAATGAATGTGCCGATACTGATCCCTATGAGGTTTTCAAAGAAGTCACCGCACGTGAAATTTTTGAATTTTCCTGCGAGGTTGTCTTAGCTAAAATTCGTTTTATCGGACAAGCCGCTGAGCTCAATCGAGCCCTTTCCAACGAGGGATTACGGGAAAATTACGGATTACATATCGGACGAACGTTACGTAAACAAGTGGGGAGCGGTTTAATTTCAGACGATTTACTCAGCAAAATCATGATCGAAACCACTGCGGCTTCCGATGCCAGAATGGGCGGTGCTACCTTGCCGGCCATGAGCAATTCCGGCTCCGGAAATCAAGGTATTGCAGCCACTATGCCTGTCGTGGTCGTTGCCGATTATTTGAATGTCGATGAAGAAAAACGCCTTCGAGCCTTATTTTTATCACATTTAATGGCGATTTATATTCACAGTAAACTACCAAAATTATCCGCACTTTGTGCCGTCACCACCGCCTCTATGGGAAGCTGCGCAGGCATTGCTTATTTACTAACGGGGAAATTTGAAACCGCCAGCATGGGGATTTGCAGTATGATCGGCGATATCAGCGGCATTATTTGTGATGGTGCAGCAAACAGTTGTGCAATGAAAGTCTCCACCAGCGTGGCATCGGGTTATAAATCTGTTCTCATGGCAATGGATGAAACTCACGTTACCGGCAATGAAGGTATCGTCGAACACGATCTCGATCGCACTATCGACAACCTCTGCGCCATTGCCTCAAAAAGTATGCAACATATTGATCGCCAAGTGATTGAAATTATGGTGAACAAGCCTTGTCCTTAAATTTTCATTTTTAAGAATAAAGTGCGGTTAAAAATCTTAATGCTGGTCAGTTAAGCAAACTGACCAGCTTTTTTTATTGAGTATTTCAATGTTTTTCTCTTACGACACGGGGATAATGTCGCTAACGTTTTACAGGAAGTTCATCACAGGCCAACTCTTTTAAAAGATGCTGATATACTTTGGGAATATTGAGCAAAGCTGTCCTAGAATAAGCAATCACAGAAGCACTATATCCTGCAAAACTTAAGCGGTTAGGGACTTTCCTTGCAATATGCCCTGAACGACCAAAGACTTTTTTCAGACGTACCTTCCACATGAAAAACAACACGGTCAATAGAAAAAAGATTTAATCCTTGCCAAGTGAGAAAGTGAGGCGGAGAAATCTGATAGAAATAAGGGGAAGATGATGTTTTTTCACGCAATACCGCTTTGTTTTAAGACCCGCGTCATCAGCTGCTCATCTAAGAGAGTATTGCGTTTTTCGAGTTGCTAAGGAGGGGAGAGAGGAAACGTTGTGCGTAAAGTTTGAGAAAGTTTCATAAAAAATCCGGTTAATTTGGTTTAACCGGATTATTAACAAAGCATTTGGAGCGCTCAAATGGGCTTAACTGCTCGGCATTACGGTTATTTTGACCGCACTTGAAAAATTTTATTTACTCTTCCTCGAAATCTTTTAGATCAAGAGGTTCTTGGGAAAGAATGACACCGGTAAGATCGGCGTAAATATAATCTTCAGGGAAAAAAGTTACGCCAGCAAAATTCACGGGAATATCGGTTTCACCAATGTTACTTTGATCGGCACCGACCGGAATTGGTGCAAGGGCATGAATACCGATATCAATATTTTCAAGTTGCTGAATTTGGCGAATCGCACCATAAACAATAATGCCTTCCCAGTCGTTATCGGCAGCAAGTTGAGCCAGTTCGGCATCCACTAAGCCTCGACGGACAGCACCGCCGCCGTCCACAACCAATACACGCCCTTCGCCGTTTTCTTCCAATACTTCAGCGATGAGTCCATTATTTTCAAAGCATTTCACTGTTGTGACTTTACCATAAAAATGATTTACGCCGCCAAAACTTGAAAAAATCGGTTCTACTACATCCACTTGATCTGCATAAAGATCGCAAAGTTCTGAAGTATCAATAAACATAAATTTCCCCTATTAAAATCCTGAGATCGTGCTTAGTATATGCTGATTTAGCCGATAAGCAAGCCCAAACTAAAAAGCAAGTTGATGAATAATGAAATCATCGACATTTGGGCAAGCATTGGACGTAAAGCACTTGGCTCTTGGCTATGATAGACAAAAATTGCGTGCTTGGTAAGAACTGGAAAGGCCAATAAGAATAAATAATTCACCCAAGAAGTGGCGGTCGCAATCGTGAAAATCAAGTAACATAATGCGGCAACAGCTAATAAAACACAGTGATAAACACGCCCTTTATATGCTCCTAAACGCACCGCTAAAGTATTTTTACCGGCTTTGGCATCTTGCTCTATATCACGTAAGTTATTTATGTTTAATACGGCACTTGCCAATAAACCTGAGCCGATAGCTGGTAAAAGAATTTTGCTATCAATACTATGTATTTGCAAATAATAGGTTCCACCTACACCAAGTAAACCAAAAAACAGCAAAACGGAAATATCGCCCAATCCCATATAACCATAGGGTTTTGTTCCCACTGTGTAGGTAATGGCGGCAATAATGGCTAAAACGCCTAGCCCTGCAAAGGTGAGTAAATCGGAGAGATTTTCGTAAGCGATACCGATTAACAAACTGCCGGAAATAAAGCTCGCCACAATCATTAAAATTAACCCCCATTTCAATTCAATGGCTGAAATTTCCCCTTTTTGAATACCACGCAATGGCCCGATACGTTCTGTGGTGTCTGCTCCTTTTTGATGATCTCCATAGTCATTGGCGAAATTTGAGAGAATCTGTAATAAAATTGTGGTGAGTAAACAAAGTGCCATCACCCAGTAATTAAATTTTTCCGGATTTGCCCAGTAGCCTAAAGCCGAACCGGTGAAGATTGAGGCTAATGCTAAGGGTAAGGTTTTCGGACGAGCCGTTTCCCACCACATTTTCAATTTTTCATTTGTCATTTTTTTTGACCGCACTTTTGATTACAATGAGTGACGTATTCTACATTAATCTCAAGTATTTATGAATGATTTAACTTTATCGCCCATTGCGATTATTCACTCGCCTTATAAAGAAAAATTTTCTGTACCGCGCCAACCTGACTTAGTGCAGGATGGGGTTGGCATTGTGGAATTGCTCCCACCCTATAATTCACCGGAAGCAGTACGCGGTTTGGAAAAATTTAGCCATCTTTGGTTGATTTTTCAATTTGATCAAATTCCTCAAGGTAAATGGCAACCTACCGTGCGGCCGCCACGCTTGGGCGGAAATCAACGGGTGGGCGTGTTTGCTTCACGAGCGACCCATCGTCCCAATCCATTGGGCTTGTCAAAAGTAGTATTGCGAAAAGTAGAATGTATCCACGGCAAAGTATTTTTACATTTAGGTTCGATGGATTTGGTGGATGGCACGCCGATTTTCGATATTAAACCTTACATTGCCTACGCCGATAGCGAACCTGAAGCACAATCAGGCTTTGCACAAGAAAAACCACTGCTAAAACTTCATGTAGAATTTTCGGAACAAGCACAAAGTGCGATCAAAAAACTCGAAGAAAAACGACCGCACTTAATGCGTTTTATTCGTGAAGTTATCGAACAGGATCCGCGACCGGCTTATCAACAAGGTAAACCGAGCGAGCGTATTTATGGTATTAGCTTGTATGAATTTAATGTAAAGTGGAAGATTAAAGCGGGGACGGTGGATGTCGTAGAAATATTGGATATTGAAAAAAATAAAGTGGGGTAGTCCATTTTTGAAAATTAACTGGTATTACCCTCACTTTATTTTATTGCAGTGCGTATAAAGTCTGTGTGCTTAATTTAATCCTCAGGTAGCGCATTAAGTACGGCTTTGACTAATGTTGCCAACGGAATGGCAAAAAATACGCCCCAAAATCCCCATAAACCGCCAAAAATAAGGACGGAAATAATGATAATTAAGGGGTGTAAATTTACCGCTTCAGAGAATAAATAAGGAACTAATAAATTTCCGTCCAATAACTGGCTCACGGCAAAGGCAATAATGATATACCAGAAAGTAGGGCTAATGCCAAATTGGAACAAAGCAACAAGTGCTACGGGAATCGTCACTAACACGGCGCCAATGTAGGGTACTAATACGGAAAGCCCTACGGCGAAGGCTAATAAGAGCGGATAATTTAAGCCGAAAATTAGGAAAATAACGTAAGTTACCAAAGTGACAATTAAAATTTCTAATAGTTTTCCGTGAATGTAATTGGCAATTTGTTGTTGCATTTCCGTCCATACTTTGAAAGCAAGGTGGCGATTACGTGGTAGAAAACGGCTTACACCTTGTAAAAGTTCACCTTTATCCTTCAACATAAAAAACATCATTAGTGGTACTAAGAACGCATAAATACCGAGTGAAACCAAGTTCATTATAGAGGCGAGCGAAAGTTTGACGGCAGATTCACCAAAACCAAGGATTTTTTCCCGTACAGAGTTAAAAATAGCATCTACCATGGAATAATCGATCAGTTCAGGATAATGCTCCGGCAAGCTAAGTAACCATTCATTCAGTTTATTGAACATTGCCGGTAAATCGCTTAATAAAGAGACGGTTTGATTCCATAACATTGGCACTAACACAAGGAAGAAAATAGTTGCGATGCCAATGAAGCTGCCAAAAATAATCACGGTTGCCAACATTCGTGGAAATTTCAAACGATTTGTCAAAAAGTGAATTGGCATTTCTAACAAATAGGCAAGTACAACCGCAATGAGAAATGGTGCAATTAAATTTCCGAAAAAATAAATCGCAATAAAACCAAAAAGCAAAATAGCCAATAGCCCCATTGCTTGCGGATCGCCTAAACGGCGAGCATACCAGCTTTTTAACATTTCTAACATTATCAACATCCAAGGTGAGCATTTTTCAGCATTATAAGTTAAAATTTCATTCAATTATAGCCAGCTAAAGGAAATTCTATGTCCGTTATTATTTATCATAATCCCCGCTGCTCTAAAAGCCGGGAAACATTAGCGTTAATAGAAGGAAAAGGTATTCAGCCTAACATTGAACTTTATTTACAAAAACAATATACCGTAGCTGAACTGCAACAACTTGCGGATAAATTAGGCATCACGGATATTCGCCAAATGATGCGGGTGAAAGATGAGCTTTATCAATCCTTAAATCTTGCTAATTTGGCATTGACGAATGTCGATTTATTGAAAGCGATAAGCGAGCATTCCGCTTTGCTTGAACGCCCTATTGTGGTGAACGGCGACAAAGCAAAAATCGGACGCCCTCCGGAAAGTGTTCTTGAGATTTTGTAATTTTAAGGTTTACCCGTATAATACGACCGCCGTGAGAATTCCTTCACGGCTTTTTTAAGGGAAAATGATGGCAAAGAAACAAAAAAGTGCGGTTGAAAATCAAACCGTTTATCAGCATACAAGAGGTGTCGTAAAAGATAATGCGATCATGGCATTATTACATGACAAATTATTCCGTCAGCGTATTGAGAAAAAGCGCAAAGGAAAAGGCAGTTACCAACGCAAAGCAAAGCACGTAGGGAAACTTTTGGAAAAGCCCGATTATAAATTTTTTGATTTCAGAAACTTTATAATCGGGTTTTTCTTAAAGTAATCGGCGTAACGAGAGGTAAAATATGTCAAATAAAACAGAAACATTATTCAATACAACATGGAATGTACGCATTAGTGACCCGGGTGAAGAAGGTGCGCACAGCCATTTTTTTGAAACCGTTTATTTAACCCTTACGGCACACTTTGAAGAAAATGGGATTCGCTATGAATTTGTCCGCAGAGTAGAAGATCAAGTCAAAGTTCAACATTCATTTACAGAATTAAACGAATTGTTCAAATTTCTTGGCGATTATTTAGATGCGGTTTCTCTCGGCGTGCTAGGAGTGAAAATTGGTAATTTAGGTGTGAAAGTCGAATAATTTAAAGGTGAAAGTGCGGTTGAAATTAACCGCACTTTTAATTATCGTCAGACAATGTTTGAGTATAAAAAATAATTGTTATTTTAACCGTCTACCGAATTGAAATACACTATGTTTATCCTGTATTTTCATTTCTAGAAATTTTTTAATTTATTGGAATAAAGCACTAAACAGAGTGCGAGCACCATAATTAAAATTGCACCAGCAAATAGAAGAGTATCTACAGCATTTTCATGACTTACGATGATTAAGCGGATCATCGCCGTTATACCGGCATAAATAAAATAACGTAATGGGAAATGATAGCCGCTTTTAAAATACTGAACAATTAAGCCGATGAAACCAAAATACAAGAAAAACATAACAGCCTGTTCCGCTAGTGCATAGGGCACAACAGTGGAAGGATTTATCACCATTAAAGCAAGAGAATAGGTGATTTTGGCTAAGGCAATAATCAAAACGATAGATAGTGCAATAAGCGCAGTACTTAAGACATATTTGAGTATATTAACGACAAATGCCGGTAATTTTTCTAGCTGGTTCTCTTCCATTTTTTTCCTTTGTTTATTTTTCAGTAAAAAATATTCACAGGATAATCGGTATTTGGGGAAAGTGCGGTTATTTTTTCTCGTATTTTAATCTGGTGAATAATATAGTTTTCCTATTTCAATTTTATGACGACCGGTTTCTTCACGCCATTTATTGCTATCGCGTAGTGAATAGACACAGCCACAATATTCTTGTTGATAAAAACGTTCGCGTTTACTGATTTCGATCATTCGTTGTGATCCGCCTTCTTTACGCCAGTTGTAGTCCCAGTAAATGACATCATCATATTTTTCAGCCGCACGGTGACCGCAACCGTTAATTTGGTTCATATCTTTCCAACGGGATATACCAAGACAACTGGTAAACACAGGAAAACCGTGTGTGTGTGCATATTCCGCCGCTTTTTCAAAACGCATATCAAAGCACATGGTACAGCGAATGCCACGTTCCGGTTCCCATTCCATACCTTTGGCACGGTCAAACCAATTTTGGCGGTCATAATCCGCATCAATAAACGGAATACCGAATTTTTTTGCAAAACCAATATTTTCTTCTTTACGGATTAAATATTCTTTTAATGGATGAATATTTGGGTTGTAAAAATAAATTGTAAATTCGATACCGGAAGCCAGAATTGCTTCCATGACTTCACCGGAACAAGGGGCGCAACAAGAGTGAAGAAGAAGTTTATTGTGTCCGTTCGGTAATTCTAACTTTTCGCGAATAAAAGGGGCGTTAGGATCTTTGCGCACCTTCTTTTTAGGTGTTGTAGGTTGAAAATTAGTTGTATTTGGTGTTTTAACGTTATTCATAAAAGCGATCATTTAAAAATAGAAAAAGAGATACAATACTTCAATTTGTCAGTACGTTCTATTTACGGATAAATATGCCAAGGATATTAATGCTTGTTTGTATTGGCTTTCCGGCAGAATTGAAATTGCATCAACGGCTTTTTGTGCTTCTTGTTTTGCCCGTTCCATTGCATAGTCCAGTGATTTGTGTTCCTTCATAATCGCCAATATTTCATTAATGTACTCACGTTTGCCGCCCTGTTTAATCGCTTCACGAATCAATGCAGACTGTTCGGTGCTACCGTGATGCATGGCGTGTAATAAAGGGAGAGTAGGTTTTCCTTCCATCAAATCATCACCGATATTTTTCCCAAAATCCTGTGCGCTTGCACTGTAATCCAATACGTCATCAACAAGCTGAAATGCCGTACCAAGATAGCGACCATAATCTTGTAAGGCTTTTTCTTGGTTTTCTGTTGCATTTGCAACAATTGCGGCAGCTTGCCCCGCAACCTCAAATAAACGTGCGGTTTTGCTGTAGATCACACGCATATAATTGGCTTCGCTGGTTTCCGGATCGTTCACGTTCATTAATTGTTGCACCTCACCTTCCGCAAGGACATTGGTGGCATCTGCCATGATGCGAAGAATTTTTAAGGATTCCAATTGGGCAACGAGTTGAAATGCTCGCGTATAAATAAAATCACCGACCAACACGCTTGCGGCATTTCCGAATTCGGCATTTGCGGTAGCACGACCGCGGCGCATATCCGATTCATCAACGACATCATCATGTAGTAACGAAGCAGTATGGATAAATTCTACGAAAGTGGCGCAAGTAATAGCGTCATCCCCTTGGAAACCCAAAGATCGTGCAGCAAGTACGGCGATCAACGGTCGGATCCTTTTTCCTCCCGCCTGAACGATGTAAAAGCCGAGCTGGTTAACCAGTGCGACATCGGAATCAAGCTGAGCAAGAATATTCCGATTGACTTTTTGCATATCAGGCTCAGCTAATTGTTGAATAGCGCGCATATCCATTAAATCTTGTTTTTTCATCTTTTACGCTTGTTCCCAAATGAAAGTGCGGTACATTTTACCTGAGTTTTTATTTTTTCTAAAATTAATCCGTTAGAAAAGGGAATTTTTTTATTTTATTGTAAATAAATTCTTGCTATGAGATCGTTTTTCTCATAGAATCTGCGACCTATTTTATATGAATTTTGAAGTGTGGGCTGCCAAGGGCAGAGAAACACAATTAAGCGGAGTATTTATGTACGCAGTTTTCCAAAGTGGCGGTAAACAACACCGTGTGAGCGAAGGGCAGGTTGTTCGTTTAGAAAAACTTGAACTTGCAACTGGTGCAACAGTTGAGTTCGATTCAGTGTTGATGGTCGTTAACGGTGAAGATGTTAAAATTGGTGCACCGGTAGTTGCGGGTGCAAAAGTAGTGGCTGAAGTAGTTGCACAAGGTCGTGGCGAGAAAGTTAAAATCGTTAAATTCCGTCGTCGCAAACACAGCCGTAAACAACAAGGTCATCGCCAGTGGTTCACTGAAGTGAAAATCACTGGGATTCAAGCATAATTTCAGAGGAGATCAAATAGATGGCAACTAAAAAAGCTGGTGGTTCAACCCGTAACGGTCGCGATTCTGAAGCTAAACGCCTTGGTGTTAAACGTTTCGGTGGCGAATCTGTATTAGCAGGCAGCATCATCGTTCGTCAGCGCGGCACAAAATTCCATGCCGGTAGCAATGTAGGTATGGGTAGAGATCACACCCTATTTGCAACTGCAGACGGTAAAGTTAAATTTGAAGTAAAAGGCGAAAAAAGCCGTAAATATGTAAGTATTGTTACTGAATAATTTAAAACTTATTTGATTGAAGCGCCCTGCAAAACTTTTGTGGGGCGTTTTTGTCTTTTTAATTTCTAACAAAGCGAGTAACTATGAAACAACAACCGTTATTAGGCTTTACTTTTGCATTGATTACAGCAATGGCTTGGGGATCATTACCTATCGCATTGAAACAAGTATTATCGGCAATGAATGCGCAAACTATTGTGTGGTATCGTTTTGTTGTTGCTACGATTGCTCTCTTTATTTTGCTGGCTTATAAAAAGAAATTGCCCGAATTTAGGAAAATTGGGCGATATGCTTGGATTGCAATCATTGGCGTATTTGGACTTGCCGGTAATTTTTTGCTCTTTAGCCATTCATTAAATTATATTGACCCCTCAGTTGCACAAATTTTCATTCATCTATCCTCTTTTGGGATGTTAATCAGTAGTGTGATTATTTTTAAGGAAAAGCTAGGGTTACACCAAAAAGTCGGAATCTTGCTTTTATTAATCGGTCTTGGATTATTTTTTAATGATCGTCTTAATATTTTTACCGAACTTAATCAGTATTCAATTGGCGTTATTTTAAGTGTTACAGCTTCGCTGATATGGGTTGCATACGGGATGGCACAAAAGTTAATGTTACGTAAATTTAGTTCGCAACAAATTTTATTAATGATGTATTTTGGTTGTGTGATTGTGTTTACTCCTATGGCTGAGTTTTCGCAGGTACAAGACTTAACTCCTTTTACACTGATTTGTTTTATTTATTGCTGTCTCAATACATTAATCGGTTATGGTTCTTACGCAGAGGCATTGAATCGCTGGGATGTTTCGAAAGTTAGTGTTGTTGTGATGTTAGTGCCGCTTTTCACGATTTTATTCTCTCATATCAGCCATAATATAAGTCCAAATCATTTTGCTGCGCCGGAATTAAATAGCATTAGCTATATCGGGGCATTTGTTGTAGTATGCGGAGCAATTTTATCTGCAATCGGACATAAATTACTATCACCGCACAATGCGAAATAATACAAAAGTGCGGTCAAATTTTGGAGAGTTTTAATGAAGTTTATTGATGAATCCCTAATTCGAGTGGAAGCGGGAGATGGTGGAAACGGCTGTGTTAGTTTTCGTCGTGAGAAATTTATTCCCAAAGGTGGGCCGGATGGCGGTGATGGCGGTGATGGCGGTGATGTCTATCTAATTGCCGATGAAAACCTTAATACATTAATCGATTATCGCTTTAACAAACGTTTTGCAGCAGAACGTGGTGAAAATGGTCGAAGCTCCGATTGTACCGGTCGTCGTGGTAAGGATATTACTTTACCTGTACCTGTGGGAACCCGTGCGATTGATAATGATACAAAAGAAATCTTAGGCGATTTAACCAAACATGGTCAAAAAATGTTGGTGGCAAAAGGGGGATATCATGGCTTGGGGAACACCCGTTTTAAATCTTCTGTCAATCGTGCGCCTCGTCAAAAAACAATGGGAACACCAGGGGAAAAGCGTGATCTGCTATTAGAGCTTATGCTACTTGCCGATGTGGGAATGTTGGGTTTACCTAATGCGGGCAAATCGACCTTTATTCGGGCTGTATCAGCGGCAAAACCTAAAGTAGCGGATTATCCGTTTACAACGTTGGTACCAAGTCTTGGAGTGGTAAAAATGGATGAGGCCCGTAGCTTTGTCGTCGCCGATATCCCGGGATTGATTGAGGGAGCGGCAGAAGGTGCAGGCTTAGGAATTCGTTTCCTAAAACATTTGGAACGCTGTCGAGTGCTTATTCACCTTGTGGATATTCGTCCGATTGATGGTTCCGATCCGGCAGATAATGTCGCTATTATCGAATCTGAATTGTTCCAATACAGTGAAAAATTAGCTGAAAAACCACGCTGGTTGGTGTTCAATAAAATTGATACGATGACTGATGAAGAGGCTCATGAGTGTGCAAAAGACATTGCCGAACGTTTGGGATGGGATGAAGAGTATTACTTAATCTCAGCGACAACAGGCAAGAATGTTTCTTCGCTCTGTCGTGATATTATGGATTTTATTGAAGCTCATCCACGAGAAATGGAAGAACCACAGCTCGTACCGGAAGAGGTGAAATTTAAATGGGAAGATTATCATCAAGAACAATTGGCGGAGCATCAAGATGATGACGATTGGGATGATGATTGGACAAAAGAAGATGATGAAGGTATAGAGTTTATTTATAAACCTTAATCCGTCTAACAAAAGTGCGGTCGATTTTAACAATGAAATCGACCGCACTTTATTTTTTTAGATAGAAAAATTATCCACGATTGGCATTTTTCATAATTCGCTCTTTTGTTACTCGCCATTCGCGATCTTTAATATCATCGCGTTTGTCATGTTGTTTTTTCCCTTTAGCTAAGCCGATTTTAATTTTCGCCCAAGCCCCTTTCCAGTAAAGAGAAAGCGCTACAATAGTGAATCCGTCACGGCTAGATTTACCAAAAAGCGATTCCAATTCCCGTTTGTTGAGCAGTAGCTTTCGGGTGCGTGTTGGGTCGCAGACTACGTGTGTGGAAGCTAAACTGAGTGGCTGGATAGTCGCCCCAAATAAATAGGCTTCTCCATTTTTGAAAATAATGTAGCTATCGCTAATATTTGCCTTGCCTGCGCGCATGGATTTGACTTCCCAGCCCTGTAATTCTAGTCCTGCCTCAATTTCATCTTCAATGAAATAATCATGGCGGGCTCGCTTATTAAGGGCGATAGCATTTGAACCTGGTTTTACTTTCTTTTTTGTCATAACTCGTTATATGTTTAAATTTTTGCTGATTTTACCGAATATGTTTCTTGATCGCAAAGTTAGGTAATTAAAAGATAGAGGAATAGTGGGAATTTAAACTGGGGATAAGGAAACCATGCTAAAAAACTGACTTTATTAACTTTGGGGCTGACGTAGATT
>MLHP01000002.1 GCA_001999425.1 Rodentibacter genomosp. 2 | reverse complement strand
ATTTATACATATGAAATTAAAGAAAAGCATGAGAGTTTTAGCCAAAAAAAGAATCCGTACGTAAAACGTACGGATTCGGGATGGAAGATTATTTTTACTGTTTTTATGTAACTCTCTTACTCATCTTTTATTAATAAAAGATATGTTCAATAATGAGATATTTTTCTGGAATATAATTTTGTTTAAAATGTTACCCAAATAAGTTTTTCCAGAAACTTTGAATAAATTCCCTTTCCTTACAAAACTCCGAATCTGACACAATCGGAGGCTGTCCGATTAAATTAAGATGATGGATTTTATTACGTAAATCTACATAGCATTGCTTTAATTTTTCACAATCAGAGACGGAAATCACTTGAACGCTTGCCATATCATCAAAAATTCTCACATTATCCGACCATTTTGTTAGACTTGGGTTTTGTGGTGCATGAGCCAGCATTAAATATTGTGCGATAAATTCAATATCGGTAATGCCGCTGCGATCGGTTTTAATATTAAATTCCCCCTCTGTGGATTGAGAAAGGGTTTGATACATTTTTTCCCGCATTTCCCGAATATCAATTTTAAGTTGGATTACATCTCTTGGCGTCGCGAGAACATTTTGTCTAATTTGCTCAAATTTTTGGTGTAACGGTTTATCGCCAAATACCGCCCGACTTCTCACTAAGGCTTGCTTTTCCCATGTCCAAGCCTCATTAAGCTGATACTTCTCAAAAGCGGAAAGAGAACAACCCAATAATCCGGCATCACCGGAAGGGCGTAATCGCATATCCACTTCATACAATACGCCGGCACTGGTATTAAGGCTAAAAATACTCACAATTTTTTGTGCCAAACGTAAGTAAAACTGATGACTATCAATGATTTTTTTCCCACCTACGGTTTGGCTTTCAACGGCATCATAAAGAAAAACAAGATCGAGATCGGATTTATAGCCTAATTCAATGCCGCCAAGTTTACCGTAGCCAATGACTAAAAAGCCTTTTTCATTTTCTTGCAAATGTTGCGGTACGCCGAATCGTGCGGAAACCTGTTTCCAAGCTAAATTGACGACTGCCTCAATAATTGCTTCGGCGAGATATGTCAGATGATCGCTGACTTTCATAACAGGCAGTGCCCCCAAAATATCCGCCGCCGCAACACGTAGAAGAATAGCTTGTTTAAATTGACGCAAGGCATCAATGAATTGTTCTTCATCATCAGGTGGAAGACGGAGTAAATATTGTTGAAGTTCATCAGGATATTGCGTGAAAGGTATCGGATTACGTAAACTCTCAGTGTTAAGGAGTTCATCTAACAAAATCGGGTGGCGTGCCAGTTGATCAGCGATTAACTGAGATTTTGCACAAAGATTTATCACTTGCTGCAACGCTTGCGGATTCTCCAGAAGTAATTCTAAATAAGTCGTTCGACTGGAAATTTTCTCAATAATGTGCAAAATCCGCGGTAATAAAGTGCGGTAGCTTTCTTGTTTAAAAATGAGAGAAAACATTATTGGCATTAATTGTGCCAGTACATCCCGACCACGGTTTCCGATAATACGTCGTTTTAGGCTTTCTTTAAATTGCCCTAGTTTATCTAAAATTTCACTAATATATTCAGATTGAATGCCACTTTCTTCCAGCATTTGTGTGATTTCATCAAAGTCTGCTTCGAGAAAATCCTGCCATTGATTTTCTTTTTCGTTGTTTTCATCATTTTCCTCACCAATAAAATGATTGAAAACCGACCGCACTTTTTCTTGCATTTGCTGTAAAGTGCGGTAGAAATCTTGCCAGTTTTCCATTGGATAGGTGCGTTGAATCGTAATATTTTGTTCGTTGAAACTTGTAAAGTTTCGACAGGCGATGATTAAACGTTGTTGATCAATTTCATTAGTCGGTAAGGTTTGGGTTTGTTGATCATTAATTGCTTGTAAAATATTTTCTACTCTTCGCAAAAAAAGATAGCTTTCATGCAAAGCTTGATGTTGTGTTTGAGTAATAAGACCAAGTTTTGTTATTTCAGGTAAGATTTTAAGCAAGCTATGTTGCTGTAAGGCTATTTCTCTTCCTCCACGAATAAGTTGGAAGACCTGCGCGATAAATTCCACTTCGCGAATACCGCCTGCACCAAGTTTAATATTATCTTTTAATCCACGGCGGCGTACTTCCCGTTCAATTTTTCCTTTCATTTCACGGAGTGACTGAATGACGGTGAAATCAATGTAACGGCGATAAATAAAGGGACGCAGCATTTTTTGTAAATATAAGCTATTTGGATCATCCGATTTTTTACCGAGAATACGCCCTTTAATCATGGCATAGCGTTCCCAATCCCGCCCTTGATCTTGGTAATATTGCTCCATCGCGGCAAAACTTAATGCCAGCGCACCGCTTTCACCGAAAGGGCGCAGGCGCATATCCGTGCGATAAACGAATCCATCAACGGTAAAGTCATCCAATGCACTGATTACACGCTGTCCGAGGCGGGTAAAAAATTTTGCATTATCCACTGATTTTCTTGCGTTGCTTCCCTCAATACGGGTTTCGCCCTGAGACGGATAAGTAAAAATCAAATCAATATCGGAAGAAAAATTCAGTTCAAATCCGCCCAGTTTGCCCATGCCAAGAATATAAAGTTGCTGAGGATTGCCTTGTTCGTCCACCGGTGTTCCCATCTCGGCACAAGCCCGCTGATAAAGCCAATCACGTGCGCTAATGATAAGACTTTCAGCCAGTTCTGAGAGGCGGATAAAGATTTCTTCTACGGTTGCTAAATTGAGACTTTGACAAAAACTTAATTTTGCCATTTCTGTATTACGAAAAACACGCAGGATTTTATAAAATTCAGCCTCATCGGAAATTGTTGATAATTCGCTATTTAGGCGTTCTTGATATTGATCACAGTCGGAAAATGTGGGGGCGCTTTCCCACCATTGCGCCAGTAAGTGCGGTTGTTTTTGTAAGACTTTTTCAACAAAATCAGACATCGCAACGGCATAGCCTAATCTTCCGATTGGGTGGTTTTTATCTTTTTGGTGTTGTTGAATCGTTTGAGTCACACCATTGGCATCAATTTCAGGAAAAGATTGGCACAGAGTGGTGCCAAGTGAGGAAAGTTTTTGTTCAATAAGGGCGGAAAGTGCGGTCATTTTTTTAACCTTTTTGATGTTTATCCAATGTGCGTAGAACGCTCTCTTTCGCTTGTTGGGGTTGCAAACTGTCTAGCCATTGAAGGGGTGTTTTCCAGCCTCGCAACCAAGTAATTTGACGTTTAGCCAGTTGGCGTGTGGCACAAATGCCTCGGAAGATCATTTCATTATGATCGTAATCGCCTTGCAAATATTCCCACATTTGGCGGTAACCCACGCAACGGATTGACGGCAAATTCACGCTTAGATCGCCACGTGCATAGAGTTTTTCCACTTCTTCTTGGAAACCTAAATCAATCATTTTATGGAAACGCTGTTCAATGCGGCTATGCAAAATATGGCGATCTTCCGGTGCGATAGCAAATTGTAAAATATGGTAAGGCAATGCTTCGCCCTTTTGTGCGGTGAGTTCGGTTAAGGATTTACCGGTAATATAGAATACTTCTAATGCACGATTAATTCGCTGTGAATCATTTGGATTAATACGTTGTGCCGAGACAGGATCAATTTGAGCGAGTTCATGGTGTAATGCCGCCCACCCTTGTTGTGCCGCTTTCCGTTCAATTTCAGCCCGAATAGTTTCATCAGCGGAAGGCAAAGGAGAAAGCCCTTCGAGCAAGGCTTTGTAATAAAGCATTGTGCCGCCCACTAAAAGCGGAATTTTTCCTTGTGCACTAATGTCCGCCATTTCGCGTAAGGCATCATCACGAAAGTTCATGGCTGAATAGCTTTCCGCAGGATCTAAAATGTCGATGAGCCGATGGGGCGCTAAAGCAAGTTCTTCTTTAGAGGGTTTTGCCGTACCAATATCCATACCTTTATAGATTAAGGCTGAATCGACACTAATGATTTCCACTGGCAAATGTTGGCGTAATTGAATGGCTAAATCAGTTTTACCGGATGCCGTTGGCCCCATTAAAAAAATTGCAGTTGGTTTCATTTATAGCTCGTCTAATAAAGGTTGCCAATGAATGGGTTTGAGTAATTGCTCAAATTCAGCTCGATTGGTGTTATTAAGCAAGCGTTCTATGTCGCTTAATAAACTCACCGCATCAGCAAATACACTGACGCTTTTTATTTCCAGTTGTGAGCAAAGTGCGGTCAAAAATGACGGTGAATTTTCGGTAAGTAAGTGCATGACCAATTTTTGTAGATTTTGTGTGCGTAAAAAGCGGGGAACTTTGTTTAACGTTAAACGCAGTTGGGGCTTATTCTCGATAAACTCAAAACCGGCTTGGACAAAATTTTCTGCGACTTTTTCCCATTGGCTAAATTGCTTTTCCGTTAAACGAAATACAATAGGAATCAGCAAAGGTTGCTGCTCAATTTGTGGCTGCTGTAAAGCTAATTTCCATTGTAATTGTTGTAATTTTGCCAACGAAAGTAAAAAGTGATGTTGGTTTTGCTGTAATAAAAGAGCGCGGTTTTCAATCAGTGATAATGCCCGTAAATGCGTTGGATTTTCGTTTATTTCCACCACTTGTTGTGAAATTTTAGGCTGAACAAGATTGTCATTATCTTTTGTTGAGCCTAGCAACTCTCCATATAATCTTTGCTCGGTTTTACTTGGTTTTTCTGAACGATAGTTTTCCCGATAATCACGAGAGCCTTGGTTAGATGCGCTATTGTCTAGCGAAAAGTGCGGTGGATTTTGCATAGGTTTTTCTGCAGAAACCTTCGGGGCAAACATATTTTGTCCGGCTGACGCCCGATTGGGTTTATTTGCCCAAGATGTCCCATAAGTCGGCGAGGGTTCTTTTATGTCATTTTCTCGTAAATTTTTATCCGCACTTTGTTGAGGTAGTGTTGCTTGAAGTGATGGTTGATTGTTTAATGCATGGTTTATCCCTTCATAAATAAAATCATGAATGAGACGTTGCTGATGAAAACGCACTTCGTGTTTTGTCGGGTGGACGTTCACATCCACTTCGTGAGGATTGAGATCAATAAATAACACGAAAGCAGGGTAGTTTTCGTGGGGTAAATATTCTGCATAGGCTTGGCGAATCGCGTGGGTAATGACTTTATCACGCACCATGCGACCATTTATATAACAATAGCTTAAATCATTTTGTGAGCGACTAAAATTCGGTGTAGCGATCCAACCGGAAAGATGTAAATCATCGTATTTCCAATCAATACGAAGGGCATTTTTGACAAATTCTTCGCCGCAAATTGCCGAAACCCGTTTGAGTTGTTGGGTAAGATCCGTTGCTTGGCGATATTGGCGAATAATTTTGCCGTTATGGGTGAGGCTAAAGGCGATATTAAATTTAGCCAGAGCAATGCGGCAAATCACTTCATCAATGTGGGCAAACTCGGTTTTATCCGTACGCAAAAACTTACGGCGTGCCGGCGTGTTAAAAAACAGATTTGCCACCTCCACTGTTGTGCCAACAGGATGTGATGCCGGTTTGACAGTCGTTTCCATATCACGCCCTTGCGCATAAACTTGCCATGCCTCGGTTTGTTCTGCTGTACGTGAAGTGAGCGTTAAACGGGAAACTGAACTGATACTTGCCAAGGCTTCACCACGGAAACCTAAACTTAAAATAGACTCAAGATCTTCTAAATCCGCAATTTTACTGGTGGCATGGCGCGCAAGGGCAAGGCTTAACTCCTCTTTTGCAATACCGCTGCCATTGTCACGAATACGAATAAGTGTTGCACCGCCGTTTTCAATATCCACTTGAATTTTATTTGCACCGGCATCTAAGCTGTTTTCAATCAATTCTTTCACCACAGAAGCGGGGCGTTCCACGACTTCTCCTGCGGCAATTTGATTGGCAAGTTGTGGGGAAAGAATTTTAATCGCCATTATTTTTCTCTCAGTTTAATTTTTTGACCAACAATCACTTTACCGTTTTTTAACGTTGGATTCAGTTTAAAAATTTGCTTCACCGGAATGTTATATTCTCGTGAGACCGCATAAATTGTCTGATCTTTTTTGATGGTGTGATAGAGCGGAATCTCCACTTTTTTTTCATCAGTTTTATTCTTTTTCTTTTCGTCTTTATTTGTTGGATTGTCTTTTTTATCCGCTGATTTTGTTGTTTTTTCAGTTTTTCTGGTTTCAACAATTTTTTGATTTTTACCGTTATCCGGAATTTTTATGGTTTCGCCAATCCATAATTCTTTACGTTTTAATTTGTTAAGCGTAATAATATCCGTTACTTTAACATCGTATTTGTTGGCAAGACTGCCTATACTTTCACCGTTTTTCACTTTATGGCGAATACCACTGTCTTTTACTTCCGAAGTGCGGTCGGTTTTTTCCGTGTTTTTGTTGTTTGTTTTTTTATTGTCAGAACCGGTGTCTTCCGGTTTTTTATGTTTCCCGTTATCTGGAATTTTAATGGTTTCGCCCACCCATAATGCTTTTCGTTTTAAATTATTGAGTGCCACTATATCAGCGATTTTTACATCATATTTATTGGCAAGACTGCCAAGACTCTCACCACTTTTCACTTTGTGGCGAATTAAACTGTCTTTCGTCAATAAAGTGCGGTTAGTTTTGGCGTTGTTTTCCTTATCATCATTTTCAAAGGCGACAAGAGATTTTAAATTGCCATTGCGATATGCCACTAATCCCTCATAAATCATATAAGCGATACGGCGACGATAAGTAGGGGAATTGAGTTTTTGTTCTTCCTCAGCGTTCGATAGAAAACCGGTTTCCACTAATACCGAAGGAATATCCGGTGAACGTAACACACCAAGGCTTGCATGCTGTGGTGTGCTACGGCTTAAAGTCGTGATTTTTGAAAAACGGCGTAAAATATGTCTGCCAATTTCATAACCAGTGCGTTGGCTATGTCCAAACTGTAGATCGAGTACGGTTTGATCTAAATATCTGTCATTATTATGAGAGAGAACTTTTCCTGCCCCTCCCAATAATTCGGAGCGTTTTTCATCGTCTTCCAACCATTGCCCCATTTCATCATTTGCCCGACGGTTTGACAGTACCCATACGGAAGCGCCGCGTTGGTTGGGGTTAAGAGAAGAATCCGCGTGGATAGAAACCAGATAATTTGCTTTGAATTTGCGGGCGATTTCCGAGCGTTCAGGCACGGAAATATAATAATCGCCGTTACGTGTGAGTACACCACGGAAATTGGGATCTTTATCCAATAAAGCTTTCAATTCACGTGCAATGGAAAGGGTCACATTTTTTTCATAAATACCAAGATTACGCCCGATTGCGCCGGGGTCTTTACCGCCATGGCCGGGATCAATAGCTATTGTCCACTGTGCTGCAAACGCTGTGGAGACAAAAAGAGAGAATATTATCCCTAAAAAAAATGAAAATTTTGTGTTCATTGTGAATTGATAAAAAGATTATAGTTGTTGAATAATTTGCTCGCCTAGGGCATTTTGTGCGATTAATGTGATGTTTCGTGCATCATCGTAGTAATCAATATTAACAAACAAATCTGCCGGAGGAAGGATTCCGTCACCTTTTTCAGCCCACTCAATAAGGCAAATAGAATCTTTGGCAAAGTAATCACGAATCCCCATAAATTCTAATTCTTCCGGATCTGCAAGGCGATATAAATCAAAATGGTAAATCATTTTTCCGGTAATGTTGTATTCTTCCACTAGGGTATAAGTTGGGCTTTTTACATTACCTTGGAAACCTAAACCTTGTACCATTCCTCGTGTTAGCGTGGTTTTTCCCGCACCTAAATCACCGTTGAAATATAAAATAACGGCACGCTCAGTGTGGCATTTCAAAATAGTTTCGGCTAATTTTTTACCAAAACGTAACATAGTGGATTCATCAGGAATGTATTGAGTTAATTCATTCATTTTGATTATGATTCTTAAAGTCAAAACTGGTAGGAATTCTACCGCACTTTTGTTTTTTTCGCTAAGGGGATTTTATCCGTATTAGAGGTTGTTTTATGGGAAACGTTCCATTGATTAGGAATAAAAATCCACCGCTTTTCAGCAGTGGATCAAGAATTTGGAGCGGGAAACGAGGCTCGAACTCGCGACCCCAACCTTGGCAAGGTTGTGCTCTACCAACTGAGCTATTCCCGCATAGAGTGTAAAATTGGAGCGGGAAACGAGGCTCGAACTCGCGACCCCGACCTTGGCAAGGTCGTGCTCTACCAACTGAGCTATTCCCGCAGTTCACATCAGTGAATGGGATCGCATTATACGAATATTTTTATCTCTTGCAAGAGCAAATTTTTCAAAATGGCTTACCTGACTAAGTTTTCGTCAATCTAATTTAATGAAATGATCGCGATAGTAGGCGAGTTCTTTAATGGATTCACGAATGTCATCTAAGGCTAAATGCGTATTCGCCTTTTTAAAACCTTCTAAAATTTCAGGCTTCCAGCGAGCGGCAAGTTCTTTTAATGTGCTGACATCTAAATGACGATAGTGGAAATAATCAGCTAGATCTGGCATATATCGGTAAAGAAAGCGTTTATCCTGTGCAACACTATTACCGCAAATAGGCGATGCGCCTTTGGGTACCCAACGTTTCAAGAAATCCAAGGTTTGTAATTCTGCAGCCCGTTCGGTGAGTTTGCTGGCTTTTACCCGTTCCACTAAACCGTTTGCAGTATGAGTTTTCACGCACCATTCGGACATGTTTCCTAATAAATCATCGCTTTGGTGAATGGCAAGGACAGGTCCTTCCGCAAGAATATTGAGATCTTTGTCTGTGATGATAGTTGCGATTTCAATAATGCGTTCTTTATCGGGTTCCAATCCGGTCATTTCTAAATCAATCCAGATCAGATTTTGTTTATCTAATTGCATAATATAAGGTATCCTATGTAAAAATTTTTTCCATTTTATCAAAATTGTCGTAAAAAACGACCGCACTTTTATGGCTAAACGTAAACTCACTCAAAATCAGTCCCGCCGAATTGAATTTAATAATGCCCGTACTCTTCATCGCCACAAGAAAAGAGAAATTGAATGGCAAGATGAGATGTTGGGAGAATCACAAGATGGCTTAGTGGTGACGCGTTATTCTATGCACGCCGATGTAGAAAATGCACAAGGGGAGATTTACCGCTGTAATTTACGCCGTACTCTTTCAAGTTTAGTGGTGGGTGATAGAGTAATTTGGCGGGAAGGAAACGAACAGTTACAAGGTGTGAGCGGGGTGATTGAAGCAATTCATCCGCGTGTAAACGAAATTTTGCGTCCTGATTATTATGATGGATTGAAACCTATTGCCGCGAATATTGATCGTATTATTATTGTTTCCGCCGTGTTACCGGTTTTTTCTCTAAATATTGTTGATCGTTATCTTGTGGTTTGTGAAATTTCAGGTATTGAGCCGATTATTGTCGTCAATAAAGGGGATCTTCTAACGGATGAAGAGGAAAAAAATATTGAACAACAACTGCAAATTTATCGTGATATAGGCTATCAAACCTTGATTATTTCTGCCTCAAACGGAAACAATATGGAAAAACTGACCGCACTTTTGAGCTCTGGCACATCTATTTTTGTCGGGCAGTCCGGTGTCGGCAAATCCAGCTTGATCAATGCTATTTTCCCTAACGTCAATGCACAAGTAGGCGAAGTGAGTGAAAGTTCGGGGTTGGGGCAACATACGACAACCTCCTCACGTCTTTATCATTTACCTCAAGGCGGACATCTCATTGATTCACCGGGTATCCGCGAATTTGGATTATGGCACTTAGATGCCGCGCAAATTACCAAAGGGTACCGAGAATTCCAATATGTCTTAGGTACTTGTAAATTCCGTGATTGTAAGCATTTGAATGATCCGGGCTGTGCTTTGCGTGAGGCGGTTGAGGCTGGGAAAATTTCCCAGATTCGTTATGAGAACTATCACAAACTTATTGCAAGTTTATCTGAAACAAAGTCACAACGGCATTTTTCAACAAGTTAGCGAGAACTTAGAGTAAAATTTGGTTAATCGGATTAGAATGTTGATCTCACTTAAGTTTTTTTGCCTTTTTCCTTGATTATTTTGTTTTTAACAAGGATACTATGGCAGGTTTTAGATCTGACAGTTTTATAATTAAACTATTTATTAGTAGAGGTAACATTATGTTCTCAAAAGATGTAGAAATCACAGCACCTAACGGTTTGCACACTCGTCCTGCTGCGCAATTCGTAAAAGAAGCAAAAGGTTTTGCTTCAGACATTACTGTGACATCCGCAGGGAAAAGTGCTAGTGCAAAAAGTTTATTTAAATTACAAACTTTGGGTTTAACACAAGGAACGGTTATCACCATATCCGCTGAAGGTGAAGATGAGCAACAAGCCGTTGAACATCTAGTCGCATTAATCCCTACTTTAGAGTAACTATTGAGTATAAGATAGCCATAAAATCCGTTTTGATTTACTCCTGTAAGTGCGTGTTTTATGGCTATTGTTTTATTTAACCCTATTAATCTCGGAAGGTGAACATGATTTCAGGTATTCCAGCATCCCCCGGCATCGTTTTTGGTAAGGCCTTAGTTCTTAAAGAAGAAAAAATTGTCCTTGATACAACGCCGATTTCTGATGCTCAAATTGAAACGGAAGTTGCACGTTTTTACGAAGGGCGTAATGCTGCAGTTGAACAATTAAATTCCATTAAAGATCGTGCTTTTGCTTCGTTGGGCGAAGAAAAAGCGGCGATCTTTGAAGGTCACTTAATGATTCTTGAAGATGAAGAATTAGAAGAAGAAATCCTTGATTATTTACGTTCGCACAAAGTGAATGCAGGTGTCGCTGCGAGTAAAATTATTGATCAGCAAGTAGCAATGTTATCAGAAATTGATGACGAGTATTTGAAAGAACGTGCCGGTGATATCCGCGATATTGGTAACCGTTTAATCAAAAACATTTTAGGTATGCATATTGTTGATCTAGGTGATATAAACGAAGAATCTATTCTGGTTGCCTACGATCTCACCCCGTCTGAAACGGCACAATTGAATCTTGAGAAAGTATTGGGATTCATTACAGATATTGGAGGCCGTACTTCACATACTTCTATTATGGCTCGCTCTTTGGAATTACCGGCTATTGTTGGAACCAACAATGTAACTGAAAAAGTGAATACCGGTGATTTCCTGATTCTCGATGCCGTAAATAACAAAGTCTATATTAATCCAACCGAAGCTCAAATCAACGAATTAAAATCTTTAGAAGTAAAATTAGCAGAAGAAAAAGCCGAATTGGCAAAATTAAAAGATCTTCCGGCCATAACATTAGATGGGCATAAAGTTGAAGTGGTGGCAAATATTGGTACTATTCGCGATTGTGATGGTGCAAACCGGAACGGAGCCGAAGGGGTAGGTTTATACCGTACAGAGTTCCTCTTTATGGATCGCGATCAACTCCCGACAGAAGAAGAGCAATTTATTGCTTATAAAGAAGTGGTAGAAGCCATGAACGGGCGTTTAGTCGTGCTTCGTACCATGGATATTGGTGGTGATAAAGATTTACCTTACCTCGATCTGCCAAAAGAAATGAACCCATTCTTGGGTTGGCGGGCAATTCGTATTGCTTTGGATCGTCGTGAAATTTTAAATGCACAATTACGAGCTGTGTTGCGTGCCTCTGCATTTGGCAAATTAGCGGTGATGTTCCCGATGATTATCTCAGTAGAAGAAATTCGTGAATTAAAATCCGTGATTGAGACTTTAAAAGCTGAATTACGTGCAGAAGGCAAAGCCTTTGATGAAAATATTCAAATTGGCGTCATGGTGGAAACACCGTCTGCTGCGGTGAATGCGAAATTCTTAGCGAAAGAAGTGGATTTCTTCAGTATCGGTACCAACGACTTAACACAATATACCCTTGCAGTTGATCGTGGAAACGAATTAATTTCACACCTTTACAATCCAATGCAGCCGTCTGTAATTGGCTTAATTAAACAAGTGATTGACGCTTCTCATGCAGAAGGTAAATGGACAGGAATGTGTGGGGAGTTAGCCGGTGATGAGCGTGCAACTTTGCTCTTGTTAGGTATGGGATTAGATGAATTTAGTATGAGTGCAATTTCCGTGCCGCGTATTAAAAAATTAATCCGTAATGTGAATTTCCAAGATGCAAAAGAACTTGCTGAAAAAGCATTACAAAAACCAACAGCTGCCGAAATAGAGCAGTTGATTGAAGAATTTTTGGCAGAAAAAGCACTGAGCTAGATACAAAATCAGTGTTTTAAGCTAGAATATCAACCATATTTAATGGATAGGAGATTAAAATGGGCTTATTTGACAAACTATTCGGTTCCAAAGAGAACAAATCGGTGGAAGTTGAGATTTATGCGCCGCTTTCCGGTGAGATCGTAAATATTGAAGATGTACCTGATGTCGTATTCTCTGAAAAAATTGTTGGTGATGGCATTGCTATTCGTCCAAAAGGTAACAAAATTGTTGCGCCTGTTGATGGTGTGATTGGTAAAATTTTTGAGACTAATCATGCGTTTTCAATGGAATCAAAAGAAGGGGTTGAATTATTTGTTCACTTTGGTATTGATACCGTTGAATTAAAAGGCGAAGGCTTCACCCGCATTGCACAAGAAGGACAATCTGTAAAACGTGGTGATACAGTCATTGAATTCGATCTTGAATTGCTGGAAGCGAAAGCAAAATCTGTATTAACACCGGTTGTGATTTCCAATATGGATGAGATCTCAAGCATTGAGAAAAAAGCAGGTGAGGTTATTGCTGGCGAGTCCGTAGTGTTAAGCCTTAAAAAATAATTTTATATTGAATGAAAAAGTCCGCCGTTGTGCGGATTTTTTGTTTAGAGGTGAAAAGTGATTTATAAATTAACCGGTGTTTTACAACATTACATCTGGGGTGGACAGCATTACATTCCACAATTATTAAATATTTCTGCGGAAGAACATCAACATTATGCAGAATGTTGGTTGGGTGCCCATACTTCAGCCCCCTCAATGATTGAAGTTGAAGGAAAAAGTTTACCGCTCAACGAATTTTTACAACAAAATTTAACCGCACTTGGGAAACAAAGCCGAGAAATTTTTGGCGATGAGTTACCCTATTTATTGAAAATTTTGGATGTGGCAAAACCGCTTTCTATTCAATTACACCCAACCAAACAGCAGGCAGAAATTGGCTTTGCGGAAGAAAATGCAAAAGGTGTTGGTCTGAAAGATCCAAAACGTACTTATAAAGATAACAACCACAAACCGGAAATGATGATTGCATTGTCCGATTTTTGGTTGTTGCATGGATTTAAGATAAAAGAGAAAATCCTTTCTTCACTTAATGAACGTCCTTCGCTTGCACCTCTTGCTGAAAAATTACGTCATCAGGATCTGCATTTATTTTATGCGGATGTCATGCAGGCGGATCAATCTCAATTACACCAATGGCTTACGCCTATTATTGAGCAAAATCGCGAAGCCTATGCAACTAATGAACTTACGCTAGACAATCCCGATTATTGGCTGCTTTATTCCATGGACGCAATGGACATTTCACCGGAAAAACTTGATGCGGGTTTAGTGTGTTTTTATCTTTTCAACATTGTTTACCTTAAAAAAGGTGAGGGGATTTACCAAGATGCAGGTATTCCGCACGCTTATTTACGCGGGCAAAATATCGAATTGATGGCATGTTCCGACAATGTGATTCGTGGTGGATTAACGCCAAAATATGTAGATATTCCGGAATTGTTGAAAGTAGTGGATTGTCGAGAAATTGAACCGCAGATTATTCCCATTGCACCACAAGATCAGCGCATATTTACTTATTCCACGCCGGCAAAAGATTTTGCTCTGCAAAATATTCAATATGAATGTGGTGAAACCCATCATCTCAAAGCGCAAAATGCAAGTATTTTGATGGTGATGAAAGGGCAAGTAAATTTATGTTCGGAAACAACCGCTCTTTTATTGAAACAAGGTGAATCCGCTTTTATTAGTGCAGGTGCCTCTTACCAAGTAGAAGGTTTAAATGAAGGGTATGCTGTTGTGGCGAAATTACCTTGATCTTTATTACTATTCCCCTTTTGCTAAAGGGGAATGTTTTTTCAATCGTGATCCCGTTCACAAAATTAAATATCTTTTCTGAATGAAACCCTCAATTCGGTTATAGTAACGCCATCTTTTCTTTTTTCGGAGTTGCTATGCCGTTACCGAATTATTTCCAAGATCCTCAAATTCTTCACATTAATACTACGCCGGATCACGCTTATTTCATTCCGTTTGAATCCGTGGAAAGTGCGGTCAAAAATCAGCGAGAATTTTCTGCTTTTTTCACTTTGCTTAATGGCGAGTGGGATTTTGCTTATTTTGATCGCTATATTGATTTACCGAAAGATTTTCTTCATTTTGCTTTTTCAGAAAAAATCCCTGTTCCGGCAAACTGGCAGAACCACGGTTATGATCAGCACCAATATACCAACGTCAATTATCCTTTCCCTTTTGATCCGCCTTATGTGCCGATTGAAAATTCTTGTGGGCTTTATCACCGCACTTTTACGCATTCGCCTAAACAAAATAAACGTTATTTACTCAATTTTGAGGGCGTGGACAGCTGTTTATTTGTGTATGTAAATCATCAATTTGTGGGGTACAGTCAAATTAGCCATTGCACCAGTGAATTTGATGTGACTGCTTTTCTGAAAGAGGGAGAAAATCACCTTCATGTTGTGGTATTAAAATGGTGTGATGGCAGCTATTTGGAAGATCAGGATAAATTCCGAATGTCAGGGATTTTTCGTGATGTGTATTTGCTTGAACGGGAAAACCATTACTTACAGGATTTTTTTATTCGCACCGAACTGGCGAATGATCTAAAAAGTGCGGTCATTTCTGTGGAACTTTCTTTTGTGGAAAATGGCAAACCTGCAAATCAACTCGATATGGCTTGGCAACTTACTGATCCGCAAGGTGAAATTCTGCTTTCTGCGGTAACGGAAAATGGTTTCAACTTCACCTTAAATGAAATCACCTTATGGAATGCGGAAAATCCGCAACTTTATACATTGCTATTCCGTTATGGTTCAGAGGTGATTTGCCAAAAAATTGGCTTGCGTAAAATTGAAGTGAAAGAGGGGGTGATGCTATTTAATGGTGAAGCCATCAAATTTAAAGGCGTAAACCGCCACGACAGCGATCCCAAAACCGGCTATGTCATTAATCATGAGCAGGCTTTACAAGATTTACGCTTGATGAAAGAACATAATTTCAATGCAATTCGTACCGCACATTACCCCAATGCACCTTGGTTCACCGAACTTTGTGACGAGTATGGTTTTTATCTGATCGCCGAAAGCGATATTGAGTCTCACGGCACTAATGCGGTCTATGTGAAATCGCCGGAAACCAGTATTTTGCTAGGCGTGAAAACAGAAATCGATCATCAAGCCATTCGCCAACAAATTATCGACAATTATTGTTATATGGCGCGTAGCTCGGAATTTAATGCAGCAATTTTAGACCGCACTTATGCCAATGTTGAGCGTGATAAAAACCGCTCTTCCGTGGTGATATGGTCGCTTGGTAATGAAAGCGGGTATGGCGAGAATTTTGAGCAAGCGGCGGCTTGGGTGAAACGCCGTGATCCAAATCGATTAGTGCATTATGAAAATGCCATTTTCCAACATTCCGATCATCAAAATGATTGGACGAATTTGGATTTTCATAGCGAAATGTACACTAGCACGGAAGAGCTAGACGCTTATTTTACTGATCCAAGCAATACCAAACCTTATTTATTCTGTGAATATTTGCACGCTATGGGGAATTCTTGCGGTGATGCGGAAGATTATTTCCAAGCGATGGAACGTCATCGCGGGGCGGCGGGCGGTTTTGTTTGGGAATGGTGTAATCATTCGCCTTATTTGCCTCATTCCGAGCGGATGGGATATGGCGGGGATTTTGGCGATATACCGAATGATGGTAATTTTTGTGCTGACGGTTTAGTCACGGCTGATCGCCAACTTCAGAGTAATTTGTTAGAGCTCAAAAACGTACAGCGTCCGATTCGAGCCTTTTTAGATGAAGGCAAAGTGCGGTTAAAAAATTATTTGGATTTTACCGATGCGGAAGAATTAATCGCCATTCATTATCAAATCACCGAAAATTTGCGTGTCATCACTGAAGGCTATTTTGATGGGATAAAAATTGCACCGAAAGCAACCGCACTTTTGCCTCTTGATTTGCCTGAAACCAATAATGAACTGTGGCATATCACACTCACCTATTACCAAAAAATTGATCGTGGTTTAGTGGCAAAAAATCATTGTTTAGGTTTCGATCAACTTTGTTTATCTTCCCAAAGTAGGTTGCCCGTTCATCAGATGAAAAAAGTGACAAACAGGATTTCTCTTGATGAAAATTCCCATCATGCGTTGATTTCTGTCGGACACATTTGTTATGAATTGGATAAACACCGTGGGATTATCACACAAATTTTTTGTGGGGGAAGCGCTTGGCTTAATGCACCTTTGGATTTTAATATTTGGAGAGCTCCATTGGATAATGACACCCTGATTAAAACCCATTGGTTGGCGGCAGGTTATGATCAGGCTGTGACTCGTGCTTATGATTTTGCTATTGTTGAACAAGAAAGTGCGGTGGAAATTCGGGTTAAATCCGGAATGAATGTGGTTTCACGTGAACGTATTTTAACCCTTGATGTGATTTATCGAATTGATGCAGAGGGCAATCTATCAATGAAAATTCATGCCGAAAAACAACCGCACTTGCCATTCTTACCGCGTTTTGGCGTTCGCTTTTTCTTAAAAAATAGCTTTCAACAAGCTGAATATATCGGCTATGGCGAAACGGAAAGTTATATTGATAAACATCATGCCGCACGGTTTGGTTACTACGAAACCACGCCAATGGAAAACCATAATTCTTATTTAAAACCACAGGAAAATGGAAGCCATTTTGGTTGTCAAATGTTTACGATTAAGAACGATCGAGACGGATTTTCCATTTATTGTGATAAACCGTTTAGCTTTAATCTTTCGCCTTATACACAAGAAGAATTGGGTGCGAAAAAGCACAACGATGAATTGGCGGAAAGCGGCAGTACAATATTATGTGTGGATTATAAAATGAGTGGCATTGGTTCTAATTCCTGCGGCCCAAGTTTGAAAGAAAAATATCGTTTAAGTGAAACGGAATGGGATTGGGAAATGCAATTTTTACCAGGCTAACGAGTATTAAAATGAAAAAGTGCGGTTAAAATCAACCGCACTTTTTTGAGATTTAAAGTCTAGATTATAACCAACCGAGACCCATTAATAATTCCCACCATGCAATACCAATGGTTAAGTGAATAATTAAGCTACCAAATGCAATAATTGCACCCGCCGTCCACCAAGACTTGATGTCATTATAGCCGGCACCAAAGGCGATTGGGCCTGGACCGCCACCGTAGTGGGTAACTGAACCACCATAAGAGTTAGCGAATAACAAACCAAGGGCGAGCAATTCTGCCGGCGCGCCGGCAACGTGTCCGACAGTTGCAAATACCGGTACCATTGCGGCAACGTATGCACCGCCTGAAGCAAAGAGATAGCGTACTGCCACACTTAAAGTGAGGATAACGATTAAGGCTAATGTGCCTTGTCCCTCAAATTGGAGGACGCTTTTTAGCGTATCGGCTAACCATTCAAAGAATTTAGCTTTTTCAAGTAAACCGGACATACCGATAATACCGCCGTACCAAATTAAGGTATTCCAGCCACCTTTATTTTTTAAAATATCATCCCAAGAAACGATACTTAACACCACACAGCACACCATGACGATTAATGCGACGATAGTCGCATTGACGTTGAGTGCAGCGGAGAAAATCCAACCGAATAACGCAATGATAAATAACACAATAAGGGCTTTTTCACGGAAAGACATTGGACCTAATTCTTCCAACCCTTTTTTCGCAATGGCTTTGTTATCTACTTCTTTCATTTCCGGTGGGGAAATCCAATAGCAGATTAATGGAATGATAAATAAGCAGAGTAAACCCGGTATGGAAGCAGCTAAGAACCAATGTAACCAGTCGATATTAAAGCCTAAAATCGGTGCCATTAATGAAAGGGCGAGGGCATTGGGCGCCATTGCGGTTAAGAAAATGTATGAAGTGGTTTTTACCACCATATACACGTTCATCATGAGATAACGACCTGCTTTTTTCGGGCTTTTTTCTGGGTCAGAACCGAGTGCGACCGCCACACTATTGATAATTGGGAAAATAATCCCGCCGGAACGTGCCGTATTAGAAGGCGTTGCCGGAGAAAGGAGTAAATCCAAAAACATGGTCACGTAGCCTAATCGCAGGGTTGTACTTCCCATCGCGCCGATCATATGGTAGGCAATACGTTTACCTAATCCTGTAATCACGAAAGCCGAGCTTAGCGTGAAAGCAGTAAAAATCAGCCAAGTCGTGCCGGATTTGTATCCATTAAGAATATCGCCGGCTTTGACGAATTCTTTTGCGCCTTCGGTATTCCCGATAATTGCCCCTGAAACGGCAATAGCCGCCAGTAAAATGATAGGCTCACCATAAGGCTTAAGCACAAGGCCTACGATTGTCGCGATATACACGCCAAGTAAACGCCATGCAATGAGAGACAATCCCTCAGGCGCAGGCAGTAAAAAAGTGACCAACGGAATCGCCGCTAAGATCACTAACTTTGCATTTTTGGATAATGCCATTTTTAGTTACCTCTAAAAAATAAAAAGAAAATCGACAGTGCTAATAAATCAGCACTTCCGCCCGGACTTAAGTTCCTAACAATACAGGCAGAGTCAAATTTTAGTAAGGCTTGTGTTAGTTTTGCTTTATCCAACACAAGTGATTGATTTTGAAGTAAATCAATCGCGCTTTGTTGCACGAACTGTAACGCGTCCAACCCGCCACGATGAACTACATTGGTGTCAGGATTTTTAGCCATTAAATGCAGCAAAGCAATTAACAAACGATGTTCCCATTCCAGTTGATGATATTCATCAATGATAGGTAACAACGCTTGAATTTGGTGGAAACCGTTTTCCGCTTCGCCGCGGGCGCCGGTTAATCCGTATTGACGGTATAAACGCACACCGGCGGTAACCGGCAAATCTGAAGGGTAGTTTTCCAATTCTTTGGTTAGTCCGATGACAAATTTTGCAGCCAGATCGCAAATGGATTTTACATTTGAAAGAGTGGTATTGGGGTTGAGGTTTGATTGTTGTGCGATACGCCCGATTGCCGCACAAATTAATCCGAAAGAAAAAATTGCGCCTTTGTGCGTATTCACATTATTTGCTGCACGGAACATTGCACTTTCCGCTAATACGCCCATCGGACGAATATGAGACAGTACTTGGTTTTCCGGCAAGTCTGCCGTTACCATACCTTTCACGACAAAATCTACAAAAAATGGTCGTAAAACGACCGCACTTTTCTCAAAGGTTTGCAGATTCATATCAATATGCGCGCCATTTGTGATAGCGTCCACTAATCCCGGTTTTGGGGAGAGATACGCCTCTTGCAAGAGGGCTTGATAGACCAAGTTACCGATTTGTTCTGCAAAATAATACGCTTGTGCACGATATTGCATTTCGGCGATGATGTCGCTTGCCTGATGCTTACGGCTACGGGCACAATTCTTGGCATTTTCACTGCACACTAAACAAGCGCGTGGCTCAAAACCTAATTCACCACGGCTTAATACGCCCCGTTCCACATCCAATACATCTAAATCCCAAAGACGGGCGAGAGGCATTGAATCCTCTAATTCAATCATTGCACGTTTTAGTTCTTCGGATTTCATCGGTAGCACAAAAAATGCTTCGTGACCTGTTTCTAATGGGCGCAGAATTTTTTCGGTCGGAATAACATTGAGTGAGTCAAAAAGTGCGGTCAATTTTTCTAATGCTTTTTCAAACACATAATCTAACAACGCACTTTTCTTGATTTCCCCTACTGCCGTGAGTGTAACGGACAGCAACGGTTGCTGATGTTTGGCTAAAAGTTGCTGCTGCAATAATGCACGTTCTTCACGTGCATTGAGCAATGCTTCAAGAGAAATACTTTTTCCTTGAGTAGAAAATGTTTGAAAAAAACGCTGCAAAATTTGACCGCTCTTTTTTATATATAAATACAATGAGATCTTTATAAAGGAATGAAAGGGTTCCTTTTTTGGTTACTTTCTTTGGCGATGCAAAGAAAGTAACAAGATCTTATTCTTTAATTTGATATACCGTATCAATCACCGAACCATCACGGTAACGCACTACTGCCACTGGTTTATCGGTAAACTCAATTTCTTTTGGTTTGCCGGTTAAGCTGTAAGCCCGTTCGCAAAGCTGTTCAATAGTGAACAATAGAATACCGGCATTGCTTAAGGATTCAATTAAATCAGGGCGTTTAGGATTGACGGCGACACCGTGATCAGTCACGAGAATATCAATATTTTCACCCGGTGTGACGCAAGTAATCACATTTTCCACTACTGTTGGAATACGTCCGCGAACTAATGGGGCGACAATGATAGCCACTTGAGCGGAAGATGCCGTATCACAGTGTCCCCCTGAGGCACCACGAATCACACCGTCAGAGCCGGTTAATACGTTCACGTTGAATTTGGTATCAATTTCTAATGCGGAAAGGATAACCACATCTAAACGTTCTACGGATGCCCCTTTTGAGCTGTAGTTCGCATATTGGTTAGCGGAAACCTCAATATGATTCGGATTGCGTGCTAAGGATTCTGCGGCAACTGCATCGAAACTTTGCACATCCAATAATTTTTTAATTAGACCGGCTTCGTGTAATGCCACCATACTGGCGGTAATTCCGCCAAGTGCAAAATCGGCGGTGATGTTATCACGACGCATTTTATCTTCTAAGAAACGGGTTACCGCAAGGGAGGCGCCGCCAGTACCGGTTTGTAAGGAAAATCCCTCTTTGAAATAGCCGGAAGCAAAAATCACTTCGGCACATTTACGGGCAATCAGTAATTCGCGAGGGTTGGTGGTCATACGGGTTGCACCTCCGCCAATTTTTTTCGGATCACCGACCGCATCAACCTGTACGATTAAATCCACTTTATCTTGCCCGATACTGATAGGATGATGTGGATATTCGGCGAATTCTTCGGTTAAAAGCACGACTTTATCGGCATATTCCGCATCTACGCGTGCATAACCCAACGAACCGCATTTACTTTTGCCGGTAAAACCGTTGGCATTACCGAATTTATCACAGCAGGGTACGCCTAAAAATGCCACATCAATATTGAGTTCACCGGATTTGACTAAGTGTACGCGTCCTCCGTGGGAGTGAATATTTACCGGTTCATCCAGTAAACCGCGAGAAATTTGTTCGGCCAGCTCGCCTCGCAAGCCGGAAGAATAAATTTTAGTCACAACGCCATTTTTAATGTGTTCAATAATTGGCGAATGGCTATCAATGAGTGAGCTTGAGGCAAGAGTTAAATTTTTAAAGCCCATTTCGGCAATTTTATTCATTACCATATTGACGACAAAATCACCGCCACGGAAAGCATGGTGGAATGAAACGGTCATCCCGTCTTTTAAGCCCGAACGTGTAATGGCTTCTTCTAAGTTGCTGCAAAGTTTGCGATCTTTCGCTGTACGAGCAAGGGATTCTGCTTTTGGCACGGCTTGATAAGTTGCTCGACCTGCGTTGTATTTTTCAATACGTTGTTCTCTCGTTGTCATTTTTCTCTCCCTTACTCTTCACGAATACCTGATTTGGCACGTTCCAATACTAATCGTGCTCGATCAATAATCGGCGCATCGATCATCTTACCGTTGAGTGAAACTACACCACTGCCTTGACGTTCTGCTTCTTCCGCAGCTTCAATAATACGTTTTGCTTGTTCCACATCTTTTTGGGTTGGAGCAAAGAGGTTGTGTAACAACTCAATTTGACGCGGATTAATTAAGGATTTTCCGTCAAAACCAAGTTGTTTGATAAGGGCGGCTTCTTGTAAGAAACCTTCTTCATTGTTTGCGTTAGAATAGACGGTATCAAAGGCTTGAATACCAGCTGCACGGGCAGCTTGAAGAATAGCGCAACGGGCAAATAATAACTCAATTCCATCTGCGGAACGTTCGGTTTTTAGGTTACGTACATAGTCTTCCGCACCTAAGGCAATGCCGATTAAACGTTTAGAGGCGGTTGCGATTTGGTTTGCTTGCGTGATACCGAGAGGAGATTCAATCGCGGCTAACATTTTTGTAGAACCTATTTCGCGTCCGCAAGCTTTTTCGATTTCAGTAATTTCGCGATCCATATCGATAACATCTTGCGCCGTTTCGGTTTTTGGCATACGCACAACATCGACACCGGCACGCACCACGGCATTGAGGTCTAACAAGCCAAATTCAGAATCTAACGGATTTACCCGAACAACGGTTTCCATCTCTTGATAAAGAGGGTGTTGTAGCGCGTGAGCGACAAGAAGACGTGCCGTATCTTTTTCTTTTAACGCCACCGCATCTTCTAAATCAAACATAATGGAATCGGGTTTGTAAATGAAGCTGTTGCTTAACATCGCTGCATTGGAACCCGGTACGAATAACATACTTCTTCTTAATTTCATAGCAGGCTCTCCCAGTTAATCGCTTCATCCGTTGCACGCATAACCGCGGCTTTCACACGTGCTTGTAATACGCAATCCAATGCGCCTTTATCTTCCACCGTTACGTTCGCTTCTGTAATGCCTAATTTTGCCAAGGTTGTACGCACGGTCTGCTCAATAGCTTCACCGAATTGCTTTCCGACAGAACTATTAATTTCAATCGTCAATGAGTTTGCGGGTTCGATACGAATCAAAGCATCACTGGACTCAAGTGTGCCTGCAACCGCAGATTTATTGATCTTCATAGTGATTTCCTTTATTAAAATGAAAAGTGCAAATATTGGTGAAATTCTACAGATATTCAGGTTAAATGGCTAACTCTAAAGTGGTGTTTAGTGATGTGGATCAAAGAATGAATTTCTTACAAATAAACAAAAAGTGCGGGCAATTTTGGATGGATTAAAACACCCTAAAAACTGACCGCACTTCTGTAAATAACGAATTAAATTTTTTAATTAAGCCACAATACCAAATTGTTCTTTCATTAATGCTTCAAAATCGGTACAGCCACCAATCGGTTTTTCATCAATAAAGATTTGTGGCACGGTTTCAACCGGTTTACCGACTGATTTGGATAAGTCTTCTTTTGTGATCCCTTCCGCATGAATATCAACATAACGGTAATCGAAGTCGGCGATTTCGCCTTTTAATTTTTCCGCAAGATTTTTTGCACGGACACAGTAAGGACAACCCGGACGACCAAAAATAACAACAAACATAAATTCTTCCCTTTGTTAATGTTAAAGTTTTCGTGATTCTACTCTTTTTTTAATTTGCCATAAATAGTTTTTCAGGATTTTTATGATTGGTATAATGTATCGTCATTTTTTGTTTGGAATCTCTGATGAAATTTTTAATGCTTTGCCGTGAACCCCGTTTATACAGTAGTCAGCGTTTGAAAGAAGCCGCAATACAATGCGGACACGAAATGGATATTTTGGATCCGAATCGTTGTATTCTAAAACTCACGGAAAATTCACCGCACTTTGATATTTATTATCAGCCAAAGGAAGGCAGTACCTACCTTTTATCTGATTATGATGCGGTATTACCGCGTTTTGGTACGGCAAGTACAAAAATGGGCTGTGCCGTATTACGACATTTTCAAGCAAAAGGGATTTATTGTTTAAACACAGAAAAGGCGTTTTTAACAGCACGTGATAAATGGCAAAGTTTGCAGATACTGCGAGAGCAGAACATTGCCGTGCCGAATAGTCAATTATCCGGTATCGAAGTGGAGGCGAAAGCCTCCGTTCAAAAAATGGTTTCTCCTTTGATCCTGAAAACCTTAAACGGCTCTCAGGGCATTGGTGTTATGTTGATGGAAAATGCACAAAGTGCGGTCAGTATTTTAGAAACCTTAAAACAAGTGAGTGTTCCGGTATTATTGCAAGATTTTATTGAGGAAGCCGATGGCGCGGATATTCGCTGTTTTGTTATTGGCGATAAGGTTGTTGCGAGTATGCAACGCTTTGGGCAAGACGGCGAATTCCGAACAAATTTCCACCGAGGCGGAAGTGCGCAAAAAATCACACTGAGTGAACAAGAAAAACAAATTGCAATCAAGGCAACCAAAGCATTAGGATTGGCGGTTTCAGGTGTGGATTTTATTCGCTCAAAATCCGGTTTATTGGTGCTGGAAGTGAATGCAAGCCCGGGCTTGGAGATGATCGAAAAAACCAGCGGTGTGGATATTGCGCTACAGATGATTCTCTATTTGGAGAAAATGATTTGGCAAAAATAAACGGCGAGCAATTATTCGCCGATTTATTTATCCATTCAAATTATGTTGAGGATCATAATTAGGCGGTAATTCCGGCATAGAATTTTCTTCGTCAAAAGGCTCGCTAGCCGGTTTGTATTGAAATTCTTGTTTATTTTGACCGCGCTTTTCTTTGCCTAATAATTGTGGTTGTAATTTTAAGAAACTACTTTTCGGTGAAAGCCAAATATTGATAAAAGCTTGGGTAAATTTACGATCAAACTCATGATCCAACACAGTATCGTTAGCGATAAAATAACCTTTATTTTCCAGAGCCACGAAATTTAAAATGTCGTTTGGTGAAAAATCAGGAAAAATTTCCTGCATTTTTTTTAGCCAAGCAGTGGTGTCATCCGTATCGAATTGCTGAGCTTCCATTTCTTTTATTAAGGTGATAGCGAAATTTTTGCCTTCAATCGGCTTTTCATATTTGATGGAAAACATTAGCGGAGATTGATTTTCTTGGTATGAACCGGTTTCAGAAAAAAGCCCGACACTATACACATGGAAAGGCCCCCAAGTATATTCGGCATTGCCCACCAACTGCCAATGGGCAGAAAGTGCGGTTGAAAAAAAGGCTAAAATTGCCACGAAAAAATATTTAATTTTCATATTGTTCTTTTACGGTTCGATAACGCACGGATTATAGCAAAAACGCCTAAAAAACCACAAATAAAAGGCGAGTGAATCACCCGCCTTTGACCGCCATTTTATGGGGAAGTTTATTTTAAACTGCCCACCATATCTTCCGGGCGTACCCATTTGTCGAAATCTTCGGCTGAAACCAAACCGAGATTAATCGCTTCTTCACGTAAGGTTGTACCGTTTTTATGTGCGGTTTTGGCAATTTTCGCCGCATTCTCATAACCGATATGGGTATTCAGTGCGGTAACTAACATTAATGAATTTTCAAGTTGTTGTTTGATTCGCGGATAATTTGGTTCAATACCCATAGCACAGTGTTCATCGAAAGAAACACAAGCATCGCCTAATAATTGTGCGGATTGTAAGAAGTTGGCGATCATCACCGGATTAAACACATTTAATTGGAAATGACCTTGTGAACCTACAAAAGCGATGGCAGTGTCGTTACCAAATATTTGTGCACAAACCATGGTCATCGCTTCACACTGGGTTGGGTTTACTTTGCCCGGCATAATGGAAGAACCCGGTTCATTTTCAGGAATTAAAATCTCACCGATACCGGAACGAGGGCCGGAGGCTAACAAACGAATGTCATTAGCAATTTTAAATAAACTCATCGCAAGTTGGCGTAATGCGCCGTGGGTTTCTACGATGGCATCGTGTGCCGCTAATGCTTCAAATTTATTATCAGCGGTAACAAATGGAAGTCCGGTGAATTTAGCAATGTAATCCGCCACTTTCACATCATAGCCTTTCGGCGTGTTTAATCCTGTACCGACTGCCGTACCACCGAGAGCTAATTGGCTTAGATGAGGAAGAGTATTTTTTAATGCGCGTAAACCAAAATCCAATTGTGCAGCATAAGCAGAGAATTCTTGACCTAATGTTAATGGTGTCGCATCCATTAAATGGGTACGACCAATTTTCACCACATCTTTGAATGCTTCGGATTTGGCAGCGAAAGTTTTTTGTAAACGTTCTACGCAAGGGATAGTGTGTTCCACTACTTTTTTGTATGCCGCAATATGCATAGCTGTTGGGAAAGTATCATTTGAAGATTGTGATTTATTTACGTCATCATTTGGGTGAATAATCGATTTTTCCCCTAATTTACCGCCATGTAAAACGTGAGCACGATTTGCTACGACTTCATTGACGTTCATATTGGATTGAGTACCGGAACCGGTCTGCCAAATAACAAGTGGAAATTGATCGTCTAATTTCTTGGCAAGAATTTCATCGCAGGCTTGAGCGATTAAATCACGTTTTTCAGCGGGTAATACACCCAAATCATGGTTTGCAAAGGCTGCCGCTTTTTTCAAATAACCAAAGGCTTCAATAATTTCAGTTGGCATTGAGGCTTCAGGCCCGATTTTAAAGTTATTGCGTGAACGTTCGGTTTGCGCCGCCCAATATTTATCGGCAGGAACCTGAACTTCGCCCATAGTGTCTTTTTCAATACGAAATGCCATTGTGATACTCCTTATAGAATATAGATTGAAAATAAAAACGGGTTGATTCTAACACCTAGGAGTTATGAATGGAACGAGACGGAAATGGTAAAAATCAGTTTTGTGATGTAGATCATAAAAGTGCGGTGTGTTTTAAGCGTGTTTTTTCATATAGCGTTTCACAGATGATGAGTGACTTTCTTTTATCCCTTATTCCCTTAAATTTATGTTACCGAAATTTTCTGAACTTGCTTCGTTCAGACAGACGAAAATGTCCTAAAAATTCAATTTCATAAAGACGGAAAAGAAAGGAAAAGGGCATTAATTTAAAAATCATGGTAGGGCAATAATCTTTTCTTGAAGGATTTATTTTTTCATCATTTTTTAGTAAAATCTTGCAGTTTTAAACTTGGCAAAATTGAGACAAAAATGGCGAAAAATGCACAATTTTATATTTTAAATGCAGAAAGTAAGAAAAGTGTCGAACAACTCGCCTGCGATCTTGCCGCCTCCGCTTGGCGTTTAGGAAAACGGATTTTGATCGCTTGTGAAACGGAACAACAAGCACTTGATATTGATGAGGCGCTTTGGCAACGGGATCCCAATGAATTTGTGCCGCATAATTTATCGGGTGAAGCGACTCAATATCCCACACCTATTGAGATTTCATGGCGCGGAAAACGCAATGCACAACGACGCGATTTACTCATCAATTTGCAGCATGATGTGCCGGAGTTTAGTCATAGTTTTACTCAATTAATTGATTTTGTTCCGGTGGAGGAAATGTCAAAAGCCCAAGCACGGGAACGTTATAAACAACTACGTATGCAAGGTTGGCAGCTTTCCACTGAAAATGCGTAACACTTTTCGAATAAACCTAACGGAGTTTATATGAGATTATCAACTAAATTTGTTTTATCTCTTTTTGTCGGAGCAAGTATTTTAACGCTAACCGCGTGCGATAACCAAGAAACAAAAACAACTGAAAAATCAACCGCACTTCCAGCACCTATGCCCAAAGCAATGAGTGATAAGGCTGAATCGGAGATGAAAAAAGACGGATCGGTAGCCGCAGCGGTTTCGGTAGAAACTAAACTTGAAGCTCAAGCTCAAACAAACGATAAAACGGATAACATTAAAGTTGAAATCAAAGAAACAGAACCTGCACAGGTTGTAGAAAAAGACAACGTGTCGGTGGCAACTCAAGTGATCACCAAGCCGGTAAAAAAGGCGAAAAGTACTGCGCAAAGTCGCTATCTGAACGAACAAAAAGCAATGCTTAAAGTGTTAGAATCTCAATACAAGCAAGTACGTTGTACCCCAGAAGCGGAAAAATTAGGTGATAACAGTTTTTGTCTCCAAGAAGAACGCCGTTTATTTTTAGAAATTGAGCGAGTGAAAGACGAGATTCGTTTAAATCAGTAATCAAAATATCCTGAAATTTAACCGCACTTTAAGGAACAAATGTAATTGAGTCCGAGACAGCTTTATCAGTGTTTTGATGATTACCATAAAAACGAGCAATATGTATCCACTTTGTTTGAGCTGATTTGTGGTTATGAACAAGATAAAAAAGCAGCGTGAAGCATTCACTTTTTAGTGTCTAAGCTGCAATATTGTTGAAGACTACCCCTCTGGCTCAGAGGTAGTTATTAAATACGCAAAGTAATTTTAAGGAAATAGTATGGGTTATCAAAAATCAAAAGAGCTATTAAGTCCAATTCTAAATTTACTTAACACGGAAAGTTATATACCTATACCAGAAATTATTTCTAGATTGGCTTCTATATTTCAGTTAGATGAGGATTTTCTTAATAAACGTTATGAGGTTAGTAATGCAAAAATCTTTGAGAATACTGTGTTATGGAAATTAAATGACTTAGAAAAATCAGGTTTAATTTCTTTTATAAAAAATGAAAAAGTAAGAAAGTATATTATTAGTGATTTAGGAAAGGAATACTTAAATTCTTCCAATGATGAATTGGCAAAATTTATTTATTATAGAAGTAAACAAAAAACAGTTAAAAGAATAGAGACATTAACTACAATAGAAACAGAAGAAACACCATTATCATTATTAGAAAGCTCTTATAAGGAAATTAGAAGGCAAGTTTATAATGATATTTTGGATACTATTTTGAGTAAATCACCAAAAGCATTTGAAAACTTAGTGACACAATTATTACAAAAAATGGGATACGGTGATGGACAGGTCACCCAAGTTAGTCGAGATGGTGGCATTGATGCAAGAATTAAAGGCGATATCTTAGGCTTTGAACAAATTTATGTACAAGCAAAGCGTTATCAGAAAGATAAAAGTATTGGTCGCCCTGAAATTCAAGGCTTCACTGGTGCGTTACTGGGATTAGAAGGAAATGCCACTAAAGGTGTTTTCATAACAACGGCAAAATTTTCTCAAGATGCCGAAAACTTTGCAAAAAACTTCTCCAAAGCGAGGATAGTTTTAATCGATGGGAATTTATTAGCTAAATATATTTATGAATACGAATTAGGCGTACAAATAGAGAAAGAATTCAGTATTAAAAAGCTAGATAGTGATTTTTGGGATAACATCCCAAACGATGAAATAAATTAAAATACATAACGAGAGAAAAAATGACAAAAAATTTCCAAATGGCAGATCGCTTTGAAGCGTCTGCGGTAGAACAAGCCCTGTATAAACACTGGGAAGAACAAGGTTATTTTAAACCGAACGAAAATCCGAACGTGCCGAGTTACTGTATTGCGATTCCGCCGCCGAATGTAACGGGCAGTTTGCATATGGGGCACGCCTTCCAGCAGACCCTAATGGATACCTTAATCCGTTTTAATCGTATGGAAGGTAACAATACCTTGTGGCAGTCGGGGACTGACCACGCGGGGATTGCCACCCAAATGGTGGTGGAACGTAAAATTGCCGCCGAAGAGGGAAAAACCCGCCACGACTACGGGCGTGAGGCGTTTATCGACAAAATCTGGGATTGGAAAGCCTATTCCGGCGGCACAATCAGCCAACAAATGCGCCGTTTGGGCAACTCGATTGATTGGGATCGTGAACGCTTTACAATGGACGAAGGCTTATCTAATGCGGTAAAAGAAGTCTTTGTTCGCCTGCACGAAGAGGGGCTGATTTACCGTGGCAAACGCTTGGTAAACTGGGATCCGAAACTTCGCACCGCCATTTCCGATTTGGAAGTGGAAAACCGCGATGAAAAAGGCTTTATGTACCACGTTCGCTACCCGTTTGTGGATAAATCCGAAACCTTTGGCGGCGGCTATATGCACATTGCCACCACCCGTCCGGAAACGATTTTAGCGGACGGCTGTTTGGCGGTTCACCCTGACGATGAACGTTACAAAGATGTGATCGGTAAAATGGTTCACGTCCCGATGACCGACCGTGTCATTCCGGTGGTGGCTGACCCTTACCCTGACCCTGAGTTTGGTACGGGCTGTGTGAAAATCACGCCGGCACACGATTTCAACGACTACGAAGTGGGCAAACGCCACGATATTGAAATTATCAATTTAATGAATCCGGATGCGAGCCTGAATGAAAATGCTCCTGAGCGTTATCGCGGTTTGGATCGCTTTGTGGCGCGTAAGAAAATCGTAGCGGATTTGGAGGCGGAAGGCTATTTAGAAAAAATCGAACCGCACGAATTAAAACGCCCGTATGGCGACCGTTCCGGCGTGGTGATTGAGCCGTATTTGACGGATCAATGGTATGTGAGCGTTAAACCGCTGGCAGAAGTGGCGACCAAAGCGGTGGAAGACGGCGAGATTCAATTCGTGCCGAAACAGTACGAAAATCTCTACTTCTCGTGGATGCGGGATATTCAGGACTGGTGTATTTCTCGCCAACTTTGGTGGGGGCACCGTATCCCGGCGTGGTATGACGAAGCGGGCAATATCTACGTGGCACGCAATGAAGAAGAAGCGCGTCAAAAACACAATCTGCCGGCGGATCTGCCGTTAAGACAAGACGAAGACGTGTTGGATACGTGGTTCTCCTCAGGGCTGTGGACGTTCTCGACCCTCGGCTGGCCGGAACAAACCAAAGAGCTGAAAATGTTCCACCCGACCGATGTGCTGATCACCGGTTTCGACATCATTTTCTTCTGGGTCGCCCGAATGATTATGTTCACGATGCACTTCATCAAGGACGAAAACGGCAAACCGCAAGTGCCGTTCAAAACCGTCTATGTCACGGGCTTAATCCGTGATGAACAGGGGCAAAAAATGTCCAAGTCCAAAGGGAACGTGCTTGACCCGATTGATATGATTGACGGCATCAGCCTTGAGGATTTATTGGAAAAACGCACCGGCAATATGATGCAGCCGCAACTGGCGGAAAAAATTGCCAAGTCCACCACTAAGCAGTTCCCGGAGGGAATTGCACCGCACGGCACGGACGCTTTGCGTTTTACCCTTGCCGCATTGGCGAGCAACGGGCGCGACATCAACTGGGATATGAAACGCCTTGAGGGCTACCGCAATTTCTGCAATAAATTGTGGAACGCCAGCCGCTATGTATTGATGAATATGAATGCGCTCGAATTAGGCGAGGGCGAGAAAACCTTCAGCTTGGCGGATCGTTGGATTCAGGCGGAATTTAATAACACGGTGAAAACCTTCCGTGAGGCGCTCGGCCAATACCGTTTCGATATTGCCGCTAACGCCCTATACGAGTTTACTTGGAACCAATTCTGCGACTGGTATTTAGAGCTCACCAAACCGGTGTTTGCACAAGGCTCGGAAGCGGAAAAACGGGCGGCGTGTTACACCTTAATCAACGTCTTAGAAAAACTATTACGCCTCGCGCACCCAGTGATTCCGTTTATCACCGAAGAAATTTGGCAGAAAGTGAAAGGCTTTGCCGGTGTGGCAGGCGACACCATTATGTTGCAACCGTTCCCGCAATATGACGAAACCTTGGAAAATCCGACCGCACTTGCGCAAATCGGCTGGTTGAAAGAGGTGATTGTCGCGGTACGGAATATCCGCGCGGAAAGCAATATTGCGCCAAGTAAACCGTTAGAATTGCTCATTCGCAATGCCCAAGAAAGCGATTGTAAAATTTTGGCGGAAAACGACCGCTTGTTAAAAGCAATGGCGAAGCTGGAGAGCGTACAAGCGATTCCGGCAGGAGCGGAAGCGCCGCTTTCGGTTACCAAATTGGTCGGCAATATGGAAGTGCTTGTGCCAATGGCGGGTTTTATCAACAAAGACGCAGAGCTTGCCCGTTTAACTAAAGAGATCGACAAGCTCACCAACGAGGTAAAACGCATTGAGGGCAAACTCAGCAACGAAGCCTTTGTCGCAAAAGCCCCGGAAGCGGTGATCGCCAAAGAGCGTGAAAAAATGGTTGAGTACCAAGCAGGGCTTGAGAAACTGCAAACTCAGTATAAAGCGATTGAGGCATTATAATTTTGAAAAAACGCTGACCGGTTCAGCGTTTTTTTATTTAAAAAATATAGTGTGATGATTATTCCCACTGTGGCTATCCCGCTCATACCAACTAATAGATATACAATTTTCCTTTCAGTGCTAAAATACTTTGCCAGTATCTTTTCCTACATTGAATCAATAATGAAAAACTTCAAATATTTTGCGCAGCGATATGTCGATTGGGTTATAAAACTCGGACGAGTTCGGTTTTCCCTACTTGGATTATTTATTCTCGCCGTCTTGGCATTGAGTGCACAGATTTTACTTAGCCTATTTATTACTAATCAAATTGATTGGATGGCGCTTGTCCGTTCAATCATCTTCGGGCTTCTCACTGCGCCTTTCGTTATTTATTTTTTGACTTTGCTGGTTGAACAATTAGAACGCTCAAGATTAGATCTGTCTAAAACGGTATTACGTTTACGAAATGAAGTATCGGAAAGAATTATCGCTGAAAAGAAACTTTCTATTGCCTTAGATAAATTAGAAAAAAATAATCGAGAAAAAAGTAGTTTACTTGCGACTATTAGCCATGAATTGAGAACACCGCTTAATGGTATTATAGGGTTGAGCCATATTTTATTGGATGATCAGCTTTCAGAGCAGCAGCGTAATTATTTAAAAACAATTAACTTAAGTGCGGTCAATTTGGGGCATATTTTTAGTGATATTATTGATTTAGATAAGTTTGATACAAAGCGGCTAAAATTGAACCTTGAACCGATTAATTTGAATGAATTATTAAATGATATTCAAAATTTTGCCATTCTAATGGTCGAACCTAAAAATCTTAAATTTATTTTGGAAATTGAACCTAATTTACCGGATTTACTTTATTTGGATCGGGCTCGCTTGAGCCAAATTCTTTTAAATTTGATTGGCAATGCGGTGAAGTTTACGGAAAAAGGCACAATTAAGCTGGCTGTTCATGCTTTAGGAAAAAATATTTATCGTTTTAGTGTTTCTGATACTGGTAGGGGGATAGCCCAGTGTGAGCAGGATAACATTTTCAAGATGTACTATCGTGTGAAAGAAAATACCAATAGATCTTCCGGTAGCGGAATAGGGCTTGCAATATCAAAAAATCTTGCTTTATTGATGAAGGGAGATATTCAAGTCGAAAGTCAGCTTGGTCTAGGTTCAACGTTTGATCTTACGATCTATGCCAAAGAAGCACATCCAATTAATAATTATGAACCTGTTCAACCATTAAATTTATCCGTTTTATTAGTTGAAGATATTGAATTAAATGTTCTTGTCGCAAAAAGTGTATTGGAAAAACTTGGGCATCGTGTTGATGTTGCGATGAATGGGGAAGATGCAATTAAGCTTTTTGAACGCAATACCTACGATATTATATTGCTTGATATTAAATTACCGGATATGTCGGGTTTTGATATAGCTTCTTACCTACGTAAAAAATACGAAGACGGCATTTATGATTTTCTCCCTCCTCTTGTTGCCTTCACGGCAAATGTGATGCAAAGTGAAGAGGAATACCAAAGTAAGGGGATGGATTCGGTTCTGCGTAAACCTCTTGCATTAGATGATTTAAAACGCTGTTTTTATCATTTTTTTGGTGAAGAAAATATAAAGGGTATAGAGTCTAAAGGTCTGGAAAAACAGTCATCCTATCAGTCTTTAAATTTGGAACTGATAGAGCTGTTAGGTAAAACGCAGACCGAGCGGAATTTAGTGTTGTTTAAACAAATGATGCCCGCGTATCTTCAAGAACTTAATGAAGCCTTTAAGGTTTATTTATCGGATCACTCCAGCGCTCAAGGTGTTGCTGATGTTGCACATAAAATTAAAGGTGCGGCAGGTTCTGTCGGATTGAGTAAATTACAGCAACTTACAGAAAAAATGCAATGTAATCATGAAGATGGTTGGAATAATAATATTGAAAATTGGCTTAGTGAACTTAATAGTTACTGGCAAATTAATGTCAAAGAATTGGAAGATTATTTGAATTCTGTTGTATAACGAAAAGACCGCACTTAAATCGAAAGTGCGGTCATTTTTTTAGGTGTTTTCAACGTTGAGTTTTTCTTCAGAATATTCGCGAAGCTGTTTTATTTCACGTTTTGCTTTATCAGACAGCACTTTATTATCTTTTAGCATTTGTTCGGAACGCACCATAATGAAGTGTAAATAATCGGCATTTTGTGTTTGTTCAAACAAGGTTTTTGCTTGGTGCATATCGGCAAAATCCTTGTTGGCTTGAGTAAGCAACATTTTTTGTCCGAATAGTACGATCAATGCCAGTGCTAAAGAGATAAGCGTGCCATAACCGTTTGTCGGATAATAAAGTAATCCGCCAATAATAAATAGACCGGAAACTAAGCGGGAGCTATTTTTTATATAAGTTTCACTGGGTGGTGCTTGTATTAATTCTTTGAGTTTCATCATTTTTACCCTAAAAAAATAAGGGCGTTATCATACGCCCTTATGGTTAAATATTTCAAGCATCAAGCAAGAATACCCGCCCAGTAACCTAAAATACCCACACCGAATAGCCCGAAGATAATAACCATCGCATTCACTTTTTTACGCAATAAATACATACATAAGAAGGTGAGTAATAATGCAAGTAAGCCGGGGAGAAGATCATTTAATACGCCTTGAAGGGTAACAACCACTTCTTCGCCCAGTTGGTTTTTATAACGGGTTAATTCTAATGGCACGTTGATCGAAGTCCATTTGGAGACCAACGAGCCCATAACAAAGAGACCGAGAATGGAAGCACCTTGTGTAATTTTTTGTAAACGGCCGCCGCCCATATCGGAGACGATTTCCGTCCCTTTTTCATACCCGTATTTAAAACCGTACCAACGGGTTAAAGCACGGATCACGTTGATTAAGATGAAGAATAGCAATGGTCCTAAAAGGCTACCGGTTAAGGCAATACCAGCACCCAGTGCAGCTAAAACGGGGCGCAATGTTCCCCAGAAAATAGGGTCACCCACGCCGGCAAGTGGCCCCATTAAGCCCACTTTTACCCCGCTGATGGCGGCATCATCCACATCTTTTGCACCGTTTGCCCGTTCTTGTTCCATCGCCGCGGTAACGCCCATAATAGCGGATCCTACCCACGGGTGGGTGTTAAAGAATTCAAGGTGACGTTTTAATGCGGCGGCTTGATCTTCTTTTTTACTGTATAGACGCTTGATCGCAGGGATCATAGAAACACAGAATCCCATTGATTGCATACGTTCGAAGTTGAATGAACCTAAAAGGAACGTTGAACGGAAATAGGTTTTTAAAATATCACTTTTAGTAAGTGTCACTTTTTGATCTGACATAATGCGCTCCTTATAGACCTTCTAATTCGTTATCGGCTAATTTTCTTTTCGTCGCTACCGGCATTGCGGCTTGGTTAAAGCGAGGGTTTAATTGGATATAAAGCATAGCCAAACAAGTCCCTAAAATACCTAACCCCACTAAGTTATAGTTAGTGAATGAGGCAATCACGAAACCAAGGAAGAAGAAAGGCATTAACGCCCCTGCACGCATCATATTGATGACCATCGCATAACCCACAACCACGATGAAACCACCGGCAACTTGTAAACCGCGAGTAATTACTTCAGGAATCGCATTTAATGCACTGGTTACCGTATCAGTACCTGCGACTAAACCAACGGCAAGTGCAGGGATCGCAACACGTAAGGCTTGTAACGCAAGGCCGGCAAAATGGCAAAGCTCAATACCTCGGAAATTGGCTTGTTCTGCAAATTTATCGGCTTTGTGTTGTAAGAAAATGGTTAAAGTACGAACAAAGATCGTTAATACTTGACCCGCTGCGGCAACCGGCACCGCAATGGCAATCGCTGTTCCCACCGATTGTCCGCCTTTGATCACCAAGATGGCAGAAATGACGCTTGCTAGTGCGGCATCCGGTGCCATTGCCGCCCCCACGTTCATCCAACCTAATGCGATCATTTCTAAGGTACCGCCAAGAATAATACCGGTTTCAAGATCACCTAAGACGAGACCTATCATGGTGCAGGCAAAAAGTGGACGGTGGGTTTGGCGTTCATCTAACACACTGCCCATACCGCAGATTGCCGCAACCAGTACGACTAAAATGAGTTCCATTGTTGACATAAAAGGCTCTCCTAAAATTTAATTGAATCTAATTTTTCATGGGTAAGCTCGATCGGTTTATTCGCTGCCACTTTTTGAAGTGAGAGTTTTACCCCCATATCGAGTAATTTTTTGAATGCTTCCACATTAGATGGATTGACGGTAACCGCATCAGAAAGTTGTTTATTGCCTTCCTTATGCGTCATTCCGCCTACATTAATGGTATCAATACGCAAGCCGCCTTCAATTAAACGCAGCGCATCTTCCGGTTTTGTTACCAACATTAAAATATGACGGCTGGCATATTTAGGATTGTTATACACCTTAATCGCTTTATCCACAGAAATAACATAGGCTTTCAAATGTGGCGGTGCAATTTGAAGTAACAATTCTTTGCGAAGTTCATCATTTGCCACTTCATCACTGATCGCAAAAATAGCTTCACATTTCACCGCTTTTGCCCAAGATGTTGCCACTTGACCATGAATCAAACGATCGTCAATACGTAATAAATTAACACTCATACGACCATTTGGATCATATTGCGTATTGTCTTCCTCCACTTCTTGCGTTTCCGATGATTCCACTGTTGCCTCTTCCGCTTGAGCAAAGGACGCCGTTTCGTCAGGTTTACGATAGCTTTTCACCGCCATGATGCCCACTTCTTTTGCGGTGGCGGCGAGATCTTCTGCGGATTTCGCCTCGTCTTTCGCATCCAACACTTCCAACAACATAGGCAAACTCACGCCGGTAACAATATCGTCTTGCGGGCGTTTTGCCGCCACTCGGGCTGCTGCGTTATAAGGGCTGCCACCGAATAAATCCACTAAAAATAACACTGAATCGGTGGGATCACATTCGGCAATAATCGCTTCATATTTCTCCACCAAAGTGTCTTGCCCTTCTCCTGGAACGAATGTCACGCCGTGGAGACCTTCCACTTCGCCAAATACCATTTCAGAAGAGTTCACCAACTCAGCAGCAAGTTTGCCGTGAGCTGCAACGATTACTTGAATCATTGGGTACTCCTAACGTTATAAAAAAACGCAGCAAGCATAATGTAAACAATTACCCAACTCAATATTGCCATGAAAGGATTTTGGGTAAAAAATGTGAGGTAGATCAACGTTTATTCATAATGATGGAAAAATAGACAGCAAATAATGGAGCGATTTTGAAAGGAAAGTGCGGTCAAAATTTATCATATTTTGTCAGCCTTAAAATTTCGCTAAAATGCGCTGAAATAATGATAAGGATTGCTTATGCCAAACCGCCAATGCCAAGTGCTTATTTCTGATGTATTACCCGAATCTTTACCCCCACAAGTTTTAATTGTTGGGGCGCAGGGCGTTCACTTTTCTAAAGTAACAAATTTACTTGGGCAAGAATTTGAACATATTTTATTTGATGCACGAAATGGCATTCATTTAGAAGCCCTTGCTATTGCCGCTGGTACGCTAAAAATGGGCGGAACCTTATGTTTGCTGCTTTCGGACTGGGAGAATTTAGAAAAGCACCCTGATTTTGATAGTCTTCGTTGGAATGGAGGCACTTCTGCCATCAGCACAGCAAATTTTATTCATCATTTTAAACAATGTGTGGAACGCCAGCATTTTCCTATTTTGAGACAAGCAAGTGCGGTTAGTTTTCCGTCCGTTTTTCATTGTGAAGAAAAGGGCAAATCAGCCACGGTCGAACAGCAACAGATCCTTGAGCAAATTTTGCAACGGAAATGTGATCTGTATTTTCTCACGGCAAAACGCGGACGGGGAAAATCCGCCTTATTAGGGCTGCTTGTTAATCACATTGATACCCCGATTTATCTCACCGCACCTAACAAAAATTCGGTCAATTCCTTGTATGATTTTGCAAAAGGAACCATTGAATTTATTGCACCGGATGAATTAAGCCAACGATTGCGACAAAATGCGGCATTTACTGAAAATGCTTGGCTTTTGGTTGATGAGGCGGCGATGATCCCTTTGCCTTTGCTACAACAGTTTTCCCAATATTTTCGCCACATTGTTTTTAGTACAACTATTCATAGCTATGAGGGAACGGGGCGTGGCTTTGAATTAAAATTCAAACAAAAAATTCACCGCACTTTTCAACAATTTACTCTCTATCGTCCTTTACGCTGGCAGGAAAATGACACGCTGGAACAGTTTATTGAGGATCTTTTATTACTGAATGCCGAAGATAAATTCGAGCAAATTGCCTATAACGCACTGGGTGAGATTCAGATTCATGAAATCGCACAATCTCAGTTAATTCATTCGCCAGAACCTTTTTATGGCTTGATGACATTGGCACATTATCGGACTTCACCTATTGATTTACGCCGTTTGTTTGATGGTGAAAGACTGCATTTTTATTTGGCGAATAATCAACGACAGCTTATTGGTGCTATTTGGGCGTTGGAAGAAGGCGGAATGGAGGATGAAAATCTGATTGCACAAATTCGACAAGGAACACGCCGCCCGAAAGGAAACCTTGTACCACAATCTTTATGTTTTCACGGCAATTTCTCCGAAGCCTGTTGGTTGAAATCCTTACGAATTTCCCGCATTGCCGTACAACCTCATTGGCAACAAAAAGGGATCGGGCAAAGGCTGATTGGCTCAATGGATAATGCTGAGGTTGATTTTCTTTCCGTGAGTTTTGGTTATACGGAGGAACTTGCCAAATTTTGGCAAAAGTGCGGTTTTATTTTGGTTCATTTAGGGGAGCATCAAGAAGCCAGTAGTGGTTGTTATTCAGCCATTGCTTTGAAGGGATTGTCGGAAAAGGGAAGGGCTTTGACGAAAATTGCACGGCAACAATTTCAACGTAACCTGGCATTATCGACTCATCCCTTGGCTGAAAAAATAATGCGCGGGAGAATTGATTGGACGCTTAATGAGGAAGATTGGCAAAGCTTAAAAAATTTTGCTTATTTCAACCGCACTTTATTTTCCTCAATGCCTGCCATTCAGCGTTTGTTAAGGGCGCAAAATAAAATCAATTTTCCACAACTTTCAAACTATTTAACGAAAAAACAATTTCCCTTTGATAAGAAAAAAAGCGTAGAATGTTTTCGCTTAGAAATTAAACAATACTTAGAGGAACTTTTATGACAACAGAAAAAACAGAGACGCCAAAAGGCTGGTTTAAACGGGCTTTAGAAAAGTATGATCATTTTCTAAAAACCTACGATCTTGATTCCCCGAGCTGCTGTGGCGTACCCAAAATGCGCGAAGATGAAAACGGAAATTTATGTAAAGAAGATTCACTTTTCAAAAAATAACCTTCTATACCCATCTTTGGCTCAATAAGGCAGAATTAAAGGACTGCCTTATTAATTTCCTTGCAATAACCTATAAATAGGTAAAATCGCAGCCCCTATCGAAATATCTTCCACGCTGATTTGATTGGTCGAAAGCGTTGCAGTAGGGTGGGAAATGCTTTGCAACAGTTCTGATTGTTGGGCGTATTTAATCAGCTCGTCAATAATATAAGTCGGTAGCATTCCCGTAATGACGATTTGGTTTGGATCGAACCATGCAATCGCAGAGAGAATCAGTAATAACACCTGTGGTTTGGCGTGACTGAACCACGCTTCAAGTTTTGAGTGACGTTGCTCAAACATTGCTTTTAAGGCTTTTTCTGAGGGTTCTTCTTCAAACTGCTGACGTAAATTTTTCCATGTCGGGCGAGGTTGATGGTTAGGAAATAATGCCCCAACTTCTCCCGCATTGCCTACCGCACCATGAATGAGTTTGCCGTGCGATATAATGCCTGCACCAATGCCAAAATCAAGGCTGATTACGATAATGTCATTTACCTTATTCCAGCGTCCGGAATAGTATTCGCTAATCGCCAATGTGTTGATGTTATTTTCAATGTAGCACGGATAACCCAAGGCTTTTTCAAATAATGCGGTTAAATTTGGTTGATTTTGTAACAGTGGAAACCATGGAGAGGAGCGGGATTCATCGTGAAATACTACACCTGATACAGAAATGCCCACACCTAATATACGGGCTTCGGTCAGAAATTTTTTTTCCAATAGCTCACGAATAGCTTGTTTAACTTGTGTCAGTAGTTCATCTAAATCATTCAAACTACGGTATGGAAGAGCGATATTGGCAATTTTTTTGCCTGTAAAATCGACTAAAGAGAGTGAAAATTCACGTGTTAAAAACGCAATGCCAATAGAACAGCAACCCGTTGGGTTAAGACTTAAATGAAAAGAAGGTTGCCCACGTTTTTTCACAGGCATTTCATTTTCACGAATTAGCCCTAGAAAAAGCAATTTACGACAATACTGCGTGATAGCCCCGGGTGTTAATCCTGAAAGTTGGCTTAATTCTGCCCGTGATGGCGAATGTTGTCGAATTAAGCGAAGCAATAATCGCTCGTTAGTTCGTAGGGAAAGGATAGGATTTGTCATTTTAGATTTCCCTTTAATTACCTTATAACAAAAAAATCGGACTGGATTATATAACAAAAGGATACCTAAGTATCCTTTTGTCATGCTCAGAAAATCTAACTTATTTTGAGATGACTTCTTTGGTAAATGCGACCATTGCAGGTTTTGACCAATCAGTTGGGAAGAATAAAATATCCGCTTTACCTGTATCTTTATTTAATGGACGGGAACCGAAACTTTCGTTTAATTTTTGTTGTACTTCAGGCGACACCATCCAGTTGATAAATACCAAAGAAGCAGCCGGATTTTTACTATTTTTTGCAACAACCAATAAGTTACCGCCCGCCGGCATACCAAATTTAGGCACATAGAACTTTAAGCGCGGGGTAATTGCTCCTTGTTTTTGCATACTGAACAAGTGATCCTGCCACGCAGCAACTAGATCCAATTCACCATCATTTAAGCGGGTTAAACTGTCTGCATTTGATGAAGTGCGGCTCATTTTGTCTTTGTTTTCTACAAACCAATCCCAGGTTTTCGCCCATTTAGCCATTTGCTCCGGATTTACTGCTTGTTTTTGGTAATCGTATTCACCGCTAATATAATATAACGCCCGTTCAATAAAGGCTTTACCCGAGCCACCGCCGTTTGGAGCCGCATAAGCAAATTTTTTCGGGTGAGCCGCTAAATATTTTTGCATATCTTCCCAGCTTTGCGGGAGCTGTTCTTCTGAAATGCGTTGCGGATCGTAAGCCAAGCCGATTTGGTTCCCCCAATAGCCTAAACCTTCGTCGCCAAAATTGACACCTTGTAAGGTGTGATTACCTTGTTCAAAGTTTGGTAAGTAGTTAATTTTCTCAATTACTCCCGCTTTCTGTACGGTTGGGAAAATGTCTCCACCGATAGCGACAACATCCATTTTGCCTTTATCAAGTTTTTTTTCTGCAATCAATTTATTCACATTGCCTTCATGCGTTCCTTCCGGAATACGCACTTTAATGCCGTATTGATCTTCAAATTGTTTTACAAAGGCACGGAATTGGGGTTGAAGATACCAGATACTCACTACCACTTGACCTTCTTGTCTTGCTTGCGCTTCAATTTCCGCCCAAGTTTTGTTACTCAAGTCTTGAGCAAACGCATTGCTGTAAAAGCATGTTGAACAAAGGGTTGAAATTGCGAGGAATTTTGCAAATTTTTTCATAACGTTTCTCCTGTGTACGTTAAAGAACAATTAGGCTTTACCTGTTGATTGAGAGAGGTAATTTCCTTTCAACAATTTTTCGATAATCATCATTAAAATAATATTCGGCACGAGTAGGATAATAGATACTACCGCAGCATTTGGGCGAACGAATGAATAACCCAAGAAGGAGTACAAAATCGTTGGCACAGTGATGAAATCCGGTGAACCGACAATAAAGGAAATGGCAAATTCTTCGATACTTTTCACCAAACAAAAGATAATTGCCGCTAAGAAACTCGGTTTAAGCATTGGTAAATAAACATCTTTAAGGGTAGTTACTTTGCTTGCCCCTAAATCACGACTAGCATCAATCAAATCTTGCGGTACGGCAGAAAAACCGGCGGATAAAATGCGGATCGCATAAGGCAAGGTTATGACTGTATGACCGATGAGAATACCAATAAAAGGATTACTGATGTTTAGACTTAACAACATTTGGCTAAAGAATAACGCAATGATCATTCCCGGAATAACTAATGGGATAAGTGTGAGTAATTCTGCCAATTTTTTGCCACGGAATTCCAAGCGACCAAAAGCGTAAGCGGTCGGAATTGCCAAAACAATGGCAACTAATGCGACCATCGGTGCTATGGTGTAGCTGTTAAACATTGCTTCTGGCAATGCGGTGTTATGCCATACATCAGCCCAACGTTGAAAAGAAAGTGAAGTTGGGAAAATATCTGGGTAACTCCAAGGGTGTTTAGGATCAACCAGCGACCATAAGCCCGCCATTAAAAATGGAATAACCAACCAAATCAGATTAGACAATACGAAGAAAATTAGTGAGATTTGTGCAATACGCTTGCCATTTTTAGTTTGTATGCTTTGAGAGTTCATTTTATCTCTCCTTTTTTATGGCTAAGTGGACGAATAATCACAGAAACTAAGATGGTAAAGAAAGCGGAAGTCAGCATAATCATCAATGCCATTACCGCACTTTGATTCCATTCTTCAAATTGATAAGCGGTCATTTGCATTAAGCGAGCAAGAGAATAGGTTTCTCGCGGACCTGCAATGCTGTAAAAGGCAAAGTCTCCTAATGCCCCAATAAAAATTAAGATGAAGGAAACCTGTACCGCTCCCAAGGTGAGTGGGAAAATCACATAGCGGAAACGTTGCCACGCACTTGAACCGAGATTCGCTGCTGCATCTAATAAATCCGATTTTAATGAATTTACCTCACCGCCAATAAGAATTAAGGCAAAGGGAATATTTTTCCACATTTGTAAGATAACTACTCCCCAACCGAACTCATCGTTTTGTAAGGTGCGGGGTTGATCCCAAAGACCAAAATAGACCAAGGTTTCATTCAATATACCGTGATAGGAAATCATATTCACAAATAAGAATGCGGCTACCAAACCGGGTACTAACATTGGTGCACGTAAAGTAGTGATGATCGCAATTTTGCCGGGAATCGGTTTACGCAACCACATTGCAATAGGGTATGCCACAACAATGGAAAGCACCGCTCCTAATACCGATACTTTTACCGAATACCAAAAGGCTTTTTGGAATACACTATCAGTGAGTACCGCTTGCCAATGGGCTAATGTAAATGATGGGGCATCGCCAAACATACTGTATAAGCCAAAACTTTGCATAATCACAACATAGAACGTTGAGCCCATCAGTAATAAAATTGTTCCTAAACCTGAAACGAGCAAACCCCAAGCGATCAGATCCTGTTTAAATTTGTTCATACAGCCTCCAAGAAGTGAATAGCGGTTTCCGATAGTCTAAAGGTAAGCTGGTTGTTTTCTGATAATTTCGGGAATTTGATCAGTTGCAAACGGATTTTTTGATTTGGTTGATAAATTAAGGCCGCCTGTATTTCGGTTAAATTACCCATAAATGCCGTTTGTAATACATCGACAGTAAATTGGTTTTGTGTATTTTCACTTTTAGTTTCACATAACTCCGCTTCTTCCGGACGGAAACAAATATAGATTTTTTCTGCGACCGGTGCTTTTTCTGAGCGGGCAACAAAATCTCCCAAGGCAGAAACGACACGATAACGATCCCCACCCAGTGGGGTGATATTGGCTTCTAAGATATTAGCAATCCCGATAAAATCCGCTACAAAGCGATTCTTCGGTTTGTGATAAATCTCTTGCGGAGTGCCGATTTGTTCAATACTGCCTTTATTTAACACAATAATTTTATCGGACATTGCTAATGCCTCTGCCTGATCGTGGGTTACATAAATGCTGGTTAAATTGTATTGACGAGATAGTTGTTTGATTTCAAAACGGACACTTTCACGCAATTTGGCATCAAGGTTAGAAAGCGGCTCATCAAATAAAATCACATCGGGACGCGTTACCATCGCACGCGCTAAGGCGACACGTTGTTGCTGACCTCCTGAAAGCTGATTTGGCAATTTAAGTTTATGCATTTCAAGATCCATTTGCTTCAACGCTATATTTAAGCGGGAAACTTGTTCTTTTTTCTCCACTTTTTTCTGTTGTAAGCCATAACAAATGTTATGCGACACATTCAAATGCGGGAATAAAGCATAAGATTGGAAACACATTGCCGTATTACGTTTTTCCGGCGGTACAAAATTCACATTTTTATCGCCAATCAACACTTCTCCTTCATCAGCTTGATAAAAACCACCGATTAATTTTAGTAGTGAAGTCTTGCCACAGCCACTAGGGCCTAATAACGTCACAAATTCACCTTCTTCCGCAACGAATGAAATGTTTTTTGCTGCATAAAAATCACCAAATTTCTTGGTGACATTCTTAATTTCTAACTTTGCCATAGTATTCTCCGAGGCTAATGCCTTTGATGATTTAGGTGAACTATATTGAGTTTAAAAACAAAACTCAAATGAATTTTAAAAATAAACTAATTATTTTTTACTTTGTGATATTGATTACTTAATTGCTAATATTCAGGGGTTAATAGTAAAAAAACTTTCTTTTTTCGTTATTATGACGATAAAATGAATTTAAATTATAAAATCAAAAAAAGGGAATTCATTATGAGCTTTAATTTTAATGTATCAAATCAAGGTATCATCCTAGCGAACAGTCATCGTGGCTATAGTTACAAATATCCGGAAAACACAATGCTTGCCTTTAAAAAGGCGGTCGAAGCCGGCACAAAAAGTATTGAACTTGATGTTGCGATGACCAAAGATGAAAAATTAGTGGTGATCCACGATTTCTCTATTGAACGGGTTTCAAATGGTGAGGGGTATGTAGAGCAGATGACCCTAGCAGAACTACGTCAATATGATTTTGGAATTAAAAAAGGCGAAGAATTTGCTAACACATCGATTCCGGAATTAAGGGAAGTACTGCTTTGGGCGGTAGAACATGATGTCGGTTTAGTGGTCGAAGCCAAACAACGTCGAAACCATCAGCGTTTTGCAGAAGTGCTAGTCGAAGAAATTAAAGCCACTAATTCGGTTGAGAACATTCAATTACTTGGTTTTGATCACGTTTTAATTAACCGCGTCAAAACGCTTTACCCGGAAGTACAATTACAGGTTGTTACCCTTGCACGCTACAATGCACAGCTTGAAGCGGTATTAGGCTCGAAAGCAAGTTGTGTATGCTGTGAATATCACTATATTAGCAAAGAAGATTTAATTGCTTATAAAAAAGCCGGCTTAATTACCCGTTTGTATTTGCACGAATATCAAAATAATGAGCCTACCTTAAAAACCTACAATAAAAAATATGGTTACGATGTGGAAAGTGAAGTACTGGAATGGTTAAGCGAAGGACTAATCGATATGTTAAGCCACGATGATATTTTTTATCTAAAAGAATTAATCAATAAAGCTGGGAAAAAAGTGGGGTAAACAAATTAATTTACTGTATTTACAACCAGTTTCTAATTGAAAGATATTTTTGATTTCAGTAAACTAAGCGTCAATTTTTATAAGAGATTGACGCATTATTCATGAAAACCGCTTTTTTCCAACTCAATATTCCTTCCAACCCAAACGATCATAAAATTTTAGGCAATGTCTTGCAGGGCGCTGATGCCCTTGCAATTAGCGAGATTGCTGAACAACACCAACATTTAACCGTTGTAGTCACACCCGATACCAGAAGTGCGGTTCGTTTATCCGGTATTTTATCGGAATTAAGCGAGCAAGAAGTGAGACTCTTTCCTGATTGGGAAACGCTACCTTACGATACTTTTTCGCCTCATCAAGATATTATTTCTTCCCGCCTCAGCGCGCTTTTTCATCTCCAAAATACAAAAAAAGGCATTTTTTTGTTGCCGATTGCGACTTTAATGCAGCGTCTTTGCCCTCCACAGTATTTGCAACATCATGTTTTATTGATTAAAAAAGGTGATCGCATTGTTATTGATAAAATGCGTTTACAACTGGAATCAGCCGGTTATCGTGCCGTAGAGCAAGTATTGGAACATGGTGAATATGCAGTGCGGGGGGCATTGCTTGATCTTTTTCCGATGGGAAGTGCGGTGCCTTTTCGATTAGATTTTTTTGATGATGAAATTGACTCTATCCGCACTTTTGATGTGGATACGCAACGTACGCTAGATGAAATTCAATCTATTAATCTGCTGCCGGCACAGGAATTTCCTACTGATGACAAAGGTATTGAATTTTTTCGCACACAATTTCGAGAAACTTTTGGGGAAATTCGGCGCGATCCGGAACATATTTATCAACAAATTAGTAAGGGAACATTGATTTCCGGTATTGAATATTGGCAGCCGTTGTTTTTTGCAGAAATGGCAACCTTATTTGACTATCTTCCCCCCCAAACCTTGTTTGTGGATATGGAGGCAAATCAAGCACAAGGGGAGCGTTTTTATCAAGATGCAAAACAGCGTTATGAACAACGCAAAGTGGATCCAATGCGTCCCTTATTGTCACCGGAACGTTTGTGGTTAAATATTGATGAAGTAAATCGCCAATTGAAAGACTACCCGCGTATTACATTGAAAAATGAAAAAGTGCGGTCATCAGTGCGTCAGAAAAATTTACCGCTTACTTCATTGCCGACTATCACGATTCAATCACAACAAAAAGAACCCTTCGGGCAACTTCGTCAATTTATTGAACATTTTAACGGCAATGTATTGTTTTCCGTGGAAACGGAAGGACGTCGGGAAACCTTGCTAGATCTGCTTCAACCACTAAAAATTAAGCCGAAACAAATTCAATCTCTCTCTCAAGCAGGGCAAGAAAAATTCAGTTTGCTCGTCAGTGCTTTTGAGCAAGGCTTTATTATCGAGGAATCTGCCCCCTTAGCTATTATTGGTGAAGCGAATTTACTGGGCGAAAGGGTACAACAGCGTCAGCGTGATAAGCGTAAAGCCATTAATCCTGATACGCTTGTGCGTAATTTGGCGGAACTTAAAATCGGGCAACCGGTGGTACATTTGGATCATGGGGTCGGGCGTTATGGAGGTTTGGTAACCCTTGATGCCGGTGGAATTCAAGCAGAATATTTACTCCTGAATTATGCCAATGAATCCAAACTTTATGTGCCGGTTACCTCGTTGCATTTGATTAGCCGTTATGTAGGTGGATCTGATGAAAGTGCGCCATTACATAAACTGGGTAACGAGGCTTGGGCGAAATCTCGTCATAAAGCCGCAGAAAAAATTCGCGATGTGGCGGCGGATCTATTAGATGTTTATGCACAACGTGAGGCGAAAAAAGGCTTTGCCTTTAAATATGATCGTGAAGAATTTCAACAATTTGCGGCAACTTTCCCTTTTGAAGAAACCCATGATCAAGAAATGGCGATTAATGCTGTGATTTCAGATATGTGTCAGCCCAAAGCGATGGATCGTTTAGTTTGTGGCGATGTAGGCTTTGGTAAAACCGAAGTAGCGATGCGAGCAGCATTTTTAGCGGTGATGAATCATAAACAAGTGGCGGTTTTAGTGCCGACGACATTGCTTGCACAGCAACATTATGAAAACTTTAAAGATCGTTTTGCCAATTTACCGGTGAATGTAGAAGTACTATCGCGTTTTAAAACAGCGAAAGAACAAAAACAAATTCTGCAAAATCTGGCAGAAGGTAAAGTGGATATTTTGATCGGCACCCATAAACTGATTCAATCAGATGTGAAATTTCACGATCTCGGTTTGCTGATTATTGATGAAGAACACCGTTTTGGCGTGGGGCAAAAAGAAAAAATTAAGCAACTACGTGCCAATATCGATATTCTCACCCTGACGGCAACCCCGATCCCACGCACCCTTAATATGGCAATGAACGGTATTCGTGATCTCTCCATTATTTCCACGCCGCCGGCTCGCCGCTTGAGTATTAAAACCTTTGTTCGTCAAAAGGATGATTTAGTGGTACGTGAAGCCATCTTGCGTGAAATTTTGCGTGGCGGACAGGTATATTATTTACATAATGATGTGGCGAGTATTGAAAATACGGCAGAAAAATTGACTGCACTTGTACCGGAAGCCCGAGTGGTGGTAGGACACGGGCAAATGCGTGAGCGTGAGTTAGAACGGGTGATGAGCGATTTTCATCATCAACGCTATAATGTGTTGGTTTGTTCAACAATTATTGAGACGGGCATTGATGTTCCAACGGCAAATACGATTATCATCGAACGGGCGGATCATTTTGGTCTGGCACAATTACATCAATTACGTGGTCGGGTAGGGCGTTCTCATCATCAAGCCTATGCCTACTTACTTACCCCTCCTCCGAAAATGATGACAAAAGATGCTCAACGCCGCCTTGAAGCTTTGGAAAGTTTAGATAATCTTGGCGCGGGCTTTATTCTTGCCACTCATGATTTAGAAATTCGTGGTGCAGGTGAGCTGTTGGGGAATGAACAAAGCGGACAAATTGAAACCATCGGTTTTTCCCTTTATATGGAATTGCTTGATGCGGCGGTGAAAGCCTTAAAAGAAGGACGTGAGCCGTCTTTAGAAGAATTAACCCGACAGCACGCTGAAATCGAACTGAGAGTCGCGGCATTGTTACCGGATGAATATTTAGGCGATGTGAATATGCGGTTATCCTTCTACAAACGTATTGCCGCCGCCGAGACAAAACAAGAATTAGATGAATTAAAAGTCGAATTGATCGACCGTTTTGGATTGTTACCGGAAGCAACAAAAAATTTACTGCAAATTGCCGAACTGCATTTATTGATCGAGCCTTTAAAAGTACTTCGTATTGATGCCGGCACACAAGGGGGCTTTATTGAATTTTCACCGACAACACAAGTCGCACCGGAAAAATTTATTCAGCTTATTCAAAAAGAACCGATTGTCTATCGTTTTGACGGACCGTCGAAATTTAAGTTTATGAAAGATCTTTCAGATAATAAAGTGCGGTTGGAATTTGTGGTGAATTTAATCAAGTTTTTGCTTGAGTAAGATTTTTTAACGGTTGTATTACATTGAAGAAATTAGATTACAAAAATGACGCACTATTTTTATCGTGCGTCATTTTTTTACTTCAGTTTTTCTTTTTGAATAAAAGCGCTATTTGTAATTGAATTTATTTATTTGTCAGGATGGATTTGCTGAATATATGGATTATTTTGCAATAAATTCATACTGTGATCCAGATCTCATTTTAATGATTAATAAATACAGTATCATGCGACTACCGAACGGTAAGCGTGTTAAGTAAGCTGTTCTTAAGAGGTAATGTTCATTTATTGATATATTTATATTGAGGATCTCGCAATGAATAAACGAAATTTTTTAAAATCATTAATAGCTGCTTCAGTATTGGCTACGACAGGTTTTACCTCTATCTCTATTCAAGCGACAGAGACTATGAAATTAGGTTTTTTGGTGAAACAGCCGGAGGAACCGTGGTTCCAAACAGAATGGGCATTTGCGGATAAAGCCGCCAAAGATCTTGGTGATGTTCAAATTATAAAAATGGCAATTCCTGACGGCGAAAAAACATTGAATGCTATAGATAATTTAGCAGCAAGCGGTGCAAAAGGTTTTGTTATTTGTACACCTGATCCTAAATTGGGACCGGCCATTATGGCAAAGGCGCGTTCTTATGATCTGAAAGTAATTACTGTTGATGATCAATTTTTAAATGCCGCTGGGGAACCTATGAATAATGTGCCGATTATCATGATGGCTGCAACGGAAATTGGTGAACGTCAAGGTTTAGAATTGTATAAAGAAATGCAAAAACGTGGTTGGAATGTCAATGAGACAGCAGTATTAGCTATCACCGCAGACGAATTGGATACTGCACGTCGCCGTACGGATGGATCTATTTCCGCGTTAATCAAAGCAGGCTTCCCTGAAAAACAAATCTATAAATCACCAACCAAAAGTAATGATATTCCGGGAGCGCTAGATGCCGCTAATGCCATGTTAGTACAGCACCCCGAAGTGAAAAATTGGTTAATTGTCGGGATGAATGATAATACCGTGTTAGGGGGCATTCGGGCTACGGAAGGACAGGGCTTTAAAGCTGAAAATGTTGTCGGTATCGGTATCAATGGGACGGATGCCGTGAGTGAACTTTCAAAGCCTAAGATGACCGGTTTTATCGGATCATTACTGCCAAGCCCCGATGTACACGGCTATCGTAGCACGGAAATGCTTTATAAATGGGTTAAAGAAGGGGTTGAGCCGCCAAAATATACACCAATTGGTGATCCTGTATTATTGACCCGAGAAAACTTTAAATTGGAACTGGAGAAAAAAGGGCTTTAATTGAATGTAATTAAAATATCAGTAAGGAGGAAATATTTATGCAAATTCCTTATTTAGAATTTGACCAAATTAGCAAATCTTTTCCTGGTGTTAAAGCATTACAAAATGTTTCGTTTAAATGTTATGAAGGAAAAGTACATGCCCTCATGGGGGAAAATGGTGCCGGTAAATCTACCTTACTGAAAATTTTAAGTGGTAATTATTTGCCGACGGAAGGGAAAATGCATATCGGGGGGCGCTCTCTTACATTTCGCACTACAAAAGATGCTTTACTCGCCGGAGTTGCCATTATTTATCAAGAATTAAATATCGTACCGGACATGACGGTTGCAGAAAATCTTTGTTTAGGGCAGCTCCCCCATTCTTTTGGGCTGGTTAATCGGAAAGAATTAGTAATCCGTACGCAAAAATACTTGGATAAATTAGCTTTAAATATTTCCCCAAATACTCCTTTGAGAGAACTTTCCATTGGTCAGTGGCAAATGATTGAAATTGCAAAAGCATTGAGCCGAGGAGCGAAAATTATTGCGTTTGATGAACCGACTAGCAGCTTGTCTGCACCTGAAATCGAAAAGTTGTTTGCAGTGATTGAAGAATTGAAAGCAGAAGGAAAAGTTATTCTGTATGTTTCTCACCGAATGGAAGAAATTTTCCGTATTAGTGATGAAATTACCGTATTGAAAGACGGTCAATTTGTTGAAACATTTTCGGATCTGTCAAAGATTAATAATGACACGTTGGTACGTAGTATGGTTGGGCGTAATTTGGGTGATATTTATCATTATCGTTCAAGAGAAATTGGAAAAACACGGTTAAAACTGACCGCTCTTTCAAGTAAAAAGTTGCCGGGAAATTTTAATCTTGAAGTGAAGGCAGGAGAGATTCTCGGATTATTTGGATTGGTTGGTGCCGGTCGTTCGGAGTTATTTAAAATTATTTTTGGTGCGGATCCGATGACTCAAGGAAATATTGAGTTAGACGGAAAAAGTATCAATATAACCTGCCCCAAAGATGCTATTGAGCAAGGCATAGTACTATGCCCAGAGGATCGAAAAAAAGAAGGAATTATTCCTTTGGCGAGCGTGGCAGAAAACATTAATTTAAGCGCAAGACGCTCCCATAATTTCTTTAAATTCATCATTAATGAATTTTGGGAAAAACAAAATGCAGAGAAACAATGCCGACAAATGAATGTGAAAACGCCTTCCATTAATCAACTTATTATGAATTTATCCGGTGGAAATCAACAAAAAGTCATTTTAGGGCGATGGTTATCCGAGGATATTAAAGTACTCCTATTGGATGAGCCGACACGAGGTATTGATGTGGGAGCAAAATCCGAAATCTATGATCTGATTTTTAAACTGGCTGATGAAAAGATAGCAATCATTGTGATTTCAAGTGATTTACCTGAGGTTATCGGTTTATCCGATCGCATTGTGGTAATGAGAAATCGACAAATTACAGGTGTTGTAGAACGTGAAGAGGCAACGGAAGAGCGTGTTTTGAAACTTGCTATGGTGGAAGCCGATAGCATTGAAACCGGAGCTAAGTAATATAAGGAGAATTTTTATGACTTCAGCAACTTCTCAAACTCACAATATGAGCAGATTTAATAAAATTTGGAATGCCTATGGTATGTTGTTAATTTTTGCTGTTATTTTTATTTCTGCTTGTTTATTTATTCCCAATTTTGCAACTGTTATTAATATGAAAGGGTTAGGGCTAGCCATTTCAATGAGCGGTATGGTTGCTTGCGGTATGTTATTTTGTCTTGCTGCCGGTGAAATTGATTTATCTGTCGCTTCTGTAATTGCGTGCGCTGGTGTTGTCACTGCAACAGTGATTAATCTTACTCAAAGTGTCACGTTAGGTGTGTTGTCAGGCGTTTCACTAGGAGCTTTAATCGGTTTAATAAATGGTTTTGTTATTGCGAAATTAAAAATTAATTCCTTAATTACAACATTGGCAAGTATGCAAATTGCACGTGGCTTCGGTTATATTATTTCTGACGGTAAAGCAGTAGGTATTACAAAAGAAGAATTTTTTGAATTGGGATATCAAAATTTATTTGGAATTCCCCTACCAATTCTATTTACCGTTATTTGTGTTGCTATCTTTGGTTTTTTATTAAGTAAAACTACCTACGGACGTAATACTTTGGCAATCGGTGGTAATGAGGAAGCGGCACGATTAGCCGGCATTAATGTAGATCGCACGAAATTAATTATTTTTGTTGTATCCGGAGCAATTTCTGCGCTAGCCGGTGTTATTCTTGCTGCTAGAATGACAAGCGGACAACCCATGACTTCCATTGGTTTTGAATTAGTGGCAATTTCAGCTTGCGTACTTGGCGGCGTATCTTTGAACGGTGGCGTAGCTAAAATTTCATTTATCATAGCAGGAGTATTAATTCTAGGTACCATTGAAAATGCGATGAATTTATTAAATATCTCGCCGTTTTCTCAATATGTTGTAAGAGGTCTGATTCTATTAATTGCCGTCATATTTGATAGATACAAACAGAAACTAATAAAGTAAAAATGTGAATAGGCAATAATGCGGATGGTTTATTCTCCGCATTTTGCTTTATCTTCATCTGTATTATATCTATGTTGATGAACTAATTTTTGTTAGAACAATACCTTAAGTAGTATGTGCAATTTAAAAGATAGTATGAAAATAAGAAATAAAAATAATGTTCAACAGAATCCATTATTACCCGGCTATAACTTTAACGCCTATTTAGTTGCCGGTTGTACACCGATTGAAGAAAATAGTGAGTTGGATTTTACGATTAACCGTCCTCATGGAATGAGGGGATATATCATTAATCTCACAACAAAAGGAGAGGGGCGAATATTTCAAGGGAAAGAGGCATTTCATTGCCAAGTCAGGGATTTGCTTTTATTTCCGCCAAATGCTGTTCATTATTACCATCGAGCCAATAATTCGCCAAGTTGGCACCATCAATGGATTTATTTTCGCCCGAGAGCATTTTGGCTGGATTGGGTTAAATGGACTGATACGGTTAATAATGTAGGAAGACTGACCATTCCCGATGAACAACGCTATCAAGAGATTCTCTCTTTATTTTTACAGATTGAAGCGGAATATAATTCTGATGATCCACTTTCGGAAGCTATCTCAATGTGTTTGTTGGAACAGTTATTAATTCGTTGTTTTCGATTTGACCCGGCAAATAAACAAAGAATGCTTGATCCCCGAATACTCGAAACTTGCCATTTTATTTCCGATAATATTGATAAAAACTATACGATTAATGAAATAGCCAAGCAGGCTTGTATGTCCACCTCTCGACTCACCCACTTATTTGCCCAGCAAATTGGCACAAGTATCGTAAAATGGCGGGAAGAGCAAAGAATGATTAAAGCAAAACATTTATTACATGCTTCTGGCGAACCTATTTATCATATTGCCCGCCAATTAGGTTATGACGATCAATTATATTTTTCACGAATCTTTAAACGTTACACTGGTTTGAGCCCTTCTCGTTTTCGGGATTCAAGATAAAATTTGATCGAGTTCTCATATTTTCTTATGCAACTTTTTTGTCCATATTTGTAGCCTATCGTTGTCTAACGATTCGTTAAAAAAATCGTTAATCTACTGTTAATTCGTTTGGGGAATAAAGGTGGTGGCAATGCAAAAGATTAAACAAATAATTGAAGAGGGCAATATTTCTATTGGTATTGAATTTGGTTCAACAAGAATTAAATCGGTGTTAATTGATAGCAAAGGAAATATTTTAGCCAAAGGCGAATTTGAATGGGAAAATCATCTTATTGATGGTATTTGGACTTATCCTCAAAAAGAAATTTGGCGGGGATTACAATGTGCCTATGCCTCGCTCTCCGAATCCGTGAAAAAACAATACAATGTTGTTATTAGGTCTGCGAAAGCAATTGGTATTAGTGGCATGATGCATGGTTATATACCATTCGATAAAGAAGGCAATCAGCTGACTTTTTTCCGTACTTGGCGTAATAATATCACGTCAAAATCTTCTGAAAAATTAACTGCACTTTTTCAATATAACATTCCGCAACGTTGGAGCATTTCTCATTTATATCAAGCCATTTTAAATAAAGAAGAGCACGTATCGAATATTGATTTTTTAACAACGTTGGCAGGTTATGTTCATTGGAAATTAACTGATGAAAAAGTCTTAGGAATTTGTGAGGCTTCAGGGATGTTTCCTATTGATATTCAAACGCATGATTTTAATCAAAAAATGTTAGATCAATTTGAGCGGCTTATTAGTGAATTAGATTATCCCTGGACGATTCGTCATATTTTACCCAAAGTAGTCAGTGCCGGAGGATACGCAGGGTTATTGACAGAATCCGGTGCTAAATTGCTTGATCCAAGTGGTGGATTACAAGCCGGTATCCCGCTTTGCCCACCGGAAGGGGACGCAGGAACCGGTATGGTCGCAACTAACAGTATCAGAGAAAAAAGCGGAAATATTTCAGCCGGAACCTCCGCTTTTGCCATGATTGTATTGGAAAAAGAACTATCTAGAGTACATGAACAATTAGATATGGTGACTACGCCGAGCGGTAAACTAGTTGCGATGGCACACGCCAATAATTGTACATCAGATATTAATGCTTGGGTTGGTTTATTCGGTGAATGTTTGGCTGCATTTGGTGTAGATGTGAGTCAAAGCAAACTTTATGAAACCCTATTTACAAAAGCGTTAGAGGGGGAGGATAACTGTGGCAATTTGCTTGCCTATGGCTTTTATTCCGGAGAGCATGGTGTTGGCTTAAATGAAGGTTGCCCTATGTTTCTACATCCGATGAAGGCAAATTTTAATTTAGCCAATTTTATTCGGGTCCATCTTTATACTGCTTTTGGAGCAATGAAACTTGGTATGGATATTTTATTGCAACGGGAACAAGTCAAAATCCAACAAATTTTAGCCCATGGCGGTATTTTCAAAACAAGAGGTATTGCACAAAAAATTTTGGCTTCCGCACTCAATGTGCCTATTGCGGTAATGGAATCAGCGACTGAGGGAGGGGCGTGGGGAATTGCATTATTAGCCAATTATCTTTCATATCAGCATAAATCTCTTGAAACCTACCTAGATGAAGACATTTTTGTTAGCTGCAATAAAGAGATTGTTTATCCGGAAATTGAGATGGTTCGTGGCTATAACGAATTTATTAAACGTTATTCTCAGGGGCTTTCTATTGTTCAAGAGGCCATTAATACAAAAATTTTAACGATATCATAGGAGATGATGATGGAATTTATTAAAAATCTGGAAGTTTGGTTTGTTGTAGGGAGCCAACATTTATACGGTGATGAAGCGCTGCAACAAGTAAAACAAAATGCCATGAAAATCACAGAGTATTTGAATCAGCAAAATCCATTTATCAAAATTAAGCTAAAAGAATTGGCTACTTCACCGGAAGAAATTTTATCAATTTGCCAAGCGGCGAATAACCAAGATCACTGCGTCGGAATTATTTCATGGATGCATACGTTTTCACCGGCAAAAATGTGGATTACGGGTTTAACTCAGTTAAACAAACCATTATTACAATTTCATACCCAATTTAATCAATTTATTCCTTGGAATGAGATTGACATGGATTATATGAACCTTCACCAAACCGCACATGGCGATCGTGAATTTGGTTTTTTGGTATCCCGTTTACGTAAAGCCAGAAACATTGTTGTGGGACATTGGAAAAATGCCGCTGTGTTAGAAAAAATTAATCGTTGGCAACGTGTTTTAGCCGCAATTTATGATCAACAACATTTACGTATTGCACGTTTTGGTGACAATATGCGGCAAGTTGCTGTAACAGAGGGAGATAAAGTTGAAGCCCAGATCAAATTTGGTTACAGCGTTAATGGTTATGGTGTCTATCAGTTGGTTGAGAGTATTCATGCAGTCACTGATGAAGAGGCAGAAATATTGGTTAAAGAGTATGAAAAAGAATACCTAATCAGTGCTAAATTACAAAAAAATGGTGAAAAACGTACCGCACTTTTTGATACGGCGAAAATTGAATTGGGGCTAAAACGTTTTTTAGATAAGGGTGGTTTTAAAGCCTTTACGGATACATTTGAAAATCTACATAATATGAAACAATTACCGGGATTACCGGTACAACGTTTAATGCAACAAGGTTATGGATTTGGTGCTGAAGGAGACTGGAAAACTGCTGCGTTGGTTCGGGCAATAAAAGTCATGGGGTATGGATTGCCAAAAGGCAGTTCTTTTATGGAAGATTATACCTATCATTTAGCCGAAAATAATGAAGTGGTACTTGGTGCACATATGTTGGAAGTTTGTCCTTCCATTACTGATGATAAACCTCTGTTAGATATAAAACCGCTTGGTATTGGCGGCAAAGAAGATCCAACCCGTTTGATTTTCACAGCAAAAACCGGTCGTGCGGTGAATGCAACCATTGTTGATATGGGAAATCGATTCCGTATGGTTGTTGCTGATTTGGATGTGGTAGAAAAACCGCAAGATATGCCTAATTTGCCGGTTGGACATGCTTTTTGGCAGCTTAAGCCTAATTTTGAGGTTGGGACTCAAGCTTGGATTTTAGCCGGCGGTGCGCACCATAGTGCATTTAGCTTGGATGCGGATGCCGATATGTTACGCATGTTTGCAGAATATTTTGATATTGAGTTTATTCATATCAATGAAAATACAGAACTTGCTCAATTAAAAAATGAGTTACGTTGGAATGAATTAAGTTATAAATAATTTTTCGTCTCTATTTTCTGAAAAGAAAGCCTATTTTCACTTGAAAGATAGGCTTTTTTAAGGAAAGCATTATTTCACTTCTGAGCCTTTCAACCACTTTCTCACCCAAGAACGGTTGGCGGATAGGTTTTGTATAATCTCTTCCCCTAAAGGTAAGGGTTCGCCATAAATTAATGATGCTAAAGTTTCGCCTAATAAAGGGGCGGAGGTTAATCCGCGTGATCCTAATGCGGCAACTAGAAAAAGGTTGGGGAAATTGACCGCACTTGGAATAGTTTGCTTACGGCGACGGAGATTAAATAGGTTGTGATAATCTTCGTGTTGTCGGGTGAAATTAGGGACATTTCCTACCATTGGGGCGAGATCACGCACAGAACAACGAATCCCCATGCGTGCCAAATTGCCCGAGGTATCCACATCTTGTGTCCAACTTTGCGCAATATTTTGTTGCAGTTTCTGTTGGTTTTCTCGTTGTTCTTGTTCGCTAAAGCGATGATCCGTATTATCCCGTATATGACTTGCACCAAGACAATGGCTGGTTTTGGCGTGATCTACCGGTGTGAGATAGCCATCGTAACAAAGTACGGACTTTAGTTTTAGTAAATTTTCGGAAGTGGGAATTTGGCTCACTTGTCCGCGAATAGGGTAGAGCGGAAGTTTTTCCGTTTGAACAAAATCCGTGATTTTATAGCCGTTGGCGAGTATCACAACCTCGTGTTCTATGCTGTCATTTCGGCAATTATGCACTTGCCAACCGGATTGGGTTTGGGAAAGTGCGGTAATTTTTTGTGAGGTTTTGATTTTTACACCGCATTTTTTAAGTAGCGAAAAGGTATTTTGCACAAATTGGCGAGGAGCAAGCCAAGCACCTTGAGGAATAAATCCACCGCCACAAGGAAGAGGTAAACCGACTTTTTCGCTTAATGTCTCAGTATTGAGCATTTCAAATATTTCATTAGATAAGCCTAATTGGGAAATTTTTTCCAATTTGACCGCACTTTTTTCGTTATAGGCACATAATGCCACGCCACAAAATTCATATTCAAATTCAATACCTTGTTTTATTGCCCAATCCAGTAATTGTTTGCCGTAGGAAAAGGCATGAAGATAAAAACGGACGGTGAGAGGATTATCATCGCTCAGTTGAGGATAAAACGCGCCTTGTTTATTGCCGGAAGCATTGAGGGCGAGTTGTTCATCTTCACAATAAAGGGTGATATCGGCACCGCGTTGAAGTAATGATATAGCGGTACAGAGCGAGGCAATGCCCCCACCAATAATCGCAATGTCTTGCTTTTTCAGGGACGCCGGTTGGGGTAAATACCAAGGGGATGAAAGTGCGGTCGGTTTTGCTTGTGTTTTTTGTCCGCTTAGGCACTCCCGTTTTTTGCCAAAACCTTTACGTTTTTGGACTGCAAAACCTGCCGATGCTAATCCTTTTCTGACCGCACTTGAGGCGGTGAAGGTGGCAAAAGTACCATTCGATTTGGTGAACCGATACATTTGGATATATAAGTTTTCGTTCCACATATCCGGATTTTTGCTTGGTGCGAATCCGTCTAAAAACCAAGCATCAATGCGATTATTCATATAATCGCCAAGTTGCGGTAAATTTTCTGTTACATCACCAAACCATAAATCAAGGGTGGTTTCATCAAAATGAATGCGTTGACAGCCTTTAATCGGTGAGCGCCAGTAGCATTGCAAATGTTGGCTTAATTCGACAAATTGCGGATATGCCGAATGGGCTTGCTGAAGAGCGGTCGGTTTTAGCGGATATTTTTCAAAAGAAATGAAGTAGAGGCGTTTGAGAGGTGCATTGACATATTTTTTGCGAAATTCTCGAAATAATTGGATAGTGGTAAAAAAATTTAACCCTGTACCAAAACCGGTTTCTGCAATGGTGAAGTGAGTATGTTGATGATCTTGCCAACGTTCCCATAATTGATTGCCCTGCAAAAATACATAATCCGTTTCTGCCAATCCATCGTAATTGGAAAAATAAACATCATCAAATTGGTTGGAAACGGGGGTATGTTGTTCATTAAAATGAATGTCTGCATACTGAACGGCGAGCATTTTTATTCCTTTCTTGCATTATTGAATTGACTTATAATAACGGAATTTTCCGGCTTATTGAAATTTGTTGGCGGTATGAATTTTATAGTCTCTAACTGGTCGAACAAATGAATTATTACTTGAAATATTTTTATTTCGTAGTAGTTTTGAGCCGTTATTTTGACATATAAAACAAAAAGGAAGACGCAATGAAAAGAGCTGTAATTACAGGCTTTGGTATTATTTCCAGTATCGGTAACAATAAAGAAGAAGTGCTTGCCTCACTAAAAGCAGGAAAATCAGGTATTGAGGTTGTACCTGAATTTGTTGAAATGAAAATGCGTAGTCAGGTTGCGGGTACGATTAAATTGGATCCAAGTGAACATATTGATCGTAAAGTGTATCGTTTTATGGGTGATGCGGCGGCTTATGCTTATCTTTCTATGCGTGAAGCGATTGAAGACGCGGGATTAACGGAAGAACAGGTATCAAATGATCGTACCGGTTTAGTTATCGGGGCAGGTACAGGCTCTGCGCATAATCAACTAATTGCCTGTGATGCAGCGCGTGGTCCGCGTGGTGTGAAGGCAATCGGCCCGTATGCCGTAACAAAAACCATGGCTTCCAGCGTTTCTGCTTGTTTGGCAACCCCTTATAAAATCCGTGGTGTCAGCTATTCTATTAGCTCCGCTTGTGCGACTTCGGCACATTGTATTGGTCACGCATTAGAATTGATTCAATTAGGTAAACAAGATGTGGTATTTGCAGGTGGTGCGGAAGAGTTATCTTGGGAATGTGCGACTGAATTTGACGCAATGGGAGCGGTTTCCACCAAATATAATGATACACCGGAAAAAGCGTCTCGTGCTTACGATGCCAATCGTGATGGTTTCGTGATTGCCGGTGGTGGTGCGATTGTAGTGGTGGAAGAGTTAGAACACGCTCTTGCTCGCGGAGCAAAAATTTATGCGGAAATCGTGGGCTATGGCGCCACTTCAGATGGCTATGATATGGTTGCGCCAAGCGGTGAAGGGGCAGAACGTTGTATGAAACAAGCGATGGCAACGGTGGATACGCCAATTGATTACATTAATGTTCACGGCACTTCAACTCCGGTTGGTGATGCGAAAGAATTGGGCGCAATCAAAAGTGTATTTGGTGCCAATGTGCCGGCAATTTCATCCACTAAATCAATGACCGGTCACTCGTTAGGGGCGGCTGGTGCGCATGAAGCCATTTATACCTTATTAATGCTGGATAATGATTTTATTGCTCCAAGCATTAATATTGAAACCTTAGATGAAGCGGCGGAAGGTTGCAATATCGTGACAGAAACGAAAGAAAATGCCGGTTTGCAAACCGTCATGTCAAATAGTTTCGGTTTTGGCGGTACGAATGCGACGTTAATTTTCAAACGTTACAATGGTTAATCAAATGTGCTAATCAAAAGGAAAATCGCACGGTAGCAATATCGTGCGATTTTTTTAATATGATTTTTTCTACCTCGAATCACTCTTTCGATACTTTAAATTAGTACATGAAGCTTGTGCTAATCACTTATATGGTACTGAACCTTTATTCTTATCAGCAGGACTGTGGTTTTATTCTTCTCATCCCACCAAAACTTGCCGCCGTATTTGCTTGTGAAAAAGATAGCCAATCCATTCTCACCATTAGATACCGGAAGTAGTCGTTTTTTCAAGTGAGAATACCAAAACACCGATAAATTTGACCGCACTTTACCCATAAAAAAGCCCTGAATATTCAGGGCTTTGTTGGATTAGTTTGCGATACCTTTATGTCTTAACAGGGCATCTAGTTGTGGTTCACGGCCTCGGAAGCGTTTGAAAAGTTCCATCGGTTCTTCCGAACCACCACGGGTTAAGATTTCATCTAGGAAGGATTTGCCTGTGATTGGGTTGAAAATCCCTTCTTCTTCAAAGCGGGAATAAGCATCTGCCGATAACACTTCCGCCCATAAGTAGCTGTAATAACCTGCTGCATAGCCTCCAGCGAAAATATGGCTGAAACTATGTGGTGCTCTTGCCCAGTCCACTCCTTTAATCACCGCGACTTGCGATTTTACGGCTTTGAGTGTGTCGAGAATTTGATTCATTTTTTCCGGATCAAAAGTGTGATGTAAACGGAAATCAAAAATTCCGAATTCAAGCTGACGTAACACGAACATTGCCGCTTGGAAGTTTTTTGCTTTTAATAGTTGAGCGAGTTTTTCTTTTGGTAAAGGTTCGCCCGTTTCGTAGTGACCGGAAATAAAAGCCAGCGCCTCTTCTTCCCAACACCAGTTTTCCATAAATTGGCTTGGTAATTCCACCGTATCCCAAGGTACACCGTTAATACCCGCCACATCAGATATGTCAATTTGTGTGAGCATATGGTGAATGCCGTGTCCAAATTCGTGGAAAAGTGTAGTGACTTCATCGTGGGTAAATAATGCCGGCTTATCACCAATAGGCGCGTTGAAATTGCAGGTTAAATATGCCACCGGTGTTTGAATAGAACCGTCAAGTTTGCGTTTACGACCTATGCAATCATCCATCCATGCACCGCCACGCTTGTTTTCGCGGGCATAAAGATCGAGATAAAAACTACCGCGTAGTTGATCTTTTTCATCAATGAGATCAAAGAAACGCACATCTTTGTGCCAAGTATCTACACCAAAGCGTTCCACTGCACGGATATTGAAAATGCGCTTAATCAGTTCAAATAAGCCTGAAATGACACGATCTTCCGGAAAGTAGGGACGAAGTTCTTCATCATTGATAGCGTATAGATGTTGTTTTTGTTTTTCGCTGTAAAAACCAATATCCCAAGGTTCAAGTTCTGTGACACCGAATTCTTTTTCACAATAGGCTTTAAGTTCAACCAATTCTTTTTCACCCTGCGGTTTGGCACGTTTCGCCAAATTATCTAAGAAATCCAGCACTTGTTGTGGATTTTCCGCCATTTTCGTCGCAAGGGAAAGTTCGGTGTAAGTATTAAAACCGAGTAATTTTGCCAATTCTACACGTAAGGTGAGAATTTCTTCCATGATCTTGCTGTTATCCCATTTGCCGGCATTCGGGCCTTGTTCTGAGGCTCGGGTTGCGTAAGCATGGTACATTTCTTCGCGTAATACGCGGTTTTCACAGTAAGTCATTACTGGTAAATAACTTGGAATTTCAAGGGTAAAACGGTAGCCTTTTAAGCCTTTAGTCTCGGCGGATTGTTTTGCTGCTTGCAATGCGGATTCAGGTAGTCCTTTGAGTGCAGTTTCATCTTCAACCACTTTTTCCCAACCCATCGTTGCATCAAGCACATTATTACTGAATTGAGAACTGAGTTCGGATAATCTTGCTGAAATTTCACCATAACGTTTTTGTTTTTCTTCCGATAAAGCAATACCAGAAAGATCAAAATCCCGTAAGGAATTTTCAATCGCCTTTTTTTGAGCCACGGAATAAGTGGCAAATTCAGGACTGTTTTTGAGTGCTAAATACGCATTATAAAGTCCTTTATGCTGACCAACCCAAGTACTATATTCAGAAAGTAGAGGTAAGCAAGCCTGATAGGCCTCGCGTAAGTCAGGACTGTTTTTTACCGAATTTAAATGGGAAATCGGCGACCAAGCCTGACTTAGATGATCGCTCACTTCCGTTAAAGGTAGAATGAAATTTTCCCAAGTAAAGTGCGGTTGATTTAACACCTGTTCTATTGTGTTACGGCAATCTTGAATGAGTTTTTCTACGGCAGGTTGAATGTGTTCCGGTTTGATTTGTGAAAAAGGCGGTAGCCCTTGGATATTGAGTAATGGATTTGTCATAGATATTTCCTTTTTTAAACTATTCTGTATATGACGGTGAATTCTATAATATCAAGGTTGAAAAATCTAAAAAATCAGTAATAATGGTTCGCATTTAAATTATTTAGGAATACTATGAAATACATTTATATTCTATTGGGTTTTATTTCTCTTGCTCTCGGTATTGTTGGTATTTTTCTTCCGCTTTTGCCAACCACACCATTTCTTTTACTGACGTTGTTTTTCTTTGCGAAAGGCTCAACGCGTTTAGAAACCTGGTTTCTTGGCACTTCTATCTATCAAAAACATTTGAAGTCTTTTAATGAACGCCGAGCAATGAGCAAAAAAACAAAAATAGTTATTTTGGCATTTGCCAGCGCAATGTTATTGATCGGCTTTTATTTTACTCCGAGCGTGGTGAGCAGAAGTATTATCGCCTTATTAATTGTTGTGAAGTATTGGTTTTTCTTATTTTGGATTAAAACCGAGGAAGAATCAGAACTTGCTTCCATACAAAGAGAAGAGATAGGAAATGAATAATTTTTTATCTGCAAGTTTGAAAAGTGCGGTTATTTTTTCCGTTATTTTTACGCTAAGCGGTTGTGATAACGAGAATCTGAATAATCCAAGGCTATCTCAATCTCAGTCTGAATCTACTATTTCAATAGAAAAACCGGTGGCTCAACACAATCGTGAAAAACTGATACGTGGCATAAAATTCGAAGCGGTTTTAGATCCTTGGCAAGTAAAAGAGGAAGAACAGCTTTCCCTTATTCGGGATCTATTTGAAGGACTCACGGCTTATGATGTGCAAGGGAATATTGTTCCTGCGGCGGCAGAAAGTTGGCAAACCCAAGATAATCAAAATTGGACGTTTATTCTGCGTGAGGGGCTGAAATGGTCAAATGGTACACCTTTAACCGCACAAGATTTTGTTCTCTCTTGGCAAGCACTCTCTCAATCCGAAAGTCCGCTTAAATCTTATTTACAGTATTTAAATTTGAAAGGGGCGAAACCTGTTTTGGAAAAAAAACAGCCGCTAACAAATTTGGGAATCTCGGCTGAAAGTGACCGCACTTTAGTAATCACCTTGGACAAACCTACCCCCTATTTACCTGAGATGTTGGCACACATTGCGTTATTGCCGCAATATCGCGATTTAGGTTTATTTGTATCAAATGGGGCATATACGCTTTCATTGCTCGATGAAAAAGGGGTTCATTTGGTGAAAAATCCGTATTATTGGCAAAAGGATAGGGCATCATTCAAACAGGTGGATTATGTGCCTTATGATTCCAAACCGCTTGATGAGTTAGACATTATTTGGTCTCCGCCGGAGAAAATGGGAAACATGCAATATTTTCCCCAATTATGCGGCTATTTTTACGAATTTAATTTGCGCGATCCTAAGTTGGCTAATCCTTTGGTGCGGAAAGCTATCGCTTCTCTTATTTCCGTGTCCGCTATTACAAATAACGAAATGCCGGATTCCATTCCAAGTTCTTATTTTTTACCAAAAGTGATGTTACAAGAACAGGATTCACGTTGGGAGCCTGTGTTGGCAGAACAGTTGTTGGCACAAAGCCATATTACGGAAAAGCAACCGTTGACTTTACGATTAACCCATGACGATACTTCATTACATCAAAATATTGCAAACCGCTTGGCGAGACAATTATCGGAGTCAGATTTATTGCGTGTAGAAGATGAGCCGATGAGTTGGCAGCAATTACAGGGAAAACGGAATAAAGGTGATTTTCAATTAATTCGTTCCGGATGGTGTGGCGATTTTAATCATCCTATGGCGTTTTTGGGGTTGTTTTACTCAAAAAGTCCGGACAACAAGAGTGGTTATACCAATGCAGGATATGATCAGCTTTTTGAACAGGCACTAAAAAGCACATCGGAAAAAGAGCGGTCGGAAATTTATTTAAAATTAAGTGAAATCATCCAACAGGAAAATTTAGTATTGCCGCTGTTTCAATATACGACGCCTGTTTATATCTCCCCTTCGGTAATGGGAGTTCAAAAAAATTCTATTGGTGCGATTTACAGCAAGCATCTATGGCGAAAAGTAGAAGTCGAGTAAAAAAGTAAAATATCACTAAAAAAATACCCACTTAATATTTAAGCGGGTATTTTTTTGAGAAATTATTTTTCGTCTTTCTTAATAATTTCTTCGCATGCTTCAATATCGCTGCATTTCCCATAAAGATATAAACTATGGGCTTTTAATTTAATGCCATATTGCTCACTAATCTCTTTTTGGCGTTGTTCGATCAGGTTATCGGAGAATTCAAATACTTTACCGCAATCTTCACAAATAATATGATCGTGATGTTCTGTTGGCGCAAGCTCAAAAACCGATTTATTTCCTTCAAAATTATGACGAATTAAAATATGCGCTTCATCAAATTGGTTAAGTACACGGTAAACCGTAGCAAGACCAATATCACTACCTTGCTCTAACAAAATTTTATACACATCTTCTGCAGAAAAATGTTCATTTTTGTGATTTTGCATTAAGGCTAAAATAGTTAAACGTGGTTCGGTTATTTTTAAACCCGCTTTTTTGAGTAATTTGATGTTCTCTTCTGACATAAAGTTCCCCTTTTATGTATGATGTTAGGCGAGTTCCGCCAAACACATTTCTTCATAAATTTGTTTACACCATTTTTCTACGCGTTCGGCAGTGAGTTCTGGTTGACGATCTTCGTCAATACACAAACCGATAAATGTACCTTCCTCAAGAAGGGCTTTTGACGCTTCAAATGTGTAACCTTCCGTGGACCAGTTACCTACTATAATCGCACCACGCGGTTCTACAATATCACGAATCGTACCGATCGCATCACAGAAATAATCCGCATAGTCCTCTTGGTCGCCACAACCGAAAATCGCCACTAATTTATCTGTGAAATCAATTTCTTCTAAGGTTGGGAAAAAATCATCCCAATCTGCTTGAGATTCACCATAGTACCAAGTCGGAATCCCGAAAAGTAAGAAATCATAGGCTTCAATATCTTCTTTTGAGGTTTTTGCAATATCACGAATATCGACTAAATCATTACCTAGCTGTTTTTGAATCATTTTTGCGATATTTTCTGTATTACCTGTATCGCTACCATAAAATAGACCCACTACTGCCATCTTTCTTTCCTTTTTTAAAATTTTAAAAAAACACAAAAATAGGGGCTAAAACCCTACAATTTGTGCAAACTATATCATAAACTAATTCTCATTTAAACCAATTAATTCTTATTTAGAAACCTATTAATAGCACGAACAACAAAGTCAGGTTTCTCTGCATGAACCCAATGACCGCAGCCGTTTATGGTGAACGAGGTAGCATTAGGAAATTGCTGTAAAATATATTCTGCATCTTCCGGTTTAATATAAGCGGAGTTTCCGCCTTTAATAAATAAACTCGGCACCGTCACATTGACATTCTGCCAATCCATTAAATGACTATAATTATTGAAAAGTGCGGTCAAATTAAAACGGAAAAATTCAGGCGAGCTTGGTTCAAAGGATTTCAACATGAATTGAACCACACTCGATTCATTGATTTCTTGTTCTAAAATTTGTTTCGCTTGTTGGCGTGTTTCCGGTTTCGCCTGTTTCACAGCAAACAAACCTTGAAAAACATCCTGATGCCCTTGCTTGCCATAAGGGAGTGGTGCAATATCAATGACAATCAGCTTTTCAACAATTTCAGGGTGAAGTGCGGTCAATTTCATCGCTGTTTTTCCACCCATGGAGTGACCAATCAAAATAACCTTTTTTAAGTTAAGATGTTGGATCAGCATAAAGAGATCTTCCGCCATAAGCGCGTAATTCATATATTCGGCATGAAAACTTTGTCCGTGATTGCGTAAATCAACACGTAGAATATCGTAATCGTCACTGAATGCACGGGCGATGATGCCAAGATTATTCATATCACCAAATAAACCATGAATAAAAACTAAGGTTGGTTGCTTAGTTACTTGTTTTGCCTGGTGAAATTGAAAGTTTAATAATTGAGGATGATGCATATTTTTGCGTGAGAATTAATTGAAAAATCGTTATAATGAGCGAAAATTTTAGCAAACAGAGAGATAAAAATGAAGATAATTGAAGTAGATGAAGAATTATATCAATATATTGCAAGACAAACTCAATCAATTGGTGAAAGTGCTTCCGATATTCTTCGCCGTTTGCTCAATTTACCGATTAACTCAAGTAACACGCTGGATTTTGTTTCTTTTGATAATACGATTAATGAAAGTGCGGTCAAATCTGATAATGTTTTAACAAAAGCAATGTCGGCGAACATTCCTCAAACTCAGTCTGAATCTATACTAAAAAAAGTAGAATCTAGCGTACCGAAAACCGTGAAAAAACAATCGGAAACGGCGATTAATCAAATAACGGATAAGGTTCGCGCTTTATTAAGTTCCACTGAATTTCAGGAAGAAAATAAAGCAGTTGTGCGTTTTTTAGCAATTTTACGGGTGCTTTACCGCACTAACCCGGAAAGTTTTGCGCAGGCGACGGAATCTCTACAAGGGCGTACCCGTGTTTATTTTGCGCGTGATGAGGCAACATTATTGATGGCGGGTAATCATACCAAGCCAAAACAAATTCCGGATACGCCGTATTGGGTAATAACAAATACAAACAGTGGCAGAAAAATGTTGATGCTGGAAGGCGCAATGCAATCAATGGATTTGCCGGAAGATCTTATTAACGAAGTGCGTACCTATTTTGTCAGCAACTAAATTATTTCTTTGGCAAATTTTTGCCAATGATCCTCAATACCGTGAAAAAATCGCCTTGCGTTCATCGCAAGGTGATGTTTTTACTTGGGAAGAAATTGAGCAAAAAATCAATGAAACTGCTGCTTTTTTGCAGACACGTGGTATTACATCGGAAAGTGCGGTCGCTTTTTGTGGTAAAAATTCCGAGGCAATGCTTTTTCTTTACCTTGCGACCATTCAGTTAGGTGCAAAAATTCTTGGGATAAATCCGGCTTTTCCACAAGAAAAAATCACTGAGCTATGCTGTGAATACGCCATTGATTTATGTTTGTGTGAGAAAGATTTATTGGCTATTTCAGGTGGTGATTTATCCGAAGGGATTCCTCAGACAGATTTTTTTCGTCCGGCGACCATGACTCTCACTTCCGGTTCAAGTGGCTTGCCTAAAGCTGTAGTGCATCATGTGCAGGCTCATTTGGATAATGCCCGTGGAGTGTGTCAATTAATGCGCTTTGATTCCTCACAATCTTGGTTATTATCCTTGCCGTTGTATCATGTTTCGGGCCAAGGCATCGTGTGGCGCTGGTTGCTTTGCGGTGCCGAGCTACATTTTCCGCAAAGTGATTTCTATGAATCAGTGCTACGGACAACACATGTATCATTAGTTCCAACCCAGCTTCAACGTTTGCTTGATCATCTTAAGCAGCATCCTCAAGCAACCTTTAAAACGACACATATTTTATTGGGTGGGGCTCATATTCCGGTGGAATTAACCCAAGCTATCCGCCGATATAGTATTTCCTCTTATAGTGGTTATGGTATGACGGAAATGGCATCGACTATTTTTGCCAAACGGTCAGATGGTTTTATGGGCGTGGGGCAACCGCTTTTAGGGCGGGAATTTCAGCTCGTGAATAGTGAAATTTGGCTAAAAGGTGCAGGTCTTGCTATGGGTTATTGGAAAAACGGCGCGATTATTCCACTTGTGAATGAACAGGGGTGGCTGCAAACCAAAGATAAAGGCATTTGGCAAAATAATGAGTTGGTGATTGTCGGACGTTTAGATAATATGTTCATTTCCGGTGGCGAAAATATTCAGCCGGAAGACATTGAAAAAGTGATTTTAGGTTCAGGATTGGTCAAACAAGTTTTTGTGTTACCTAAGTCGGATACCGAATTTGGTGCGAGACCTGTTGCAATCCTTGAATTTTATGAACACTTCACTGAAAGTGCGGTCGAAATGTTGCGTATTTTTTTACAAACGCATTTAGCACGTTTTAAGCAGCCAGTTGCATATTATCCTTTGCCAAAGGATTTACAGCAGGGGGCAATTAAGATTTCACGTAAAGCGTTAGCGCAATGGCTGGCGTGTCAAGAATAGGTAGGAAAAATATGAAATTACCTCGTTTTTTAACCGCACTTTCAGTGAGTTTTATAGTGAGCTTTGCCCTTGCGCAATCAGTTATGGCAGAGCAAGGAAAATCACTCCCGACAGAACAAAGTCTGAAAGCTGATTTATCTGAGGCACAAAAAATAGATGATGGCGAAACGAAAAAAACGCGCATTAGTGAGTTGCAGACGTCCCTTGATTTGTTACAGAAAATTCAAAATCAACAAAAAAATAATAATGATTTAGATAGCACGCTTAGTCGCGCAGATGCGGAAATTCAAAAAAATAATACGGATTTACAAAATCTTAAAAAGAATTTAGAGCAAGCCAAGGTAGATGACTACGCATCAACGCCTTTAGAGAATTTGCAAAGCGAGCTGGAGAAACTGAATAATCAGCAGCAAGATAGTCAGATAGCATTAACTGCCGCCAATGCTTTAATGGCGGGGCAAAGTGGGGTTTCAGAACGTGCGCAGACTACACTAACGGATAATTTAAAACGTACACAAACTTTAAACCAACAACTTTCCGAGCACACGATAAGTACGACTTTACAACAGCAATATCAGTTGGAATTGCAACTAATTGAACTAAAAAATGTTTATAGCCAAACCTTGTTAAAAAATAGCGATCAGCTTTCTTTACTTTATAAAAGCCGATATGACTTATTAAATGTTAAACAACAGGTTCAACAGCAGCAGATTTCTGCAATTCAAGAAGCGATTAATCAGAAAAATTTAGAAAAAAGCCAAGATAAAGTAGAACAAGTACAACAGCAGAAACAAAGTGCGGTTAAAAATAATTACATTCAAAAAGAATTGGATCGCAATGCACAACTCAGTAAGCTTTTGTTGGAGCAAACGGAAAAAACAAATACATTAACGCAAGACGAGCTTAAAATGCGTAATGTGTTGGATAACTTAACACAAACTCAACGTACGATTGATGAGCAGATCAGTGCGTTGCAAGGGACACTTGTGCTGTCACGCATTATTCAGCAACAAAAACAAAAACTGCCTACGAATCTAAATATTCAAGGATTATCAAAACAAATTGCTGATCTGAGGGTGCAAATTTTTGATATTACACAACGCCGTAATGAACTCTATGATCTTGATGCTTATATTAAAAAAGTAGAATTGAATGAAGATCAAACTTTTACCAATCCGGAAAAAGCACAATTAACCACTTTGCTTACCGAACGCCGCAAAATGGGGTCTGACTTAATTAAATCGTTAAATAATCAACTAAATTTAGCGATTTCTCTAGAGTTAACTCAACAACAAATTACACAAATCAGTGATCAAATTCAGTCAAAACTCGATCAACAAAGTTTCTGGGTAAAAAGTAATAACCCGATTAATTTGGATTGGCTGAAAGCGTTGCCAATGTCATTAGAGGCGCAATTAGACGGCATGATGAAACGCCTTGGTTTCCCTACAAACTATGATAATTTGCCCTCGTTGCTGACTTATGTATTTTTTCTTATTGTGATTGGCGGTGCGATTTTTAAATTCAAACCTGCTATTAAACAACGTTTGGCTATGATTAATGGCGAGATTAATACGTTACATGCCGATACTCAATGGCACACGCCGATGGCGTTGATTTTAACGGGATTGCTTAATTTATCCGGTACACTTTGGTTTCTTGCAATCTGTCAAATAATCGGCTTTTTCTTCTTCCGTAATCCTCAGGAATTTTGGGATTGGTCGTTCCGTATGGCGGGATACTGGTGGTTTTTCAATGTGTGGTTTGCGATTTATCGTCCAAACGGAATTTTCGTACGCCATTTGGGATTTGCACAAGAAGATGCTGAGAAATTCCGAGATGTGGTAAAACGTATTATTATTGCCATCGTTCTATTGTTGAATACATCGGTATTCAGTAATGTAATGGATAATGGATTAGCAAATGACGTATTAGGCGAACTCAATACGATTGCCTCTTTGGTTTTCTGTACAGTGATTATCGCACCTCGTTTTAATCGCGCCCTTCGTGCTTATGAAGAAAATCAAGCGGAACGCAATAATGTGATTGTAAAAACCATTCAGATCTTATTACAGTTGGTTCCTATTGGTTTAATTCTATTGATTGTACTCGGTTATTACTATACTGCACTGAATTTAATTCAACATATCATCAATTCTTATATCGCTTGGTGTATTTGGTTTATTTTACGCAATGTCATTTATCGTGGCATTACAGTGTCATCGCGCCGCTTAGCACATCGCCGTCTTATGGAAAAACGCCGTCAAAAATTGGAAGAATTTAATGATGGTGTGCCTTCAGATGATGTTGTTGTGATCACAGACCAAGAAGAAGGCTTAGCGTTAAATGAAGTAAGAAGTCAATTACTACGCTTTGCAGATTTGTTTATTTGGTCGGCATTATTTACGATTTTCTATTTTATTTGGTCGGATCTTGTAACGGTGGCAAGTTACTTGCGTGATATTACGTTATGGCAACAAATCTCGGTGGTAGATGGCGCAAATGTCATGGAAAGTATTACATTATTTAATTTACTTGTAGCACTTATCATTGTGGGCATTACCTATGTTCTTGTAAGAAACATTTCGGGTATTTTAGAAGTCTTGCTTTTCTCACGTTTGAAATTATCGCAGGGAACCCCTTACACCATCACAACGTTGTTAACCTACGTGATTGTAGCGGTAGGCGGAGCCTGGGCATTTGCTACATTGGGAATGTCATGGTCAAAATTACAATGGTTATTCGCCGCACTTTCTGTAGGGCTTGGTTTCGGTATGCAAGAAATTTTTGCGAATTTTGTTTCCGGTATTATCTTGCTCTTTGAACGTCCGATCCGTGTGGGCGATACTGTAACGATTAATGGGGTAAGTGGCACGGTAGCGAAAATCCGTATTCGTGCGATTACCTTGATTGATTTTGATCGAAAAGAGGTGATTGTTCCGAATAAATCTTTTGTTACCGGTCAGGTGATTAACTGGGCGCTTTCCAGTACGATGACCCGTTTGGTTGTGACTGTCGGAGTGGCTTACGGTTCGGATTTGGAATTAGTGAAAAAATTACTTCTTCAAGCTGCCAACGAGCAACCGGCAGTACTGAAAGATCCGGAACCGCGTGCATTATTTTTATCCTTTGGGGCAAGCACGTTAGATCATGAACTACGGGTTTATGTTGGTCAGCTTTCTGAGCGTACAAATACGACCGACTCTCTCAATCGTCGGATCAATGAGCTTTTTGCAGAAAATAATATTGATATTGCATTCAATCAGCTTGATGTCTTTATTAAAAATAATGACACAGGGGAAGAAATTCCTTTCGTCGATGTCAATGCGACAAATTTAGCCACTAAAAAATAATCGAAAAATAAGAGGTAAATATGGCAGGCAACACAATAGGGCAACTTTTTAGAGTAACAACTTTCGGCGAATCACACGGTATTGCGCTAGGTTGCATTGTAGATGGAGTGCCGCCAAATATGGTGTTATCCGAAGCGGATATTCAGCCGGATTTAGACCGCCGTAAACCGGGTACTTCACGTTATACCACCCCTCGTCGTGAAGCGGATGAAATCCAAATTTTATCAGGTGTATTTGAGGGGAAAACTACGGGAACGAGTATTGGAATGATCATCAAGAATGGCGATCAACGTTCTCAAGATTATGGTGAAATTAAAGATCGTTTCCGTCCCGGGCATGCGGATTTTACCTACCAACAAAAATACGGTATTCGTGATTATCGTGGTGGAGGACGTTCTTCCGCACGGGAAACAGCAATGCGGGTGGCTGCCGGTGCGATTGCTAAAAAATATTTGCGAGAACAATTCGGTATTGAAGTACGCGGTTTTTTAAGTCAAATCGGCGATGTGAAAATTGCTCCGCAAACAGTGGGTAAGATTGATTGGGAAAAAGTGGAGAGTAATCCTTTTTTTTGCCCTGATGAAAGTGCGGTTGAAAAATTTGATGAATTGATCCGAGAACTCAAAAAAGAAGGGGATTCTATTGGTGCGAAGCTCACTGTAATTGCTGAAAATGTACCGTTAGGACTAGGTGAGCCGGTGTTTGATCGCCTTGATGCGGATCTTGCCCATGCCCTGATGAGTATTAATGCCGTAAAAGGGGTGGAAATTGGTGACGGTTTTGCAGTAGTAGAACAACGTGGTAGCCAACATCGAGACGAAATGACACCAAATGGTTTTGAAAGTAATCATGCAGGTGGAATTTTAGGCGGTATTAGTTCCGGTCAACCGGTTATTGCGACAATTGCATTAAAACCTACTTCAAGTATTACTATTCCGGGGCGTTCAGTGAATCTTGCCGGTGAAGCGGTAGAAGTGGTAACCAAAGGTCGTCATGATCCTTGTGTGGGGATTCGTGCCGTACCGATTGCGGAAGCCATGGTAGCGATTGTATTGTTGGATCATTTATTGCGTTTTAAGGCGCAGTGTCGATAAACATTTTCTTGTTTGTTCCTACATAAATCAAAAGCTAAAAAATGAATAAAATAATCTTAAAAACAGCGGTTGTTTTGACCGCACTTTTTTCTCTATCAGTTCAAGCTTCCCCTCAAGATTGGCAAAAAATTAAGCGTCCGATTCCTAGTGAGAGCGGAAAAGCGCAGCCAATCGGAAGTTATTCCAACGGTTGTATTATTGGAGCCGAAGCTTTACCGGCAAAAGGTGATGGTTATCAAGTGATCCGTATAAATCGTAACCGCTATTATGGGCATCCAGAGATGATTAATTACCTTAAGCGTTTGGGAGAAAGAGTGAAAGCTGCGGGATTACCGACAATGCTTGTAGGTGATATTGCGATGCCAGGAGGAGGACGTTTCCTGACCGGACATGCAAGTCATCAGATGGGATTGGATGCAGATATTTGGTTACGCATGGGGGAGATGTCGGATTTTGATGCATTAAATTCAGATGGAAAGGGCTTGTTGGTGGTTGATAGAAAAGCACAGCGTGTCGATGATCGTATATGGCATAACAACCATACCACACTGATTAAACTTGCCGCTCAGGATCGCGGTGTGACCCGTATTTTTGTGAATCCGGCAATTAAACTAAAGTTATGTCAAACGGCAGGCAATGATCGTGCTTGGTTACACAAAATTCGCCCTTGGTTTGGGCATGACTCACACTTTCATGTTCGTTTAAAATGTCCGGCTGATGCTGCATATTGTGAAGATCAATCTCCCGTTCCGGCAGGCGACGGCTGTGGTGATGAACTATACTCTTGGTTTGAACCGGTAAAACCGAATACGGGATCAAGCAAGCCGAAAGTGATTCCTCCTGAACCTTTCCTGTGCCAACAAGTGTTGAATTCACCGAATCGAAGCGAATGGCTGGAATAAAACGGAATTTAATGTAGGGAAGATAAAATGGAATTGGGCATAGAAATTTTAACAATTTTATTTATAGTGGCGTTTGTGGCGGCATTTATTGATGCGATTGCGGGTGGGGGCGGCTTGATTACCATTCCTGCCTTGCTAATGACGGGGATTCCGCCAGCTGTTGCCTTGGGGACAAATAAATTGCAGGCAATGGGCGGCGCATTTTCTGCTAGTCTCTATTTTTTACGTAAAAGAGCGGTCAATTTACGGGAATTTGGGTTTATTTTACTTTGTGTTTTTCTCGGTTCCGCCTTAGGCACAATCTTAATTCAACTGCTTGATGCCTCTGTGTTTAAGAAGATTTTACCATTCTTAATTTTAGCGATTGGATTATATTTTCTCTTTACTCCTAAATTAGGTGATGGAGATCGTAAACAACGTTTAACTTATATTGTTTTTGGGGTGTTCATTGGCCCGTTGTTAGGCTTTTATGATGGTTTTTTCGGACCGGGAACCGGCTCTATTATGAGCTTGGCTTGTGTGATGTTATTGGGTTTCAATATTGCGAAAGCGACAGCACATGCGAAGGTGATGAATTTTACCTCAAACCTTGCGTCTTTTATGTTATTTTCCGTTGGCGGACAAATTTCATGGACTATAGGTATTGTGATGATGGTTGGGAGTATTCTTGGTGCAAATGTCGGGGCGAGAATGGTTATGACAAAAGGAAAAACACTTATTCGCCCTATGGTAGTAGTAATGTCATTATTAATGACAGCAAAAATGGCATACGATCAAGGATGGTTTAGTTCTTAAAGTGCGGTTAATTCCGCCATTGTTTTTTAGTGATTATGACAGATTCTCAACAAAATTTACGTTTAACTGCACGTGTGGGCTATAAGCCTCACTTTTCGTGGTCATATTTAAAACCGAAATACTGGGGCATTTGGCTTGGTATTTTCTTTTTACTTTTATTGGCATTTATACCGTTTCGTTTGCGTGATAAATTTGCAGCAAAATTAGGTATTTGGATTGGATATAAAGCAATAAAACAGCGAAAACGGGCTCAAATTAATTTGAGCTATTGTTTCCCTGATTGGACGGAATCACAGCGCGAACAAGTGATTGATAAAATGTTTGCAGTTGTTGCGCAGGTGATGTTTGGTATTGGAGAGATTGCACTACGTTCTAAAAAGCATCTACAACGACGTAGTAAATTTATTGGTATTGAGCATATCCAAAAAGCCAAAGCAGAGGGTTATAACATTATTTTAATGGTACCACACGGCTGGGCGATTGATGCTTCCGGCATTATTTTACATACCCATGGAATGCCAATGACTTCGATGTATAACCCACATCGTAATCCTTTAGTGGATTGGCTGTGGACAGTCGTCCGTCAGCGTTTCGGCGGAAAAATGCACGCCCGTCAAAATGGAATTAAGCCTTTTATATCTAGTGTTCGTCAGGGTGAAATGGGATATTATTTGCCGGATGAAGATTTTGGTGCAGAGCAAAGCGTATTTGTGGATTTTTTCGGTACTTATAAGGCAACTTTGCCGGGGTTAAATAAAATGGCTAAACTCGCAAAGGCTGTGGTAATCCCCATGTTCCCTCGTTATAACGCAGAAAACGGTAAGTATGAAATGGAAATTCACCCAGCGATGAGCCTTAGTGAAGAACCGTTGCAATCAGCCCGTGCAATGAACAAAGAGATTGAATCCTTTGTTACGCCAAGCCCTGAGCAATATGTTTGGATTTTACAATTATTAAGAACACGTAAAGATGGTGAAGATCTCTATGATTAACCATTGAAATTCAATTAAAGTGCGGTCAATTTTAACCGCACTTTTTTATTTTTAACTAAGCTGCAAATTTTAATGTATTGCGTTTTGATTGAATTTGATGAATGGTATTGGTTACGGTTCCGACAATGGGTAAATTTGTCCAGTTGTTTGTTTTTATATTCTGCATTTTTGAGTCTAGTGCCATAAAGACAAACTCATCGTCATAGGTGATGAACTCATACACATGAAATTCGCTCTCGCTTTTTAATACAACAAGATCACCTGTACAAAGCTGTTCACTTTTTTCAACGATTAACATATCACCTTGTTCAATTCCCCAAGCTAGCATATTCGGATTGGTTACACGAATAAAGCAGGTTTGTTGAGGACGTTTGATACAGTAGAGGTTCAAATCAAGTTTTTTACTAAATGTGAATCTTTCCCCAACATCATTAAAAAACGGCATAGGATGATAAGAAAATGTCATATCATTTTGAGCAATAATATCTGTACGGTTCATCATCTTGTTTCCTTTGAATTGAGTGGTTATTTATACAGGTATAAATATACTGTTATTTCATACAGGTTGTCAACAAGGGACGGAAAAATTTTCTATAGAGCAAAATTATGGAAAAAATATAGTGAATATTTGAAAACGGTCAAGACACCATAAAAAGAGCAAGAAAAAACGTTTTATTTTAGAGGAGATTTAAGTTATCTTTAGCCAGCCTAGGGGATCAGTAATGATCTGAAGTTTAACCTTAATTTTATTTAAGTTTTATTATGAATGTATCACGTTTATTTTATTTTCTTTTTCAAGGCAATTTGGTAAAGCGAGTTGCTATTGGTCTTGTACTCGGAATTCTTGTTGCACTAGTGAATTCAAGCATTGAACAAACATTAGGATTTGAACTTGCGTCAAGTGTTGGAATATTGGGGCAGATTTTTGTTAAAGCACTACGTGCGGTTGCACCGATTTTAATCTTCTTCCTTGTTATGGCGGCGTTAGCAAATAAAAAAGTCGGCTCGAAAAGCAATATGAAAGAAATTATTGTGCTTTACCTTTTAGGGACTTTCTTAGCCGCATTAGCAGCAGTGATAGCAAGTATGCTTTTCCCTTCGGAAGTGGCATTATCTGTGAAAGAAGATGTCACCTCAGCCCCACAATCGGTCTCCCAAGTATTATTAACGTTAGTGCTTAATGTAGTCGATAACCCGTTAAATGCGATTTTTAAAGCAAACTTTATTGGTGTATTGGCCTGGTCTATTGGTTTGGGGTTAGCACTTCGTTATGCTTCAGATGCAACAAAACAAGTAGTAGCTGATTTTGCAGAAGGTATATCCAAAATCGTACACGTCATTATTTCATTTGCACCTTTAGGGGTATTTGGTTTAGTGGCGGAAACCTTATCTGATAAAGGTTTAAAGGCTTTAAATGGTTATTTCCATTTATTAGCTGTCTTAATTGGTGTCATGCTCTTTACTGCCTTTGTTCTTAATCCTATTTTAGTTTATTGGAAAATTCGCCAAAATCCGTATTCATTGGTTTGGACTTGTGTACGCGAAAGTGGTGTAACGGCATTTTTTACCCGTAGCTCGGCGGCAAATATTCCGGTGAATATCAATTTGGCAAAACGTTTAAATCTTGATGAAGAAACCTATTCCGTGGCGATTCCACTTGGTGCAAACATTAATATGGCGGGGGCAGCGATTACTATTACGGTATTAACGTTATCGGCAGTATACACACTTGGTATAGATGTATCCTTTGTCAGCGCGGTGGTATTAAGTGTGGTTGCTGCACTTTGCGCTTGTGGCGCTTCAGGGGTTGCCGGCGGTTCATTATTACTGATCCCGTTAGCTTGTAGCTTATTTGGTATTTCTGACGATGTGGCGGCGCAAATGATTGGTGTCGGTTTTGTGATCGGTATTTTGCAAGATTCGACTGAAACGGCGTTGAATTCATCAACCGACGTATTATTTACCGCTGCAGTATGTATGGAAGAAAAGCGCAAAAATAACGCATTAATTCAATGATGTGATTAAGCGGGCGAAAGCCCGCTTTTTGTTTTTTGCCTGCGTAGTCGGTAAAAAAACAAAACTTCCATATTCCTTATATTTCGCTATACAAAGTGCGGTCTAATTTGATAGACTTTTTTCGTTTAAAACCGAATGGAGAACATCAAAATGGATGGATTAACCTTAGCGACATTAGTCTTTCTTGTACTCATTATTGTTATTTTATTTTCAACCATCAAAACCGTACCACAGGGATATAATTGGACGATTGAGCGTTTTGGGCGTTATACACGTACATTAATGCCGGGCTTGAATATCGTTGTGCCTTTTGTGGATCGTGTCGGTCGCAAAATTAATATGATGGAACAAGTGTTGGATATTCCTTCACAGGAGGTTATTTCTAAAGATAACGCTAATGTTGCCATTGATGCGGTATGTTTTGTTCAAGTGATTGACGCACGCAGTGCGGCCTATGAGGTTAATCATCTTGAACAGGCGATTATTAATTTAACCATGACGAATATTCGTACCGTACTCGGCTCGATGGAGTTGGACGAAATGTTATCGCAACGTGATTCTATTAATAGCCGTTTGCTCGCTATTGTTGATGAAGCAACGAATCCGTGGGGGATCAAAGTAACCCGTATTGAAATTCGTGATGTTCGTCCGCCACGTGAATTGATCGATTCTATGAATGCGCAAATGAAAGCCGAACGTAATAAACGTGCGGAAGTATTGGAAGCCGAGGGGATTCGACAAGCGGAAATTTTACGTGCGGAAGGGGAAAAACAAGCACGTATTTTAAAAGCCGAAGGGGAACGCCAAGAGGCTTTCTTGCAAGCGGAAGCCCGTGAGCGTGCGGCAGAGGCAGAGGCGAAAGCAACACAAATGGTATCTGAAGCCATCGCAAGTGGTGATACGAAAGCAATCAATTACTTCATTGCCCAAAAATACACGGAAGCACTAAAAGAAATTGGCGGTTCAAAAAATAGCAAGGTGGTATTAATGCCATTAGAGGCGGGCAACTTAATTGGTTCTGTGGCAGGTATTGCAGAATTATTAAAAGGCGATAACAAAGCCTAAGGGCATTTAATTTTTTCAAAGTGCGGTTAAAATTGACCGCACTTTTTCTATCAAAGGAGGCAATATGACAGAATGGTTAACCTCGTGGTCATTATGGCATTGGTTGGTACTCGGTTTTGTTTTACTGATTGCTGAAGTGATCATCCCCGGTGTGTTTTTACTTTGGTGGGGATTGGCGGCTTTAGTGACTACACTTGTGCAATTTATTTTTCCGAATTTTGCCTTAACAGGATTGGCAATTTTTTATGCGGTTTTGGCGTGTATTTTGTCGGTGATTTGGTGGCGCTATCAATATAATAAAGACAATCGGGATCAGGCTCAGAGTACATTAAATCAGCGGGATCACGCTATGCTCGGTAAACAGGGAACCGTGCGGGAAATTGCGGCAAACGGTATTGGCAGGGGAGCATTTGACGATACGACTTGGCGCATTCAAGGGGAACAGCTTATGGTGAATGATCTTGTCAAAGTGGTGCGTGTAGAGGGTATCACGCTTATTGTAGAAAAGGTAACTGAATGAATCATCTCATTATTTTTGCGCATCCTAATTCTAAAGGTAGCTTTGGGCGTGCAGTGGCGGATTGTGTGGCGAAAACCAGTCAAGTGCTTGGGGTAGAAACCCAATTCCGTAATCTCTATACCATGGATTTTAATCCGATTATTTCTTTTGAAGAATTACAAGCGGTGAATCGCGGCATCATTCCCGAGGAAGTCAAATATGAACACGATCTTATTCGCCAAGCCGATTTAATTACGCTCATTTATCCCCTTTGGTGGATGGGCTTTCCGGCGCTTTTAAAAGGCTATCTGGATCGGGTACTAAGTCATGGTTTTGCTTACAAAACAGAAAATGGAGAATCTGTTGGTTTGCTTAAAGGGAAACAAATGCAGCAATTCATCACACTTGGTAGCAATGTTGATAAGTATAAAGAATTTGGTATTGATAAATCCTTGGATCATTGTTTAGTGAACGGTTTATTTAATTATTGCGGTATTGAAAACGTAACCTATGAGCTATTTGGTGATATTCATTTAATTGATGATGAAGCACGTCGCGCAATGCTTGATGTCGTTGAGCAAAAAACACAGGAAAAATTGACCGCACTTTTAAATGGAAAAGCAGTATGACTACAGAAAAAACACTAAATAATTTTTCTTTAATTAGCCGTTTATTCGGCAACTTATTTTATCGTGCTCCGACAGATCCGGTGCTTGCCGGTGTTTTTGATTGGTTGCAACAAAAAGGCTTAAACCAAGTGTGGGCATTAGATGCGGATAAAGAAAGTCAAGCCGCGTTAGATAATCTTCAGTTAAAAATCGACCTCACCTTGTTAAATCAAGAATATCAAAAATTGTTTGGTACAGACGGTCATGTTGCCACGGCGATTTCAGCTTATGATATTGATTTAGCGGATTTTATCGCTTTTCGTAATGAGCGAGGTATGCCGGAACTGGAAAGTGCGGATCATTTTGCGTTACTTTTGCTAACGGCTTCTTGGTTAGAAGATAATGTTGATTCCATCTCTGCGCAACGAACGCTATTTGAAGCTTTCTTATTGCCTTGTGCCACGAAATTTTTAACTCAAATAGAAACCTATGCTACCTTGCCTTTTTATCGCGCTTTAGCATATTTAACGCGAGAAATTTTGGCGGCAATGGCGGATGAGTTGGAAGAATAATGATGACTAAGTGGAAAAAAATCTTTGCTTTTATGCCGCTCTTTCTTTGGAGTGTAATGGTTTTATTTTTATATTTCTATATGGTTATTGAAAATGGGGATAAGCATGGTGGGGAAGCCTATATCGCTTATTTCCTTTTGCTTTTTTACCTGACTTTTCCATTTGGTTCTTTTGTCTTTGTTGTTTTTTCTCTCTTCGGTTTTGGTGGTAACACTTCCTTTAATCCGGTTGTGGCTGGGCTAATGGGCATTGTTGCTATCAGTGCTTTTTATTTTCAATGGTATGTGCTTTGCCCGAAGTTATGGCGTTATTTTTGCAAGAAATTAAAACGAGATAAAAAATGATTGTTTGATAAATTATTCATACCCCATGAGTTTATTTTAGAATGTTTAACCCGAGCTCACGGCAATGATAAATTGAGTTGGAAAAGTAATAATGGCTAAATGTAAAAAACTTCTTATTTTTATACCGCTCTTTCTTATGGTTTTGGTGGTTTTATTTTTATATTTTCATTTTATTCTTACGGAAGAAATAGTGAATCCTGCAGAAGCCCATATTGGTTATGTTCTCGGACTTCTTTGGCTGACTTTTCCATTGGGTTATCCCGCCCTTGTTATTTTTTCTTTTCTTCTTACCGACTTTTTTGATCCGATTGCAGTAGAATTAATGGGTATTGTTGCCATTATCGCTTTTTATTTTCAATGGTATGTGCTTTGCCCGAAGTTATGGCGTTATTTTTGCAAGAAATTAAAACGAAATAAAAAATGATTATTTAATAAATATTCAATTAAACTGAAAATGCTTTGCTTTGCTTTGCTTTGCTTTGCTTTGCTTTGTAAACTTGCCAAAGTTTCTTTATTTACAATCAATTAAATGGGGGAATTATGAGTAGCCCACTTGCAGGCACATAGTTGGATGAATTAAGGGCTTATTTCGATTTTCTTCTGAAGAGAAAAGTTAAAAAGTAAACGGCTGATATTCAGCCGTTTTTTCTTGTCAAAAATTTATTCTAATGTTGCCAAAATAATTTGTTCCGGATCGATATGTAACCAAATTTGTTGATCAATTTTCCATTGATTTGGTTGATGGATTGTCGCACAAAATTCCATTCCGCTATCATCAAAAACTAAAATGGCTTCCTCTTCGTTGATTGATTTTATGCTAACGGGAAATTGATTTGTCTGATTTTCCAAAGGTTGTTCCGTCATTTTCACCCAAGGCGCTTTGCACATCAGCATCACTTCTTTTTCTGTCATTAATTTCAAACGTGAGGCACTTTTTGTGGTAATTGATACTTGTAAGGGCATTGGCAATCCTTCTACGCTTACATCAACAATACAACGGGAATCAATCATTCGTTGGCGTGCAACTTTGCCAAAGAATTGATTACGTGCGCTACTTTGCAAGGAAAAGCGTGCTGTGGCGGTAAGCAGACTATCGAGTGGTATGGATTCATCTTGCAAAATTTTGAATGCATGCTCTTGGGTTTTCTCTAATAAGTCATAAAGTTGCAGTAAACGTTCTGCATAGCTTGTTAAAACTGTACCACCGCCATTTTTCCCGCCCGTATTGCGTTCCAGCAAAGGAGAAGGGCTGAGTCTGTCCATCGCTTCAAGATGATCCCATGCACTTTTATAGCTGACTTTAGCATTTTTTGCCGCTTGATTAATTGAACCGCATTGCTGAATTTCTTTAAGTAAGCGAACTCGTTTGGGATCAATAAAGAGCATTTGTTGCAATTTTATCGTGAGTAAAATTTCAGTATTTTTCATAGGAATTCCTTTTATGATAATCGGAACTGTGGCTGTTTTGTGTATAACGCATGCAAAAATAAAATGTCCACAGATCCTAAGCGTTGTATATTTTATGATAAAACAAAATTTTTACGTATCGTTATTTTTTATTTCGATATATAATCATGTAGATAGCGTTATTTGATATAGGAGAAAATGATGAGAAAATTAACTAAAATTTCAACCGCACTTTTTGTTATCGGCTTTGGCGTTTCTTTGGCGACTTCCGCTAAAGTTACGGTGTTTGCCGCTGCCTCAATGACGGATGCTTTGCAAAATGTGGCGGCAGATTATATGAAGCAAAATCCTGAAAATGAAGTGATCTTTTCTTTTGCTTCTTCATCAATCTTAGCAAAACAAGTGGAAGAAGGTGCACCGGCAGATATTTTTATTTCAGCCAGTAATAAATGGATGAAATATCTTTCTGAGAAGGATTTAACGGTGAAAGATACGGAAAAAGTATTGGCAGGAAATGAATTGGTATTGATTGCACCGATAAAAAATGCGGTAGAAAAGGTCGATATTTCTAAAGGTGAGTGGATTAAGGCATTGAAAGACAGCTATTTATCAGTGGGCGATCCGGCGCATGTACCGGCAGGACAATATGCGGAAGAAGCTTTAACCAAATTAAATCTATGGGATAAAGTAAAAGAACGTTTAGCACGAGCTAAAGATGTGCGTGGTGCATTAGCGTTAGTTGAAAGAGCAGAAGCGCCTTATGGTATTGTGTATAGCACAGATGCGAAAGTAAGCCAAAAGGTGAAAACGGTGGGGATATTTCCGTTAGATAGCTATAAACCGGTGGTTTATCCTATGGCGATTTTGAAAGGACATGATAATTCGGATTCCCGTGATTTCTTAACATATCTTGATTCTGAAGCAGCGAAAAAAGTGCTTGAAAGTTACGGTTTCTCCATAAAATAAATTTCAGTAAATAAAGGGTAAGTATTTGCCCTTTTTGTTAAAATCTCATATCACTTTTAAGCAACATATCAGTATTATTAAGGAAATGCAGTTTGCTCACTCAATTTCTTTCCTTCTTCAATCTTAGCCCGTTAGAAACCGATGCGATTCGCCTAAGTTTAAGTGTGTCGTTTAGTGCAATGCTTTGGAGCTTACCTCTTGCGATCTTTGTCGCATGGCTTTTGGCGCGTAAAAATTTTTATGGTAAGTCCTTAGTGAGTGGCATAATTCATTTGCCTTTAGTATTACCACCGGTTGTCATTGGATATGTATTGCTGGTGGCAATGGGACGAAATGGATTTATCGGACAGTATCTATATCAATGGTTTGGGTTCTCTTTTGGGTTTAGCTGGAAAGGGGCGGTACTTGCTTCGGCAGTGGTGGCTTTTCCTTTGGTTGTTCGGGCGATTCGTCTTTCCCTTGAAAGTATTGATATTCGGTTTGAACAGGCAGCGCAAACCTTGGGCGCTTCGCCATGGCGTGTATTTTTTACGATCACTTTTCCTCTTTCATTGCCGGGTGTCTTAGCCGGATTGATATTAGGTTTTGCCCGTTCATTAGGGGAGTTTGGCGCAACCATAACGTTTGTTTCTAATATCGCTGGGGAAACTCAAACCATTCCCCTTGCCATGTACTCTTTCATTCAAACCCCGGGAGCGGAGGCGCAAACAGCCCGTTTATGCGTATTTGCCATTATCCTTTCATTAATTTCATTACTTGCCTCAGAATGGTTAAGTAAGTATATGCAGAAAAAATTAGGGCAGGGAAATGTTGCAAATTAATGTAAAAAAACAGTTGGGGCAACTTGCCTTACAAGCAAATTTATCAATCCCTGAACAGGGGGTAACCGCTATTTTCGGCTTATCCGGTTCAGGCAAAACCTCTTTAATTAATCTTGTGGCCGGATTAATTCAACCTGATGAAGGATTTATTCAGTTAAACGACCGCACTTTAGTGGATATTGAAACACAAGTATATATACCAGTTCACCAAAGAAAAATTGGCTACGTCTTTCAAGATGCGCGTTTGTTTCCTCATTACAATGTGAAGGGCAATTTACGTTATGGGATGAAAAATATACAGAAAGAGGATTTTGATTACATTGTTGAGTTGCTTGGTATCGGGCATTTATTAAAACGCTATCCGAGCACTCTTTCCGGTGGTGAAAAGCAGCGAGTTGCCATTGGGCGTGCTTTGCTGGCTGATCCCGATATTCTTTTGATGGATGAACCGCTTTCAGCCTTAGATGTGCCGCGTAAGCGGGAATTAATGCACTATTTGGAGCGACTTTCTCAAGAAATTAATATTCCCATTTTGTATGTCACACATAGTTTGGATGAATTATTACGACTCGCGGATCTCGTGGTATTAATGGAAAATGGAAAAGTCAAAGCGTATGATTCTGTGGAACGAATTTGGAACAGTGCTATTTTCGCACCATGGAAAGAGGAAAACGAGCAAAGTAGTGTTTTAGCTTTACCTGTGCATTTACATAATCCACCCTATAAAATGACCGCACTTTCTCTAGGCGAACAATTACTTTGGATTAATCAAGTCAATGCGGAGGCAGGGGAGCCTGTACGGATTTGTATTTATAGTTCTGATGTTTCAATCGCCTTGCAGAAATCACAACAAACCAGTATTCGCAATATTTTACATGGTCAAATTGCACAAATTGATATACAGGATTCACGAGTGGATATTGCGCTATTAGTCGAGGGGTACAAGATTTGGGCAAGTATCAGCAAATGGGCACAAAATGAATTGCGCTTTATGGTGGGTATGAATGTTTATGTGCAAATTAAAGCGGTATCCGTCGTTTAAAATGATATTTCATAAAATTATAAGATATAACAAAAAACGATTAGATCTTTTATGAGGAAGTCTATTTAATATTGCCACCTGAATTTCTAGGAGAATATTAATATGTTATTTCTTACCTTAATCATTTTTACACTGATTCTTGTGTTGTTGGGCTATCTTTATAAAAAAACACAAAAATTAGGACAAACCGTTTTTGTCGGTTTAGCCCTTGGTTTAGGTGCAGGGGCATTGCTACAAAATATTGGTAATGAGGAAACGATTAAAACCGCATTGGATTGGATTAATCTGGTGGGCGGAGGCTATGTCCGTTTATTACAAATGATCGTTATGCCATTAGTCTTTGTCTCAATTTTATCGGCGATTACCCGGTTAAATGAAGCTCGCTCTTTAGGCAAAATCAGTTTTAGTGTACTTTCCGTGTTACTTATTACCACGGCGATCGCCGCGTTTATCGGTATTATTATAGTACAAATATTTGGTTTAACGGCGGAAGGTTTAGTGGCAGGTGAACGTGAGCTTGCTGCTCAAACCAGAGTATTGGGTCGTGCGGATCAAATTAATGCATTAAGTGTACCGGCAATGCTGCTTTCTTTTATTCCAAAGAATCCTTTTGCTGAATTAACGGGGGCAAATCCAACCTCAATTATTAGTGTTGTGATCTTCTCTGCATTTTTAGGCGTAGCGGCGTTGAGTTTGCGTAAAGAAAATCAGGAGTTGGGTGATCGCATTGCTCAGGGGGTGGAAACTTTAAATAAATTAGTTGCTCGTTTAGTTCGTTTTGTAATTCGTTTAACGCCTTACGGTGTGTTTGCCCTGATGATTAAAGTAGGAGCAACATCAAAATGGGCTGATATTCTGAATTTAGGGAGCTTTGTTGTCGCTTCTTATATTGCTATCTTTTTGATGTTTGTCGTTCACGGCTTGTTACTTTTCTTATCCGGTATTAGTCCGATTCAGTATTACAAAAAAGTCATGCCGACATTGAGTTTTGCCTTTAGCTCTCGTTCAAGTGCGGCGACTATTCCGCTTAATATTGAAACTCAAACGGATAAGTTGGGGAATAACCCGGCTATTGCGAACTTCTCAGCTACCTTCGGGGCGACAATCGGACAAAATGGCTGTGCAGGAATTTATCCTGCAATGTTGGCTGTCATGATTGCGCCGACAGTAGGTATTGATCCTTTTACCGTCGGCTATATTGCAACACTTGTTTTAGTGGTAGCGATTTCTTCTTTTGGTATTGCAGGTGTGGGCGGTGGTGCAACTTTTGCAGCGATTGTTGTACTTTCAACCTTAGGTTTACCGCTTGAGTTAGTCGGTTTATTGATTTCAATCGAACCGCTCATTGATATGGGACGTACAGCATTAAATGTCAACGGTGCAATGACAGCGGGAACATTAAGTAGTAAATGGTTGAAATTGAAAGAATAATGTGTTGAATAGAGCACATCATACTTATTCATTTCAATGACTTTAACAAAAAGCCCGCAAAGTGCGGGCTTTTTTACTCAAGTTTTTATTTATCGGATTTACCTAAATTATCAAAGAATTTCTTCACACCATCCAAAAAACCGGAGGATTTAGGGCTATGTTTGCTTAACCCTTTGCCCTGCAAACTTTCTTCAAGTTCTGTCAGTAATTCTTTTTGTTTACTGTTTAAATTCACCGGTGTTTCGACCACAATACGGCAGATTAAATCGCCTGCATAGCCACTACGGTTAGACATTACACCCTTGCCGCGCATTCGGAATAATTTTCCGGTTTGGGTTTCGGCAGGAATCTTGAGTTTTACTCGACCGTCTAAGGTTGGGACTTCAATTTCACCGCCGAGAGCGGCAGTCGCAAAGCTAATCGGGACTTCACAATAAAGATTGTTTCCGTCGCGTTCGAAAATATGATGTTCTTTCACATGAATTACGACATAAAGATCACCCGCCGGTGCACCGTTTTCGCCGGCAGCGCCTTTACCTGCCAAACGAAGCTGGTTACCAGTATCCACGCCTGCCGGAATTTTAACGGAAAGACTTTCTTTTTTATGAATGCGACCATCCCCATGGCAAACATGGCAAGGTTTTTCAATTTTCTTGCCGGAGCCGTGACAAGTCGGACAAATACTTTCAGATACAAAGAAACCTTGTTGGCGGCGAATACGTCCTGCTCCGTGACAGGTTGGACAGGTTTCAACTTTTGAGCCTTTTTCCGCCCCTGTACCATCACAGTTATCGCAATGAGCAAGAGTATTAATTTGAATATCTCTGGTTGTTCCTTTTACTGCTTCTTCTAAGCTAATTTCAAGATCATAGCGTAAATCTTCACCACGCACTATACGCTGACGGGCACGACTTCCGCCACCAAAAATATCGCCAAAAATATCGCCGAACATATCACCGAAATCAGCACCGCTAAAACCGTTACCGCCCCCAAACCCGCCTTGTTCAAAGGCAGCGTGTCCGTACTGATCGTAAGCTGCGCGTTTCTCTTTATCACCTAAAACTTCATAAGCTTCTTGGATTTCTTTGAATTTTTCTTCTTTCGCTTTATCACCCTTAGTTCTATCAGGATGATATTGCATTGCAAGTTTTTTATATGCACGCTTAATTTCTTTTTCGTCAGCACCTTTTTGAATGCCGAGGAGTTCATAATAGTCTTGTTTTGCCATTAGGTTTGTTCCGTTTTATTCTTTCTCCGAATGGTTTCTACCATTATTCCCCCTTTTTATTAACTAATAGGGAGTTAGGGAGATTTAAAGTGCAGTCAAAATTTGAAATATTTTTCCGTGAAAAACAGTTAAAAATTTAACCGCACTTTGCTATCAGGTATATACACGAAAAGGGCGTTTTGCAACGCCCTTGTTAGTATTAACAAATGAATTATTTGTTATCTTTCACTTCTTCAAACTCAGCATCAACAACATCATCGTTTGGGCTGCTGTTGTTTTGAGTTTGGTCGCCTTGTGGTTGGGCGGTTTGTGAGAGTTTTTGCGCTGCTTCGACAAGAACTTGAATTTTCGCTTCAATTACCGCTTTATCTTCACCTTTTGCCGCCGTTTCTAAGTCACTTAATGCACTTTCGATTACACCGCGATCTGCTGCAGGGATTTTATCACCCGCTTCATCTAATTGCTTGCGTGTGCTATGAATTAAATGATCTGCTTGGTTACGGGCTTGAACCAATTCTTCAAACTTACGGTCTGATTCAGCGTTGGCTTCCGCATCACGAACCATTTGTTGAATTTCTTCATCACTTAAACCGGAAGACGCTTTAATTGTGATTTGTTGTTCTTTACCGGTGCCTTTATCTTTTGCAGAAACATGGATAATACCGTCCGCATCAATATCGAAAGTCACCTCAATTTGTGGCATACCACGTGGAGCCGGGTTAATGCCTTCAAGGTTGAATTGACCTAAAGACTTATTGGCTGATGCTTGTTTGCGCTCACCTTGTAACACGTGAATAGTTACTGCACTTTGGTTATCTTCCGCCGTTGAGAACACTTGTGATTTCTTAGTCGGAATCGTGGTGTTTTTCTCAATTAAGGTCGTCATTACACCACCCATAGTTTCGATACCGAGTGATAATGGAGTAACGTCTAACAATAAGACATCGGTAACATCACCGGCTAATACACCGCCTTGAACTGCCGCACCGACCGCAACGGCTTCATCTGGGTTGACGTCTTTACGTGGTGCTTTGCCGAAGAATTTTTCCACTTCTTGTTGAACAAGCGGCATACGGGTTTGACCACCCACTAAAATCACATCATCAATTTCAGAGGGAGATTTGCCCGCATCTTTTAATGCGATACGAACAGGTTCAAGCGATTTAGCCACTAAATCTTCAACAAGTGATTCTAATTTCGCACGGGTTAATTTAATGTTTAAGTGTTTAGGACCTGTTGCATCCGCTGTGATGTAAGGAAGATTTACATCCGTTTGTTGGGCGGAAGAAAGCTCAATTTTTGCTTTTTCAGCAGATTCTTTTAAGCGTTGCATTGCAAGCGGGTCATTACGTAAATCAACGCCTTGCTCTTTTTTAAATTCATCAACTAAATAGTTAATAATACGGTTATCGAAGTCCTCACCACCTAAGTGGGTATCGCCGTTGGTTGCTAATACTTCGAAAGTTTTCTCGCCGCCAACCTCATCAATTTCAATGATCGACAAGTCAAATGTACCGCCACCTAAGTCATAAACAGCGATAGTTTTGTTACCTGTACCTTTGTCTAAACCGTAAGCTAATGCTGCTGCTGTCGGTTCATTGATGATACGTTTTACATCTAATCCCGCAATACGGCCTGCGTCTTTGGTTGCTTGACGTTGTGCATCGTTAAAGTATGCCGGAACGGTAATAACCGCTTCAGTAACGGACTCGCCTAAGAAATCCTCTGCCGCTTTTTTCATTTTTTTCAATACTTCGGCAGAAATTTGCGGAGGCGCTAATTTTTCACCTTTTACCTCAACCCAAGCATCGCCGTTATCTGCTTTAGTGATGGCAAACGGCATAATATCAATATCGCGTTTTACTTCTTCATCTTCAAAACGACGACCAATTAAACGTTTGATTGCAAACAATGTGTTTTTTGGATTGGTTACCGCTTGACGTTTTGCCGGTTGACCGACTAATGTTTCGTTGTCGTTTGTATAAGCAATAATTGACGGAGTAGTACGATCACCTTCAGCATTTTCAATGACACGAGGTTTGTCGCCATCCATTACAGCCACACAAGAGTTGGTTGTTCCTAAGTCAATACCAATAATTTTTCCCATTTTGTTCTCCTAATTAAATTTTTAATTCAGTGTAATTCATTACGGGTTGTAAGATGTGGATACTTCTTCGTATTTCAAGAGAGAATTTAAAAATTTTTTATCTTTCTTACTTAAAAATAGCGCTGTTTCCGTTCTTGCTTTGTAAGATAAGAACAAAGCATGAAACTTCAAGGGATAATTTATGAATTTTTTGATAAAAATGTGGATAAGAAGGAAAAGTGCGGTAGAATTGATAAAGTTTTTATATTTTATTATCAAAAGGATAACTTATGAAAAAATCAAAAATTGCGATGAGTTTAGTTGCAGTGCTTGCAGTTGCTTGGGCGGGTGGTGCATGGTTTACCGGTCAAAAAGCGGAAACGGAATATCAACGCCAAATTGAATTGGCAAACCAACAACTCCGTACTTTGGGGGGCTCAGATTCTTTCAATATTGAATTTAAAAATAAGCAATTTGATCGTGGTTTTTTCAGCTCTCAAGTGGAAGATGAAATGGTAATTTCTTTGGCAAAAGAAGAAAAACAATGGACGATTCCTTTTTCAACAAAACTTTATCATGGGCCGTTACCGCTTAATCAACTAATGAGATTTGACTTTATGCCGGTAATCTTTTCGGAAGAAGGTTTTATCACAAAAAATGAAAGTACACAGCCGTTATTTGATGTGACTAAGTCGGACAAGCCGATTCGGTATCGTGCCTCAACAAGTTACGCTTTAACGACAAAAGGTACAGTTGACGTGGAGGGCGGAGAAGTGAGCTATTCCGAGCCTTCAAAAGGGAATATTGTTTGGTCAAATGCTAATATCGGTTTTGCAATAGACAAAGCACTTTCCGGAGAATATGAGTTTTCGGTAGATGAATTAACTCTTCATTCTTCAAGTAATGCTCAAAGAGATAATGTTTCTGATGAAGATGTGGAATCTAAAACTCAATTGAAAGGTGTTAAATACAAAGGAAGTATTGAGCCGACAAAATGGACTTATATTCAAAAAGGGAAAGGCACATCTTCTATTGATAGCATAGAAATCTCGTTGACAGGCGAAACGAATAAAACCCTGTCTATCGTAGAAAAAGGGGTGAAAGGAATTACTGAGCTTGATGTTAAAGATGATTTTTTAAATTTCAAGAGCGCAAATTCTATTGATTCACTAATAATTGATATGGAAGGGAGAGACAAAACAGATTTAGGTAAATTAGTTTATAACGTAGAGCTAAATCATCTTGAAGCCAATTCAATTAATGCTCTGTTTGAATCTTTCATTAACATATTCAAAGAGGGATATGTCGGCAATAGTGTGGCGATAGGGCAAATTGTTGAATCGTGGTTTACCAAATACGGTATGGCAATTTTTAATAACCAACCGCAAATTAAATTTAACCCAATCTCGATTTCCGATAATCAGGGGAAATTGGCGTTGGACTTAAATGTAGCTTTAGCTAAAGATCCTAAATTCGACTTGATGAGTGGCGGTTTGTATAACCAATTCACTGACTTTGCCGTGAATATTGAATTGGATAAAGCAACCGTTGAAGCGATTTTAACGAAATTTGCCTCAGAAGAGGAACGGACAAATATTAAAGCTAAAATTGAAGAAATGTCGAGTGAAGGAGCAAACAACGATATTGTCGTAAATAGTGAAAAATCAGTTACGATGAAACTTGCGCTTGAAAATGGCGAATTAAAACTAAACGGTCAAGCTGTGCCGGAAGAGCAGGCTAAAAGCATAATCTTTATGTTATTAATGAGCGCAGTGATGCAACATTAGGCTTAATGTCCATCCGCTTTTGATGAAATAAAAAAGGAGATAATGTCATTTATCTCCTTTTTTGTATTTGAAGTGCGGTTAATTTTTACTGAGTTTTATCCTAGACGTTCTTTCAAATAAGTTTCGTAATCGGGGATTTCAATTTCTATATTTTGCTCAAAAAGTGAAGATGTGAGTAAAAAATCTGCGGTCGTTTGATTAATTGCGACCGGAATGTTCCATACGGTTGCAATACGCATAAGGGCTTTCACATCCGGATCGTGAGGTGCGGCATTCATTGGATCCCAAAAGAAAATGATGAGATCAATTTTCTTTTCCGCAATAAGTCCGCCCAATTGTTGATCACCTCCCATAGGACCGCTCAATAGCGGTTTAATTGTCAAACCGCTTTCCCGAGCCAGTAAATGTCCCGTTGTACCTGTCGCATAAAGTTGATGAGTGCTTAATGAGATACTATGTTTTTTCACCCACTTAATAAGATGTTGTTTACAATTATCATGGGCTACGAGGGCGATGCGTTTGTGTTGATGGAGTGTTCTGGTTGTTGATTTCATAAAGAAAGTCCTTGTCTTGAAAGTAGAGGAAACTCTAGCGCAAAGATTATACGGATGCAATGATTTTACTTATCGTTTTGATGAGCTAATTAAAATACGTCGAAAAACTACCGCACTTTAGGTAAATGGGATAAAAAGGGAACGGAGAAACATAGTTTAGTAGAAAATTTACTATCTTTATTTCAAAAAATCTTCTAAAATTTATAGGATTTGTTAAATGTTTGTAATTTAAAACAAGCATTATTATATTCGTGTTTGGCTTTAGTATTTGGCTGTAAGTCAAACTAATTTTCACTTAATTAACAGATAAGGAAAACCTATGTCTGAGATTTTAAAAAATGACGTCGATCCAATCGAAACCCAAGATTGGTTGCAATCATTAGATTCTTTGATTCGTGAAGAAGGTGTTGAGCGTGCGCAATACATCATTGAGCAGGTTATCGGTCAAGCACGTACTAACGGAGTTTCATTGCCAACAGGCGTGACCACGGATTATGTAAATACCATTCCGGTGTCTGAACAGCCGGCTTATCCGGGCAATCGAGAAATCGAACGTCGTATTCGTTCTGCGGTGCGTTGGAATGCGATTGCGATGGTTTTACGTAGTCAGAAAAAAGATCTCGACTTAGGTGGTCACATTTCTACTTTCCAATCTGCCGCAACTATGTATGAAGTGTGCTATAACCACTTCTTTAAAGCGGCAACTGAGAAAAATGGTGGCGATTTAATTTTCTTCCAAGGTCATGCTGCACCTGGTATGTATGCGCGCGCTTTCTTGGAAGGTCGTTTAACAGAAGAGCAATTGGATAATTTCCGCCAAGAAGCCTTTGTTGATGGTTTATCTTCATATCCACACCCGAAATTAATGCCTGAATTCTGGCAATTCTCAACCGTTTCAATGGGATTAGGTCCGGTTAATGCAATTTATCAAGCTCGTTTCTTAAAATATCTAGATAACCGCGGTTTGAAAGATACAAAAGACCAAAAAGTTTATGCCTTCTTAGGTGATGGTGAGATGGATGAAATTGAGTCTAAAGGTGCATTAACCTTTGCTGCACGTGAAGGCTTAGATAATTTAATTTTCACAATCAGCTGTAACCTTCAACGCTTAGACGGACCGGTAAATGGTAACGGTAAAATTGTTCAAGAGTTAGAAGGTTTATTCACCGGTGCAGGCTGGGAAGTGATTAAAGTTCTATGGGGTAGTAACTGGGATAAATTGTTTGAAAAAGATACTTCCGGTAAATTAACCCAGTTAATGATGGAAGTAGTAGATGGTGACTACTTAACATTTAAATCGAAAGATGGTGCCTATGTTCGTGAACATTTCTTCGGTCGTTATCCGGAAACTGCGGCGTTAGTTGCTGATATGACAGATGATGAAATTTGGGCATTACGTCGTGGTGCGCACGATTCTGAGAAACTGTATGCTGCTTATGCAAAAGCACAAAATGCCACAAAACCGGTTGTGATTTTGGCGCAACAGGTTAAAGGCTATAAAATTCCTGAAGCGGAAAGTAAAAATACCGCTCACCAATCGAAAAAGATGTCTTACGACAGCCTTAAAGGTTTCCGTGATTACTTCCAATTGCCATTAACCGATGAGCAAGTTGAAAACCTTGAATACATCAAGTTCCCGGAAGGATCTGAAGAATACAACTATTTACACGGTCACCGTAAAGCATTAAATGGATATGTGCCTGCACGCAAACCAAAATTTGATGTGGAATATAAAGTTCCGGCATTAGATGACTTCAAAGCGTTACTAGATGCACAACCTCGTGGTATCTCAACCACTATGGCATTTACCCGTGTATTAAACACCTTATTAAAAGACAAAAATATTGGTAAAACAATTGTGCCACTCATCGCAGATGAAGCGCGTACTTTCGGTATGGAAGGTTTATTCCGTCAAGTGGGTATTTACAACCCACACGGTCAGAACTATGTACCTTCAGACCGTGATTTAGTCGCTTATTATCGTGAAGCAACCGATGGTCAAGTTTTACAAGAGGGTATCAATGAATTAGGTGCGACGGCATCTTGGTTGGCCGCAGCAAACTCATATTCGGTAAATAACCAACCAATGATTCCGTTCTTCATCTATTACTCCATGTTTGGTTTCCAACGTGTAGGCGATATGATGTGGCTGGCGGGCGACCAACTTGCACGTGGTTTCATGATTGGTGGTACATCAGGCCGTACAACACTAAACGGTGAAGGGTTACAACACGAAGACGGCCACAGCCATATTCAAGCAGGCGTAATTCCTAATTGTGTCACTTATGATCCGTCATTTGCTTTTGAAGTTGCGGTAATCATTCAAGACGGTATTCAACGTATGTACGGTGAAAAACAAGAAGATGTGTTCTACTACATCACCACATTGAATGAAGTGACGGAGCAACCTGCAATGCCTGAAGGTGCTAAGGAAGGCATCCGTAAAGGTTTATATAAATTTGAAACAGTGAAAGGCAAAGGCAAAGGACACGTTCAATTGTTAGGTTCTGGTGCGATTATGCGTCATGTTCGTGAAGCAGCACAAATCCTTGCAAATGATTATGGTGTGACTTCTGATGTGTTCTCTGCACCATCATTCAATGAATTAGCACGTGAAGGTAATGATGCGGCTCGTTGGAATTTATTACATCCGACAGCAGAGCAACGCGTACCTTATGTTGCACAAGTATTGGCTGATTTACCAACAGTAGCATCAACAGACTACGTTAAAGGTTATGCGGATCAAATTCGTGCATTTGTACCGACTAAACATTATCACGTATTGGGTACGGATGGTTTTGGTCGTTCAGACAGTCGTGCAAACTTACGTGAACATTTTGAAGTAGATGAGCGTTATATCGTTGTTGCCGCTCTTTCTCAATTGGCGAAAGAAGGTACTGTAACAAATCAAGTTGTTGCGGATGCTATTGCGAAATTCGGTTTGAATGTTGATCGTATCAATCCGCTTTATGCGTAGTTGATGGAAAACTGCGGTCAAAAATTTTGGTAAATTTGACCGCACTTTATTAAGGAACAAAAAATGTCAAAACAAATTCAAATTCCTGATATTGGTAGCGATGAAGTTACTGTAACGGAAGTAATGGTAAAAGTCGGTGATACCATTGCAGTAGATCAAAGTATTATTAACGTAGAAGGCGACAAGGCTTCAATGGAAGTACCGGCACCGGAAGCGGGTGTAGTAAAAGAAGTTTTAGTGAAAGTTGGCGATAAAGTCACTACCGGTACACCAATGTTGATATTGGATTCTGCAGAAGCAGCGGCTCCGGTATCAGCTGCTCCAGTACAAGAAGTGAAACCGGTTGATGTACCTGTGGCAGCGAGTGTAGTAGAGGTAAACGTTCCTGATATCGGTTCTGATGAAGTCAATGTCACCGAAATTATGGTGAAAGTCGGAGATTCCGTTGAAGTTGATCAATCTATCATTAACGTAGAAGGCGACAAAGCTTCTATGGAAGTGCCAGCTCCAATTGCGGGTGTGGTAAAAGAAATTTTGGTCAATGTGGGTGATAAAGTTTCTACCGGTAAATTAATAATGAAATTTGAAGTAGCAGGCACAGCACCGGCTGTTTCTGCGCCTGTTCAAGAATTGGCTCCAGCGGCTGCTCCGACAACATCTGCAATTAAAGATGTAAACGTACCGGATATTGGTGGCGATGAAGTGAATGTTACCGAAATTATGGTTGCTGTGGGTGATACTGTTTCCGAAGAACAGTCTTTAATTACGGTTGAAGGTGATAAAGCGTCAATGGAAGTACCAGCACCATTTGCGGGGGTGGTAAAAGAAATTTTAGTGAAATCAGGCGATAAAGTTTCTACCGGTTCATTAATTATGCGTTTTGAAGTCGCAGGTGCAGCACCGGTAGCGGCTCCTGTCACACAGGCAGCTCCTACTGCACAAACAACAGCAGCTCCGGCTTCTACGACAGAAAGTGGCAATGTATCAGGCTTAAGCCAAGAGCAAGTTGTTGCAAGTACAGGTTATGCACATGCGACTCCGGTCATTCGTCGTTTAGCTCGTGAATTCGGTGTAAACTTAGACAAAGTAAAAGGTACGGGACGTAAAGGACGTATTGTTAAGGAAGATATTCAGGCTTATGTGAAAACCGCAGTTAAAGCTTACGAAAGTGGAGCAACTGCTTCTTCGGCGACTGGCAATGGTGTAGCAAATGGTGCAGGTCTTGGTTTATTACCATGGCCGAAAGTGGATTTCAGCAAATTTGGTGAAATCGAAGAAGTTGAGTTAAGTCGTATCAATAAAATTTCCGGTGCAAACTTACATCGTAACTGGGTGATGATTCCGCATGTAACTCATTTTGACAAAGCGGATATCACTGATTTAGAAGCTTTCCGTAAAGAACAAAATGTGTTAGCTGAAAAACAAAAATTAGGTGTGAAAATTACCCCTGTCGTATTTATTATGAAAGCTGTTGCGAAAGCATTGGAAGCCTATCCACGTTTCAACAGTTCAATTACTGAAGATGCGCAGCGCCTGATCCTGAAAAAATATATCAACATCGGTGTTGCGGTGGATACACCAAACGGTTTAGTGGTACCTGTGTTCAAAAATGTGAACAAAAAAGGTATTATCGAGCTTTCTCGTGAGCTAATGGAAGTATCGAAAAAAGCCCGTGAAGGTAAACTTTCAGCATCGGATATGCAAGGCGGTTGTTTCACAATTTCAAGCCTTGGTGGTATCGGTACAACGCATTTTGCACCAATTGTGAATGCACCGGAAGTGGCAATTTTAGGTGTTTCTAAATCTTCTATGGAGCCGGTATGGAACGGGAAAGAATTTGCGCCTCGCTTAATTCTTCCAATGTCATTATCTTTCGATCACCGTGTGATTGATGGTGCCGACGGAGCCCGTTTCATTAGCTATATTGGCTCTGTATTAGCGGATTTACGTCGCTTGATTATGTAATAAATGACGCCTCTCGCGATTGAGGGGCGTTTTTTTGAATGGTTCCTGATTGCTCAAAAGAGCGGTCAATAATTTCAACGTTTTTACGAGGTAAAAATGAGTAAAGAAATTAAAACCCAAGTCGTTGTACTTGGTGCCGGTCCGGCTGGTTATTCCGCAGCATTCCGTTGTGCGGATCTTGGCTTAGAAACAGTGCTTGTCGAACGTTATTCTACGCTGGGTGGTGTGTGCTTAAATGTGGGTTGTATCCCGTCTAAAGCATTATTGCATGTTGCCAAAGTGATTGAAGAAGCAAAACACGCTGAGAAAAATGGGGTTTATTTTAGTGAACCTAAAATTGATTTAGACCAAGTTCGCGCAGGTAAAGAAGCGGTTGTTGCAAAATTAACCGGTGGTTTAGCGGGCATGGCTAAACAACGTAAAGTAACGGTAGTAGAAGGATTAGCTGCTTTTACCGATCCGAATACTTTAGTTGCCCGTGATCGTGATGGCCACCCGACGACAGTAAAATTTGATAATGCGATTATTGCAGCGGGTTCTCGTCCAATCGAATTACCTTTTATTCCACACGAAGATCCGCGTATTTGGAATTCAACCGATGCACTTAAATTAAAAGAAGTACCGAAAAAATTATTAATTATGGGTGGCGGTATTATCGGTTTAGAAATGGGAACAGTTTATCACGCATTAGGTTCAGAGATTGAAGTGGTTGAAATGTTTGATCAAGTCATTCCGGCTGCGGATAAAGATGTCGTCGCTATTTACACCAAACAAATCGAGAAGAAGTTTAAGCTAATGCTTGAAACTAAAGTAACGGCAGTTGAAGCGAAAGATGATGGTATTTATGTTTCAATGGAAGGTAAAGCCTGCAATGATACGAAACGTTATGACGCTGTATTAGTCGCTATTGGTCGTGTACCAAACGGTAAATTAATTGATGCCGGTAAAGCCGGTGTTGAAGTTGATGAACGTGGTTTCATTCATGTGGATAAACAAATGCGTACGAATGTGCCGCATATTTTTGCGATCGGTGATATTGTTGGACAACCGATGTTAGCGCATAAAGGCGTTCACGAAGGTCATGTTGCCGCTGAAGTTATTGCGGGACAAAAACACTATTTTGATCCGAAAGTCATTCCATCAATTGCCTATACGGAGCCGGAAGTTGCTTGGGTGGGTAAAACTGAGAAAGAATGTAAGCAAGAAGGCTTAAATTACGAAGTTGCGAAATTCCCATGGGCAGCATCCGGTCGTGCGATTGCATCTGAATGTTCAGAGGGGATGACAAAACTTATCTTTGATAAGGATACACATCGTATTCTTGGAGGCGCGATCGTTGGTTCAAACGGTGGTGAACTGTTAGGTGAAATCGGTCTTGCGATCGAAATGGGATGTGATGCGGAAGATATAGCCTTAACTATTCATGCTCACCCAACATTGCACGAATCTGTTGGATTAGCCGCTGAAGTTTTTGAAGGGTCGATCACCGATCTCCCTAATGCTAAAGCGAAGAAAAAGTAGTTAATTTCTAACAATTAAAAGGCAATTCTTATGAATTGCCTTTATTTTTTAGAAATCATATTATAAATTGGTATAAAAATTCAATTTTAGCTGGCTATTTACCTTTATATTTGATAACCTCGAGGAGTTTTTTTATAATTTTGATTCTTTTTAATTTTTTAATATGTTAAAGCGACTTTTAATAATTACTGGAGTTATCACGCTCGCTACCGCGTGTTCAAGCGGGAATAATAAAATATCAGAAAGTGATGATGCTCAACTCAGCGGATTAATAAGTAAATTAGAAAAGGGTGATGGTAGTATTCATCGCACATTAAGAACAAACCGTCCCGGTTTAATTGGCGATAAAGCACTTGCCGGCGTTTATAATGAATGGGCGGGAACGCGTTATAGAATGGGCGGAAGTAGTAAACGTGGTATTGATTGCTCAGCGTTTATGCAAACAACTTTTTTGAATGCTTATGGGATTAAACTTCCTCGTTCCACTGCGGAACAACGTTATTTAGGGCGTAAAATCAGTAAGCATGAATTACAAAAAGGTGATCTCGTCTTCTTCCGCGGCAACCACCATGTCGGTGTTTATATTGGTAACAACCAATTTATGCATGCAAGCTCCAGCCAAGGGGTCACCATTAGCTCCTTAGATGAAAACTATTGGGCAAGAACTTATACCCAATCACGTCGCATTATGTAAAGTGCGGTTGGTTTTTTTTAAGTATTTTTTAAGGCTAAATGAGAGGTCAATTTCATTTAGCCTTTTTGTTTTTGACGATTTTTTATATTGCGTTACGTCAGGAAATTTCCATTTTTTTCTAGTATTTTATGATAGAATCTGAGCTCAAAAAATTGACATTGTCTCACTTTACCATTGAGCTCATTTATGAATAAACAACTTGAACTTATTAAATCGTCTATCAAATCTATTCCTAATTATCCAAAAGAGGGAATTATCTTTCGTGATATTACCTCGTTGCTAGAAGTACCGGCTGCATTCAAAGCGAGTATTGAGCTGATCGTTGAACAATACCGTACTAAAAATATTACTAAAGTATTGGGTACTGAATCCCGTGGTTTTATTTTTGGTGCACCGGTTGCGATTGCACTAGGTTTACCTTTTGAATTAGTTAGAAAACCTAAAAAATTACCCCGTGAAACAATTTCTCAATCTTATCAATTGGAATATGGGCAAGATACCTTAGAAATACATACTGACGCAGTTTCTCCGGGGGATAATGTATTAATTATTGATGATTTACTCGCGACAGGCGGTACTGTAGAAGCAACGGTTAAACTTGTCGAGCGTTTAGGCGGAAAAGTTAATCACGCGGCATTTGTGATTAATTTACCGGAACTTGGCGGTGAGAAACGTCTAAATGATTTAGGCGTGGATTGCTATACTTTAGTCAATTTTGAAGGTCATTAACAAAACAACCGATGAGTTATCAAGTTTTAGCCCGAAAATGGCGACCTCAAACCTTTGAGGAGGTAGTCGGGCAAGGGCATATTATTACCGCACTTTCTAATGGATTAAAAGAACAGCGGCTTCATCATGCATATCTGTTTTCGGGTACGCGTGGTGTGGGAAAGACTTCTATTGCACGCCTTTTTGCCAAAGGTCTGAATTGCATTAGAAACGGTATTACGGATCATCCTTGTGGCGAATGTGAAAATTGTCAAGCTATTGAACGGGGAACATTCATTGATCTGATTGAGATCGATGCGGCTTCACGGACAAAAGTAGAGGATACACGTGAATTACTCGATAACGTGCAATATAAACCGGTGATTGGGCGTTTTAAAGTGTATTTAATCGATGAAGTGCATATGCTGTCGCGCCATTCTTTTAATGCACTACTTAAAACGTTGGAAGAGCCGCCTGAGTATGTAAAATTTTTGCTGGCTACGACGGATCCGCAAAAACTCCCGGTAACGATTTTATCCCGCTGTATGCAATTTCATCTAAAAGCGTTAGATGAACAGCAAATTTCGCAACATCTTGCGAATGTTCTCACCCAAGAAAATATTCCTTTTGAACCCTTAGCTTTAGACAAGCTGGCGAAAGCTGCCCAGGGCGGAATTAGGGACAGTTTAAGCTTAACTGACCAAGCTATTGCAATGGGCGACCGCCACGTTACGGTGAACGTGGTGAATACAATGTTAGGCTTATTAGATGATACTCAAGCTATTGATGTTATTTATGCTCTACATAAGGGGAACGGTGAACGTTTGATGAAAATTCTTCAAACTGTCTCTGAAAAAACCGGTGATTGGGAGCAGTTATTGGCGGAAGTGGCGGAAAAACTTCACCAAATTGCATTAATGCAGCTATTGCCTCAAAATTCAGTGCATGAAAATGAGCATCTTGCTTTCCTTGCGAAACATATCTCACCGGAAGACGTACAGTTTTTCTATCAAGTGGTTGTTTCAGGCAGAAAAGAGCTGAATGCAGCACCAAATTATCGTGTAGGGGTAGAAATGACCCTATTGAGGGCATTGGCATTCCACCCAAAGTTTCTTACGGCAACACCTAAGGCAATTTTACCTGACAATGTTACAAATTCTCCTGTGAAAGGTGTCGTTGAAAACGAAGGCAATTATATTAATATGCCGGTGTTGTCGCAAAATATTAAATCTAACTATAAGAAAACGAAATCCGTTCAACCTATTTCTTCCCCTTCAACAAATAACGAAGTAAATTTCGCTGGGCTGGCAGCGTTAGAAGCACTAAAACAGCTTGATCAAATTGAAACCAGTGAACGACAAGTCCGGCAAAAAGAAGTGAATGATGCTGTGAATGAAGCAATACATCAGGTGCAAACACTTGATGCACAAAAAACACAGCGAAAAATGACCGCACTTCCTGTGCGTGAAATGACGCCTCCCAAGAAAGCCGAGCCGACAATTTCAAAAAATATACCGGAAATGTCTAAAAATGTTCAAACCATCATGAACACAATGGAAGATAATTCTGACTTGGAACAGGAAGAACAGGATATTATTGAGGCAGGAAATTATCGTTGGGAATGGCGTAATCCGGAATTAGCAAAAGAAACGGCGACTGTTGCGCCTTCTGATATTAAGCAGGCTATCTTAAAAGATATTACGCCGGAGCTGAATTCACGTATCATTGAAATGACACAAGAACAGGACGAATGGGCTAACATTGTGGAAAGCTCTGGAGTGAGCGGTTTTTCAAAAGAATTGGCGCTAAATTGCTTTTTACTTGATAAAGCTGAAAATAAAATTTGCCTAGGACTTCATTCTACCAAAGCACATTTACGCCAAGAACGTAGTATTTATTTATTGGCTGAAGCATTCAGCCAATTTTATGGCAAGTTACTGACCGTTGATATTCAATTAGATGATCGTGATATAGCAACGCCAATGACTTATCGTAAAAGAATTTATCAAGGTTTGCGGGAGCAAGCTCGAGACGAGCTTCAACAGGATAAAAAACTCCTTCTTCTACAACAGGAATTTGATGCTAAATTGGATATTGATAGTATTCGTCCCGTTTAGGTTTCATTTTAAAAGTAGCTGTAAAATAGTAAGAATACAGACCGCACTTTATGGATTTAGGGAATATAAAGAGAGGTTTTTGTGGGGAAATTTATTAAATTGGTTTTTTTGATTAATTTAATAGATTTTAATAGTTTAAACCTTTCTATATAATGCGAAGGAAATTTACTTCAACTTAATAAAGAGGAGCATATCATGACTTCAAAATGTCCATTTTCTCATTCAACACCTTTAACAATGGGGAACGGCGCACCTGTTGCCGATAACCAAAACAGCTTAACTGCCGGCCCTCGCGGACCATTACTTGCGCAAGATTTATGGCTTAATGAAAAATTAGCGGATTTTGTCCGTGAAGTGATTCCTGAGCGTCGTATGCACGCAAAAGGTTCAGGCGCCTTTGGTACATTCACTGTCACGCATGACATCACCAAATATACCCGTGCTAAAATCTTCAGCGAAGTGGGTAAAAAAACTGAAATGTTCGCACGTTTCACCACGGTAGCAGGTGAACGCGGTGCGGCAGATGCGGAACGTGATATTCGTGGTTTTGCATTAAAATTCTATACGGAAGAAGGCAACTGGGATATGGTGGGTAACAATACACCGGTATTCTTCTTACGTGATCCGCGTAAATTCCCTGATCTAAACAAAGCGGTAAAACGTGATCCACGCACCAATATGCGTTCAGCCACCAATAACTGGGATTTCTGGACATTGTTACCTGAAGCGTTACACCAAGTTACTATCGTGATGAGTGATCGTGGTATTCCGGCAAGCTATCGTCATATGCACGGTTACGGCTCGCACACTTATAGCTTCTGGAATGAAGCGGGAGAGCGTTTCTGGGTAAAATTCCACTTCCATACTAAACAAGGTATCAAAAACTTTACCAATGAAGAAGCGGCAGAGTTAATCGCAAATGATCGTGAAACCCATCAACGTGATTTATATGAAGCGATTGAACGTGGCGATTTCCCGAAATGGAAAATGTTTATTCAAGTTATGCCTGAAGCGGATGCAGAAAAAGTACCTTACCATCCATTTGATTTAACCAAAGTATGGCCGAAAAAAGATTATCCATTAATTGAAGTGGGTGAATTCGAGCTTAATCGTAATCCTGAAAACTTCTTTGCTGATGTGGAACAATCAGCATTTGCACCGAGCAACTTAGTACCGGGAATCGGTGCAAGTCCGGATAGAATGTTACAAGCCCGTTTGTTTAACTATGCGGATGCACAACGTTATCGTTTAGGCGTGAATTACCGTCAAATTCCGGTAAACCGTCCTCGTTGTCCTGTTCACAGCAACCAACGTGATGGTCAAGGTCGTGTAGATGGTAATTATGGCGGCTTACCACACTATGAGCCAAATAGCTTTAATCAATGGCAACAACAACCGGATTTCGCAGAGCCGCCACTTCGCATTAACGGTGATGCAGCATTCTGGGATTACCGCCAAGATGATAACGATTATTTCAGCCAACCGCGTGCATTATTCAATTTAATGAAAGCTGAACAAAAACAAGCTTTATTTAACAATACGGCTGCTGCTATGGGTGATGCACCTGATTTTATTAAATATCGCCACATCCGTAACTGCCACTGGTGTGATCCGGCATACGGCGAAGGTGTTGCGAAAGCATTGGGTTTAACGGTAGAAGATGCATTGAAAGCTCGTGATACCGATCCTGCTTTAGGTCAAGGCGGCTTATTATAATAGCCTTGTAACCTTTTAAGAAAAACAGTTGATGTCAAAATGGCATCAACTGTTTTTTTTTATTAAAGTGCGGCTAGAAAATGAAATGTTTTCTGACCGCACTTTGATTTATCGGGTTTTATTTATTGGGCGGATAATATTGGGTAGGCTTTAATAAAATCCGGCAAACGATAGGCTTTGCTAAAAATTAAGGTGTAATTATTCCGATCATTGTTTACGGCAACCGTATCGGGGATTGGCTCATCCAAACCAAATCGCCAAGGTTGATTGCCTATACGTGTAATTAAATATTCATTACTCATTTCAAGCGGTCCCTCATAAGTTGTACCGTTTATTGTTACCATTTTATATTCAATCGGCAAACTGACCGAGCCGTAAACCGTTTTCCAAAAGAAATAAGGTGACGCGGTCGGGTTTAAAATAGAGCGATTTGTTCCTGCTTTCTGTGTTAGTTCAACCACTTTGCCGTCAGACAATGCTAAACGGTGCTGTCCCGGTGCTAAGATGAGTTTTTGCGTTTGATGAGTAGCAAGAGTGATTTCTTTTTCATCTAATTTAAACGTCACGCTATGATCGGTCGGATTATCCGCATAAACGATATTCTTGTCATACCACGCTGCTAAATTTTCCGCTTCAAAAGGGAAATATTTCGCCACAATATCCACAGCAAAATTGCGTTTTCCATCATCTTTATTTTCCGAGGTAGCTGAAGGTTGTACATAAGCGATTCCGAAAACCGCTGCGATAATAATTAAGAGGCTAAATAGTTTTTTCATTTAATTCTCCGTAAAAATGAACCGCACTTTTGAAAGTGCGGTGAAATTTAAAATTATTTTCTTGTGATGTAATCACCCTCGCACACCCATTTATAAGTAGTGAGTGCTTCCAATCCCATTGGGCCGCGTGCGTGAAGTTTTTGCGTGCTGACGGCAACTTCCGCCCCCAAGCCGAATTGTCCGCCATCAGTAAAACGAGTGCTGGCATTGACATACACTGCAGCCGCATCTACTTGATTAATAAATTGGCGTGCGAGTGTTTGTGAGGCGGTTAAAATGCTTTCGGAATGTTGCGTGCCGTATTCGCGAATATGGGCAATCGCTGCTTGAATATCCTCCACGATAACAACATTCAAATCAAGTGATCCCCATTCCTCGTGCAGTTGCTGTTCCGTTACTTCGTTCACTTCTGCACCGGTTTGTTTTAAGAGCTCAAGTGCGGTTGATTTTGCGTGATATTTTACTTTTTTCGTTGCAAGTTGAGTCACGAGTTTAGGTAAAAATTCAGCGGCGATAGAATCTTGCACGAGTAGGGTTTCTAGGGTATTACAAGTACTTGGGCGTTGGGTTTTCGCATTGTCGATAACCAAAACCGCCTGATTTTGATCCGCACTTTCTTCCACAAAAGTATGGCAAACGCCCACGCCGCCTATAATCACCGGAATCGTGGAATGTTGTTTACAAAGCTCATGCAAGCCTGCGCCACCACGCGGAATAATCATATCCACATAGCGATCAAGTTTTAATAATTGCATCACGAGATCACGATTCGGATCGGTAATGGCTTGCACGGCAAATTTGGGTAATCCTGCTTGTTCAAGCGCATTTTGCACCACTTCTACAAGAATTTTGTTTGAGAATTGTGTTTCTTTTCCTCCTCGTAAAATGACGGCATTGCCGGTTTTTAAACAAAGACTTGCCACATCAATGGTGACATTTGGGCGTGCCTCATAAATCGTGCCTATTACCCCAATCGGTGTGCGGATACGTTCAATTTTTAAACCGCTATCCAATGTTCCCCCATCAATAATTTTACCCACAGGATCGGCAAGCGAAATCACATGACGTACATCATTGGCAATGCCTTGTAAGCGTTCCGGAGTAAGTTGAAGACGATCAATCAATGCTTCAGACAGCCCGTTTTGCTTTGCCAGTTCAATATCCTTTGCATTCTCGGTTAAAATGCGAGCTGCTTGTTGTTCTAATTGTTCGGCAATAATATTTAACGCATTGTTTTTTTCTGCGGTACTTAATTGTGCTAACACAAAAGCTGCTTCTTTAGCTTGTTTTCCTATCTGTTCTAACATAGTATGTCCCTTTAAAAATACAACAATAACGGTGTGTAGCTTATCCGAAAAACGAAGAAGATTAAATGCTTAATAAATAGGATTTGGAGAAAAACGAGATGTTTTTAACCGGAAAAAATGAGAGATTCGCTAAAAGGGCGGTCGTTTTTTTAAGTGATTTTTAAAGGAAAACAAATGAAAAAACAAATTTTAATTTCTGTATTAGGTTTACTGATGTTCAGCCGTTTTGCGTTTGCGCATAATTTACAACTTGAACAATCATTACCGACAGTAAAGGTTGCGGAATATGGCGAGATCCTACTTGTAGGAAAAGAGACCAAATTCCAAACTTGGATGTCTTCCTCATTAGCGGGGAAAGTACGGGTGATTCATCACCTGGCAGGAAGAACGGCGGCGAAAGAAAAAAATCAAGCAATGATTGATGCCATCAAAGCAGCACATTTTTCTTCAGCCGGTTATCAAACTACGACAATTATCAATGCTGATGATGCTATTGTTGGCACGGGAATGTTTGTGAAAAGTAGTGCGGAAAAGGGCAAAATAGAAAACCCGCATAGCCAAGTGGTGCTGGATGATAAAAGTGCGGTAAAAAACGCGTGGCATTTGAATGCCAAAGACAGCGCGATTATTGTGTTGGATAAAAAGGGCAAAGTAAAATTTGTGAAAGAAGGCAAATTGTCTAGCGCAGATATTCAGATAGTCATTTCTTTAATAACAGAATTGATGAAGTAATATTTATGCGGAAGTTTAAAACTTCCGCTTTTTTATTTTCTTGAATTGTTCGCAAATGATTTCATTAATTGACTCAGCTCGTCACAATTTTGTTTAAAATTACGACAATGAGAGCAAATTGCCAAATGAAGACGTAAACGACCCTTTTCTTGTAGAGTTAACGAACGTTCATGGGAATCTGAAATTATTCTTGTAGCTTGACGGCAACGCATAAAGGCTCCTTATAATTTTCGAGAAAGACAATGTTGCAGTTGTAAGCGTGCACGATAAAGTATGGTATGTAAATTAGATGTACTTAATCGAGTTTCTTGGCAAATTTCATCTGATGATAATTCTAAAACTTCACGCATCATAAATACTTTGGCTTGTTGCGCGGGTAAATAAGTCAAGCAGGCTTCAAAAATTAGCCAAAATTCTTCGGCATAAATTTTTTCTTCATACTCTTTTAAGTTCCTTGGCGCATATACTAAATTCCAATGATCAACCTCATCAAAAAACGAATTTGGTGAATCTTCATCCTCTATTTCACTTTCCAAAACAATACGTCCTTTTTGACGCAAATAATCAATAATTTTATTTTTTAAAATGGCAAACATCCAAGTTTTAAATGCTGCCTTACGTTTAAAATGAGCGATATTTTTAAACGCACTTAAAAAGGATTCTTGCACAAGATCTTCTGCAAGCTCATGGTTATGTAATTGTAATTCGGCAAACTTCAACATCTGTTGCCGAATAGTATTTAATTCCTTTTCGGAAATTTGCTTAGGCATTGTTATTCCTTTCAAAAATTAGGTAAGAAACGAAAAACTTCTTCGTTTCATACCAATGAATGAGCCCCCACAGGATAATTAAAAAAGTAGAGATATTCAACCCATTATCTTTCCAATCTTTGGCGGTAATCGGGTATTTTCCATGAATATTTAATAAATTTGTTACGGATTGTTCAATAATTCGTCTATCCTGATGCCCTTTTACTATAAATAAAAATACCTGTGTCGATTGTATTATCTCGGAAACAGGTATTTATAAAATTATGGGAAAGTCTTAAACGTGAAGAATTTTAACCGCACTTATTATGTATTATTGTTCGGCGAATTGGCGGATTTTCTCCGTATTCAAATGTCCGGGTACGGTTTTTTTGATATTTAACTCACTGTCTAAAAATACATTAAAAGGGTAACCGCGCGCGCGGGCTCGATCAATGATTTCCCCTTTTTCATCAAGTAACACAGTAATATTTTTGTATTCTAAACCTTTATACCACTCAATGAAATCTGTCGTTGCTTTCTCTCCCTTATGAGAGGGTGAAACGAGAGTAATGATTTCAAAATTTTTATGTTGCTCGGCACTTAAATCATCAATTTCCGCCAAGCCGGCTAAGCAGATGGGGCACCATGATGCCCACATTTTGACATACACCGGTTTTCCTTTGTATTGGTTAAGGGTAACGGGTTGATTGTTTAAATCCTTGAGTGGAATATCTGCCAAGTTGGTTTTTGCAAAAGCCTGAAGACTAAATATCATCAATAAGATTGAGAGTAATTTTTTCATTTGTTTTTTCCTTTTTGTTCAGCATATAGCTGTATAGTTTTATTCAATTCAAGCCACATTGGTTGTTTTAAAGTCCGTTATATGGCTTGATTTATGAACTCGCATAGTGAGATAGCAGCTAGACTAAGTTATTGGTGATTAATAAAAATCCCATCACAATAATCAAAATTCCACCTACGACTTTGAATTTATCTAAGTGTTTATTTAAGCTTTTAGTTCGTTTAAGCAAACTATCGGAGAAGAATGAAAACAGCATAAAAGGGGTTGCCAAACCAAGCACATAAACAAACATCATCGCGGCACCGTAAAGTGCAGAACCTTCATCACCAGAAAGCGCAAGAACCGAGGCGAGTATTGGTCCAATACAAGGTGTCCAGCCAAGACTAAAGGTTAAGCCGAGTACGAATGCCTCAAGTGCGGTCGATTTACCCGATGTTTTGATCTCCAATAATTTGGTACGTTCAAGTAAGTCGATTTTGACGATACCAAGTTGGTGAATCCCGAGAATAATCACGATGATACCGGCAACCACCCGAGTAGTATGACTGAATAAAATGTTCCCCAAAAAGCCAAAGCTAAAGCCAAGGCTCACAAAGGTAAGCGAAAGTCCTAAGATAAATAAAAAGGTATTAAGGACTTTTTTCCCTCCCTTACTGAGAATACCAAAATAAATAGGGATGATCGGAAAAATACAAGGGGAAAGAAAAGAAGCAATCCCAGCTAAAAATACTGTACCGATAAGAAGTTGTTGGTCTAACATAGTTTAATTTCCTGATATTTTAAAGGTGAGTGAACAGCGTTCACATATCCTATTAACATTATTTTTTAATCGTTTTCACTAAATACCCGTATCCGGCTTTTTCCATTTCAGCCAAGGGAATAAATTTGATCGAGGCACTGTTAATGCAATAACGTAAACCGCCTTTATCTTTTGGACCATCATCAAAAACGTGTCCCAAATGCGCATTACCACTGCGACTCAATACTTCGGTGCGTTGCATATTAAAGCTGTTGTCGGTTTGATAATGCACCACCTCTTTGGCTATTGGGTGGGTGAAACTCGGCCAACCACAGTCTGATTCAAATTTGTCATTGGATGAAAACATCGGTTCACCGGTGGTGATATCAACATAAATACCCGGTTGGAAATTATCCCAATATTCATTGCTGAAAGAACGCTCAGTATTCTTATTTTGTGTTACCGAATATTGCAATGGCGTTAATTTTGCTTTGAGTGTTTCATCGCTTGGTTTTGGGTAATCTTTTTCATTAATCATCGGTTCGTCTGCCTGTGTAATGTCGATATGACAATAGCCATTCGGATTTTTTTTCAAATAATCTTGGTGATATTCCTCCGCTTCCGTATAGTTTTTCAGCGGTTCTACTTCAATTTGAATTTTATTTTTATACTTCGTTTGAAGTGTGGAAATTGCTTGGTCGATCACTGTTTTATCAGTGGCATCTTGATAGTAAACCCCGGTGCGATATTGACGACCTCTGTCATTGCCTTGTTTGTTAACACTGGTTGGATCGATCACTTTGAAATAGTATTGCAACAATTTATCGAGTGAAATTTGGTTTGCATCGTAAGTGACTTTTACTGCTTCGGCGTGATCGGTAACAGCTAAAAGCGCATAGCTGGTTTTATCGGTATTGCCGTTGGCATAACCCGAAACCGCCTCTTTCACGCCATAAATGCGTTCCATATATGCCTCTACACCCCAAAAACAACCACCGGCTAAATAAATTTCACGTATATTTTGTTGAGGTTTAATCATGGCTTTTTGCTCCATATTTTGCGTTGATATGGTTTTTTCGACTGCCAAAATAGATTGGCTTGTGGCACAAAGTGCGGTTAAAAATAGAAAGATTTTTGATAATTTCACTGTAGCTCCCTTCTTATTCAAGTGATATTGCTTTAAGACGAGGAGAGCTTTCGTTTCTTACAAATTTTTTCACTATTGTGTAGCCGCACACAAAATAAAAATTTATACAAAATGTAGCGGAGACAGTATGTGTTTATTTTGATAAGTAATTGAAATTACTGATATTGAACACCTTTAATGTGTTTCTTCAATGATATGAAAATATCAGTTTTGTGCCACTGCGGCATAATATCGCAAAAGAATCAAAGTGCGGTCGTTTTTCGTCCGGTTTTACAATGGCTAATCAGGTCTTAATGGTTTAACCACTATCATCAGGTTTCTGTTCTCTTTTAAAAAAATTAAGGTAAAATCAACAATACTTTTGTCACCTACTTTCTGAACGGAATCTTGAACTATGACAGAACAACAACTTTGGGTGGGCTACTATCAACTCACCTATCTCAACCAACCTCATGTTCTTTATTTTGGCCACCTCATCGGTTTTGCACTCAATCGCGATGATTTTCAGCAGAAAATTGAAACCTATAAAACCCAACATCAATGTAAACTCTCAAGCCAACTGGCACCACTTCCCGCCCTCACGTGGTTTCAACGTCACGGATATCAAGCCTAAATCGTCGCACAATCACAACAACTCAAAACCGATGAACTGCGTTTTTTATTCGTTCAAGAAGAAAACCGAACCAATCACGAGACAAATTATCTGATTGAAGAAAACCTGACTGTCGCCCCCTTTACCGGGCGACCACCGATAAAAAACGGTCTGTTTTCTTACCTACCGGAAAAACTCGCGGTTCACCCGTTCTTTGTCGAGCTGACCTCTGCCCATAATCCCAAAGAGGGGCTGTATTACCCCAATCCCGATTTCACCGAAAATGCACAAGATTGGCGTTATTATGCCGTAATTGACGGCGTCAAATCCTTTACGATTCCCCAATTAAGCGAACACGAAGGCAAAACCGATTCACTCTATCAGGGTGAACTGAAAGACAAAATGGACAGCAACGCCCCGTTTCTTGCCCAACTGACGGTAACTGATAGGGAAGACAGTCCCTTTGTCGAACTGCTTTTCACCCAAGCTGAAAAGCCTTGGATGGGCGCTTGGGATTGCAATCCGACCATTATTATCCGTTCCCGCCAAACCTTTGATTCACTGGCTTATCACCTGCGCAAATTTATTCACCTGTATCAAGCAGAAACCGAAAAATGGTATTTCTTCCGTTTTTACGACCCGATAATCTTGGTTGCTTATCTGCGATACATTGCCCACTCACCGGCAAAACTCGCCTCTTTCTTTGGCGTTCGGGAGGGAGACGCAATAATAGATTCCTTCGGTGCACGAATCGGCAACCGCTTTCATCTTTTCAGCCTAAAGGACTTACCATCTGACACCCAACCAAGTGCGGTTGGTTTTGATGAAGAATTTCAAGGGTTTGTAGAAGATTACGACAAACGACAATTACTGGAAAAATTACAGAAAGACATTATTCCGGCGGAGTTTGCCGAACAAAATATTACCGCACCGGACATTGAAAAATACTTCCATAACACACTGGCATTAGGGTTTAAGCTCGAAGGCAGTATCATCAATATTGTGAAAGTATTTTGTTATCTGGCTGGTGATGGGACAAGGCTTAAACTTTATTGGCAGGCGCTTGAAAAAGAATATGGCGATGATCTCAGCGAAGCGGAACTCGGTGAGTTATTGTATGAAAAAATAAAAACACGGACGGAGGCTTAGAATAAATATGTCGAAAAATAACATTGACGGTCGCACGGATCCGAATACCAAAACGCTCGGGCAGCCTATTGCCTGTCAATTGGATATCGTCCCGATTTTTCCGGTACGTTTTAGTATGAAAGCGGAAACATTAAATGAGGCGGCTAAAACAGGAACAGTGCCACCCATGCCTACAGGCATTAAAGATCCTAATTATGACTTACGCCGTTTACGCCAAGGTTATCTATATATCCTCGCTCGGGTAAAACATGTTGGTAATGCCACAGATGAAAAGAAACGCTGGTTAATTTTTGAATATACGGTCTCCAATGACGACAGTAACGCCCCTAAACTGAATAAATCAGGGGGACTGCCTTATCGCTTTACCCAATATGTTTGGGCGGACGGTACGGCGCGTGGCGAATGGAAAAAACTGCCGCAATCCTTTCCTTATGCCTATGTTCATTCTCAAGTGAGCGCGATTGAGTGTGCTTACAGCGAGGAGCGCTGGGCGCCGGAAATGTTTGAAGAATTAGAGCGTGAGCCAAGCAAGCGAGCGCAAATCATGCAGAAATTCTCCTTAACCGGTGGTTCGGAGCAGTTCGTCTTTTCGGGCGAAAAGCTTGCTGAAAAGGTCGCTGATTTTAAACGGGAGAAACAGATTCAGGATTTAATAGATAGCTTTCGTCGCCTAACCGGCTTAGGCTATAACGAACAACACAAGGTATTTGATAGTTGTTCGGCAAAGAAAACTTTGGTCGTTGCCTTATTTGACCGTATTGGCGACATCAAAGACATCTCCGCATATCATCAACGGATTTTGGCAAACGGCCAAAAAGAATTTGCCAAAATACTTTATCCGGTTACCACCGCCAAGGCGATTAAGCAGATAGAACAACAGGTGTATAAAAATCCAAATTGGTTTAAACACCTGATGAGTTCCGACCCGCTAGACGAAGATATGCGTAAACAAATTGAAATCTATGCCAAAAAATCCCCACTGATGTCGGAACAAACTATGCAAAATTTGGCGATGGCTCAATTTAATTTGTTAAATCAAACGGGCAACGGCACACCGCATGAACAGATGTCATTTTTAGATAAACTCTGCGAAGCAAATCAAAAACAATTAGACAGATTAGCCTCTATTGCCGATTATGCCATGGCATTTTACGGCACGGCGATGGCGGGATTTGGCGATACGCCAAAGGGCGTGGAGCAGCAGAAAAATCTACTGATTAAAGGCGAGGGTAACTCATGGCACGCCACTCTGTCTAATCTCCTTAGCGTAAGCGATAAACTGAATCAACTCACTAAAGAGACGGCAGCAAAACTGGCGACCAAAGCCTTACGTTTTGAAATCATGATTGAATCGGTGATGGCGGCACAGATGTTACTTTGGAAAGAGGGGGTTGAAAACGCCATTCCCTATTCACACTTTTTAGCCGCCGCAGGGTTAAAATTGCAAACCATTTCCGTGGCGCATGTGGGCAGTGTGAATGTGGGGGCAGAGATTGTGAATCAACAAATGCGCACCCTAATTCAAAATGCCGACGAGCTGTTTAAAGGATTAAGTGCGGCGCATTATCAGGCGGAACTCACCAAAGGCATACGCTCAGGCGCCGATCATTATATTAATATGAATGTCCATGTCGTTGTAAAAAACGACTACAATCCGGCGGTACGGCTGGTGAAAGTCAGCGAATCGGTCGGCACTTTCTTTGCCGGCGGGACGTTAATTATGAATTTACGGGAATGGGCGAAATATAAAGAAGATAATTCCGGTTCATGGCAGGCATGGTTTTTACACCCCTCATTTCGTTTGGCGAATGATTTTGCGGCGTTGGTGGCAAGTTTGGAACGGACGAAAGGCTTTGGCGATAAAGCATTGGGAACCTTTTACAAACGCTTGGATACAGAAGCGGTAAAACAAATTCAGGGGCTGGCTGAGTTTAAAGAGCCGATTGGGATAGAAACCACCAAGGGTAGAGGCACCCAACTGGCTAAGCATCTGACTCTGAAAAATGTCGGGCGTCTTGCCAATGTATTGGGGGTGGTGATTGCTTTTGCACAAGCTCACCAAGCGATGCGGACTGGCGACACGGCAGCGCGCAATTCGGCGATAATGGCGGGCATGGCGGAAATCAGTTTCTTAATCTCTACCATTGCTTATACCGGCGCCTTTGTGGGGATCGGGGTAGTGTTAGTAATCGGTTCGGTGCTGACTTCCCTGGTGGCGGATAATGAATTTGAGCGGTGGGTGAGAACCGGGTTCTGGGGGAATTCGGGTAAATATTGGGATATTCAAAGACCTAATTTGTCACAACGTTTATTTGATGCGGAAAAGATTGCTGCTGAAAATCTCAATGACTCACGAAAAACAAGAGCTTTTTTTGAAAAAGAAATGAACGGTTTTTATAATCTGATATGGGGTATCGGCATTGATACTACCTTAGCAAACCAATATCAGCTAAGGGTCTATTGCCCGGCGTTTAAGGATAGAAGCAGTGCGGATAAACTGACGGTAGAAATCAGCGTAATGGATTATACTCCCCGCCCGGCATTGCATATGGGCAGCGACATTCCCATGCCGGCGCCTATGCCTAGTAATAATGTACGCAAGCAATTTTTATCACAAGGGGAAATATTGATTGATATGACGCAAATTAGCAGTTTGCGAAACTATCGTTATATTTCTGATACAAAAGGTAATAATGCAATGAAAATCTTAACGGTAAAAATCAAATATCCGAAACTGGGCGAAGAAGTGTCAAACTGGTGGAACAGATTTAATGCAGATTATTTCGAAAATGAAATCACTTATGTAGGAGTGAAATAGAATGTTTATCTCTCAATATAATCCTGATGTGATTGCACGCAATGTAAAACAATTAGGCGATGGCGTGATTGAGGTTCGTCGTTATAACGACGGGCATATTCGAGCCGATCTCTCTTGGGTGTGGTTTTTATGTACAATAGGATTTCTTATTTATGATTATTTTACGACCCAAACTATGATCAATGATATAAAGTGGGCTATTTCAGTTGATTGGGGCTTAGAAAAAAACTGGAACTGGCATTTGGAATCTTTTAAGGCATTCAATAAAGAAATGCCTATTGGTTATTATGATGAGTTTAAAAAAGAAATGCTCGAAATGCACTGGTCAGTTCGCTACTGGGGCTGGTTCTATATCCTCTTCCCATTATTCTGGCTCTTTATGGTCGCCTCGCCAAAATGGCGCCCGGTGCGCTTTGATGCCAAACGGCGTTTAGTGTATTTTTGGTCGTGGGGGCAGCTGTATATTATGCATTATCCCAAATCCGTACAGCGGGATCGGGAACAGCTCCTTCGTTTTTTAAGCCCGGAATTTTTCACCCCATGGATCCGCCCGAAACATTTTGGCAGCTTAGTGTTTACTATCCCTCACGAAAATCCCGAGAAAAAACGCCCTCGCCGTGTACCCTTGGGGATTTACCGCCCCGCTTGTGAAGATCAAAATCATGCATTACTGACTTTTATTTTGGATTATCTTGGCAGTGAAAACCCGGACGAAGAATACGGCAAATACTTTAAAAAAGAAAAACGCATTGCCAGCGACTATTTTAATTGGTTTTATCAATTTAGCCTGTTCCCACCAATCGGCTACAATGAAAAGAAAACCCAAGCCCGCATTCAGGCTTGGTTGGATAAGCATTAAAAAATTACTCATAAATTTTATCTCCTAGGTAGGGACGCCATGCTGGCGTCCGTAAAAAATGAAATGATTTGAAAAAATTGTATGGCGGACACTGGCGTGGTGTCCCTCTATTTTCTTTAAATTGTGCATTTGCTACATAATGTCGGATAAAAGCCTAAAGTGCGGTTGAATGTTTTTGTCAATCCTCAGTACCGATACTGACCGATAAAGTACATAAACGGTTCTTACCACAAGGGGAAATATTGATTGATATGACGCAAATTAGCAGCTTGCGAAACTATCGTTATATTTCTGATACAAAAGGTAATAATGCAATGAAAATCTTAACGGTAAAAATCAAATATCCGAAACTGGGCGAAGAAGTGTCAAACTGGTGGAACAGATTTAATGCAGATTATTTTGAAAATGAAATCACTTATGTAGGAGTGAAATAGAATGTTTATCTCTCAATATAATCCTGATGTGATTGCACGCAATGTAAAACAATTAGGCGATGGCGTGATTGAGGTTCGTCGTTATAACGACGGGCATATTCGAGCCGATCTCTCTTGGGTATGGTTTTTATGTATGGTAGGGTTTCTTATTTATGATTATTTTACGACCCAAACTATGATCAATGACATAAAGTGGGCTATTTCGGTTGATTGGGGATTAGAGAAAAGTTGGAATTTTATACGAAGTGAATATATAAATGATGGCTATGAAACATTTAAAGTTGAAATGATCGAAATGCACTGGGCAAGAATTTACTGGGGCTGGTTCTATATCCTTTTCCTACTGTTCTGGTTCTTTATGGTCGCCTCACCAAAATGGCGCCCGGTGCGCTTTGATGCCAAACGCCGTTTAGTGTATTTTTGGTCGTGGGGGCAGCTTTATATTATGCATTATCCCAAATCCGTACAGCGGGATCGGGAACAGCTCCTTCGTTTTTTAAGCCCGGAATTTTTCACCCCATGGATCCGCCCGAAACATTTTGGCAGCTTAGTGTTTACTATCCCTCACGAAAATCCCGAGAAAAAACGCCCTCGCCGTGTACCATTGGGGATTTACCGCCCCGCTTGTGAAGACCAAAATCACGCATTATTGACTTTTATTTTGGACTATCTCGGTAGCGAAAACCCGGACGAAGAATACGGAAAATACTTTAAAAAAGAAAAACGCATTGCCAGCGACTATTTCAACTGGTTTTATCAATTTAGCCTGTTCCCACCCATCGGCTACAACGAAAAGAAAACCCAAACCCGCATTCAGGCATGGTTGGATAAGCATTAAAAAACACTGAAAAATCCAACCGCACTTTAGATATCAGAAATTAAAATGCGGTTGATTTTGAAAGCCAAATTACCTATGTAGGAGTGAAATAACATGTTCTTATCTGAATACAGCCCTGATGTGATTGCACGCAATGTAAAACAATTAGGTGATGGCGTGATTGAGGTACGTCGTTATAATGACGGTCATATCCGTGCCGATCTCTCTTGGGTATGGTTTTTATGCACGGTAGGGTTTCTTATTTATGACTACTTTACTACTCAAACTATGTTTAGAGATATTCAATGGGCTATTTCGGTTGATTGGGGAATAAAAGGTACTTGGGAACAGCACCTTTCTTTTTCTTGGTATGATAAATCCCCCCCTATTGGCTACTATGATGAATTTAAAGCGAGAATGATAAAAAAACATTGGTCAAGTTTTTACTGGGGCTGGTTCTATATTCTTTTCCCGCTATTCTGGTTCTTTATGGTCGCCTCGCCAAAATGGCGTCCGGTGCGCTTTGATGCCAAACGCCGTTTAGTGTATTTTTGGTCGTGGGGGCAGCTTTATATTATGCATTATCCCAAATCCGTACAGCGGGATAGGGAACAGCTTCTCCGCTTTTTAAGCCCGGAGTTTTTCACCCCGTGGATTCGTCCGAAACATTTTGGCAGCCTAGTGTTTACTATCCCTCACGAAAACCCCGAGAAAAAACGCCCTCGCCGTGTGCCGTTGGGCATTTACCGCCCCGCCTGTGAAGACCAAAATCACGCATTACTGACTTTTATTTTGGATTATCTCGGTAGCGAAAACCCGGACGAAGAATACGGAAAATACTTTAAAAAAGAAAAACGCATTGCCAGCGACTATTTCAACTGGTTTTATCAATTTAGCCTGTTCCCACCCATCGGCTACAACGAAAAGAAAACCCAAGCCCGCATTCAGGCATGGTTGGATAAGCATTAAAAAACACCGAAAAATCCAACCGCACTTTAGATATCAGAAACTAAAGTGCGGTTGATTTTGAAAGTGAAACGGCGTAGCCATAATATTTGGCTACGTCGATTATTTTGTTTTCTTCGGTAACTTATCTTGTTCTTCCGGTGATAATTCTTGATAGTTAAATACCGGTAGCCCCCATGCAAAACGGATCGCTAAAACCCGTAGTGTAAAGCTTGTGATTAAGGTGATTAATACGACAACGGTGTGTTCTATTTGGAGTGTACTGAGTGAGTAGTAGGTAAGGGTAGCGAAAAGGGAAACACTGGCATAAAGTTCTTTTTGGAATACTAGGGGAATACGGTTACAGAGTAAATCCCGTAATACACCGCCAAATGCACCAGTGATGCAACCAGCGATACAGACAATCGTGACGCCATGCCCCATATCCATGGCAATTTGGGCACCGATGATGGAAAATACGACTAGCCCCATGGCGTCCAATACTAAGAAAATGGTGCGGAAGTAGCGCATAAAATGGTTAATAAAAGGGGCGACATAAACCGTAATGACCGCGGCACTTGCCACAATTAAAAAATACTCGGGATGTTTAACCCAGCCTAAAGGGTAGTGACCTAATAACACGTCGCGAACGGAACCGCCTCCGATAGCGGTGACGGCGGCAATAATAATTACCCCGAAAATATCCATTTTTTCACGTCCGGCAGCTAAGGCGCCGGTCATGCCCTCGGCTGTGATGCCGATAATATATAAAATACTGAGTAACATTTGAGTTCCTAAAGTGCGGTCAAAATTGTGTCCATTCTACTTTAAAATATCGTGAATTTTTAGCATAATGGCGCATTATTTTTCTATATTTTTCAATTATGTCAGAACAATCCTCCAAATCTTCCGTGCAGCTATTTTCGATACTGACTCTTTGTATGTTGTTGGTTATTGAGCTTTTTATTTTTGCGTTAAAACCTCAAGCACAGGCAGTTCCTCATTTGGGGCTAGCGGTGTTGATAGCGCAATTATTTTCTTTACTGGTGTTTTATAAAGGTGAAATTTGCCCCGGACAGCGAGGGCGGTTGGTTAAAGTGAATGTAGCTTTTGCATTCTATTGGATCGTATGGATGGTGGTGAGTCTCTTACCCGATTATCACCATACCTTTATCAATATAATGAGCCTGTGCGGTCTATCCGTGGTGTATTTTATTTGGAAACAATCAAAAGTTGAGAAAGCCCGTAATAGTTTTTTATTGATGGCAATCTTGGTGGCGGGGTTAGGCGGATTGAGCTATTTTATGTTATTTAGCCGACTACCTTTGTCAGCTTTTGTCGAATATAATCCTATCGCTCAGATTTTATCCGGAGTGATATTGGTGAATTTAGCGTTAGTGATAGCGAAAAATCGTTTGCAAAATTTTATTGCCCTGTTGCCTCTGTTAATGATTGTTTTACTGGCTTTAAATGCTTTGGCAATATTCATTTTCTTGATCTTTATCGGTCTGCAAAGTGGGTTTAATTCGGAGAGTATTTTTGCCTACACCATTTATTTTATTTGTCATTTTGTGATTGCAGCGATTTTAGTTATTCATAGTTTCCAAAAATGGGCACTAAGTCTGAATACATTATTTATTTTGCTGTTTATCGGCATTTGTTTGCCATTATGGATGGTGTTTGTATAGAAAAAAGTGCGGTTAAATTTGACCGCACTTTTGTTTTTTATTCTATCGCTTTCTTTTTCAAATAAGCATAAAGCTCATCTTTAATTCGTAGTTTTTCTTTCTTTAAGATTTCAATTTCCGTATGGGTTGCAAGCTGAATGTTTTCTTCTTTATTTTTAATATCTTGATCCAACTCATTATGCTTGTTAAATAGACGCTCAAAGTAAGCATCATTATTTTTAAGTTTAGTGATTAAGTCTCTGAATTCGGGAAACATATTAAGCTCCTATTTTGATAAAAACTTTCTTTACTTTACTCTTTTTATAAAAAATTAATAGTGTGGAGTAGTAAAAGTGTGAACTGGATCAAAAATAAAATCACTGTGTTTAACCGTGAAAAATGACAGTTTAAAATTTTTTTTATTTTTATAAAATCCTTGCTATTGCTTGGCTTTTAACTGGTTTATTTTATCAATCCACGCTAGAATACGACTACTCTCATTTCAACAAATACTAAGGAAGTTCAATGATTGATCCGAATCTAATCCGCAATAATTTAGCGGAAGTCGCAGAAAAACTAAAAATTAAACGTAACTTCATTCTTGATACCGAAAAACTTGTGGCGTTGGAAGAACAGCGTAAAATGCTTCAAGTTAAAACCGAAACCTTGCAGGCGGAACGTAATACTCGCTCGAAAGCTATCGGTGCGGCAAAAGCCCGTGGTGAGGATATTGCTCCATTACTTGCTGAAGTCGATAATATGGGCAACCAATTAAATGAAGCGAAAACTCAATTAGATGAAGTTTTGGCGGAAATCAATCAAATTGCATTAACCATTCCAAATTTACCGGCAGATGAAGTGCCGCTTGGTAAAGACGATTCGGAAAACCTCGAAATTTTACGTTGGGGAACGCCAAGAATTTTTGATTTTGAAATTAAGGATCATGTTACTTTAGGCGAGCAAATTGACGGTTTAGATTTTGCTGCCGGAGCAAAATTGGCGGGGGCGCGTTTCGCCGTGATGAAAGGGCAAATTGCTAAAATGCATCGTGCTTTAGCCCAATTTATGTTGGATCTTCATTCTGAGCAACATGGTTATTTAGAAACCTATGTGCCTTATTTGGTGAATCATGCAACTCTTTACGGCACGGGGCAATTACCAAAATTTGGTGAGGATTTATTTCACACCAATGCTTTAGAAGGGGAGCAGCCTTACGCATTAATTCCAACGGCGGAAGTACCGGTAACGAATTTAGTCCGTGATGTGATTCTTGATGACGCTGAATTACCGATCAAAATGACCGCACATACGCCGTGTTTCCGTTCAGAGGCAGGATCTTACGGGCGTGATACGAGAGGATTAATTCGTATGCACCAGTTTGATAAAGTGGAAATGGTGCAAATTGTTGATCCGGATAAATCAATGGAAGCCCTTGAAGAATTAACCGGTCATGCGGAAAAAGTATTGCAATTGCTCTATCTTCCTTATCGCAAAGTATTGCTTTGTACCGGTGATATGGGCTTTGGATCTTGTAAAACCTATGATTTGGAAGTGTGGGTGCCGGCACAGGATACTTATCGTGAGATTTCATCTTGTTCTAATATGTGGGATTTCCAAGCCCGTCGTATGCAAGCCCGCTGTAAAGCGAAAGGGGATAAGAAAACCCGTTTAGTGCATACGTTAAACGGCTCGGGTTTAGCAGTAGGGCGTACGTTAGTTGCCGTACTTGAAAACTATCAAAATGCCGACGGTTCAGTTACCGTACCGGAAGTTTTACGTCCGTATATGGGAGGATTAGAGGTTATTGGCAAATAATACCGATATTCGGCGAGTAAAAAGTGCGGTCAATTTTAACCGCACTTTTTGTTTTCTATATACTACAACCGTTTTTTATAATACTGCTACTGCGGCATCATAATTCGGTTCACTTTTTATTTCAGACACCAATTCGCTGTGTAACACATTGTTGTTTTCATCTAACACGATCACAGAGCGGGCAGTTAAACCGGCAATCGGGCCGGTTGCAATAGCTACACCTAAGTTCTCATGAACATCTTTATGGCGGAAAGTAGAAAGTGTTTGCACATTTTCAATGCCTTCGGCACCACAAAAACGGGCTTGAGCAAAAGGGAGATCCGCTGAAATACATAATACGACGGTATTTTCCAAATTTGCCGCACGTTGGTTGAATACACGTACTGATGTTGCACAAATACCGGTATCAATACTTGGGAAAATATTTAATACTTTGCGTTTACCTGCAAAATTTTCTAAGCTGACATCCGCCAAATCTTTATTGGTTAAGACAAGATTATCAACTTTTTCACCTTTTTGTGGAAAGTTGCCTTTGATTTCAATGGGGTTACCCATCATAGTTACTGTTGCCATAAAAAGCTCCTAGTTGGCTTGAGTTAAATTTAGCACGTTAATTAGTGCGGTAAAAAATTTGTCGTTTTCGTGAGGTAATCCGATACTCACACGTAAATGATTTGGCATTCCGTAGCCTGTAATTGGGCGAACAATCACGCCTTCCCGTAATAACGCCTCATAAATTGGCAGGGCAGGCTTTTTGAAGTCGATTGTAATGAAATTGCCTTTTGAGGGAATATAATCCAAGCCGTATTGTTGGCAGAAATGTTCATAACGAGCCATTTCAGCACGGTTATTTGCTGCCACTTTTTCAATGAAGGCATCATCATTCATCACTGCGATCGCTGAGGCAAGCGCTAAACTATTGCAGTTAAATGGCTGACGAACACGGTTTAATAAATCGGCAATTTCAGGATTAGACACTGCATAGCCAATCCGTAAACCGGCTAATCCGTAGGCTTTCGAGAGTGAACGGGAAACAATGAGATTTGGATATTTTTCTAATAAACCGAAAGAATTGACCCGTTCTTCGGGCAGGGTAAACTCCGTATAGGCTTCGTCCAATATGACTAGTACGTTTTCCGGTACTTTTTTCAAGAACGCATCAATTTCTTGTTCCGTTAGAAAATTCCCCGTCGGATTGTTCGGATTCGCAATAAAAATTAATTTGGTTTTGTCGGAAAGTGCGGTCAAAAATCCCGCTAAATTATGTCCCCAATCCTTTGCCGGAATTTCTTTTGCAATGGCATTAATCGCCTTTGTAACAAGAGGATAAACGATAAAAGCATATTGTGAATAAATGATTTCGTCTTCTTCACCGGCAAAAGTATGGGCGAAGAGTTCAAGCAAATCGTTTGAACCGTTACCTAGAGTAATTTGATTTGGCAGAACACCAAACTTTTTTGCAATGGTTTGTTTTAGCTCAAAGCCATTTGCATCGGGATAGCGGGTAAGTTGATCTAACTGTTTGATAATTGCTTGTTTCGCACTTTCGGGAAAACCGAATGGGTTTTCATTAGAGGCAAGTTTAACGATATTGGAAATACCAAGTTCACGTTCAAGCTCTTCAATCGGTTTGCCGGCTTGATAAGGTGAGAGGGATTTTACCCCCTGATTAGCGATGTTGATGTATTGCATAATTTTATATTGAATTGAAATATAAGGGCGTATCAGCACGCCCATATTTGATGTAAAACGGATTATTGTGCTTAAGATAAATTTTCGGCTTCAAATTTTTGCATAAATTTGATGAGTGCTTCCACGCCTTCTAACGGCATTGCATTGTAAATAGAGGCACGCATACCGCCTAATACTTTGTGCCCTTTTAGGGCTTGTAAACCGGCAGCGGTGGATTCCGATACAAATTTTGCATCCAATTCCGGACTGCCGGTAACAAAAGTCACATTCATTGTGGAGCGATTTTCTTTTGCTACAACATTTCGATAGAGCTTGCTAGAGTCTATATAATCATAAAGGGTTTTCGCCTTTAATTCATTTCGCTTGGCAAGCACTTTCAAGCCACCAATTGCTTTAATATGTTTAAATACTAAAGAGCATAAATACCAAGCAAAAGTTGGTGGAGTATTGATCATAGAATCTGCGCCGGATTGTATGGCATAGTTCCAAATAGAAGGCGTTTCTTTGCGTGCATTGCCAATTAAATCTTCACGAACAATCACAAGCGTGATACCGGCAGGACCGAGATTTTTTTGTGCGCCGGCATAAATTACGCCGAATTTGTTAATATCAATTTCACGAGAGAGAATATTAGAGGACATATCCGCGACGAGTACAGTATTGCCAACCTTTGGAACATCAAAAATTTCTACGCCGCTGATGGTTTCATTAGGGCAATAATGAACATAATCATATTGATCGGCAATATCAGTAAAATCAAGGCGTGTAATATGGGTTTTATCCACATTCTCCACAATGCTAATTTCATCTATTTCCGCAAAATTACGCGCTTCTTTTGCAGCAGTCGCAGACCAGTGTCCACTGTTTAAATAAAGGGCTTTGCCTTTTTTACCCATTAAATTCATCGGTAATGCGGCAAATTGACCTCTTGCACCGCCTTGTAAAAAGAGTACGCGGTAGTTATCGGGGATATTATAGATTTCACGCAGATCTTTTTCCGCTTCCGTGATGAGTTCCATAAAATATTTACCACGATGACTAACTTCCATCACGGAAACATTTTGTTCCAACCAGTTAGTCAGTTCTGATTGTGCTTGGTGTAATACTTCAGGAAAAATCATTGCCGGACCGGCGCTAAAATTGAAGACTTGTGACATCGTATTGCCTTATTTTTAGAAAATAATGTCCCACGTTTTATCACTATAAAAGTGGATAATCAACGTTTTTTAGAAAAATCTTTGCTTTTTTTACATAGGTCGGAAAATTTAAATTTAAGGTTTTGACGAATAGGGAAAAAAAAGCTAAATTACAGCCAATAATTTTGTTGGGAGAGCAACTATGGAAACCGTAAATAAACAATCTTTTCAAGAAGTGTTGGAATATGTGCGTATGTATCGTTTAAAAAATAAGCTGAAACGTGATATTGAAGACATCAGCCGTAAAATTCGTGACAATCAAAAACGGGTGTTATTACTTGATAACTTAAATCAATATATTCGTGATGATATGGATATCGCAGATGTACGCGCCATTATTGAAAATATGCGTGATGATTATGAAACGCGTATTGATGATTACACCATTCGTAGTGCAGAACTTTCTACGCAACGTCGTGAAATCAGTGGAAAAATGAAAGACCAAAAGAAATCTCACGCCGAATTATTGAAAAAATCGAATAAAATTACGGCATAAAAAACACAGATAGAACAACTGCACTGTAGCAATTAAAGTGCGGTTGTTTTTTTAGATTTTTTTCATTGAATGATGGATAAAGTTCAACGCTAATTCAGCGAGTTTTTTTCCATCCGGAAAAATAAAATCAGGCTCAATTTCCATTAAAGGAATAATCACAAATTCCCGATTATACATATCGTAATGGGGGATTATTAGACGTTCATTTTGAATAATTTCATTGCCGTAGAGCAGAATATCTAAATCCAATGTCCGTTCACCCCAGCGACGTAAACGCACCCGCCCTTGTTCATTTTCGATGCGTTGCAATTCATCTAACAATGATAGTGGGGAAAGGGCGGTTTCTATTTTTGCCACTGCATTGACATAATCCGGCTGATCTTGTGGGCCGAGCGGTTTACTTTGATAAAATGAACTTACCGCAATGAAACGGGTTTGCGGCAAGTTTTCTATCGCCTTTAACGCACTATTTAGCTGTTTAGAGGGGGTATTTAAATTGCTACCTAGGGCAACATATGCGGTTATCATATTATTCCATCGGTCTCGGTTTACGGCGTTTACGGGAACGAAAGTATTTTTTCTTCGGTTTTGGGTGTAAAGATTGTTGTTCTTTTACAAGTTGATTGCGCTGATCATGATTACTGAATTGATACTCGTGCCACCACTTCGCAAGCTCAATAGTCTCTCCGCCTTCAACTTCTGCACGCATCGCCAATAGATCGAAAGCCGCGCGAAATTTAGGATGTTCCATCACGCGTGTAGGCGCAGAACCGGTACGTTTAAGTAATTGTAATTGTAAAAACCAAATATCACGAATCACCGTAGTATGACGACGCGGTGCAGCTAAGGTTTGACAAAATAAATCCAATATTTCATTGCCGGCAAGGGCATAGGCATCATGGTTATTTAATCCGCCTTCATTTTTTAATATTTCTACTTTTTCACGCAGCGGATACCAGAAAAATGCGGCAAATAAAAATGCCGGATTAATACGCAATTTATCGGCGACACGTTCATCCGTTGAGGTGAGTGCAGTAACCATCATACGTTCGGCAAAACTGTCTTCCTTTTCCGTAAAAAAAGGTAGGAGGCTAGGAAATAGTTGTTCAAACAACCCGTATTGGCGTAGCAAACGATAGGTTTTCACTCCATGACCGGTTTGTAATAATTTTAAGCTTTCATCAAATAAACGTGCCGGCGGAATATTTTTTAGCAAATAAGCCAATTCCTGAATTGGTTGTTCGCTTGGTTTTTCAAGAAACATATCCAATTTTGCCATAAAACGGATTGCCCGTAGCATTCGTACGGGATCTTCTTGATAACGGGTCATAGGATCGCCAATTAAGCGTAATTTACCAGCCTTTAAATCTTCAATACCGTTAAAATAATCACGTAATGTATTATCCTGCGGATTGTAATAAAGGGCATTTATCGTGAAATCACGGCGTTCCGCATCTTGTTCAATGGTGCCATATACGTTATCACGTAGGAGCATTCCTTCATGGCTTTGTTTTGCTTGGCGTTCATTACGTGCATCATTATGATTGGCACGAAAAGTTGCCACTTCAATAATATCGCGACCAAACATAATATGCGCGAGACGAAAACGACGACCGACCAATCGGCATTGGCGTTGGAAAATATTTTGGATTTGTTCCGGACGGGCATTGGTGGCCACATCAAAATCTTTTGGATGCTTACCCAATAACATATCTCGAATAGAACCGCCAACAATATAGGCTTCAAATCCTTGGCGTTGTAATTTTTCAACCACAGAGAGTGCATTACGGCTAAACATACGTGGATGAATACCAAAGTTTGCCGCTTTAATCACACTTTTATCATAACGATGAGATTGATTGGCTGTTTTTTTATTTACATATTGCCCAATCGGTTGCTCAACTCGTCTAGAATGAGCTTTTGTTTGGTGTGCATTTTGTGGTAGCACTTTTTTCTTTTTGCCAAACAAATTTTTAATATAAGTAAGAATAATAGACTCCGTTTTTAAAACGCGAAAAGTGCGGTTGTTTTGACCGCACTTTTTCTAAATGAATGGTAAATTAACCCGCAACTTGCTTCTCGCGAATCTCTGCAAGGGTTTTACAGTCAATACACAAATCTGCCGTCGGACGGGCTTCTAAACGGCGAATCCCAATTTCTTCACCACAAGAATCACAGTAACCGAAATCATCGGTATCCAATTTTTTTAATGTGGATTCGATTTTTTTCATTAATTTACGCTCGCGATCACGATTACGTAATTCTAGGCTGAATTCCTCTTCTTGAGTCGCACGATCCGCAGGATCCGGAAAGTTAGCTGCTTCATCTTGCATATGAGCAACCGTACGTGATGCCTCTTCCACGATTTGTTCGTGCCAAGCCGTTAAGATTTTTTTAAAGTGAAGAAGTTGATTTTCATTCATGTATTCTTCATCTTTTTTTGGTTGATATGGTTTTACGCCTGCCAGCTCTAATAAGCTTAACGTTGCTTTTGACATATCTCACTCCTAATACAAACAGAATTTAAGCGTGAACTTCACTACTTCCTGTCATTATCATTGATAATTTGTTCTCAATTTTTATTGAGAAACCCGCTTTTTTAAGGGCGATATAAATAGCAGATGTTGCCCCTTTTAGCAAACAAAATTTCCTCACTAAAATTTTATTTTGCGATCAAGCTCTCAAAATTTAGGAGAAAAGATTGTTTATTAATTTAAAAATACATAGTGTGCGCACATTTCATTCATTACTCTTATTACCAATGCCTTTAAATTTGTTTACCTTGGCAATAAGTCTGATTTGTGCTTCGTTATCGTTAATATTTCTACCCGATTTTATGTTGATCGGTTGGAAACAAACGTTACTATGTAATTTAATTTTTACTCTGACCGCATTTTTTTTCTATTGGTTCAAAAAAATATGGCTGTTTCATTGTTTCATTATGTTGAATGTCGTTGTTTTGGCATTCGGTTATACACATTCTTTTGCATTGAATTTATTACAACAAGCTGATGAGATTTTACCTGAAAAACAAAATTTAGTTTTACAAATTGAAGGTTTGTTACATCAGCAGGAATACCAAACTGTAATTGCCCGTACGATACTAAATAAAAAGGAACAACGAATTTTTCTTAATTGGAAAGCGGAGGTAAAGCCTTTTTTAGGCGAGAAATGGCAGGGTGAAGTTTCTGTTAGACCACTTTCTGCAAGATTGAATTCGGGAGGATTTGATCGCCAACAATGGTATTTTTCTCAAGGTGTGACGGCGATTGGAAATTTAAAAAGTGCGGTTAAAATTGGCGATGATTTTTCATGGCGGGAGAAAAAGTTATGGCGTGCATTAAAACAAACTGAAACACTTTCTGCACGAGGTTTACTGATAGCTTTAGCTTTTGGGGAGCGGGCCTGGTTGGATCAAACGATATGGCAAATTTATCAGCAGACGAATACGGGACATTTAATTGCGATTTCTGGCTTACATATCGGGTTAGCTATGGGGATGGGATTTTTATTGGTTAGATTGGCGCAGTTTTTCTTGCCGACAAAGTATATTCAACCTGCTTTTCCGCTGTGGTTAGGCGCTTTTTTTGCCTTGTTTTATACTTATCTGGCGGGCTTTAATGTCCCCACTTTTAGGGCAATTTCCGCCTTGCTTTTAGTTTTAACAATACAATTACAGCGTCGTTATTATTCGACTTTCCGGCTTTTTATCTTAGTCATCACCTTTCTTCTACTATGTGATCCTCTTATGCCTCTTTCAACGAGTTTTTGGCTTTCGATAGGGGCGGTATTTTGTCTCATTATTTGGTATCGTTACCTACCTCTTTCTTTGTTTCAATGGCGGTTTAAACCTTTTTCACTTAAAGTGCGGTGGATTTTGGGCTTATTTCATTTGCAGTTCGGTTTATTGCTGTTGTTTATGCCGTTACAACTTATTTTATTTAATGGAATATCATTGGGCGGTTTTTTCGCCAATTTAGTGGCCGTACCCTTATACAGTTTTTTTCTTATCCCTGTGATCTTATTTGCCGTGCTAAGCGATGGGGCTTTGTATTCTTGGCAATTAGCAAATAGTTTGGCAGAAGGTATCACACAACTTATTTCCTCTTTTCAGGGAAATTGGTTTAGTGTTTCATTGAATTTATCACTTATTTTAACCGCATTTTCCTGCTTGTTTTTTCTTCTGATCATTCTTGCGATCTACCGTGAAAAAAGCCTTTTGCAAAAAGTTTGGAAAATAAAATCAGCGAAATATTTTACATTAGATACTAATAGAGCATTGCCGACAATTTACAAAAAACAAGCCATTTGGGGGGCTATCGGTATTGCTGTGTTATCCTTATTGACAGCAGTTATTCGCCAATACCATAAACCGGTTTGGCAGTTGGATACCCTCGATGTAGGACAGGGATTAGCAACTCTAATTGTAAAAAATAGTCGGGCGATTTTGTACGATACCGGTTCAGCGTGGCAAGGCGGTTCAATGGCCGAATTGGAAATTTTGCCTTACTTACGGCGAGAAGGAATAAGTTTGGATAAACTCATTTTAAGCCACGACGATAATGATCATTCCGGTGGTGCAAAGGCCATTTTAAGAAATTATCCGAATGCAGAACTTATCACTTCGTCTAAAAAAAACTATGGTGAGATTCATCGGGATTTTTGTATTGCCGGAAAAGAATGGGAATGGCAGGGGATTCATTTTCGTGTTCTTTCACCACAGAAAGTCGTTGTACGAGCGGATAATCCGAATTCTTGTGTCATTTTATTAGAAGATGGCAACTATCGTGTTTTGCTTACCGGCGATGCAGAGACCAAAAACGAGCAAATTTTTACCCGCACTTTAGGGAAAATCAATGTGTTACAGGTCGGACATCATGGTAGCAAAACTTCTACCGGAGAGATTTTGCTTTCACACACCAAACCGGATGTTGCGATTATTTCAAGTGGGCGTTGGAATCCTTGGAAATTTCCTCATCCAACAGTTATTGAACGTCTTAAACGACATCAAAGTGCGGTCGAGAGTACTGCAATTTCGGGGCAAATTCGTGTTAGTTTTTATGATAATGGATGGCGAATTTCACGCCAAAAAAGTGCTTTTTCGCCTTGGTATGCCAGCCCGATTGGATTCTTACCCGAATAAAAGGTACAATGCGACGAATTTTTTTGAAGATAATTAATTAATATGCAAGATAAAGATCTTTCCACAATACAAACGTTTAAGCGTTTGTGGCCAATGATTAAACCTTTCAAATCCGGATTGGTAGTTGCTGCCGTTGCGCTTGTGCTGAATGCCTTGGCGGATTCCGGCTTAATTTATTTGTTGAAACCCTTGCTTGACGATGGATTTGGCAAAACCGATCATGCTTTTTTAAAAACTATGGCGTTTGTTGTTGTCGGCATGATTTTTTTACGCGGACTGAGCAGCTTTATTTCTAACTATTGTTTGGCATGGGTTTCAGGCAAGGTGGTGATGACAATGCGTCGTCGCCTATTTAAACATTTAATGTTTATGCCGGTCAGTTTTTTTGATAGTAATCCCTCAGGGAAATTGCTTTCCCGAATTACTTACGATTCCGAAATGATCGCTAATTCGTCTTCTAATTCTCTTGTTACCATTGTGCGTGAAGGGGCTTATATCATTTCCTTACTTGTTGTGATGTTTTATACCAGTTGGGAACTAACTTTGGTGCTTTTCATTATCGGGCCGATTATTGCCGTATTGATTCGTATGGTGTCAAAAGTTTTCCGTAAACTCAGTAAAAACCTACAAGATTCAATGGGAGAATTGACTTCTACCACGGAACAAATGCTGAAAGGACATAAAGTCGTCTTATCTTTTGGCGGTCAAAACGTGGAAGAAGAACGTTTTAATCACGTGAGTAATGATATGCGTCGCAAGGGAATGAAAATGGTCACTGCAGATGCGATTTCTGATCCTGTGGTACAAATTATTGCCTCTCTTGCTTTAGCCGCTGTGCTTTATTTAGCCACTACGCCATTAATTGCGGATGATAATCTCAGTGCGGGTTCTTTTACCGTCGTTTTTTCATCTATGTTAGCGATGATGCGCCCGCTTAAATCATTAACCAATGTAAACTCCCAATTTCAACGCGGAATGGCGGCTTGCCAAACGTTGTTTGCAATTTTGGATTTAGAATCGGAAAAAGACAACGGTACTTATAAAGCGGAACCGGCAAAAGGCGAATTAGAGTTTAAGAATGTTAGTTTTGCTTATCAAGGTAAAGTTGATCTCGCCTTAAATCATATTTCATTCAAGATACCTGCTGGTAAAACCGTTGCTTTGGTAGGACGTTCTGGTTCGGGGAAATCTACTATCGCCAACCTTGTTACCCGTTTTTATGATGTTGAACAAGGCGAAATTTTGCTTGATGGGGTGAATATTCAAGATTATCGTCTATCAAATTTACGTGAAAATTGTGCGGTCGTTTCACAACAAGTACATTTATTTAATGATACGGTTGCAAATAACATCGCTTATGCAGCAAGTGATAAATATTCACGTGAGGAAATTATCGCTGCTGCAAAAGCCGCCTATGCGTTGGAATTTATTGAAAAATTACCAAATGGATTCGATACCATGATTGGTGAAAACGGCGCAAGCCTTTCCGGTGGGCAGCGTCAGCGTTTAGCGATAGCCCGTGCCCTACTTCGTAATTCACCGGTGTTGATTTTAGACGAGGCGACTTCTGCCCTTGATACAGAATCCGAACGAGCGATTCAATCGGCACTTGATGAATTGAAAAAAGATCGGACAGTATTGGTGATTGCACACCGTTTATCTACGATTGAAAATGCGGATGAAATTCTTGTGGTCGAACATGGGGAAATTCGCGAACGGGGTAGCCATAATGAACTACTCGCTTTGGACGGAGCATACAAACAACTTCATAGTATGCAGTTTAGCAGCTAGGTTTGAATGTTAAGGGCTATGGCAATTTTTTTGCCGATAACGAAGGTAAAAAACAAAATGCCCACAGTCTCTAAAACGCGGGTTAAAAAACTCGCGTTATTTTATTCGCACTTTTTAGAGGGAACATTTATGCCGTTTTGGTATTCACATTCCAAACTCGCTTGGTTTCTTTTGCCATTCTCCTTTTTATTTTGGCTGATAAGTCAATTTCGTCGAGCTTTGTTTTCGCTTGGGGTTAAGTCATCTTATCGAGCGCCGAAACCAGTGGTGATTGTGGGGAATTTATCCGTTGGCGGTAATGGAAAAACTCCGGTTGTGGTGTGGCTAGTGGAGGAAATAAAAAAACGCGGGTTGCGTGTAGGGGTGATTTCCCGTGGTTATGGTAGCCATGCGAAAACCTATCCGTTACTCGTCACCGCAAATACCCATTCCCATGAAGGTGGAGATGAGCCGGTACTCATCGTTCAACGCACCGGCGTGCCGGTGGTGATTTCACCAAACCGCCGACAAGCCATTGAGTTACTCTTAAAGCATAAAGACTGCGACATCATTATTTCGGATGACGGATTACAACATTATCAATTACAACGAGATGTCGAAATTGTGGTGATGGATGCAGAACGTGCTCTCGGCAATGGTTTTGTGTTACCTGCGGGCCCTTTGCGTGAATTACCAAGCCGATTAAAAACCGTGGATTTTGTGATCACTAACAGCGGTAAAAATCAATATTCCGATGCCGTGATGACTTTAGTACCTCATTATGCTATCAATTTAAAAACTAATGAAAAACGCCTTTTGAGTGATTTTCAATCAGGCGCTGCCATTGCCGGTATTGGTCATCCGCCACGGTTTTTTACGATGTTGGAAAAATTAGGAATCAAATTAATACAAACTCAAGGTTTTCAGGATCATCAACATTTTGAACGGGCACAGTTAGAACAATTCTCACAAAACCAACCACTCTTTATGACGGAAAAAGATGCGGTAAAATGCCGAGAGTTTGCAAAAGAAAACTGGTGGTATGTGCCGGTAGAAGCGGAAATAACAGAAGTTGAAAAACAAGGCGAAAATTTACCGCACTTTTGGACGAAAATTGACGAATTGGTGGAGCGATACAAAAATGCCTGAGCGAATAAACCCAAAGCTGCTTGAAGTGATTGCTTGCCCTCGTTGCTTGGCCCGCCTGCAATATGATGACGAAAATCAGCAATTAATTTGTCGCTATGAACATTTAGCTTATCCCATTGAAAATGGCGTGCCGATATTGGTTGGTGAAAAATCGGAAAAGATAGCTGATTAATTTTAGGCTATTAAACGTTTAGGATTATTAAAGATAAGAAGGAATATTTTATGTTATTTACTGTCATTATCCCTGCTCGTTTTTCTTCATCACGTTTGCCGGGGAAACCACTCGCAGAAATTGTCGGAAAGCCAATGATTCAACACGTATTTGAAAAAGCCCGACAATCAGGAGCAAGCCGCGTGATTATTGCGACCGATAACGAAAATGTGGAGAAAGTGGCGCAAGGTTTTGGGGCGGAAGTTTGTATGACATCGGAACAACATAATTCCGGCACAGAGCGTTTAGCGGAAGTCATTGAAAAACTCGCCATTCCGGATGATGAAATTATCGTGAATATTCAAGGTGATGAACCTCTTATTCCTCCGGTGATTGTTCGCCAAGTGGCGGAAAATTTAGCAAAATTTAACGTGAATATGGCAACCCTTGCAGTAAAAATTCAAGAATCGGAAGAATTGTTTAATCCAAATGTGGTTAAATTGGTGACAGATAAATCAGGCTATGTACTGTATTTTTCCCGTTCGGTAATACCTTACGACCGCGACCGATTTATGAGCTTGCAAGAGGTAGCGAAAGTCATATTGGCGGATGTATATTTGCGTCATATCGGTATTTATGCTTACCGTGCCGGTTTTATCAAAAAATATGTGCAGTGGGAACCTACGGTATTGGAAAATTTAGAAAAACTGGAACAGCTACGCGTGCTATGGAATGCGGAGAGGATCCATGTGGAACTCGCGAAAGAAGTCCCTGCGGTGGGCGTGGATACAATGGAAGATTTAGAAAAAGTGCGGTCTATTTTAGCGGCAAATTAAGATGTTTGATGCAAAAAAATTCCTAACTAATGTTTCTCATGAACCCGGAGTTTATCGTATGTATGACGATAAAGATCAGGTTATTTATGTGGGAAAAGCGAAGGATTTAAAAAAACGTCTGTCGAGTTATTTTAGAGCCAATCTCAGTAGTAAGAAAACGGAAGCGTTGGTTGCTTCCATTCATCATATTGACACCACGATCACTTCTTCCGAAACGGAAGCGCTGTTATTAGAGCATAATTACATCAAACTGTATCAGCCCCGCTATAATGTGTTGCTGCGTGATGATAAATCCTATCCTTTTATTTTATTGACCAAAGAGCGCCATCCTCGTATTACTGCTTATCGTGGTGCAAAAAAAATTACCGGTGAATATTTCGGTCCTTATCCCCACGCAGGGGCGGTACGGGAAACCCTATCTTTGATCCAAAAATTATTCCCGGTGCGTCAGTGTGAAAATTCCGTCTATGCCAATCGCTCCCGTCCTTGCTTGCAATATCAAATCGGGCGCTGTTCCGCCCCTTGTGTAGCAGGCTATGTAACAGATGAAGAGTATTCTCAACAAGTGGAACTGTCCCGTTTATTTTTACAAGGCAAAGATCAACAAGTGCTGGATTATTTGATCGGCAAGATGGATCTGGCAAGTCGAGGTTTGGATTTTGAGCAGGCGGCACGTTATCGTGATCAAATCCAAGCGGTGCGATCTGTCATTGAAAAACAGTTTGTATCTAATGAACGATTGGACGATATGGATATTATGTCTATTGCTTATCAACATGGTTTAGCCTGTGTGCAGGTGATGTTTATCCGCCAAGGAAAAGTATTGGGCAATCGCAGTTATTTCCCTAAAGTGCCGGCAAATACGGACCTTTCCGAGTTGACGGAAACCTTCGTCGGGCAATTTTATTTACAGGGACATCAGGGCAGAAGTATTCCGAATAGTATTATTGTCGATCGAAAACTTACTGAAAAAACAGAATTGGAAACACTGCTCACGGAGCAAGCGGGCAGAAAAGTTACGATCCAAGAAAGTGTGAAAGGGGATAAAGGAAAATATTTACAGTTGGCACAAGTGAATGCGAAAGCAGCTCTCGTCACTCAGCTTAAGCAATCCTCACGCATGTCCGAGCGCTATCAAGCCTTATGCAAATTACTTAACATGCCGGAAATTAAGCGAATGGAATGTTTTGATATTAGTCATACCATGGGGAATCAAACGGTGGCATCTTGTGTCGTATTCAATCAAGAAGGCCCGCTAAAATCCGATTATCGACGATTTAACATTGAGGGTATTACCGGTGGTGATGACTATGCGGCAATGGAACAAGCGCTTAGAAAACGCTATGACCGTGATTTAGAAGAAGAGAAAATCCCTGATGTAATCTTTATTGATGGGGGAAAAGGGCAGCTTAATCGTGCTTTAGATGTATTTCATCATTTGAATGTAAAATGGGATAAAAATCGACCGCACTTAATTGGTGTAGCGAAGGGAGTAGATCGCAGAGCGGGGCAAGAGGTGCTGATTATCAGCAAACAAAACCGTGAGATTCATTTACCTGATGACAGTTTAGAGCTGCATTTAATCCAGCATATCCGTGATGAAAGCCATAATCACGCCATTAGCGGACACCGCAAAAAACGCCAAAATGCCTTTACCCATAGCGGTTTGGAAAGTATTGAGGGGGTTGGGGCAAAACGCCGTCAAGCTCTATTGAAATACCTTGGTGGTTTGCAAGGTGTGAAAAATGCCACCCTAGATGAGATTGCTTCCGTACCGGGAATTTCAAGAAAATTGGCGGAAACGATCTATGAAACCTTGAGGAATTGATGAAATACTCATTGCTTTTCTTTATAAAGTGATTATGATCCGCTTTTTGAATTTTTATAGGAATAAATTATGTTTGAATGGCTTAGCGATCCCGAAGCTTGGCTTTCTCTTGCGACATTAACCGCACTTGAAATCGTTTTAGGGATCGATAATATTATTTTTATTAGTATTTTAGTAGGACGTTTGCCGGCACATCAACGTCAATCCGGTCGCATTATCGGTTTATCTTTAGCAATGATCACCCGAATTTTACTCTTGATGTCGCTTGCTTGGATGATGAAATTAACCGAACCACTGTTTACTTTGTTTAATCAAGAGATTTCCGGGCGGGATTTAATTTTATTCTTGGGCGGATTGTTTTTAGTTGTAAAAAGTATCGGTGAAATTAAAGAAGCACTTCATCCTGAAGATCATCATAAAAATGAAAATGAAAAGAAAGTCAGTTATCTTGGTGTATTGCTTCAAATAGCCATATTAGATATTGTGTTTTCCCTTGATTCGGTTATTACTGCCGTCGGTATGGCGGAGCATTTATCGGTGATGATTTTAGCGATCATCTTTGCTGTTGGTGTGATGTTATTTGCCGCGAAACCAATTGGTGATTTTGTGGATACTCACCCGACGTTAAAAATTCTTGCTTTAGCATTTTTAATTTTAGTGGGAATCAGCCTCATAGCAGAAAGCCTTGATATACATATCTCAAAAGGCTATATTTATTTCGCAATGGGTTTTTCCCTGGTAGTAGAAGTGTTGAATATTCGAATGAGAAAATTAATAAAATAGTAAGAGAAAGTGCGGTCAGAAATGAGCGCATTTTTTATATAAACTAATATTTTCGTTCTATTCAATTTTCTTATTTATTTTTCTGAAGAATCCAACCATAATACTAGGACATTTTCTAAAAGGACTTACTATGAATATCCAGAACATAATTAAACAACATCATCTTGAATTACTTTTCCAACAAGGTTTATTCGGTATTGAGAAAGAAAGCCAACGTATTTACGCGGACGGTTCTATTGTCACCACCGAACATCCGAAAGCCTTTGGTAATCGTAGTTTTCATCCTTATATTCAAACGGATTTTGCAGAAAGCCAACTGGAGCTGGTTACGCCGCCGAGTAAAACATTAGAAAATGCATTACGTTGGCTTTCTGCTATTCATGAGGTGACATTGCGTACGCTTCCCGAAAATGAATATATTTTCCCATTCAGTATGCCGGCTGGGTTGCCACCGGAAAAGCAAATTAAGGTTGCACAATTAGATAATCCGGAAGATGTGGCATATCGTGAGCATTTAGTGAAAAACTACGGCAAATATAAACAAATGGTCAGTGGCATTCACTATAATTTCCAACTGGATCCGGCGTTTGTTCAAGCACTTTTTGAAACTCAAACGGCACAGCAAAGTGCGGTGGATTTTCAGAATGATTTATATCTAAAAATTGCGAAAAATTTCCTTCGCTATCAATGGATTCTGCTTTATTTCTTCTCTGCTACACCAACCGTTGATAAAAATTATTTCCGTGACGGAACACCGCTGCAAGCCAATCAATATGTGCGTAGCTTGCGTTCGAGTCCTTTCGGTTACGTGAATAAACCTGAAATCAAAGTTTCTTTCAATAGCTTACAGTCCTACGTTGATAGCCTTGAGCACTGGGTAAATAGCGGTAAGTTGATTGCAGAAAAAGAATTCTATTCTAATGTGCGTTTACGTGGTGCGACAAAAGCCCGTGATTTACTCAAAACAGGTATTCAATATCTTGAGTTCCGCCTCTTTGATCTCAATCCTTTTGCTCCGTATGGCATTACGTTGGAAGATGCGAAGTTTATCCATTATTTTATTTTATTGATGGCATGGTTGGATCACATGGCTGATCAAGATGACATCGAATTAGGCAAAACCCGTCTTGCCGAAGTCTCTTGGGAAGACCCTTTATCACCAACGGCTTACGCTGTCGAAGGGGAGTTAGTATTACTTCAAATGCTGAATATGCTTGAAGAACTTCAAGCAAGTGATGAAATTAAAGCTATCGCAAAAGAAAAATTTGCACAATTTGCGAATCCGCGTGACACACTTTGCGCTAACGTGGTCGTAGCTATTGAGCAATTCGGGGGCTATCAGAAATTAGGGGCGGATATTGCTAAAGGCAATAAGGAAAATGCGTTTGAACGTTTCTATGCCTTATCCGCTTTTGACAATATGGAACTTTCGACACAAGCTTTAATGTTTGATGCGATCCAAAAAGGTTTGAAGATTGAAATTTTAGATGAGCGTGATCAATTCCTCAGTTTGCAATATGGCGATCATATTGAATATGTGAAAAACGGTAATATGACTTCACATGATCGCTATATTTCGCCATTAATTATGGAAAATAAGGTCGTGACCAAAAAAGTGTTGGCGAAAGCCGGTTTTAATGTGCCGCAAAGTGTTGAATTTACAGATGTAAAAAGTGCGGTCGAAAATTTCCCACTTTTTGAAAATCGGGCTGTGGTGATTAAGCCGAAATCCACTAATTTTGGTCTTGGCATCACGATTTTTCAATACGGTGTACAAAACCGTGATGATTTTGCCAAAGCGGTAGAAATTGCTTTCCGTGAAGATAACGAAATTATGATAGAAGATTATTTGGTTGGTACGGAATATCGTTTCTTTGTACTGGGCGATCAGACGCTTGCCGTACTGTTGCGTGTGCCGGCAAATGTAATTGGTGATGGTGTGCATAGCATTAAACAATTAGTCGAAATGAAAAATGATCATCCTTTACGTGGCGACGGCAGCCGAACCCCGTTGAAAAAAATCGTTTTGGGTGATATTGAGAAACTTCAATTAAAAGAACAAGGATGGACGGTCGATTCTATCCCGCCAAGAGGTCTTATTGTGCAGTTACGGGCTAATTCAAATATTAGTACCGGCGGCGATTCTATTGATATGACGGAACAAATGCATGAAAGTTATAAACAACTTGCAGTCGGTATTGCCAAAGCGATGGGGGCTGCCGTTTGTGGTGTGGATTTGATTATTCCGGATTTAACCAAACCGGCAGAAAATAATTTGCAATCATGGGGCGTGATTGAAGCAAACTTTAATCCGATGATGATGATGCATATTTTCCCTTATGCCGGTAAATCCCGTCGTGTTACTTTAGATGTACTGGAAATGTTATTTCCGGAGCTGAAAATGCGTTAAATTTTGTTAAAAAGTGCGGTTAAATTTTGCCGCACTTTCTAATAATTCATTAAAATAATCTTCAACTGAAACTTAACCATAAGCAATCTTAATGACAACATTCACTCTTGAACCTCAAGACAATACACGTCTTCAATCACTTTGCGGTGCATTTGACGATCATCTTAAGTTGATTGAAAAAGAATTTAACCTCAATATTTCTAGAAATAATTTCACTTTTACCATCAAATCGAATGAGGAAAATCCCAAACCTCACCACGAAAAACTGATAAAAAGTGCGGTCAAATTAATTCAAGGTTTATATCTAGAAACCGCGCCTATTAAAGGTAAAGTCACGGAATTAGATTTAGAAGATGTCTATATTGCGTTGCAAGAAAGCCGAATGCTTTCTCAAGCGGATCTCAATCGTACGGAAAGCAAGGTTTACAGTACTACAATTAAAACTAAACGGGGAGTGATTAAGCCACGCGGTGAAAATCAAATTCAATATTTGCACAATATTTTGACTCACGATATTAGCTTCGGTATTGGACCGGCAGGTACGGGGAAAACCTTTTTAGCGGTTGCGGCTGCGGTAGAAGCCTTAGAACGACAAGAAATCCGCCGGGTGTTATTAACCCGTCCGGCGGTAGAGGCGGGTGAAAAATTAGGCTTTTTACCGGGGGATTTAGGGCAAAAAATAGAGCCTTATTTACGACCGCTTTATGATGCGCTGTTTGAAATGTTAGGGTTTGAACGTGTGCAAAAATTGATGGAGCGCAATGTGATTGAAATCGCCCCTTTAGCCTATATGCGTGGGCGAACTCTCAATGACAGTTTCATTATTTTAGATGAAAGCCAAAATACGACCGTTGAACAGATGAAAATGTTCCTTACCCGTATTGGCTTTAATTCTAAGGCGGTGATTACCGGCGACATTACTCAAATCGATTTACCCCGTAGCACCAAATCAGGCTTACGTCACGCTATTGAGGTGTTGGAAAACGTACCCGAGTTGAGTTTCAATTATTTTGATAGTAAAGACATCGTGCGTCATCCTGTGGTGGCAAAAGTCGTACAAGCCTATGAGGCTTGGGAGGTGCAAGATGAAATTCGCCGCCAAGAACGCGATGCCTTACGAAAACTTGAGCGTGAGCAAGTGATTTTGGAAAAAGAGCGGTCAGTTTTACGCAAGAATTTGGGAGAATAAAATGGGTACGTTATTAATTGATTTACAGATCGCCACTGAGAATACACAAGGTTTGCCAACGGAAAACCAAATTACACAATGGGCAACGGCGGCGGTACAACCGGAAAGCGATAATGTGGAAATGACGGTGCGTATTGTGGATGAGTCGGAAAGTCACGAACTCAATCTCACTTACCGTGGAAAAGATCGCCCGACAAACGTGCTTTCTTTCCCTTTTGAATGCCCTGATGAAGTTGAGCTTCCTCTGCTAGGCGATTTAGTTATTTGTCGCCAAGTAGTGGAGAGAGAAGCCATAGAACAAGAAAAACCACTGATGGCGCATTGGGCACATATGGTGGTGCACGGCAGTCTGCATTTATTGGGCTATGATCATATTGAAGATGAAGAAGCTGAAGAAATGGAAGGCTTAGAAACACAGATTATGCAAAATTTAGGTTTTGCCGATCCTTATTTATTGGAAAAAGAACAAAATTTGGAGTAACCATGTATAAAGCCGTATTCAGTGATTTTGACGGAACGCTATTAACCTCGGATCATAAAATTTCCCCAAGAACCTTAGCTGCTATTCAGCGTATTACCCGAAATGGTATTCCTTTTGTACCCATTTCAGCCCGTTCCCCCCTTGGCATTTTGCCTTATGCCAAGCAAATTGAAGATTACAATGTCATTGTGGCATTTAGCGGCGCGTTAATTTTAGATCGTGATATGAATGCACTTTATTCCGTGAATATTTCACCGGAGGATATTTTATCGATTAATCGCATGCTTGCAGCCTATCCTGAATTGGGCGTGAATTACTATACCAATAATGATTGTGTGGCACGTGATATAAATAATAAATGGGTTGCTTTTGAGAAGAGTGTGACGAAAATTCAAATTGATCCTTACGATGAAAGTGCGGTCTATTCTCCGCATAAAATTCAAATTATCGGTGACGCCGATGAGATTATCACGGTAGAAAATCACCTTAAAGCCGAATTTCCACATCTAAGCATTTGCCGTTCTCACCCAAATTTCTTAGAAGTGATGGAAAAATCAGCAACCAAAGGCAATGCTGTGCGTTTTTTAGAAAGTTATTTCAACGTGAAAGAAGAAGAGGCTATTGCCTTTGGGGATAACTTTAACGATCTTGATATGCTGGAAAATGTTGGTTTAGGCGTGGCAATGGGCAACGCGCCTGAAGAAATCAAACGAGCCGCTAATCGTGTCACCGCAACGAATAACGAAGATGGATTGGCCCTGATTCTGGAGGAAATTTTTCCTGAATAAAAAGAGATAAAAAAAATGACCGCACTTTGCGGTCATTTCAAGTTATAAAACTATTTTAGTTTCTCACCATTGAATTCTCCCGTTAAACTTTCCAGGAATGAGGAAATATCATCAATATCTTGTTGTTTTGGTTGTTGAACATTGCTTTGATATTTTAGCATAACCCGAACGGCTTCCTTAAGATCCGCTGCCGAAGCATCATGGAAATAAGGGGCTGTTAGCGCAACATTACGTAGTGTTGGTACTTTAAAACGATGCATATCGTAAGGATCTTTTGTTTGAGCAAAACGACCTTCATCAGCCTCTGTTAAAGGCGTACCGCGATCTTTAAAGTAATCGCCATAAAGTCCCATATATTCATAGGATTGCCCGCCTAGGGAAACACCGGTATGGCAGGTATCGCATTTATGTTGTTTGAATAATTCATAACCACGAAGTTGTTGTGAGTTTAATGCACTTTGTTCGCCTTTCAGGTAACGATCGAAATCACTATTTGGCGTGATCAAGGTTTTTTCATACTCTCCGATAGCATGAGTAAGTGTTTCTTTTGTGATTTGTGGGTATTCTTTTAAAAAGCGTTTCTTGAAATCTTCATCTGTTTCAAAGCGTGCGACGATCTCATCCCAAGAATTCGACCCCATCTCAACAGGATTCGTTGGCGGACCTTTTGCCTGATCGGCTAAGTCTGCTGCACGGCCATCCCAGAATTGAACAAAGTTGAAGGCTGCATTAAACACTGTTGGTGCATTAATAGGACCTTTTTTTCCATCAATACCGGTTGAGGTGGCAAGACGATCGACGCCACCTTTATCTAATTGGTGGCATGTGTGGCATTGAATACTTCCATCGCCCGATAAACGTCCATCAAAGAAAATACTATGACCAAGAGCGACTTTTTTGGCATCTGTCGGGATACTATCTGGAATTGGTTGGACGAGACGATTTACATCTGCATTAGGTGTTCCTTGCGGTAGTAGCATTTGGCGTTTTTCACGAATCCAATTAAGTAAAAATGCTTTTTCTTGCTCATCAGGTTTAGAGCCCCAGTGCAAATGACTGAATTCAGGTAATGGCATTTCATTATTTTCAATCACACGCTGTAATTTTGCTAAATCGGCTTGTGATAATTTGCTTGGATCTTTTGCACCTTCAAGTAAACGATCCATACGAAATGCACGAAGTCCCAGTTCAATATCGCTTTGCATTTTAGTGCTTAAAATAGGTAATGTTGAATAGAACGGGAGCGCGGCATTTGGGCTATGGCAATATTGACATCCATTGTTAAACAGGGTTTCTGCGACTTTTTGTTGGTCGCCGGAATAGTGATTTTCCACTAATAATTTTGTGGCTTGCCCTTTATCAAATTGATGAAGATAGCCCACCACACCTAAATAACCAATAATACTCAAGGCACCAGCGCCAAGTACCCACTTTTTCATATAATCCTCCGGTAGAGATAAATAAATTCCACTAATTATCACTGATAAAAAGATAAAGTTTTTTGATAAAAATCAAAAAAATTGATTTGCCAAAACTATAAATTTGATTGTTTGAAATAAAGATATATTTATTTTATAGGAGGCAAACGAAAAACTAACCGCACCTTTGTTATGCAAAAGTGCGGTTAGTTTTTTTAATGTTTTTTAGTTTTTAAAATTACAGCCTAAGCAAGGGCGAATTTTATTTAACATTTCTTTTAGTACTCGAGGTGGAGCAGCAACAATATTCCCACTACGTAAATAGCTATTGCCTGCTTCAAAATCACAAACCAACCCACCGGCTTCACGTACAATTAAATCACCTGCGGCACAATCCCATGCTTTTATGCCCATTTCAAAATAGCCATCAACACGGTTTGATGCGACATAGCATAAATCTAAGGCAGCGGATCCGGTGCGACGGAAATCCGCAGCTTCTTCAATGAGTGCATTCATCATTGCAAACTGAGTTGGCATAAGTTTTGGCTGTTTGAATGGGAAACCAGTAGCAAGAATAGCGCCTTGAAGTTCGCGTTTTGCATCAACACGTAAGCGTACTTCATTTAATTTTGCGCCTTCACCGCGTACAGCAGTAAATAATTCATTACGGATAGGATCGTAAACTACACCAACTTCCGTACGATTTTTTACACGGATAGCGATAGATACGGCAAAGTGTGGTAAGCCGTTCATGAAATTGCGAGTGCCATCTAGTGGATCGACAATCCATTGAACATCGCTGTCTTTCCCTTCAATAGCTCCGCTTTCTTCGGTAATGACGGTGTGTTCGGGATAAGATTTACGGATAATCTCAATAATTTCAGCTTCCGCAGCTTTATCGATGTTTGTAACATAGTCATTGATACCTTTTTGTAACGTTTCGATATCATCACGGCGTTCATAATTTTTAGCAATAACATTGCCCGCTCTTCGTGCCGCGCGAATAGCGATATTCAACATTGGATTCATAATTTCACCAGATTTTAAAGAACCGAAAATTTGCGTGCCATTATAACGGCATTTGTAAAAATAACCAGCTGAAAATCATAAAACTGCACTTTTTTCTTATCCTTTTCATAATCTTGCGATCATGATCGAAAAAGTGATTCATCGTTGTGGTGTCGATGAGAAAATACCTTAAAGTGCGGTCAAAATGAGGAAAATTTTTATGCACAAAGGTTTAACATTAGTGGAATTATTAATTGGTTTAGCTATTATCAGTATTGCATTAAGTTTCAGCGTTCCGCTCTGGCAAACCGATAATCCCAAAACAATTTTAGCAAAAGAGCAGCATCGCCTTTATTTATTTTTACGACAGATTCAGGGGCGGGCGGAAAATTCTTCTGAAATTTGGTTTATTTTGGCAAATCGTCATCCTACGACAAAGCAATGGTGTATGACGGCTCAGGTCAAAAATGACAAACTTTGTGATTGTTTTACTCCGACAAGTTGTCCAAAAGAGGTTTATGCGCATTTTTACTACCCTTATTTTGCTCAGAAAACGATGATTATTAGTTCCAAAATTTATCCTACGGCAGTAGCTCGTTTTAATGGCATACGCAATACAATAGATTCCAATTGTTTTTTATTACAAGCAGGTGATGAGAGTACATTATTTTCCTTTTTTAATGTGGGTAGTTTAAAGTTGAAACCTAATCAGTTCGCCAGTGCGTGCACGAGATGAAACCATGAAAAAAGGGCAAACATTACTCGCATTAATGATTGCATTGGCAATTTCATCTACACTTTTATTGGTTGTTTCACAGTTTTATACCGATATACAAATTCAGAATCGGCAGCTTTTATTGAAATTAAAATTGCAGGCAGAATTACAACGAACGGTTCAGCTTATAGGAAAAGATCTTCGCCGTGCAGGGTTTCGGGCATTAAATGATAAGTTGATTGAAACCAATATCGGTTTGTTTGAGTTGGATCAAAAAGGCACTGCGTTAATTATTTCACAAGCAAATAATGCGCCTCCAAATAGCTGTATCTTGTTTTTTTATGATCTCAACGCAAACGGATGTATTGGTGAAAAATATACTAAAAATACCTGTTTGAATGGGCATCAAAATGTGGCAAAGGGTATCGAAAAAGAACTTTTCGGTTACAAATTGAATAACAAAATGGTTGAAACGAAACAAACTTACAAAACTGCAATCAATGCTAAGTGTCAATCAAATGAATGCCAAAAAGCACTTCAACAAGCAGCTTGTAATGCTGGGGGAGGTTGGACGGATTTACTTGATGAAAATGAATACGAAATCACTCATTTGCAATTTAATTTTATCGCAGAAAGAAAAGGCATTGAAATTCAGCTTGCCGGTAATTTAAAAGAGAATCCTGCTATTCAGTATGAAACATCAATAGTGGTGGCATTGTGGAATCAGTAATGAAACAAAAGGGAAAGAAGGGCGTTGTTACGCTTGCAATTTTGATTTTTCTTGCCGGTTTGTTGGCGGTGATCTTACTCTTTGACGATAGCGCCTTGAGTTTTTTTCGTGCGCAGCAAATGCAGCGTAAAAACTATGTAGAACAAACCTTAACTTTACAAAAAATGACGTTATTGGAGCGGCAGAATGCCTGTTCAACCCTTCCTTTGGATAATTCGGATCCTGTTCGACAAGTTTTTATAAATATTGAGGGGGAAAAAGATTCTATTCAGTATTCTCTGTGGTGTCAGCGTTCCGCTATATTTAAGAAATCGCCGACAAAAGGGGATAATCAAGGTTTGTTGGCAAGCTTGATTCATTTAGAAAATCTTGATGAATTTCGATCGCTCTTTTCAATGCCTGCTAACCCATTAGTATCGAACAAAATTCCGCAACTATATTGGTTTAATGAGAAACAAACGGAATGGGAAGTAAATGGCACGGTACAAGGTATTTTAGTAGCTGAAGGGGATTTAATATTACGGGGTAAAGGGCGGGTGAGTGGAGCGGTGATTACAGGTGGGCGGCTAACATTAGAAGGCGTTAGCCTTGCCTATGGTAAAAAGATCATTGAACCTTTGGTGCAACAATACAGCAAATGGCAATTAGCGGAGAAAAGTTGGAGTGATTTTAAAGCCTCAAATGAATAAAGGGATGTCGCTGACTTCCGTGATGTTTACGATCATGCTGTTTAGCATATTGTTTTTGGTATTTAATCGCTGGACGGCAAATCAGCGTAAAAGTGCGGCTGGAATTTATCATGATTTTCAGGCGTTGCAGATTGCCGAAAATCAAGCACAACGACAATTTTTAGGTTTACCTTGTGAACAACAAGTGAAACAAAATAACCTACAATTTCAAATACAGTGCACAGGTAATCAAGTAGTTGTTCGCTCTTCTCAAGGTGAATTTTCCCTGAAAAATGAGTAAAAAACAGGTAGAATGACTCTCCATTTTGGCTATTTTTGATAGGTTGTGCCGTGTTTATCGTTTACTATTCCAATCAACTTGAAAAACAGAAAGAGATTCTTGCCGAATTATTTAACACAATGCCAAAGGAAGATCCTTTTCAGCAAGATATTATTCTGGTGCAAAGTCCCGGTATGGCGCAATGGTTACAGATGGAATTAGCCAAGAAAAACGGCATTTCCGCTAATTTAACCTTTCCAATGCCAGCGACTTTTATTTGGCAACTTTACAAAGATAATTTACCCTTCGTTTCTTTACAAAATCCTTTTGATAAAGACAGTATGATGTGGCGTTTAATGGGATTAATACCCCATTTTTTAGAGCGGGAAGAATTCGAGCCTTTACGTCATTATTTGTCTTCTTCACCTTATTCGGAACAATACAAACTCTATCAATTAAGTAGCAAAATTGCCGATTTATTTGACCAATATTTAGTCTATCGTCCCGAATGGATTTTTGTTTGGGAAAGAGATGAAGATGAGAAAATTGCTGCACAAATAAAAATGCAACAAGCACATTTAAATGATGTATTGTTGCAACAAATTCAAGGAAATGTTACTTGGCAGGGCATATTATGGCGGGCATTGGTTGCAAATGTAAAAGCAGATATCAGTGAACAAGCCACACACCGCGCAGCTTTGCACGAGAAATTTCTCACCTTATTAAACGATAAAAATCAACCTAAAAAACTGCCTAATCGCCTCTTTATTTTTGGTATCTCAGCGTTGCCAACGGCTTATTTATCCATTTTACAGGCAATGTCACTAGAGGTGGATATTCATCTGTTTTTTAATAATCCTAGTCAGGAATATTGGGGGGATATTCGTGATTTACGGATGGATTATCTCAGCAATCGTGTACGTCGTCATTATCAAAAACAAGAGGAAATTCAACCGCTCTTTTCCAACAGTCAGGTTTCTGCATTGGCAGACAACAATCTTGAAACTACCTATTATGAGGAAAAACTGCAAAACGGCAATCCGCTGCTTGCCGCTTGGGGGAAAATGGGGCGTGATTTTCTTTACACATTAGTTAAGGATGAAGAACGAATTCCGACTTATGCATTGAATGCCTATGAGGAAATTCCTAATACGACGTTACTCGGGCAATTACAGTCCCATATTTTGCATTTAACCAATCAACCTTTAAACATTGCAAAAAATGACCGCAGTTTAACCATACACGCTTGCCACAGCGCAATGCGTGAAGTGGAAGTATTGCATGATTATTTACTGGATTTGTTTAATCAAAATCCATTGCTGACTCCAAAAGATATTGTGGTTATGGTGGCGGACATTAATCATTACACCCCTTATATTCAATCTGTTTTTGGTCATAAAAATGGTGAGGTGCCGCTGATTCCTTTTTCTATTTCCGATAACAAATTATCAGAAAGTGATGCTTTGGTTTCTTGTTATCTCTCGCTATTACATTTAAAAGAAAGTACCTTTAGTGCGGAACAAATACTCGCTTTATTGGATATTCCCGCCGTACATCAGCGTTTTAACATTTCGCTTTCCGATTTACCCCTAATCCGTGAATGGGTGGCAGATGCGGGGATCCGTTTTGGTTTACAAAAAAATCAAGACGGGACGAATTTTAATTCTTGGCAAGCAGGCTTAGAACGTATGCTATTAGGCTATGCTATGCGTGAAGAACACGGTATTTGGCAAGACAGCCTCGGTTTTGACAGCAGCTATGGTTTGAAGGGCGTGTTAGTCGGACATTTATCGCATTTTTTCACGGTGCTTTCTGCTTGGTATGAAATGCTTCAAAAAGCCCATTCTATGAAAAAATGGCAACAAATATTAAGCGCACTTTTGGTGGATTTTTTTGTGCAAAATGAAGAAACTCATGACACCTTACTTTATATTCGGGAAAAAATTAACGAGGTGGCGGAGCAACTGGATGAGCTTCATTTTAATACTTTATTGCAAGCGGATGTGATCGCCGATGTGATGGGGCTAAAGTTGGAGGATACGCCGAATAGCCTGAAATTTTTAGCCGGTAAAGTCAATTTCTGTACATTATTGCCAATGCGTGCCGTCCCGTTCAGAGTGGTTTGCTTATTGGGGATGAACGAGGCGGATTATCCTCGCAGACAAACGCCAAACAGTTTTGATCTAATGCAATATCATCATCAAAAAGGTGATCGGGTGCGGCGCGATGATGATCGTTATTTATTCCTTGAATCTTTGCTTGCCGCACGGGATTATTGCTACATCAGTTATATTGGTCGTTCAATTATTGATAACCAAAGCAAAGCCCCCTCCATACTGGTCAGCCAATTATTGGATTATATCAATCAAGGGCAAGCGGACGAGGGAAAATTATCTATTCAACAACATACGATGACGGCATTTAGTCCGAGTAATTTTAAAAATAATGATAATTTTAACCGCTCTTTTGCCGCTAAATGGTTACCGATAGCCAAGATGACAGGGCATAAATCACAAAAAGAATTTGTTACGCTGATGGAAAATACGGAATCTATAACGGAAATCGAGTTAGATCGCTTTGTGGGTTTTGTAGAAAATCCGGTGAAATTTTTCTTTGAAAAACAGCTTGGAGTGTATTTTCGTGATGAAGACGAGCGTATCGCCGACAGCGAAAATTTCACCTTAACCGGATTAGATAAATATGCGCTTAATAATCATCTTGTGTATCTTGATGAAAGTGAGTTCGACCGATATTTTGCCCAAGCTAATGTGAAAGGGGTATTACCTCGTGCGCAATTTGGTCAAGTCGCGGCGGAAACCTTGCGTGACACCGTATTGGAATTTAAAAATAAAATCACGGATCTTGATAAACCACACAATGCGTCTGTCGATTTCATATTGAACGTTCCTTGGCAAGGCAAAACACAATCAATTCGCCTATTTGGTTATATACAAAATCTTTTCGGTGAAACAAATCAAGTGATTGAATGGCGTTTTGCGAACTATAAGGAACGTTATTGTATTCGCCCTTGGATTTATTATTTGATCCAATCTGTCACGCAGGAAGATACCATACCGGCAAAATTAATTACGCAAGATCAAATCATTGAATTACCGCAAGTGGAGCGGGAGAACGCATTAACCCAGTTGCAAATTTACGCACAGGCGTATTTGCAAAGTCAGTTGGAAATTCAGCTCGTTCCAACGATTGACAAAATCACCGAATTTATTGAAAAAGATGAAAGTGCGGTCAATTTTGAGATTATTTTGGCGAAATTAAGAAAATTAGCTGAAGATGAAAAGCAAAGAAATTATACAAAGAAAGCCGATCCTTATTGGTCTCGGGTATTGGCTCAAACGACAAAATTTGATCAGCAGAAAAACCTAATGAAATTAGTAAAACAAACAACAGATTGGTTTGGTGTGTTATTTGCAAAAGAAGCTAAGAAGTCAACTAATAAAAAATAAAGTAAATCGTCAAAACGGACTTTTTTTGCTAAGATAAGTGCCCGTTTTTGAGAGGATCTCCTATGCGTTGCCCATTTTGTTCTACTGAAGAAACTAAGGTCATTGATAGTCGGTTAGTATCCGATGGTTATCAAGTCCGCCGCCGCCGTGAGTGCGGTCATTGTCACGAACGTTTTACCACCTTTGAAACCGCTGAGTTGGTTATACCGAAAATTATTAAAAGCGATGGTTCGCGGGAGCCTTTTAATGAAGACAAACTTCGCAGTGGTATTCAGCATGCTTTGGAAAAACGTCCTGTAAGTTCAGATGATGTAGAAAAAGCGATTAGCCATATTATTTTGCAGCTACGTGCTACCGGTGAGCGTGAAGTACCTAGCCAACTCGTCGGCAAATTGGCAATGAATGAATTAAAAGAAATGGATAAGGTGGCATATATTCGCTTTGCTTCGGTGTATTTGAGCTTTGATAATATTAATCAATTTACCAAAGAAATTGAAAGTCTGAAGGATTAATGATGTCTGATAAATTTACCGTTCAAGACGCGCAATTTATGCAACGGGCTTTGGATTTAGCGGCAAAAGGAATTTATACTACAACGCCAAACCCTGCGGTGGGTTGCGTATTAGTGAAAAATGGTGAGATTGTAGGGGAAGGTTCTCATTTTAAGGCTGGGCAACCTCATGCGGAACGGGTTGCGCTGGCGCAAGCAGGTGAAAAAGCAAAAGGGGCAACCGCTTATGTTACCTTGGAGCCTTGTTCCCATTATGGTCGTACGCCGCCTTGCGCATTGGGCTTAATTGAAGCCGGTGTCGTGAAAGTTGTTGCTGCAATGGAAGATCCAAATCCGCAAGTGGCGGGTAGAGGGCTGAAAATGCTTGCCGAAGCGGGCATTGAAAGTGCGGTCAATTTACTAAAAGATTCTGCGGAAAAGTTGAATAAAGGTTTTTTAAAACGTATGCGGGAAGGGGCTCCTTTTGTACAGCTTAAATTAGCGATGAGCCTTGATGGTAAAACGGCTATGGCAAGCGGAGAAAGTAAATGGATTACCGGCTCCGCCTCACGTGCCGATGTGCAGAAAATGCGGGCAAAATCATCCGCACTTTTATCCACTTCCGCTACTGTTTTAGCTGATGATCCCAGCCTAAATGTGCGGTGGGAAGATTTTCCTGTTGATCTCAAACAAGAATATGCGAAAGAAACGGTGCGTCAGCCTGTGCGTGTCATTTTAGATTCACAACATCGTATCCAGCCAAGCCATAAATTATTTGAAACAATGTCACCGGTGTGGTTGGTTTCAAGTGAAGTGCGCGATCTTGCGAGTTTCCCCGAGTTTTGTGAACAAATTGTCTTGCCTCAAGATAATCTTTTATCCGAATTAATGGTTGAATTAGGAAAACGTCAAATAAATAGTCTTTGGGTCGAAGCGGGAAAAAATTTAGCCGGTAGTTTGATTGAACAAAAATTGGTGGACGAACTGATTCTTTATATTGCTCCCAAATTGTTGGGCGAACAAGCTCGTGGTCTATGTAACTTGCCTCATTTGATACAATTAGCCGATGCTCCTCTATGGCAACTTAATGAATTTCAACAAATTGGCGATGACATAAAATTAACTTATACGCCAAAAGGATTTTAAATGCTTAAAAAACTTGTTTATTCCGCTCTTTGGGGATTAGCCGCTGCTGGAATCATTCTCTTTGCTGTACCAAGAATAAATAGCAGCAATATTTTTACCTCTGATGACATTGTTTCTTTCAAAAATGCGGTGCGGATCGCATCGCCTGCTGTGGTCAATGTGTACAATCGTTCTTTTTCATCAGCCAGTATTAACGATAATGATCAACTACAAGTGAATAATTTGGGATCGGGTGTGATCATGAGTAAAGATGGCTATATTCTGACCAATAAACACGTGATCCAAAATGCCGATCAGATTGTAGTGGCATTACAGAATGGCAATATTTATGAAGCAAACCTGATCGGTTCCGATAATTTAACGGATCTTGCCGTGTTGAAAATTCACGCCGATAATCTTTCTACTATCCCACAAAATGCGAATCGTCAAGTTCATGTTGGGGATGTCGCTCTAGCGATTGGCAATCCTTATAATCTTGGGCAAAGTGTTTCTCTGGGAATTATTAGTGCCGTAGGGCGAAGTGCGGTGGGGGATTCTCTTGGCAGACAAAATTTTATTCAAACGGATGCTTCAATTAATCGTGGTAATTCAGGTGGTGCGTTAATTAATTCAGCCGGTGAGTTGGTTGGAATCAGCACATTGAGTATCGGTAAAACTTCAACTGAAATTGCCGAAGGTTTAAATTTTGCCATTCCGATGGATATTGCAAATGATGTTTTACATAAAATTATCCGCGACGGACGTGTAATTCGAGGCTATTTTGGTGTACAAAGTGAGATTAATTCCAGTGCGGAACAAGGAATTTTGATTACGGGAGTGACACCTAATAGTCCTGCCTCGAAAGCCGGTATTCAGGTGGGTGATGTTATCTTAAAACTCAATAATCAAGAGGGAATTTCAACTCGTGAAATGATGCAAATTATCTCCAATACTAAACCGAGTACAAGAGTAACAGTAACAATAATACGTTTAGGACGAGTGTTTGATTTGTCTGTGATGGTGGAAGAGCTTCCATCTAATTAAGAGGGGATATAGAGATTAAACCCAGTCATTTTTTTGCTTGTTTAGATCGTTTGCGTTTGATTCAACGTTGGTCATTAATGCGCAATATTGAAAAAGAAAATCTAGCAGAGCATAGCTTGCAAGTCGCGTTTGTTGCACAAGCGTTAGCGATTATTAAGAATAAATTTTTTGATGGTCAGGTTAATTCGGAACGAATTGCCGTTATGGCAATGTATCATGATATATCTGAAATTTTTACCGGTGATTTGCCGACACCGATTAAATATTTTAACCCTGAAATCACTCAAGCTTATAAACAAATTGAGAGCGCGGCGGAACTTCATTTAATCAGTCTTTTACCGCAAGAACTGCAAGGTGATTTTGCTCCTTATTTGGACAGTGAAACCTTTTCTGATGAGGAAAAACATTTAGTGAAACAGGCAGATTTAATTTGCGCTTATATTAAAGCGCAATTTGAGCTGGAGAATGGCAATCAAGAATTTAAAGCGGCAAAAACAAGATTGGAAACCCTAATGCAACAATGGCATAGTCAAGAAATGGATTACTTCTTGCAAGTCTTTATGCCAAGTTTTGGACGTTCGTTGGATGAGATTGCGTTGTAGAAATTATTATATAGAGATACTTTTGAGAAGTGCGGTCAATTTCCCAAATAAAAATGGCGTTAATTAAAACGCCATTTTTTTATGCTAGATTAGTACCGAACCCACAATACTCCGCGTGACTTCTTTTACTTCTGTGAGCTTGACACGCACAATATCACCGATTTTATATGCACGTTCGCCTTTAATATAAAGCGCAATCTCGTCAGAATTGACTAACATTTCTTCTTTGTTGTTATGCAACGTTGAAGCCGGTACAAACATTGACGCACCATTTTCTAATAATTGAACCCGTAATCCTCCCCGCATAACGTCTTGCACTTCAGCATCAAATTCTGCATTTTCAGCTACTTTATCGACAAGATAGCGACAATATAACCAATCGGCAATATCACGCTCTACGAGGCGGTTTTGGCGGCGGGCTTCTTGTAGACGTGCCAATACCTCATCTTGTGGTTTTTCATAAGGCTGTTGAGTGAGCACGGCTTTGATTAAGCGGTGGTTCACCATATCGGAGTATTTACGAATCGGTGATGTCCAAGTGGCGTAACCTTCCAAGCCTAAACCAAAGTGTGGGGCGAGTTCTGCTTTAAATTCAGCGAAGGTTAAATAGCGGCGTAAGCGTAACTCTAAATAGTCCCCTTCAATGGGCTCAATATCGTGACGCATTTGGTAATAACCGCTTAGGGTGGATAAATTTTCTACCGAATAACACGCATTCAATTCAGCTTGGTTTTCTTCATTGGCTAAATTTGCCATTAAGAATTGGTGAGCGTTTTCCAAGAATTTTTTATCAAAACCGCTATGGGTATTGAAAATCCCTGTTTTAGCTTGCTCATTTAAGAATTGTGCCGCACAAATATTCGCAATAATCATCGATTCTTCTACAATTTGATTCGCAATGCGGCGGTGTTCTGCTTTGATCTCTTGTACTTTACCATTTTCAGCCAATACAAAAGAATAATCCGGTTTTTCTTTGAACAATAGAGAATGGGTTTTACGCCAGTTGATCCGTGCTAATGTAAATTGGTGTAGGCGATGAATTTGCTCGGTAATTTCAGTGGTGTCCGGTTGCCATGCATTGGGTACTTGTTCTAAATAATCAGAAACTTTGTTATAGGCAAGTTTGGCTTTTGATTGTATATAAGCGGAAACAAAATACGGTTTTGCCGTGATATTGCCTTGTAAATCCGTTTCAATATAGCAAACAAGGGCAGGACGGGTTTCATTTGCCATTAAAGAGCAGAGTTCATCGGAAAGTTCCCGTGGCAACATTGGGATATTAAAACCGGGGAGATAATTGGTGAAACAACGTTGCTTCGCATCTTTTTCGATTTGTGAATCAAGGGCGATATAAGCTGTAGGGTCGGCAATGGCGACCACTAGTTTCCAACCGATTTGCTCACCATTTTGCTCAACAGGCTCAATATAGAGCGCATCATCCATATCTTGTGTGCTTTCACTGTCAATGGTCACAAAATGAAGTGCGGTCAAATCTTCACGCGTTTGTTGATCAAGCATTTCATAATGCTCGGCACCTTGTACCGGATAACGGGATTGTTCGTGACGGGCGAGGGTGACCCACCAAGGGGCAAATTCATCATCTGCACGGCAAATAAATTGGTTAATTGTGGCATAGAAAAAGCGATCATCACGCAATGGGTGGGTTTTCAGGTTAGCAACAACCCAATCGCCTTCTTGCAATTCTTCTTTTACAGACTTGGCTTGTTGCGCACCAATAGGCTGATTAATGGTTGGGTGATCGACCAACACTTGTAATTTCTTGTCTTTATTGAACCGCACTTTGGCAATAAAACGGGTCAACATCGGTTCAATTAAGGATTCCGGCTCTGCTTGTTCTTTATCGCCTTGTTTTTCAATGGTGGCGGTGATTTTATCGCCGTGCATCACTTTTTTCATTGCAGGTGGCGCAATAAAATAGGTTTTTTTATCACATTCTAAAAAACCATAGGCTTTATCGGTGCTTTTTACCACACCTTCTACACGTTCTTTGCTTTCGTGAATTTGTTGTTTGAGTTGTGCGAGTAGTGGATTGTCTTGGAACATAGTTATATTTTAAAAAAGAGAAAAGGCAGACCGAAAAGTCTGCCCAAAATAAATGAGATGAAAATTATTCTTCACCTAATTCGCCCATTGCGGTGATACTAAAACCGGCATCAACATGAACGATTTCGCCTGTAATACCGGAAGCAAGATCGGAACATAAAAACGCAGCGGAGTTACCCACATCTTCGATTGTCACTGTGCGGCGTAATGCGGCCGTTTTCTCAAAGGCAGAAAGCATTTTCTTGAAGTTTTTAATGCCTGATGCAGCTAATGTACGAATAGGGCCGGCAGAAATCGCATTAACACGGATACCGTCTTTACCTAAATCCGCAGCCATTACGCGAGTTGCTGCTTCTAATGACGCTTTTGCTAAACACATGACATTGTAGTTAGGAATAGCACGTTCTGCCCCTAAATAAGAAAGGCTTAATAATGCTGCGTTTGGATTTAAATAAGGGCGCGCGGCTTGTGCCATTGCCACAAAGCTATATGCGCTGATATCGTGAGCAATACGGTAGCCTTCACGGGTTGCGGCATTGACATAATCACCGTCTAATTGATCACCCGGCGCAAAGGCAATAGCGTGTACGAAACCGTCAAATTTATCCCAATGTTTGCTTAATTCTGCAAAGCAGTTTTGAATACTTTCATCGGTCGCCACATCTAAAGGAAGCACGATGTTAGAACCAAATTCTTTAGCAAATTCTTCTACACGCGGTTGTAATTTTTCGTTTAAATAAGTGAACGCAAGCTCTGCGCCCTGTTCTTTCATTGATTTTGCAATCCCGTAAGCAATAGAACGATTGCTTGCAAGACCGGTGACTAAAATTCGTTTACCTGTTAAGAAACCCATATTTTTTCCTATTGGTTGAATGAAAAATTGTGTGGATTATACCTGTTTTGCCTATTTTGAGCAATGAAACGGCTTTTTGGTTGAACCAGTATATTACGCCGGATTATCAATATCCTTAAATTCTACATCAAAGCCATATTCTTTCGCCAGCCATTCCCCCAAGGCTTTAACGCCGTAACGTTCGGTGGCGTGATGACCGGCGGCAAAAAAATGTATCCCTTGTTCACGGGCGGAATGAATGGTTTGTTCTGACACTTCGCCTGTAATAAAGGCATCACAACCTTGTGCGGCGGCTAAGTCGATATAGCCTTGCCCCCCTCCGGTGCAAATCCCTATTTTACGGATAAAGTGCGGTCCGTTTTCCGTGCAAATTAATGGTTTACGGTGAAGGACTTGTTCAATGCGTAAAGCAAATTCCTCCGCCGTTACAGGCTGATTTAATTCGCCCCAAACAGGAATACTTGGTGGGTTATTTTCAAGTGGGCGTAGATTTTCAATACCTAAAAGTTTGGCAAGTTGTGCATTGTTACCTAATTCGGGATGCACATCTAAAGGCAGGTGATAGCCATATAAATTAATGTCATTGATTAACAGGGTTTTAATCCGTTTGCCTTTCATTCCCCGAATGCAAGGTGTTTCACTTTTCCAAAAATAGCCATGATGGACGAGTAGGGCGTCTGCTTGTTGGCTGACCGCATAATCGATTAATGCTTGGCTTGCCGTTACGCCGGTAATGATTTTTTTGATGTTGACTTTACCCTCGACCTGTAACCCGTTTGGCGCATAGTCGGAAATTTGGTTTGAATTGAGGGTTTGGTTAAGAAGTTGTTCAAGTTCAAGATTATTCATCGTCAAAGAGAAATGAGAAAAAGATGGCGTATAGTACGAAATTTAACAAAAAATGGCTAGCCCAAAACATTAATTGGGCATATTGCTCTCACTTTGTTAGCCATTTGCTGTTTTATTCAATCCCCACTAATTTATGGGTTTGTAAACTCAGTTGCCATTTAGGCTTGTTGGTACGCTGGTTGAGTTTGCCTAACTGGGTGATGGTTTCCAGTAAATTCATTTTCCCTTCTCTTTCACAAGGGGAAAGATAGTAATGTTCAGCCTGAATTTTTTGTTCGATCAATTCACAAAAGGGCAGGATATTTTTATCCACCACAATACGTACTTCATTGGCAAAGGCAATACATTGTTTTTCGTATTTGTGTGCATAAAGTCGTTTTGGACTGGTTGCAATGTAATCAATTTGCGGCGGAGTGGGTTTTAATCCGTTCGTTTCAATGGCAAGAAAATAGCCTGCCTGTTTGAATTGTTTGAGTAAGTATTCAATATGCGGCACAATGGTGGGTTCGCCACCGGTGATGATAATATTCTTTGCGGAAAATGACCGCACTTTTGCCAGAATTTGCGAAGCGGATTGACGTTCAAATTGATTGTAGGCGGTATCGCACCAAGGGCAGGTGAGATTACACTTACCAAAACGCACGAAAATACTCGGCATACCCGTATTGAAGCCTTCCCCTTGCAGGCTTTTAAAAATTTCCACGATATTAAAATGCGGTTCTAAAACCCTTTGATTTTTCACCGCACTTTACTCCGAGTATTCACAAAAAGAAGTTGGTGTTTCCCATAAACGAATCGTAGAAACAGCCAGTTTTTCATCGTATTTCAAGCGATTGAAAATAAAACGTGCGAGTTCTTCGGCTGTGGTACGGAAAGGTACGCCAAAGGTTTTGGAATCAAGTGATTGTAATAGTTTGGCGATTTTACTTTCACGCTCGTTGGTTTCATCATAAATAAAGGCGTGATCCATTGGCTCTAAAATGGCTTTTTTCACAATGGTTTTGAGATCGGAAAAATCAATCACCATGGATTTTTTTGCACCAAGTGGGGACAAATCGCCCATAATTTCTACCTGTAGTTTATAAGTGTGGCCGTGCAGGTTTTGACATTTTCCATCATGACCATCCAACAAATGCGCCATATCAAAACTAAATTCTTTGGAAATTTTAAACATTGCGTTCCCCCTTTTGTGCGAGATATTCCCATAAGCCTTGATTGCGTAATTGGCAACTTGGGCATTGCCCGCAGCCGCCTTCTACGCCTTCATAGCAAGTGTGGGTGTGGTGGCGTACATAATCCAATACGCCTAATTCATCGGCGAGCTGCCAGGTTTGGGCTTTGGTTAGATACATTAAGGGCGTTTTAATCGTGAAGGGATAATCCATGGCGAGGTTGAGGGTGACATTCATAGACTTGATGAAAACATCACGGCAGTCCGGATAGCCGCTAAAGTCCGTTTCGCATACACCAGTGATGATGTCTTGAATACCTTGCCCCTTCGCATAAATCGCTGCATAAAGTAAAAATAGTGCGTTTCGACCATCGACAAAGGTATTGGGGATTTCGTTATTTTTTTGTTCGATTTTCGCCTGTTCATCCATTAATGCATTGTGGGTAATGGCTTTTATGACGGAGGTATCGATTAAAGTTTGTTTTATGCCAAGATCTTGGGCGATCCACTGTGCTTTTTCTAGTTCAATAGCGTGACGCTGACCGTATTGAAAGGTGATCACTTCGACATTTTCTTTGCCGTAATCGGTGATGGCTTGGAATAAACAGGTGGTGGAATCTTGTCCGCCTGAAAAGATCACAATCGCTTTTCGATTGCGGTTTGGGTTTGAAATATTCATGATGTTGTACCTAGTTTTTTTGTGTAGGAGGTTTGCGAACTACATAAGGGCGAGCATTGTAGAAGGGATAATGGATTTTATCAAGGGGCTTTCGTTTTTGATGTAAATAAAAATACGCCAAATCATTATATTGCTTGAAAGTCGTTGGGTTATGCTATAATTCAAGCCGATTTAATCATAGTAAACAAAGGTAGATGTCATGAAGAAATTATTATTCGTTGTTGTGGGAGCATTGCTTATTTCTGCTTGTGCCAATAAAGACGTGTATTTTAATGGTTCGGAAGGATCTCATTCCGGGATGAAATTTGATAAAGACACCCGTCATTGGGGTGTGAATCGTTAAGGCAAACAATTTAAAAAAAGTGCGGTTAATTTTAACCGCACTTTTTATATTAGAAATTATTCTTCAGAACCTACATCTTCTGACATTTCTTCTTCATCTACATCACATACACGCTCAAGGCTGACAACGTTTTCATCTTCTGCGGTGCGGATTAAGCGTACCCCTTGCGTGTTGCGACCTACAATACTGACTTCACTCACACGAGTGCGAACCAACGTACCGGCATCGGTGATTAGCATAATTTGATCGGTTTCTTCCACTTGGGTCGCTGCTACAACTTTACCATTACGCTCACTCACCTTAATGGAAATCACTCCTTTGGTGTTGCGGGATTTGGTTGGATATTCGCTTAATTGTGTGCGTTTACCGTAACCGTTTTGGGTTGTGGTCAAGATTGCACCTTCGCCTTTTGGAATAACCAAGGAAACCACTTTGTCGATATTGAGATCTAAGGAATCTTCTGCATTTTCATCAGAAACTTCTTCAATTTCGACCGCACTTTCATCTTCAGACATATCGTTGGTTAAGGCGAGTTTTATACCTCGAACCCCGGTGGCTAAACGTCCCATTGCTCGTACGGCGGTTTCAGCGAAACGCACTACACGACCTTGAGAGGAGAACAACATAATTTCATTGCTACCGTCAGTAATATCCACACCGATAAGCTCATCTTCATCACGCAAATTCAACGCGATGATACCGCTGGAACGTGGACGGCTAAATTCAGTGAGGGCAATTTTCTTCACAATACCACCTGCTGTTGCCATCACCACGAATTTATCTTCTTCATAAGCGGAAACCGGTAAGATGGCGGTGATACGCTCATTTTCTTGTAACGGTAGAATGTTTACAATTGGACGACCACGTGCGCCACGGCTGGCTTGTGGAAGTTGATACACTTTCAACCAATACAAACGTCCACGGCTTGAGAAGCAGAGAATGGTGTCGTGGGTATTGGCAACCAAGAGTTTCTCGATGAAATCTTCTTCTTTCATCTTCGTCGCTGATTTTCCTTTCCCGCCACGGCGTTGTGCTTCATAGTCGGTTAGCGGTTGATATTTCACATAACCTTCATGGGAAAGCGTCACTACCACATCTTCTTGAGCGATAAGATCTTCTAAATCAATATCTCCTGAAGCCGTGGTAATTTCCGTTAAACGTTCATCACCAAATTGTGATTTCACTTCTTCCAATTCTTCACGAATCACTTCCATTAAACGTTCTGGGCTTCCTAAAATATGTAGAAGATCGGCAATTTTCACCAATAATTCTTGGTATTCTTTCACCACTTCTTCAAAAGCGATGCCGGTTAAGCGGTGTAAGCGAAGTTCTAAAATCGCATTGACCTGTGCCGGCGATAAATAATATTGTTCGCCTTGAATGCCCAAACCTTCCTCAAGATCATCCGGACGGGCGGTGATATCAAGTAAATTAATAATATCCGTGTGCAATGCCCAAGAGCGTGAACTAATGGCGCTAGCGGCTTCCTCTCGGTTTTTAGAATTGCGAATGATGGCGATCATTTCATCAATATTAGAACGCGCTACTGCTAAACCTTCTAAAATATGGGTACGCTCACGGGCTTTACGAAGTTCAAAAATTGAGCGACGAGTGACCACTTCACGGCGGTGTAACACAAAGGCTTCAATAATTTCTTTCAGATTGAATAAACGAGGTTGACCGTGATCCAAAGCAACCATATTGATCCCGAAGGTTACTTGCATTTGGGTGAGAGAATAAAGGTGGTTTAATACCACTTCACCTACGGCATCACGTTTGATGTCGATCTCAATGCGAATCCCTTCTTTGTTTGAAAGGTCGGTAATATTGCTGATTCCTTCAATTTTTTTCTCGCGAATAAGCTCAGCAATTTTCTCCACTAATTTTGCCTTGTTTACTTGATAAGGCAATTCTGACACGATAATTTGTTCACGACCTTTGTCGTTAGTCTCTACGGTCGCACGAGCACGAACATATACTTTACCACGACCGGTACGATAGGCTTCTTCAATACCTTTACGACCATTGATCAATGCGGCAGTGGGGAAGTCAGGACCCGGAATATATTGCATTAATTCATCAATAGTGATGTCGTTGTTATCAATATAAGCCAAGCAACCGTTTAATACTTCATTGAGGTTATGTGGCGGAATATTGGTTGCCATCCCTACCGCAATACCGGATGAACCGTTTGCAAGCAATGCAGGAATACGGGTAGGCAATACATCAGGAATCATTAATTCGCCATCATAGTTTGGCGAGAAATTGACGGTTTCTTTATCCAAATCCGTGAGCAACGCTTGGGTAATTTTTTGCATACGCACTTCGGTATAACGCATCGCCGCCGGCGCATCACCATCAATCGAACCGAAGTTACCTTGCCCATCCACCAACATATAACGAAGAGAGAATGGCTGCGCCATACGGACGATGGTGTCATAGACAGCAGAATCACCATGAGGGTGATATTTACCGATCACATCTCCCACTACACGAGCAGATTTGACATATTTTTTATTTGCCGTATTGCCTTCGCGATCCATGGAAAATAATACACGGCGGTGCACAGGTTTTAAACCATCACGCACATCAGGCAAGGCTCGTCCGACAATCACGGACATCGCATAGTCAAGGTAGGAGGATTTGAGTTCTTCTTCAATATTGACAGGGGTAATTGAGGATTGGATTGAATCCGTCATGAGTATTCCTTTTTTGATCAAAAAATTGTGAGAATTATAGCATAAGAGAGGATTTTTCCCTAGTTTTTCCCATGAAAAAACGGTGCTTATCTTTGATAAAACACCGTTTTAATAAAATGCCTGTCAAATAGACCGCACTTTTAAATCTATTGTACTAATAAATAGAAATTATTTTCTCCACGCAAGATATTTAGTGCCACCGCGGAAGGTTTTTCTTCTAAAACTTTACGTAAATCTTGGGTTGATTCTACCGCTTGGCGGTTTACTCCAATAATAATATCTCCGGCTTTTAAACCACGTTGAGCGGCAAGGGAGTTAGGTTGCACTTTGCTGATTTCAATCCCTTTTATCCCTTTCGCATTATAGTTGTTTAATTCCGCACCGTCTAAGGCTCGCAATTCAATGCTGCTTGCGCTTTGACCTTTACCATCATCCGCTTGTAATTTGACTTTCACATTTTGTGATTTGCCATCACGCAAATAGGTTAGCTCAATTTCTTTACCCGCACCGGAAGTGGCTATTTTGGCGCGCATTTCCGCAAAGCTTGAAATTTTCTGACCATTCATTGCGGTAATAACATCTCCTGCTTTGATTCCGGCTTTTTCTGCGGCTGAATTAGGCAATACTTCGCTGACAAACGCACCTTGTTGTGCATTTACATTAAATGCTTTGGCTAAATCAGCATTTAATTCACCGCCTTTAATACCGAGTAAACCACGACGTACCTCACCAAATTCTAAAATTTGTTGAACGATATTATTGGCTTGGTTACTTGGTATAGCAAATGCAATCCCGGCATTGCCGCCGCTTGGAGAGATAATTGCCGTATTGATCCCGATTAACTCTCCGTTTAAATTCACCAACGCACCACCGGAATTACCACGATTTACTGCCGCATCGGTTTGAATATAGTTCTCATAAGCGCCACTGTCAGAACCTGTTGAACGCCCGAGGGCGGAAACAATACCGGAAGTGACGGTTTGTCCCAACCCAAATGGGTTACCGATAGCAACAGTGAAATCGCCTACACGCAATTTGTCGGAATCGGCAAATTTAAGTGCGGTCAAATTTGAAGGTTTTTCAATTTGAATTAACGCAACATCCGATTGTTCATCTTTCCCGACTAATTTTGCTTTAAATTCACGCCCATCTTGTAATGTCACGTTGATTTTATCGGCATCATTAATCACATGGTTATTGGTTAATACATAGCCTTTATCGGCATTAATCACCACACCGGAACCTAAGCCGCGAAAGTTGCGGCCACTTCCACGATTGCCGAATTGTTCGGCAAATTGATCACCAAAGAAAAATTTAAATTCTTCAGGAATATCATCAGGCAGGAAAGAACGACCGCTACTTTTGGCTTTGCCTTCTACTGAAATCGTGACCACTGCGGGCTGTACTTTTTCAAGCATCGGGGCAAGGCTATTTTGTTGGATAACAAAACTTGGCAAGTTTGCCTGCGTACTTATAGATGTACCTAAAACGCCTAAACCTAATGCAATGCTACTTAATATAAAATGTCTTTTTTTCATAGAATCTCCAAGTAAAATAATCTTTCTTAATGAAAGAGAAAGGTTCATATCTAATGGTGTTTCATCAGACAAAGGAATAAATAAAATGTTCAAGAAAAACAAGGTATTTGAGAAAAAAATTAAAAAAGTGCGGTCAGAATTGAAATTATTTTCTATGACCACACTTAAGGTTGTTTAATGATTTTCTTTTTCTGTTTTCAGTAGCCCTGACGAGCCTTCAGAATAATCAAGTGGAGGTTCACTTTGTGGTTTATCTGTGGCTGTGATTAATTGTTGCGTGAATAAACCTTTCGGGTTTTCTCCTAACAAAGTATTGGAAGAGTTAGCATAATGGCGATAGAGTTTTTGGTAATCGCTGATGAGGGTTTTAAATAATTCCGCACTTTCTGCGAAATGTTTTTCGAGTTGTTCGTTTTGAGTTTCAAGCCGGGCTTTCACCGCTTTTAGCTCGGTTTCTGTTTGAACTTGTTGTTTCACCGATCCTTTGGTTAAACGCAAAATTAAATAGCCGAGGATAACGCCTACGGCTAAGCCTATTCCGGCAGTTTGCCACATTTCAGTTGTCCACGCTTGCATAATTACTCCTTACAGTTGTTATTTATAAAAAGGTGTTTGAATTGTAAGAAAAATGAAAAAAAATTTCTTTGCTATGGATCACAAATTTAATATTTAAACCGCCGCTGTAATCACAATTTCCACTTTCCATTCCGGCACGGCTAATTTTGCTTCAACAGTCGCCCGGCTTGGTGGATTTGATCGATCGACCCATTCATCCCATGCTTGGTTTAATTGGGCATAATCTTGCATATCGGCAAGAAAGATTTGGGCATTGAGGATATTACCTTTGTGAGAGCCTATTTCTGCAAGTAATTTATCAATGAGAGAAAGTACTTCTTTCGTTTGTTCGTAAGCGTTTTTTTCAAGGGTTTCTTCCGGCACTTGTCCGGCAAAATAGGCAATGCCGTTATAAATAGAAACTTCGCAAAAACGTTCGCTGGGATGAGTTCGTTTAATCGTCATAATATTTTCCTTTAAAACTAAACCGATTGTATTCTAAAGGGTGGCTAAGGCTTTGTAAATTCGAGTTTAGCGGAGTAGAATATTCGAGAATTATTCTCACTTATGTCTAATATGAAACTCTTAATTTCTAATCAACATGGTGCCGTTGTCATGGCATTATTACCTTTCTTTTATGGAATGTTGCTTAGCCGTCCTGTGTGGGCGCATGCCTTTTTATTAATTGCATGGTTCTCGCTTTATTTGATGTCTTACCCTTTTTTAAATTTGTTTAAAGGCAAAAATATCGAACAATATCGAAAATGGACTCTCATTTATGGGGTCGCCACGCTTGTTTTTGCTTTCCCCGCATTGCTTTATAACGGACAGGTTCTTTATTTTATTGTGCCAATGTTGCCCTTTGTTTTCGTGAATATTTATTATATTAAACAAAAAGATGAACGTAATTTATTGAATGATCTTGCCGGTATTGCTATTTTTGCTCTTGCCGGAATGGGCGCATATTATTTTTCCGACCGCACTTTTGATATGAAAATTTGGTGGGTTGCCATTTATCCTTCATTGTTTTTTATCGGCACGACAATTTATGTGAAATCAATGATGCGTGAACGAAAAAATCGGAAATATTTACGGGCATCAATTCTTTTTCATTCTTTCCTTGTCGCGTATTTTGCCGGAACGGGACAATTTTATCTTGCATTAGCATTTTTTGTTGGTTGGGTTCGTGCAATTTATTTACCGCGTAAGAAACTTTCTGTCAAACAGGTTGGTCTAACGGAGTTCTTAATAACGGCTATTTTCTTTATATTTCTTTTACTCGGCACATTAACAGGATAAATTTGATGAAAAAAACTCTCGTTATTTTTACCGCACTTTTAGGGCTTTCAACCGTTTTTTCGAGCTATGCCGAAGAAGCAAAAACGAAAGATAAATTAACGGATCAACAACGTATGAATATCGCACAGGATTTTGCCAATAAACAGGATTGGCGATCCGTATTTGAAATTATGCAACCTCTCGCGCTAGAAGGAAATGTCCAAGCACAGGGCAATTTAGGGATGCTTTATAACCTTGGTCGCGGTGTGGAAAAAAACAAGGAGAAAGCCTACTGGTGGTTTAGTGAAGCCGCAGAGATGGGAAGCATTCGAGCCATTAATAATTTGGCGATGATGTACTATAGTGGCGATTATGTGAAAAAGGATATTCCGCAAGCTATAAAATTATTTGAAACCACTGCAAAAGCAAAAGATTTGGGTGCCATGATGATGTTGGCTGAAATTTATCTGAAGCAAAAAGATGAAACAAAATCTTTTGAATGGGTTAAAAAAGCCGCCGATTTAGAAAATCCCGACGCTAAATTGCGTTTAGGCATTTATTATGAAAAAGGTATTGGCACTTCAATGAATAAACATCTTTCGGCATTAATTTATCGTGAGATTTTGATTTCAGACAACATACCGAATGAAATTAAACAAGCTGCTGAGCAAAGATTAAAGAATCTTTACTGAGCATAACATCCCTTAATAATAAGAATATTTTTTATGAAAAAAACTCGTTCCCCCTTATTTCCAATAGTCGTTTTTGTATTTATCAACCTCGTTATTTTTTCTTTGTCCCGCTTGGGTTTATCTTTATGGCAAATGGAACGAGTTTCCGCCGTACAGGATTGGGGGGAGTTATTCCTACAAGGCTTACGTATTGATGTGGTGGCGCTATGCTACTTATTTGGTGTTCCGGCATTATTTACCGTGCTGTTCCATACGAGTGATTTATGGAAAAAGATCCTACGGGTTTGGCTGACATTTGGCAGTGTTTTCATTATTTTTATGGAAATTGCTACACCGGCATTTATTGAAACTTATGATTATCGACCGAACCGCCTGTTTATTGAGTATTTAATTTATCCTAAAGAAGTCTTTTCTATGTTGTTAGAAGGGCATTTAAGTGCGGTCATTCTTAGCTTTGTTTTTACTGCCTTAGCTACAATACTTTATTGGCAACTTGCCGCTTGGTCAGTTAAAAATTTACGCCCAATGAGCTGGAAAGTTCGCCCGATTGTGGCATTGTTGGTGATTGCGGTGAGTTTTATCGGAGCTCGTTCAAGCTTTCAGCACCGTGGCATTAATCCTGCAATGGTGGCATTTTCTTCCGATTCCTTGGTGAATTCTTTAGTGTTAAATTCCGGCTATTCGGTGATTTATGCCGCACAGCAATTTAAGGATGAAGAAAAATCCTCGGAAATATACGGCAAAATGGATACGAATGAAATGTTACGCATAGTGAAATTAAATCGTGGCAGAGCCGTAGATGATTATATTTCTGAAAAATTCCCAACCTTAACTAAAAATACCGCAAGTTATCAAGGCAAGCCTAAAAATATTGTCATCATATTGCAAGAAAGCCTTGGGGCACAGTTTGTTGGTACTTTAGGCGGTAAGCCTCTTTCACCGAATATTGATAGATTAGCCAAAGAAGGGTGGTTATTTGAAAATATTTACGCCACGGGAACCCGTTCCGTGCGAGGGATTGAAGCGGTAACCGCAGGTTTTATACCAACGCCGGCACGCGCTGTGGTCAAGCTAAATAATGCACAAAATAATTTTTTCACCATTGCCGATTTTTTAGGTAAACAAGGCTATGACACCTCATTTATTTATGGCGGCGAAAAGCACTTTGATAATATGGCAAGTTTTTTCTACGGCAATGGGGTTAAAACGATTATTGATCAGCAAGACTATAAAAATCCGAAATTTACTGCCACTTGGGGCGTGAGTGATGAGGATTTGTTTGATAAAGCAGATGAAACTTTTACAAAACTGCAAAACGAGGGAAAACCTTTTTTCAGTCTTGTATTTAGCTCAAGTAATCATGATCCTTTTGAATTCCCCGATGGGAAAATCGAATTGTATGAACAACCCAAAGCAACACGAAATAATAGTGCAAAGTATGCGGATTATGCCGTTGGTCATTTCTTCAATTTAGCGAAGAAATCGAACTATTGGAAAGATACTATTTTCTTGGTGATTGCCGATCACGATTCACGAGCCGCCGGTGCTTCATTAATACCGATTAAAAATTTCCATATTCCGGCACTTATTTTGGGGGAGGGAATTGCGCCACGCCGTGATCAGCGTTTAGTTAGCCAAATTGATATGCCGACAACGTTATTATCCTTGGCAGGGGTAAGCGGTAATTATCCTATGATTGGTTATGATTTAACAAAAAATATCAACCCTGATCGTGCCATTATGCAATTTGATCAAACGCAGGCTTTAATGAAAGGAAACCGTGATGTGGTTATTCAAATGCCAAACAAAGCCGCGCAAGGTTATTATTATGATAAAGCCACCGAAACGCTGAAGGAAAAAAGCGTTTCGGAAGAAATGAAACAAGAAGCACTGGCGTATGCTTTGTTGGGAAGTTATTTATACAAAAACCGCTTGTATCAATCGGAAGATGAAAGTAAGTAACTTGATGGAATAAAATAAAGAGCGGTCAGAAAATACGATGTTTTTTCGGTATTATGTAGCAGTCGCATAAAAATTTTACCAATTAAAACCTTAAAATCCCCATTGAAATGTAAACTCAATAGGGATTTCTACTACGATACAAAAGCTACTCAAATACGGATGAGTAGAATGTTATTGATTGGTATAGGCGGAAAGTAGGCTGAATAAGAAAAAATTAAGGCATAATTTCATTAACTCTTTCATATTTCATTCTCCTAATAACGCTCGAATTTTGAGATATTATGGAACCTATAATGGTTAAATGACGATCATTAAAAACGATTCTGCTCCTTAATTGTCGGCTAGTCCCACATACTAAGGAGCAGATTTTATTAATCTATCGGGACACTTTCTGATGTCTCGATAATTTAACTGTACATTTTGAGTTTACAGCGAAGATATAACGACTATTCCATTTCAACGATCACTTTCATCGCTTTTTCATCGGATGCGTGCTTGAATACATCATAGGCTTTTGCCATTTCGCCGAATTTGAAATGATGGGTCGCTAATTTTTCAAGAGGTAATTTTCCGCATTGACAGGATTTTAATAACATTCCTGTTGTATTGGTATTCACCAGCCCTGTGGTAATCGTTAAATTTTTGATCCAGAGTTTATCAATTTCAAAATTGACCGACTGACCGTGCACCCCAACATTAGCGAGATTGCCCCCTTCTTTTACCACTTTTTGACAAATATCCCAAGTCGCCGGTAAACCCACTGCTTCCATGGCACAATCGACACCACGTTGTTCTGTAATTGCTAAGATTTTTTCCACTGCATTTTCTTTTGCTGAATTGATCGTGTGAGTTGCGCCTAATTCTTTAGCAAGTGCCAAACGATTATCGTCCATATCTACAACAATAATCGTTGCGGGAGAATAGAATTGGGCGGTAAGCAAGCAGCCCATTCCGATAGGGCCTGCACCAATAATTGCAACGCTGTCCCCTGGTTTAACTTCGCCATATTTAACGCCGATCTCGTGGCTTGTTGGCAGCACATCCGAGAGAAAGACTGCGATATCGGTATTTAAATTATCAGGCAATAAAAATAGAGAGTTATCGGCAAAAGGTGTACGAACATACTCTGCATGTGTACCATCAATCATATAGCCCATAATCCATCCGCCCTCTTTTTGACAATGTGCATAAAGCTGTTTTTGGCAATTTTCGCAAGAACCACATTTACTGACGCAGGAGATAATTACTCGATCGCCCTTTTTAAAGTTTTTTACCGCACTACCAACATCTTCAATAACACCAATCCCTTCGTGCCCCAAAATTCGCCCATTCCACTGTCCTGTTTTTGCTAAAGCCGTTTTTTCAATTTCCGGATTTTTTCCTTTCCAAATGCCTAAATCCGTACCGCAAATGGTGGTTTTTTCCATTTTAATAATGGCATCTGTCGGATCAATAATCGTTGGGATAGGGCGATCTTCAAAACGAAGATCGTTTGCACCGTAATAAGTCATTGCTTTCATTGTTTTGTTCATAATGAGTCTCCTATTCATTACTTACTTTATGCTGTTATTACCAATGTGCACATACTTCAGCACAGAAGTATTTTATCTCTACAAGAATAGAATAATCAACAAACATTTTTTAAACAAAAAAACAACAAATTATTTCCATTTGATGTTTCTAGATTACATCGACAAATAGGCAACTTATACCAAACATCTGAAATAAAAAACACTAAGGCTTTCGTAATCGTATCAGTGATATTTCGTTTCACCTAAAACAAGTGCGGTCAAAAACGTCCTCATTTTCAACCGCACTTCTTAGTTTTAATTAATCCGCCACCCAGATTTTTTCCAGATCTTTGGTTGCAGGGTGATATTTGTAAACATTAATCCCACCTCGCCCGTATTGCCCTGTAGCGAGAATATTGGCTTTATAAGCGGAGGCAATGCTCAAGTTTCCTCTTGATATTTCAGGTTTATTGCCAATTTCTACATAGGCTTTTATCCAAGGATCACCTGTTGTATAAAGTAATGCAAGTTCATCGTTACTATTAGGTAAAAGAATAAAATCTTTCTCTGTAACAAAGGCAACAGCTGAAATATCAGAACGAGTTATTTGTTTGTCTTTAAATTTTTCTGGAATAGACAATAATTTGCTCTTATCTCTTCCATCTATATTTTCTTGAAAAAGTCCGTGTATATCGGCTAACCTAAATCTTTGGTGGGGATCTGATATTAGCCACATATAACGTTTTCCATTTCCTCCACCTGTAACAATCCATTTACTATCAGGACTTATTGTACCTGAATGTACTACCTTGATTTCCCCATAAGTGTTAATGATCATGCAAAAATGCACCAGGTTGATGCAGTAAGATCATCGAAAAGTGATCCACTGCATCTTTTGATAAACTCCTTGTTATTTAAACAGGGAATAACCTGGTATGCTTTGCATGGAAACAATCTTAAAAATACGTCGCTTTTACCATAAAGAGGGGCTTTCTCAGCGTAAAATCGCTGAAAAACTTCGACTCAGTCGTCGTACCGTCAAAAAATATCTCAATATGATTGAGATTCCCAACTATCAACGTCAACACACCGATTCACCTAAATTAGGGCCTTATAAAGCACTATTAATTGAACGACTCAAAGAAGAGATGGATAAATCACCTTCTCAACGTTTAACCGCAGTACGTCATTTTAAGTATTTGCAAAGCCTTGGTTTTGAAGGGTAATACCCTTGTGTTTCTCGTTTTATTAAGCGTTATAAATCGTCTTTTTCCCCACCCACTACGGCTGTTTTTATTCCTCAAAAATTTCCACTCGGTGAGTCTTATCAATTTGATTGGAGTATTGAGAAAGTGGTGTTAGATGGGGTTGAAACGACGGTAAATATCGCGCATTTTCGGCTTTGTCATTCTCGTGCTTATTATGTCCGAGCTTATTTTAGACAAACCTTAGAAATGCTTATCGATGCACATAATCACGCCTTTACTTATTTTGGAGGTGTACCCTCTCGGGGAATTTATGATAACCCTAAAACCATTGTCAAACAGATAAAACAAGGCAAAGAGCGGTCATTTAATGAGGGATTTTTGGCAATGATGAACCATTTTCTCATTGAGCCTGTTGCTTGTACACCGGCCTCAGGTTGGGAGAAAGGTCAAGTCGAGCGACAAGTTCAAACACTCCGTAAGCGGCTTTTCCGCCCTTTATTAGCTTTCTCTTCCCTTGAGGCGTTAAATGATTATTTAAGAGATTGGTGCATAAGGCAGATTCAAATTCAATCCTGGGTTGAAGATAAGCAACAGACGGTGGCTCAACGGTTGGAAAAAGAACGTGAAAAACTCTCTCCTTTTAAACCCTATTTAGGTTATCGCACCACTCGCTTACTCGTTAATACCTCTGCATTGATTCTCTTTGATACCCACCAATATAGTGTACCCTGCCATTTATGTGGAAAGGAAGTGATAGCTCAAATAGGTGCACAAGAGATAGTGCTTGTTTATCAGAACCAAATTGTTGCTTGCCACCCGAGACAATTTATTAAAGGAGGAACCCGTTATAACCCTCTTCATTATTTGTCCGCCTTAAAGAAAAAACCAGGGGCATTACGACATGGTGAGCCCTTTCAAGGCTGGGTACTTCCCCCTGCTATTAAAACTCTTCAACATCACTTACTTAAACAACCTCGTGGCGACAAGGCAATGGTTAAGCTTCTAAGTTTAATTGCGGATTTTGGTGAAGAAGTGGGAGTGACTGCCGCAGAGCTCGCATTAGAACAAGGATTACCTACCGTTGAAGCCGTACTGAATATTATCTTAAGATTGACTGAACCAACAGTCCCTAAAATAGAGAGTCGACACGTTGCGCTGCGTTGTCCACCTAAAGCAAATCTCAGCCAATTTGATCAACTCCTTCAATATCGAAGAACCACCACCTTTCCTTCACTAAAATAAAACAGACAAGGAGATAATAATGGAAAGACAAGATTATATTGCATTACTGCAACAGCTCAAATTGATAACAATGGCAAATGAATTTGACGATATCGTGATTGAAGGTGTTAGACGCAAACGCCCGA
>MLHP01000019.1 GCA_001999425.1 Rodentibacter genomosp. 2 | reverse complement strand
TAATCTACGTCAGCCCCATATTTTTTTACAAAGAATTTGACATATTTCTCCATACGAGTAAGATTTCGCCAATTTTTATTAACGAGAGGTTTTATGCTAACTTTTGCTCATCAAGAACATGTTCCTTCCTATTATTTCGATTCACGTAATCAAGACTTACAACTTCCCGCTTTAACACAACTTGAACACGCCGATGTCTGTGTTATCGGTGCCGGTTTTTTTGGCTTATCCACTGCATTAGAACTGGCGGAAAAAGGTAAAAAAGTGGTGATATTGGAAGGTGCTCGGGTTGGTTTCGGCGCTTCCGGTCGAAGTGGTGGGCAAGCCATAAATGGTTTTGAAGAAGGCATTGATGAGTATATAAAACAAGTGGGTTTTGATAAAGCACGCAAGCTTTGGGAAATGTCACTGGAAGCGATAGAGATTATTGACGAACGCATTACAAAATATAACATCCAATGCGACTGGAAAAAGGGCTATGCTACCCTTGCACTAAATCCTCGCCGTATGGATGATCTGATTGAGATAGAAAAAGCCGGGCGCGAAAATTTTGGCTATCAAAATATGCAGCTGTGGGATAAGGCAGAACTGAAACAGCATTTGGGGAGCGATATTTACGTTGGGGGGTTATACGACAGCAATTCGGGTCATTTGCATCCGCTCAATTATTGCTTAGGGCTGGCAAAGGCTTGCTTAGATCTCGGCGTGCAGATTTTTGAACAATCGCCGGTAGTGGATCTCATCGAAAAAAACGGCTGTATTGAAGTGAAAACCGACCAAAGTGCGGTCATTTCTAAAGATGTTGTTTTAGCCACCAATGCTTATATTGATGCTCTCCCTAAATCTATTCACCATGGCATTAACCGAAAAATTATGCCGGTAGAAAGTTTTATTATTGCTACCGAACCATTAAGCCAAACTGTGGCGGATTCTGTGATTAATAATGGTATGTCCGTATGCGACAACAATTTATTGCTCGATTATTATCGGTTGAGTGCGGATAATCGCCTGCTTTTCGGTAGCGATTCCAGTTCGGAAAAAGATATGGTATCGGTAATGCGACAAAATATGTTGCATGTTTTCCCACAGTTAGAAAATGTGAAAATTGACTATGGTTGGGCTGGACCTATTGATATGACCATGAACTCAATCCCGCACTTTGGGCGAATTTCCCCTCATATTTATTTCGCCCATGGCTATTCGGGGCATGGCGTAGCTTTAACGGGATTAGCCGGGCGTATTGTTGCGGAAGCCATTTTAGGCAATGACAAACGTCTGCAAATTTTTGAAGAATTAAAAGTGCCTTCTGTTTATGGCGGAAAATGGGTGAAAAATTTAGCCACGAAAATTGGGGTTCAGTATTATAAGTTTTTGGATAAGTTTAGATAAAAAGTGCGGTTAAATCCAAAGCTATTTTTCTGAGTGTAAATATTTTTAATAACACTCCTCCAAAATACTCCCCATATAAATCGCTTTTGCGACTTTCAATTTTTAGGCAGTTTTCGTCTGTTTGCGCGCAGCGAGTGTAGAAATTGCAGTCAAAATGAAACCAAGCAAAAATCAGCGATTTAACCGGGGAGTCTTTTTCTTTGCCTTATTTCTGTTGGACAAGCAAAAGAAAGCAGGTTGCTCATTGAGCGAAGCACGATATCAATGACAAGCTGAATTATCACCACTGAAAGATAATGACCTTTACGGCTTAATATCCCGCAAAATAGGATTCTGCATTGAAATTAATGTTTCGGTGGATTGAATCTCATCAATTAGCTGAATTTTCGTCGCTAAAACAGAATGCAATTCGGCAATGGTGTGAGTCATCACTTTTATAAAAATTGAGTAATTTCCTGTGGTGTAATAGGCCTCAACCACTTCATCAAACGTTTCTAGCTTTTTAATCACTTTCTCGTAATCTTTTGCACTTTTTAGAATGATCCCAATAAAGCAACATACGTCGTAGCCGAGTTTACGTTCGTCAATAATCACTTTGGTGCCTTCAATAATGCCGGATTGTCGCATTTTTTCGACACGGACATGAATAGTGCCGGGGCTGACACCAAAATTTTTTGCCATTTCTGCATAGGGCGTGCGTGCATCTTTAGTCAGTACACGGAGAATTTGTTGATCGAGATTATCAATATTGTGCATAAAACACCCTCCTTTAGAATTACTCTAATAAATCACAAATTAATTAGATATTATTCAAAGTTATTTGGAATGTAAATAAAATACTTGAAAAATAATTATGATTTATTGAATAATGCTCAAAACCTTACTTATTATTAAATAACAGGCGGAAAATATGAAGAAAACATTTATTTTACAACAGCAAGAAATTAGTTTTGTGAAAAATACCTTTACTCAAAACCTAATCGAACAACTCGGTATTATTGAGGTTCAAGGGCCAATTCTTAGTGAAGTGGGCAACGGAATGCAAGATAACTTGTCCGGTATTGAAAAAGCGGTTCAAGTCCACGTGAAATGTATTCCGAACGCAGTGTATGAGGTGGTTCACTCGCTGGCAAAATGGAAACGTCATACTCTTGCACGTTTTCACTTTAAAGAAGGAGAAGGGCTGTTTGTTCATATGAAAGCGTTGCGCCCCGATGAAGATTCTTTAGATCCAACCCACTCTATTTATGTTGATCAATGGGACTGGGAAAAAGTGATTCCTGCCGGTCACCGTAATTTTGCCTATTTAAAAGATACCGTCAATTCTATTTATCGTGCAATTCGTTTAACGGAACTTGCGGTGGAAGCCCGTTTTGACATTCCTTCAGTTTTACCAAGACAAATTACCTTTGTGCATAGTGAAGATTTAGTAAAACGTTATCCGAATCTCACCAGCAAAGAGCGGGAAAACGCAATCTGTAAAGAATACGGCGCGGTATTTTTAGTGGGTATCGGTGGTAAACTATCCGATGGCAAACCACACGATGGGCGCGCACCGGATTATGACGACTGGACAACAGAATCCGAAAACGGCTACAAAGGTTTAAATGGTGATATTCTTGTTTGGAACGAGCAACTTAATACGGCATTTGAACTGTCTTCTATGGGAATTCGTGTCGATGAATCCGCGCTTCGTTTGCAAGTCGCTTTAAGCGGCAAAGAAGATTGTCTAAAAATGGATTGGCATCAAGAGTTGCTGGACGGAAAATTACCTCTCTCAATTGGTGGCGGAATCGGTCAATCACGTTTAGCCATGTTCTTGTTGCGTAAGAAACATATCGGTGAAGTTCAATCAAGCGTATGGCCAAAAGAAATGTTAGCGCAATATCAACACATTCTTTAATTTGCTAAAAAAAGTGCGGTTAAAATTAACCGCACTTTTTTTATTTTAATACAACACTCTAGCCCGTATTGTGCCATCAATTTCACGCAATTTAACTAATAGCGGTTCTGCATTTTCCGTTTCCACATCCACTACAACATAACCAATTTTAGGATCGGTTTGTAAGTATTGTGCGGCGATATTAATATTGGCTTCTACAAAAATTTGGTTAAGCTTGTTCAATACACCCGGACGATTTTCATGAATATGCAATAAACGTTTGGTGCCTGCGTGTTCCGGTAGGGAAACCTCAGGGAAATTCACCGAGGACAATGTTGAGCCGTTATCGGAATATTTAACGAATTTTCCCGCCACTTCAAAACCAATATTTTCCTGCGCTTCTGCCGTTGATCCGCCAATATGCGGCGTTAAAATCACATTATCAAATTCACGTAATGGCGAGACAAATTCTTCATTGATTGAAGCCGGTTCAACCGGGAACACATCAATAGCCGCCCCATGAATTTTGCCCTCTTTTAAGGCGTGGGCAAGGGCATCAATATCGACGACCGATCCACGTGCCGCATTAATTAAAATAGCCCCTTGTTTCAGTTGTGCAATACGTTCCGCACTCATTAAATTACGGGTCGAAGGTAATTCAGGCACATGTAAAGAAATCACATCACAAGATCCCAGCAATTCTTCTAAACTACGTACTTGTTTCGCATTACCTAGCGGCAATTTATTTTCAATATCATAGAAATGCACATCCATCCCTAAGGACTCTGCAATAATACTTAATTGCGAACCGATATGGCCATAACCGACGATACCTAATTTTTTACCGCGTACTTCGTGCGAACCGGTGGCGGATTTATTCCATATACCGCGATGTACTTCCGCATTGGCTTGCGGAACATTACGCATCAAAAGCAAAATCTCACCTAAAACCAATTCAGCAACCGAACGGGTATTTGAGAATGGCGCATTAAATACCGGAATACCCCGCGCTTTTGCCGCATTAAGATCAACCTGATTGGTACCAATACAAAAGCAACCGATAGCAATAAGTTTTGGTGCGGCATCAATCATTGCCTCGGTTAAATGCGTACGCGAACGCAAACCGATAAAATGCGCGTCCTTAATCGCTGCTTTTAGTTCATCACCATCAAGGGCTTTTTTGTAATAATCAATATTGGTATAACCCGCCGCATGCAGCGTATCCAGCGCACTTTGGTGCACGCCCTCCAGCAATACAAATTTGATTTTTGATTTGTCGAGTGAAACTTTATTTGTCATATTTGCCTTCCTTACATTTATTTCTATAAATTATTCGATAATTTTTGCACCTTCAGGCGTACCGACAATCACAATATCTGCGCCACGTAGGGCAAAAATACCATTTGTTACCACACCGGCAATATTATTTAATTCTTTTTCCATTTCTAGCGGATTTAACATCGCAAAATTATGCACATCTAAAATCACATTACCGTTATCTGTCACCACACCTTCACGATATTCCGGCGCACCGCCAAGTGCGACTAATTTTCTCCCCACCTGCGAGCGTGCCATTGGAATGACTTCCACAGGCAATGGGAAAGTTGAACCTAACACATCGACTTGCTTACTTTCATCGACAATGCAAATAAATTTTTTCGCCAATGCCGCCACAATTTTTTCCCGGGTAAGTGCCGCACCACCGCCCTTAATCATCATTTTTTGTGGATTAATTTCATCTGCGCCATCCACATAAATATCCAATCCTGAAACCTCATTTGCGCTAAAGACTTCAATGCCTTGTTTGCGTAGCAACTCTTCCGACGTTTTCGATGCTGCCACAGCGCCTTTAATTTGATCTTTCATCGCTCCTAAGGCTTCAATAAAGCAGTTTACGGTAGAACCGCTACCCACTCCGACAATCGTATCCGCTTTCACATACTGTAAGGCTGCTTTTGCCGCCAATTTTTTCATTTCTAATTGATTCATTATTCTGCTCTTTCTTTTAAAAAGTAAACGATTGCGTTACTTTAATATGCACGCATTAAATAAACAAGTGCAAATTTTGATAAGTCATTATGAAAAAAATAACACTAATTAGTCTTCCGCTAGAAATAGTGTGAGTAATTCATTTAAAAACAATTTGCCGTGTTCGGTAATCTGCCAATATGCTTCGGTTTCTATGATGTAGTTCTGTTTAAGGGCAAAATCAATCTGGTTTTTGACCGCACTTTGCGGTAATCCGGTATAGTATTCAAATTCCCTTTTCGGTACAGGTTCCAATAAACGAAAACGGTTCATAAAGAATTCAAAAGGGCGGTCAATTTCAGGGACGTTTTTTTCTTCATAAAGATACTCACCCCGCAAATATCCCCGAGGATGCTTGGTTTTAGAAAAACGCCGAATCCCGCCGTTTGAAAAAGTTAATTTTCCGTGCGCCCCACAACCAATCGCCAAATAATCACCAAAACGCCAATAATTCAAATTATGTCGGCATTGAAAACCCGGTTTGGCATAAGCGGAAGTTTCATACTGTTGATAGCCTGCCGCAGTGAGAAGTTGATGGCCTTGCTCAAAAATAGTCCAAAGTTTGTCTTCATCCGGCAATTTCGGCGGGCGATAAGCAAACATCGTATTGGGTTCAATAGTCAGTTGATACCAAGAAATATGCGGCGGTGCCAGCTCAATGGCTTGGCGTAAATCATCTAAGGCTTCGGCAAGGGTTTGATTCGGCAAGCCGTGCATTAAATCCAAGTTGAAACTTTTGAGACCAGAAACTTTCGCTAAACCGACCGCTCTTTTGGCTTCCCGCACGTTGTGAATTCGCCCTAAGCGTTGCAATTTGTCATCATTAAAACTTTGAATTCCCATAGAAATACGGGTAACCCCAGCCGTTACATATCCCTTAAACCGCTCTGCCTCCACTGTACCGGGATTGGCTTCCAAAGTAATTTCGATATTATCTTGAAAAGAAATATATTTTTTTATTTCACTTAACAAATAAGCAATACTATCCGCTGAAAACAAACTCGGCGTGCCGCCACCGATAAAAATAGAATGTAGTTCCCGATCCTGAATACTTTCCTGAAAACGTGCTAAATCCGCTTTCAAATCCTGTAGCAAATGGTGAATATACTCTTGTTCGGGAATATCACTTTTCCGAGCATGGGAATTAAAATCGCAATAGGGGCATTTCTGTACACACCAAGGAATATGGATATAAAGAGAAAGTGGAGGAAGTCTAAGCATGATAATTAATAATTCAGAAGATATTTTATGCCATTATAAAATACAACGGAAAAATTTTTAAAGGATTGCTCTTTTGGTTATCGCTTTAATTTTGAATCAGTTAGAGACAGAGGAATGTTTTATTAGGAAAATAATAGGCTCTGTATTAAGAGCCTTATTATCGATAGTAATTTCAATATGCCGCTGAGTTATGGCGTTGAAAAATAAGTAAATGAGCCTGGCCCGACCGGTAAACCAAACACAAAAACCCAGAGGTAGAAAAGCGTTACCCAACCGACGATAAAAATAAATGAATAAGGAATCATCATCGCCATTAACGTACCCACTCCCGTATCTTTTTTGTAACGAACCGCCACAGCCATAATCAAGCCAAAATAACTCATCATCGGCGTGATAATATTCGTTGTTGAATCACCAATACGATATGCTGCCTGAATCACTTCCGGCGCATAACCAACCAACATCAGCATTGGTACAAAAATAGGCGCAGTTAATGCCCATTGTGCTGACGCGGAGGAAATCATCAAATTGATAAATGCACAAACTAAGATAAAACCGACAAAAAGCACAGGTCCTGTTAAGCCAAGATTAATAAGTAAATTAGCCCCTTTTACCGCAACAATTGAACCTAAATTTGTCCACTTAAAAAACGCTACAAACTGTGCCGCAAAGAATACCAGTACGATGTACATCCCCATTGAAGCCATACCCTGCGACATTGATTTTACGATATCTTGAGAAGATCTCATTGAACCGGTGACTCGTCCATAGATATAACCGGGAATGGCAAAAAAGATAAAAATAAAGACTACAATACCATGTAAGAAAGGGGAACCCGCTACAAGCCCTGTTTTGGTATTACGCAAAATGCCGTCTTCGGGAACAATGGTCCAGGCAAGTAGTAAGGAAAAAATTAACATTGCTATGCCAGCCCACATCAAGCCCCTTTTCTCATTAGGTGCCAATTTTTCCACTTTATGTTTAAGAATTGAAGGATCATCCGCTGCTTGGGGATCATAATTTCCTAACTGAGGTTCAACGATTTTTTCTGTGACCAAATAGCCCAAAATGCTCACTAAAAATGTACTAACAAACATAAAATACCAGTTTGCTTCAGGTCCGACGACATAATTTGGAGCAATTAAACGGGCAGCCTCTTGCGTAATTCCCGATAAAAGCGGATCTACCGTACCTAATAACAAATTAGCGCTATATCCGCCGGAAACACCGGCAAATGCAGCTGCAAGCCCAGCAAGCGGATGACGACCAAGTGCATGAAAAATCATTGCAGCAAGAGGAATTAGTACCACATAACCAAGTTCAGCCGCTGTATTTGAAATAACACCGGCAAATACAATAGTGAAAGTCACCAGTTTTTTCGGTGCGCCAACAACTAACCCTCTCAGCGCCGCAGAAATCATACCGGAAGACTCGGCAATAGATACTCCGAGCATTGCCACTAAAACAGTACCAAGTGGCGCAAAACCTGTGAAGTTTTTAACCAAACTGCTGACCATATAAGCCAGTCCTTCTTGGCTAAGCAGATTTTTCACGATAATGTCACCGGAGTGATTCGGGCGAGGATCCAAAACACTTACACCAAAGTAATGCAAAATGGCTGAAAGTACGATCAAAATACCGCACATCAACATAAATAAAATAATAGGGTGCGGCAGTAAATTTCCAAGCCATTCCACCCCTTTTAAAAAATGCCGAATTCGGCTGTTTTTTTGAGAAACTGTTGATGACATATGCACATCCTTTTGGATTGGTTAAATAATGAACTTCATATTCGCACATTTTTACCAAATACCAAAACAAAAATTTCATTTCAAAAACAACAGCATTACATTTTTTTAACCTTTGTTTGAATTGCCAAAAAATCAGAATTTAAAGCGATAAAAAAGGGCTTGTTTCCGCAAGCCCTAAAAAATACTCAATTAATTGACCGCTCTTGTTGTTTTCGTGACGGCTTTACGACGTGGTGTTTTGGGTTTGGCTTCCACCTTGACAAACTCCACGCCTTCCGGTGGATTTTCTAATGCCAAACTTAATACTTCATCAATAGTTTCCACTGCATGAATGGTGAGGTTTTCTTTCACGTTATCCGGAATTTCTTCCAAATCTTTTACGTTATCTTTCGGGATTAATACGGTTTTAATACCGCCACGGTGCGCCGCCAAAAGTTTTTCTTTTAAACCGCCGATTGGCAGCACTTTACCGCGTAAGCTGATTTCCCCTGTCATTGCCACATCCGCACGCACCGGATTGCCTGTCAAACAAGACACAAGAGCGGTACACATTGCGATACCCGCACTTGGCCCGTCTTTCGGTGTTGCACCGTCCGGCACGTGAATATGAATATCGCGTTTTTCGTGGAACTCAGGGTTAATGCCCAGTTTATCGGCACGTGAACGCACCACTGTCATTGCCGCTTGAATGGATTCCTTCATCACATCACCAAGGGAACCGGTAAAAGTTAATTTACCCTTGCCCACCACAGATGCGGTTTCAATGGTAAGTAAATCGCCACCGACTTCCGTCCACGCCAAACCTGTCACTTCACCTACTCGGTTTTGCGTATCCGCTTTGCCAAACTCAAAACGTTTCACGCCAAGATAATCTTTTAAATTATCGGCATTTACCGTAATGGATTTCAGTTTAGGAGCCGCTAATAAATTTTTCACCGCTTTACGGCAAATTTTGGAAATTTCACGTTCTAAATTGCGCACACCGGCTTCTCTGGTGTAATAGCGGATAATATCCAAAATGGCACTTTCTTCCACCACTAATTCACCTTTCTTCAAGCCATTACGCTCAATTTGTTTTTGTAACAAATGACGCATAGCAATATTGAGTTTTTCATCTTCCGTGTAACCGGAAAGGCGAATCACTTCCATACGATCAAGTAACGGTCCCGGGATATTCATGGAGTTTGATGTCGCCACAAACATGACATCGGAAAGATCATAATCCACTTCTAAATAATGATCGTTAAAGGTCGTATTTTGTTCCGGATCAAGCACTTCTAATAAAGCGGAAGCCGGATCGCCACGCATATCCGATGCCATTTTATCAATCTCATCCAGTAGGAATAATGGGTTTTTTACCCCCACTTTTGCCATTTTTTGAATGAGTTTGCCCGGTAATGCGCCGATATAGGTTTTACGGTGCCCCCGAATTTCCGCTTCATCACGCACACCACCAAGCGCCATGCGCACATATTTACGCCCCGTTGCATTGGCGATAGATTGACCCAATGAAGTTTTACCTACCCCTGGAGGGCCAACCAAACAAAGAATCGGCCCTTTCACTTTATTGAGACGCGCTTGCACCGCAAGGTATTCTAAAATGCGTTCTTTCACCCGCTCTAAACCATAATGGTCAGCATCTAACACTTGCTGTGCCTTGGTAATATCCTTTTTCACTTTTGTGCGTTGATGCCATGGAACTTGAATCATCCATTCAATGTAACTACGAACAACAGTCGCTTCCGCTGACATTGCCGACATCATTTTGAGTTTCTGCAACTCGCTTTCCACTTTCTCACGCACTTCTGCCGGCATCCCCGCGGTATCCACTTTTTGACGAAGTTGCTCTACTTCATCAATGGTGTCTTCATTTTCGCCATCGTCCATTTCTTTGCGAATCGCTTTAATTTGCTCGCTCAAATAATAGTTACGCTGGCTTTTTTCCATTTGTTTTTTCACACGGCCACGAATACGTTTTTCCACTTGTAGAATATCCGCTTCCGATTCCATCATACCCAGCAAGTATTCTAAACGTGCTTGAACATCAGCAAGTTCCAATACGCTTTGTTTATGGCGAACGCTCACCGGCAAATGCGCCGCCATGGTATCCGCAAGACGATCCGCATTATCAATGCGTTGAAGTGCATTTAATATATCGGCAGGCACTTTTTTGTTTAACGTCAGATAATTTTCAAACTCAGAAAGTACCGCACTTTTTACAACATCTAATTCTCTTTCATTGACATAAGTCGTTTCGATCGGTGTGATTTTTGCTGAAAAAAATTGTTCATTTTCTTCAAGCTGATTAATTCTTGCTCGTTGCTGCCCTTCCACCAACACTTTAACCGTTCCATCCGGTAATTTTAAAAGCTGGATAATATTGGCAATCGTCCCGACATCATACACATCATCAATGGTTGGCTCTTCTAAATCCGCTTGTTTTTGTGAAACCAAAAGGAGCTGTTTATTTTCATTCATCGCTTCTTCAAGAGCATTAATAGATTTTGCTCGCCCCACAAAAAGCGGCATCACCATATAAGGAAAAACCACAACATCACGTAATGGCAGTACGGGCATCGTATATTGTGTTCTTTTGGTAGTCATATCTTCTTCTCTAGCTATCTTAATGATTGTGAACTATATGGGGATAGGTTTGATGAATTCAAGAGAATCAGGTGAATTAGAATAAAAGTGCGGTCATTTTTCACCGCACTTTTTGATAAAAACTATATTATGTAGCAGTTGCACAAACTTAAATTTTATCTCATAGGTAGGGGATGCCACGCTGGTGTGGCGTCCCTACATTTTCTTTAAATTGTGCATTTGCTACATGAATATCGGATAAAAACAGTATAACCAGACAATCCATTCTGCTTTCACTAAGCAAAATTGCTGAACAAACTAGAATTTCATATTTAAACTTACAAAATAGTTTCGTCCAGGAGCTGCATAACGAGCAACACTACCATACTGACTTTCTGGGTGTATTGAGTTAGTAGAGCTACGACGGACAGACTCCCAAGTGCTATATTGTTCGTTTAAAAGATTATATATGCCAACATTAAGCATCATATTCTTTCTTATTTCATAATAGCCTAGTAAATCGAGTGTTTTCCAAGATTTCGTCTCTATATTAGTCAGCTTAGATTTGTTGGAGGGATGCTCCGGATCTTTTGCAAAAAATCCTCTCGTTTCTAATTCTCTCGGATCTTTTGCTTTTGAGTATGTCATAATCAAAGAGCCTCCCCATTTTTCAGAAGGGGCGTCATAATTAAGTCCGATAACGACACGAGCCGGTTGGATTGCATCAAATGGATACAGTGTTCCATATATAAGATTGTCATTTATTCTAGTTGCCTTTTTAGGTTTAGATTTCTCATAAGTAATATTTGTACTAAAGCCTGATGGGATAGCGTTGACTATTGCATTAAGATCAAAATGTCCTGAAACACCATATCCCTCAATAGTAGCATTAGAAAAATTATAGTCTTTCATGATCTGAGTTTCTGTATCAAGTGCAAGACTTATTAGATTTTTATAACTACTTATAAATTTGTTTGCTTCCACATATCCCCAGTCACCCTTAAGAGTTACCATAACCTCATTATGAACAGAAGTTTCAGGTTTTAAATGTGCAGTTGATTGTTTACCATGAGGGGACCAGCCGTAAACTTCCTGATTGCTTGGATTTCTAAAACCAGTAGAATAATTATAAGCTATGCTAACTTGCTCAGTCGGTTTTAATGTGGCATTAAATTGGTAGGTGGTATTGTTATATACTCTTTTGACTAAAAAGCTTTTATCCCCTGATACAATATCTCGATTTCTCCGAAATCCTATACTAGTATCAAACCACTTGCCAAAAGAGAGCTGATTGTCTAGTCCTAAGTATCTATTTTTGCCTTTAATTCTAAAATCGCACCATCCCTCTTCACATCTGTTAGCCCTCTCTATATCTCTAATATCTTCCCGACCAAGACCATTTGGAACATAAGTAGTTCTATCCGGTTTACCTTCAAGGCGTAGTCCACCAAATCTCAGCGTATAAGAGTAATGATCTTGTACTGCACTGTAATTAGCAAGACCACCTGTAATTTTGAAGCGATAAGTTATAGGATCAATGTTAAAACTATTATCGTATTTAAAGCCTAGATGCATATACTTTTCTTGGTAATTAACATCATCTATATTCTCTGATGAACCGGGTTTATCTCTACTTGCCCTACAATCTTTATCAGCCTTTGGATATTTGCTACAACTTAATTCCCTGTAAATTGATTTAACACCGATTTTCTGTATGTCTAAATTAAGCTCAAGTTTATCTGCCCATTTATTTTTAGGCTCAATAATATAATAAAGACTTTGGCGTTTTTTACGATGTAGTTCAGTACTAAAACGAGTTCTTGTGTAAGCTATAGGCACACTTACACCAACTAATATGTCATCAATATATGCACCACCACCCAAAGCAGGAATTCTATTTATAGAATCTCTAAGAGTTTCATCATACTCTCCTTTTTTCTGGTCATACTCTCTCCATATCTTATCTGCCTCACTATTGATACCTTTAGTATCATACTCTAATTTCTGTTTTTGATACTCTTTAAACTTGTTTTTCCATTCCTCAAGGTCTTTACGATAGGAATCCTCATCCCATCCATTAGGGCAATCTAGACAAGTATAGTCATCACCTTTAGGAGACGAAGGAGGTTTTGGTCTAGGATCCGGTATTGAAGGTGCCTTAGGTGGTGCAGGATAATAAGCACGAACCCTCATATCTCTGGTAGCATAACTCTGCTTAGTATCTTCAAAAATACCTCCGAGCAATTGATTCGGCGCGATTTCATATTCCAGGCGTATTAAATAAGAATCACTTTTAGCTTTAAGCGGATCCGGTGCTTCTCTATCCGGACCGGTGTAATCCTTGGCCGAGACAATCTCGGTTGGATGCACCATTTGTTTTAGTTGTGCTAATTCCTCAGGCGTAAAATCTCTACCTCCATTACTGCTCTTGTAATGAGCAATAGCACTTTGTAAATCATCAAATCTAGTTAGAAGAGAACTATAAAAAGGCTCTGTGCAATCTTTACATTTAAAGAATTTACCATTCTCAAATAGTGTATTTGGTGTTTTACTTTCAGGAAGATACTTATGAACATGTGCCCCTAGTTTACGAATTTCGTACTTTTTTTTCATAACATCATCGTGAACTTTTATCTCTTTTCCGTTACGATTAGTGTATTGAAAGAGTCCTTTTAAATTTCCTTCATTAAATGCAGTGCCTAGTGATTGCATGAGCTGACTATTTTTACTACTGTAAGCGGTTTTACTTGTTATAGCGAATTTTTCTCCCTCGGACAAAATATCCTCTATGGTTTTAGTTCTAAAGTTGACTGACCCACCCAACGCTCCGCTACCTGATCGCAGTGATTGACTACCTTTGTCAATTTCAACACTTGTTATATTTTCTAATTCAATTTCATTTCTTGCACCACTTCCATAATAAGAAGATTCTCTCCTAGTCTTGTGAGACTGGAGTTGTGGAATGTCATCAACCGTTATAGCAACCCTGTTTTTATCCACTCCTCGTATGGCAAAACCAGATGAGCCCCCCCTATTTTGTTCAACAACAGAAACTCCTGCATCATAACGAATAAGATCTCTGATATTGTTTACTTGTTGTTTTTCTAATTGCTCAATATTCTTGACAATTTTTGAATTAGTCGATAGCTCATCGGCCTCTGCAGCCACAGTAATTTCTTCTAATTGCGCCATACCATCACCCTGTTGAGGACTTGCCGCTGCAAAAGGCACAAGTATAGTAGGGGTCAAGAAAATAACTTTCATACTGATTATTTTTTTATTATGTCGAATATATTGGTGAAATAACGGCATTTGCCATGTCTCCTTAAATTTAATGTTAAAAAAATTAAAGATTTGAAATGAGCTTTTCACGAACAACCCTGTGTTTGTTACGTTAAAGCGGGTGGAGTATAATTTATTTGATAATAATTATCAATAATGTTAATTTAATATAGAGAATGATTAATTTCTGTTAGCATAAGGTAATAACCCTATAACACTCATTACCTTATAAGCTTTTGGACATTTTGTTTAGAATAAGCATTATTCTGTAGAGGAAAAGGTAGGTAATATCTTGCATTGTGGAGAGAAATATTCGTACATTTCTGAAGATCACAGCTTTCGTTTGGATGGGAATAACACCAGCTAATGAAGCAATACGCATATCAACCAACTGACAACAGCGAACGACAAAGGCTTCCAAACGCTCTTCGAATTCGGATGTGAGAGATAAAACATCTCGGTTTGATCGGTAACCATCCCAAACAAGGCGGGGTTAAGTCCTTCCTTATTGCCCGTTTTGGCGTAAGTTTGCAATTAACAAAAATCGTATGCTTTTTTAAGATTCGCCATCCAAGCACGGTAACCGGCATGAGTTAAGGTTTTAGCAAGAGAGGTTTATCCGCCAGTGACTTCCAGTGTAATCAACACAGGATTAAATTCAGCCAAATGCTCCAGCGTTGCATACCTTTCGCGTTATATGTCATGATTTTGTGGTCTTTTTAGACGACAGCCCGCTGACAAAATGTCATTTAGCAATATCAATGTCTGGCTGTTGAGTTTTCATCATTAACCCTCCTTACCATGCGGTTTGAGGATTTCAACTGTTCGGTTTTGTAGATGAAAGTTATCCACTCCCTCGCTACGGAATGGTTTTAAGCCTAGGGACACTCGGGCTGTGGATAAGCAAGTGTATTTTGTTGCTTAGTTTACATGAAGTTAAACATACAAAGGACACACTACGCGCGTAAAACATCAATAATTTCAACAGGTTATCGCAGCATACCCCTACATTGCGTATAAATTTTTTATTTTGTGCGTTTGCTGCATAATACCGGACAACTACTACACAGCACCGGAAAAAAATTAAAGAATCTCTAATAATTTATCAAAATTATCAAACACCCAATCCGGATTGGATTCACTAATCGGAATATTATAATTATAACCGTAAGTTAGGCCTACTACGGCACAACCGGCAGCATGTGCGGCAAGAATATCGTTTTTAGAATCTCCTACAAATAATACTTGGCGAGGTTCAAGACCGAATTTACCGCACAAATAGTAAAGCGGTGCCGGATGCGGTTTGATTGCAGGTAACGATTGCCCACCCAGCATTTCGCTAAATAAATGATCGATACCAAATGCCGCCAAAACGGGTTGAACATGTTTAGTCGGTTTATTGGTTACTATTGCCAGTATATAACCTTTCGCTTTTAACGCTTCCAACGTTTCTTTGACATTTGGATATAATCGGCTCACATTGCAAAGATTTTCGCCGTAATAATAACTAAAACGTTCTTTTACTTTTTCTACATCCGCCTCAGTTAATGTTTTGCCGGTTTGTTCCTTTACCCAATTCAATGCACGCGCAATCAATACCGGCGCGCCATTGCCAATCCAAGTTAAAACCAGTGATTCCGGTGCTGGTGGTAAATCAAATTCAGCCAATGCTGAATTCACCGATAAGGCTAAATCCGGCAAACTATTGACTAACGTACCGTCTAAATCAAAGCCAATTAATTTAAATTGTGTATTCATTCAATCTCTCTGTCCTACATCATAATGGGAAAAATTCTAAGGGTTATTTTTTGACTCCAGCAAGTTGATTTCTCATTTGATCAATCACTTGTTTATAATCTGGCTGGTCAAAAATCGCTGATCCCGCCACAAACATATCCGCTCCGGCGGCGGCGATTTCTGCGATGTTATTCACTTTCACGCCGCCATCAACTTCTAAACGAATATCAAAACCGCTATTATCGATGATTTGGCGTACTTGTTGTAATTTTTTTAAGGTAGAAGGTAGGAAAGATTGTCCACCAAATCCCGGGTTTACCGACATTAACAAAATGATGTCAATTTTATCCAATACATAGTCCAAATAACTCAATGGCGTTGCGGGATTAAACACTAAACCAGATTTACAACCGTGATCACGAATCAACTGTAAAGAGCGGTCAATATGCTCGGAACTTTCCGGATGGAAAGTAATATAATTCGCCCCGGCTTTAGCGAAATCAGGGATAATTCGATCCACCGGCTTAACCATCAAATGTACATCAATCGGTGCAGTAATCCCATAATCACGTAAAGCTTGGCAAACCGACGGACCGAAAGTCAAATTCGGTACATAATGATTATCCATCACATCAAAATGAATCACATCCGCACCGGCATTAAGTACATTTTGAACATCCTCGCCAAGACGTGCAAGATCGGCGGAAAGAATGGAAGGGGCAATAAGGTAAGGTTTCATTGTTGTCTCCAATAAGCTCGTTGTTGCCCTAGTTTACTACGTTAGTTTACGAATTACCTTGATTATTTACAGAAAACTTGAGAAAAAATGACCGCACTTTGAATGTTCTTTTAGGAAAGAAAACAAAGTGCGGTCGATAATCTCAATCTCTCTTTATTTGCCCACTTGGCTACCGATTAAACCGCCTAATGCGGCGCCCCCTAATGTCGTCGCGGTATTGCCTTTAATCATATAACCGGCTGCACCGCCAATTGCCGCGCCAACAGCCGTATTTTGTTGGGTGCGGCTCATATTACTGCAAGCGGCTAATGAAATAAGTGTCATACCAATAACCAATGATTTTGTTATTAATTTCATAAAATCTCTCCGTATAAAATTAAAAACTATCCATCGTGATAGCACTTGTAAGACTAATATCACTGAATAAAAGTTCATTTTTAGAAAAGCGCCTTAGTGTTGCACAATTATGCTTAACGATTTCTTTGATCCAAAATTTCGGTAATCACTTTTAAATAGCCGATAGCAAGGCTTTGTTGCTCAGCACTGGCATTAAAAATAAGATCTTCTGAAAGCACACCGCAAGGTTGTGAATTAGGAATCTCGCCTTTTTCATAAGCTTCAAAATCTTCCCGCCAATTACCTTCAAAATAATAATGCTCTAAACGTTGCATTTTAGGTAAAAAAGTTTGCCATTTTGCAAGAAAGGCATCCGCCTCCATCAAAAACTCATTGGCTTCATTCAAAATATTTTCCATTTCGGCTAATTGCGCTAAACGTGTTTGAGGTAACATTTTTCTCTCCAAAATAAGATAAAAGAAAGCGCACTTCGCTTTGAAAGTGCGGTCAATTTAGACTGTGTTTTTACTAATTACACATCATAGGTTGTGGAGGCCGTGTTACCGCCACGCCCTGTCCAGTTGGTATGGAAAAACTCACCACGTGGTTTATCTGTACGTTCATAAGTATGTGCCCCAAAGTAATCACGCTGAGCTTGTAATAAATTAGCCGGTAAACGGGCGGAAGTGTAACCATCTAAGAAGGTAATCGCTGACGCCATACACGGCATTGGAATCCCTACCTCAATAGATTTTGCCACCACTTTGCGCCAATCGCCCATTGCATTTTCTAAAATACCTTTGAAATACGCATCAGAGCCTAAGAAAATCAAATCCGGATTGGTTTCATACGCATCACGAATGTTGCCTAAGAAACGGCTGCGGATAATACAGCCTTCACGCCATAACAGTGCGGTATTGCCGTAGTTGATATTCCAATTAAAGTTTTCTGAGGCTTCGCGAATCAACATAAAACCTTGTGCGTAAGAAATGATTTTGGACGCCAATAATGCTTTACGCACCGCTTCGATCCAGACTTTTTTATCGCCTTCTACTTTGCCGATGGTTTTACTGAACAGTTTACTTGCCGCCACACGTTGATCTTTGAAAGAAGAAACGCAACGGGCAAAAACAGATTCGGTAATTAAGGTTAATGGAATACCAAAATCAAGGGCATTAATCCCCGTCCATTTTCCCGTGCCTTTTTGCCCTGCGGTATCCAAAATTTTATCCACTAAACGTGTGCCATCAGTATCTTTATAGCCTAAAATATCCGCTGTAATATCAATTAAGTAACTATCTAATTCAGTCTTACGCCATTCGTTAAAAGTGGCTTCCAATTCATCATCGGATAATCCCACCCCCTCTTTTAAGAATTGGTAGGCTTCACAAATTAATTGCATATCGCCGTATTCAATGCCGTTATGCACCATTTTGACAAAATGGCCTGCACCGTCTTTGCCCACCCAATCACAGCAAGGCTCACCTTGTTCGGTTTTAGCTGCAATGCCTTGTAAAATCGGTTTCACGAATTGCCACGCTTCTTCGTTACCGCCCGGCATAATGGAAGGCCCATGTCTTGCCCCTTCTTCACCACCGGAAACCCCCGTACCAAGGAAACGAATCCCTTTTTCACGCAATGTTTCTACACGACGATTGGTATCCGGATAATTGGAATTACCCCCATCAATAATAATATCGCCTTCTTCTAAGTGCGGTAGTAATGCGTCAATAAATTGATCCACCACCTCACCGGCACGCACCATTAACATCACTTTACGCGGTTTTTCCAATTTAGCGGCTAAATCTTCCAAGGAATACGCCCCAATAATGTTCGTTCCTTTCGCCGCCCCTTGTAAAAACTCATCCACTTTAGAAGTGGTACGATTATACGCCACTACTTTAAACCCGTGGTCGTTCATATTTAAAATAAGATTTTGACCCATCACGGCGAGTCCAATCACGCCGATATCGCCTTTTTGTGACATTTTTTTCTCCTGTTCGTGGGGTGGGATTTATCCCACCATAATGTGTTGAAACCGTTTGTTGCTAGGCTGAAGCTTACATTGTTATTTTGTCGTTACAAAATAATAAAATTTAATATTTTTACTTTTTGTTGCTTTTTCTAAATCAGCTTTATCGCTCTCACTGTCACCCATCATATATAAAACAATATTGTTACCGATTTTCTGTGCATTCTGTAAAGCATAAAATACGGTGGCTTTATTAATCATTTGGCTATTCCCTGCAATACCAATATTGGCATTATCTACCGACAGCACATTAATCAGGTTTGATGCCGATGGTGAACCCGAAGTTTTAATCATTCTGACAGCTATTGCATTAGAAACAGAATTACTTGTAGCAGGAGTTCTCACGACAAAAGTGCGGTCATTATTAGACATCTTTGCCGCTAATTCATCAATTCCTACTCCGGGAGAACAGGCTACTAACATTGCATAAAATATAATCATTAATAATTTTTTCATCGTCTTCCCCAGGTTATTTTTAGATTAAAAATTACTTTAATTTTATCCGAGGAGATTTTTTATTTTGGGAATTTCGCTTTATCTTGCTATTTTGTTCCTTCGCCTGCTCCTCAGATTCTTTGTCTAAATTTTGATTATTTTCAGGAGTTTGATTGTGATCATTTTCAATCTTAAATTTTTTAAGGTTTATTATATTTTCCCTATAAAGTAAAAAACATATTTCAGGAATACCAATAACTACAAGAACGAAGAAGAATCCTACCAGAGTATTTGAGATAGAAAGCCATAAGATAAAAAATAACCAAAGCATGCACCAACCAATAAATACTAACCAACCAGCCCAAAGCAATTCAGAATATTTTTTTACCTTTTTTCCTTTTTCTGATAAGGCAAGTTTATTATCATAAGTCACCCACCCTCTTTTATATAATTCAATGAAAATAAAGAAATTATTATCTCCGATATTAGCATGTAATAATTTTCTTACCTCATTAAAACTTAACCATCTGAAATCTGGAAACAACCTTAATGTCAAACTTTGAATCATTATACTTTCACTTTTTAGTTCATCTAATCTATCTTTTGATAAGTATTTTTCCGATAATTCAAGCTCTCTAATAAATCTATTTTTGGGACTGTTATATTTTAAGAATCCCCATATTACCGCGATGATTGTTGATATATAGGGCAATATATAGGGCAATATATCTTTATTTTCTTGCAAAAAAGCTTTCAAGGATTCAAAACAATTCGTTATCGTGTCCATTTTATATGATCTCTATGCTATTTAAGTTTATAAAATATAGTAAAACAAGGTATTATATTTCTAATATTACATATTGTTTTAAGATAATGTTTCTAAAGGCCAACAAAGGTGATTGCCCAATCAAGCAAATCAATTTTATAAGGCAATTATCACACTAGCTAATCTACGTCAGCCTTATCATTTTTATCCCATCGCATATTATTAATCCTGTATGATAACCTGCAAAACCAACGCCAATACCGCCGGCAACCCTTGCTTTACCAAAATACCCTTATTAGCGATGATTGAGCCAAAAATTGCGGCAATTACCACACAAACTAAAAAGAAATAAATCACTGAAATTTGTTGAATGACATAACCAAAAATAATCCCGGCAGCCAGAAAGCCGTTGTATAAACCTTGATTGGCAAACATCACTTTCACTTTCTGTTGGGCGATAAATTCATCCGTTAAACCGAAAATGCGTTTGGCTGTTTTTCCTTCAATAGCAAACATTTCTAAATAAAGAATATAGAAATGTTCGAGTGCCACAAGTGCGGTCAAAATATGGGCTAAAATTTCCACTATAACAATGCCGCCGCTGCTTTATCCAAGTACCACTCCGTTATGCCATTTTGTGCTTTAATTTTCGCTGCCGGATAAGGCAAATTTTCAGCCGATGTGGTTTGGATTTCTTTCAAAATCTCCGCTTTTCCTTCCCCTGTCACAAGATAGGTGATGCGTTTTGCTTGCTTGATCAATTTTGCCGTTTTGGAAATGCGGATTTGCCCACTTTCAGGGTGTTTTGCAATCACCGCAAGATTTTCATCATCAAAATTAGTTTGGTGAGGAAATAACGAAGCGGTATGCCCGTCTGCCCCCATACCCAAAATAATCCAATCAAAAACACCATCAGAAATGACCGCACTTAGCTCTTCTTGGAAACGTTTTAGCTCAACCTGTGGTTCATTTTCGCCACGAATTCGATGAATATTCTCTGCGGGAATTTGAATATGATCAAATAACAATTTTTGCACTTCGCCATAATTACTTTCCGGATCTTGTGCCGCAACCATTCGCTCATCGCCCCACCAGAAATGGAGGTTTTGCCAGTTAATTGCGGTTTGGTATGGGAGCTGTGATAAGGTTTTAAATAATAATTTTGGTGTAGAGCCACCGGAAAGGGAGATATGCACGGGATGGGCTGATTGGCTATAAATCACAAATTCTTGTGCAATTTTTTCAACCGCTTGCTGTGCCGTAGAGAACGTGATCGTATTCATTTTATTCCTATAAAAGTGCGGCCAGATTTTCCAGTATTTTTTAGGGAAAAGAAAAACGGATAACCAAACCGATGATAAAATTGCAGGTATTCTATCATAGCAAAGAGGTTAAGTTATCCATTTGAAATAAGAAATTATTAATTAAATTAACGTTATCGCAAAAGTTGTTTTAATTGTGCTGCACTTGGCGAGACAACCGGCAAAAATGCCCCTTCATTCCAACGCCGAACAAAGCTCAATGATGAGTTTTTCAAATAAGCCGCACCGCCACTTGCTTCTAACTCCAACAATAAACTTTTAGCCACGAGCTCAACCACCTCTAAACGTAGTGCCAGTAGTTCTTTTGGACGCGCAATAAAATATTGTTCTTCCGTCAATCCATGGTACAAACGCTGTTTAAGAGAAGTAAAATGCTCGCTTATTTGCTGCCAATCTACCACTAATGACTCACGATAAGTTAAACGTTGTTCTACTTCTTGCAATGAACGTTTTGCTAATCCTAGTGCCAAGCCAAATTGGTAACCTAAAAAATAAGGGCGAGTTTGAGCTAAAAAGTCGGGGGCATTATCAGATAAAACCCATTCCGGCTTTAGTTCCACCTCATTAAACGTTAGACTCGCAGTGTTTGCGCCTTGTAGCGCGATAAACTCTAAATCAGCCGAACGAACTAACCCTATAGTATCTGATGGAATCGCAATAACCCAAGGAGCCTGATTTTCTAAACCCGCACAAAATACAGCAAGAAACCGATCTTTTCTCACATTGGTTACCCAAGGTAACTTGCCATTTAAATAATATTTACCGTCTTTTTGTATAATTTTTACGTTTAATTCCTCCAAGTTCGCCAAATATTTCACCGTGTTGGAAAGCCCTGTCGCCCCAGCAATATTGGCATTAATGAGGTCATTTAAATAATGTTCTCTAAAATAGGGATTTGAGCTAATTAAAATTTGTTTAATAAAGGTATAATGTCCCCATGCAATAAAACTGGCCGTCAGTGAATGCGATGCCAACTCTTGCAATATTTCAACAACATCCTTAGCTTCACCATCTAGGCCACCGAATGCTTGTGGGATACCGATTTTGAATGCGCCTTCATCCGCAATGCGTTTTAGTAAACCTTCCGATAATGCTGACGATTTTTGATCTAATTCATTTGCGTTATTTTCTAACCAATGAAGAAAAGTGTCTGAAAAAAATGCCATTTTTATTCTCCTTATGTAATTTAACTAATATTCAAATTACTATAGAAAAATAGGACTGTATAAGATCAATTATTTATATGATATATATTTTAAATATAGGATGGAGGGTAAAGATTATTCATCTAAAGAAAAGCAGGATTTTTATTATAAATAAGTATAAGTTATCTTAAATTAATATAAGATTAAAATAGCAAAAGGACGTGAAACTTGGATTTCACGTCCCCCAATATCATTTAAATTTTCTTCTTCATTAATCCACTCGGTTTACGCCATACCTTGCCTTGTCTGGCAATGAGTTTATCCGCTGCTACCGGTCCCCAAGTACCGGCTTCATAATCATGAATTCGTCCGCCGTTGGCTTTGTAATCCAAGATAGGTTGAACGAATTTCCATGCGGCATGAACGGCATCCGTACGGGCAAATAAGGTTGCATCACCTTTCATCGCGTCCAACAATAAACGTTCATAAGCGGTTAATACCTGTGCTCCAGCAAGATCCGCATAGCGGAAATCCATTGATACTTCTTTGGCTTCAAAGCCTGCACCCGGTTTTTTCAAACCAAAACGCATTGAAATGCCTTCATCCGGTTGAATACGGATAATGAGTTTATTTTCCGGTGCATTTTGACTGAATACCGGATGTGGTGTCGTTTTAAAATGAATCACAATTTCAGTCACACGAGCAGGTAAGCGTTTACCCGTACGCACATAGAAAGGCACACCGGCCCAACGCCAGTTTTCGATTTCACAACGCAGTGCCATATAAGTTTCCGTGTGTGAATCTGCCGGTACACCTTTTTCTTCTAAATACCCTTTCACTATGTTGCCATTCACTTCACCGGCAGAATATTGCCCAAGCACTAAATTATGCTCCACATCTTCTTGTGTGAGTGGGCGTAAGCAGTGCATCACTTTTGCCACTTCATCACGCATTGAGTCCGCATTAATGATTGCCGGCGGTTCCATTGCCACCATCGCAAGCACCTGTAATAAGTGATTTTGGAACATATCCCGCATTGCACCTGAGCCGTCATAATAACCGCCCCGCTCTTCAACACCAATGGATTCGGCACCCGTGATTTCCACGTAATCAATAAAATTACGATTCCAAAGGGGTTCAAACCAACCGTTAGAAAAACGCAACACGAGCAAGTTTTGCACGGTTTCTTTACCAAGATAGTGATCGATACGATAGATTTGATGTTCTTCAAAGAAACGGTGAATTTGCACATCCAACACTTGTGCGGTTTTTTCATCATAACCAAAAGGCTTTTCTACGATAATCCGTTTCCAGCCATATTCTTCCGTATTTAAGCCATGTGCCGCCAAACATTCGGGAATCACACCATAAAGACTTGGCGGCGTGGACATATAATAGAGTGTGTTGCCACAGGTTTGATATTTATCGTGTAATTCGTCCAAACGAGGGACTAATTTGCCATAATCATCGGCATCTGCCGTATTGACGGCTTGGTAATAAAGATGATGGCAAAATTCATCAAGGGTTTCTGGTGTGGTATCTTCATTCTTGATTAAAGCTTCACGCATTTTTGTACGGAAAGTTTCATCATTAAGTTCCGAACGCGCCACGCCAAGCACAGAAAAGTTCTCACCCAATCTTCCGATTTTGAAAAGATTATAAAGAGCCGGAATGAGTTTTCGGTGGGTTAAATCACCGGATGCGCCAAAAATGACGATACAGCTGTTCTCAGTTTGCATAATTATCCTTATAAAAATACCGAGTGAAATGACGGGCTATTCTAACGAAAATTCCTCCTCTAACCAATCAATTAAATCGAAAGATAGATGTCCAATCTATAGATTTATCCGCCACCATCACAAAAGCGGGATTAATTAAGGTTTCACATTGGTTGTATGTCAGCGGTGCAAATTGCGGATCAAAAATTTGCCCGTTCGTTTCCCCCAATAACACTTCCGCCCCTGCTGTATCCCATTCGCCGGTTTGCCCCAAACGGACATAGCAATCTACAATACCTTCCGCCACTAAACCGCTTTTTAAACTACTCGACCCCATCACAACAAATTCACAAGGCAAATCTTTCGGTAAAATTGACCGCACTTTTTCCTGCGAGGTCGTTGCTCCCACTGCAATGCGTAATATTGGGGAACAAGAAGTGCGGTTAAAATCTGTGGTGTTTTTAGCCAATTTTTTGACTTGTTCACCCTGTTTTTTAAACGCACCAAAATCCTCCATCGCATAATAAGTGAGAGATAAAATCGGTGCATGGATAACGCTTAACACCGGTTTATTTTTACGTACGAGGGTGATTAGAACGGAAAATTGATCAGTGCGATTAATAAATTGTTGTGTGCCATCAAGAGGATCGATAAGCCAATATTCTTTCCAGGTTTGGCGTTCCTCAAAAGGAATATGACAATTTTCTTCGGAAAGCACCGGTGTTTGGGGGAAAAGTGCGGTCAGTTTTTCCGTTAAAAATTGACTAACGAAAAGATCCGCTTCCGTCACCGGTGTGTTGTCATCTTTAATCTGTACATTAATATGCTGTTGATAAAAACGTTGTAGATGATTACCGGCTTGATAAGCAATCAGTAAAACCTGATTCAGTAAATGTTCATTGAGTGGCAACATAAAATCTCCCTACAATATTTTTTCATGATGATTTTGTTTTTGGCAGTAGCCACGGCAACACAAATAAGGCATAAAAGACCATACAGCAAGCACTTAATATCCCTAATGTTAAACCGCCTTCAGTAATCCATTGCCAAAATGAAGCGTCCTGTTCAGCCATAAACAATAAATAGAAATAGGATGCGACATTACAATAAAAAAAGCTAATCAATGATGAACATAATACGATGGCTGCAATATTATAACGAATATAACGAAACCTCGCGGCAACCAAGACAATCAAAAAAGCAGGGATAGTAGCAAGGAAAAACGCCGCCATAAAATATCGGCTAAATGGTGTCGGCTCCAGATCCGCTCCTAAAAACCAAAATAGTGCGGTCACCAATCCTTGTGAAAGGAGAGGAAATAAAATTAATGCTTTAAGATAAGGTTTCATAAAAAATAGGCTATCGGAAAAGATAGCCTATTTTAAAGGAATTTTAAGGATTAATCAGATTTTTTCGCACGTAATACACGAGAAGCAAAAATAATGATCCCGGCAATAAATACCGTTAAACCTAATATTTCACTAATGCTACCCCAATTTTCAAGGTTAAGCGCCAATGGTGCTTCAGAACCGCCGGATGTGACGGAAGCCGCAATAACAAAGGCGAGAATCACTCCCATGAGACTTTCACCCACGATCAATCCTGCCGAGAAAAGAGTACCAAAACGTTCTGCTTTAGCCGAGATTTGTTTATCGCCGGTGCGTGCCGCATAGTTTGCAATATGGCGATTAATGAACCAGGCTAAGAATGCCCCAACAACAATCGGTGTATTAATAGATGGCGGTAAATAAATACCAATCCCTACCGCTAATACCGGTAATGCAAAGGTTTTATTACTCACTTTTTTCAAGAAGGCATCAATAATAATTAACACCGCACCTAAACCTACGCCGGTTAAGATATACGTCCATTCTAATTTATTAGTAAAAATACCTTGCGAGATCGTCGTCATAATCGTAGCTTGTGGCGCGGAAAGTGCTTGGGTTGGATCCATATCAGGACGTGGCAACGCACCGCTGAAACCGTAAGCGTGATATAAAATTTCCAATACCGGCGCAATCACCAATGCACCGACAAAACAGCCGATAATCAATGCCACTTGCTGACGCCACGGCGTGGCTTCAACTAATAAACCGGTTTTTAAATCCTGTAAGTTATCGTTAGAAATCGTCGCGGTGGTGAGGACAATAGATGCGGTAAAGAGCGTCAGTGCGGTTAAAAATTTCTGACCATCTGCCGTTTCAAATAGTCCCGTAGCATTACCAATAGAAACCAATGCGAGAGAAATCACAATCACTGAAATAATCCCGATACCGGAAATCGGACTCGATGATGACCCCACTAACCCAGCCATATAACCGGAAGCGGCAGCCACAAAAAAGCCGATAAATACCGCTAAGAAAGTACAAACCACCACCAATAAAATAGAAAGCTCCGGTGAAATAGGTGCTGCCGCAATAAAGTGATGTAATGAAATTACGATCAATACCACAGTAGCAATAAGGATATAAATCATGGTTTTTGGTGAGAGATCAATATCAATACGATGCTCCGATTCTGATTGACCGCTTTTCAACATACGGAACGAATGCACCATGCCTTCTACCATAGGTTTCATTAAAACCAATAATGTCCAGATTGCGGCAATACCGATCGTCCCTACACCAATAAAGCGAACTTTGGTTTTCCATGTACTCATGGCAAAGTCGATTAATCCCATATCTGTCGGCATATCACCGGACATGGTAAAGAACGGAACCGCTACTCCCCAAGTCAGCACCAAACCAACCAATATAGCGATACCGCCTACAATACCAATCAAATAACCTGCACCCAATAATGCAAGAGAGAATCCCATTGGTAATTGGAAAGCGGCTTTACTAGTTTGAATCCATGCACTCGCACCATCCGCCATGACACGTAAACCATTGGTTAAAAATGCGACAACACCGGCTAATAAACCACCATAAGCAATGTCCTTTACTCCTGTATCACCTTTATCATGATTTCCCGCCTTTAAAATTTCAGCAGCGGCCACGCCTTCAGGATAAGGTAAATCACTATTCACGACCATCGCGCGACGTAGTGGAATTGTAAATAATACGCCTAATGTTCCACCGGAAGCGCAAATTAACATGGTTTGCCAAAATGGAAAATCGTTCCAGTAACCCATCATTAACAAACCCGGTAAAACGAAGATAACAGAAGATAAAGTGCCGGCAGCAGAAGCCTGGGTTTGCACCATGTTATTTTCTAAGATACTGGAATCTTTAAAGAATTTTAACACCGCCATAGAAATCACAGCGGCAGGAATGGAAGAGGCAAAAGTCATTCCGACTTTTAATCCCAAATAGACGTTAGATGCGGTGAAAATCACCGTAATTAACGCCCCGAGAATTATCCCACGAAACGTGAGTTCTTTTAAATTTGAATGAGGCATAATTTTTCCTAGGTTAAGTAAAAAGGTGTTCACTTTCCCAAGAAACATAAAAAAGTTCAAGAATTATTTTAATATTTCTTTAATTAAATTAGAAAATATTTAATAAACCACCCATTTATTAGAAAATTATTAATACCCTATTATCCCTGACTATTCAAATAATCTCTCAACGCATAAAGTGCGGTCAAATTTCGGGCTTCATTAAAATCGTGGTCGCCAATCAATTCATCTAATTCGGCAAGCGGAAAACGAACCAATTCCAACGGTTCGGGTTCATCCCCTTCGAGTTTACAGGGGTAAAAATCCTGCGCAATAAAAATATGCATTGGATTGCGCATATAACTCGGACTGGTGATAACCGTACGCAAAAAATGAAACTGTTTTGCACCCAAGCCAATTTCTTCTTTTAGCTCACGATTCGCCGCCTCTTGCGGAGTTTCCCCCACATCTACGCCACCTTTTGGAAAACCGAGCTCGTAACGTTCCGTACCCACGGCATATTCCCTAATCAGTAAAAGATCATCTCCATCAATCGGCACAATCATCACTGCCTGATGTAAACCGGGTTTAAAACGTTCGTAGGTTCGTTTTTCACCGTTGCTAAATTCTAGATCAACCGCCTGAATTTCAAATAAACGGGATTTTGCGACTGTGCGTGTAGATAAAATTTTCGGCAACGACATTTGATCATCCGACATCATAGGTTTTCCTGTATTTTGTGATACCATGGGCGCAAACTGTATCACAAATTGAGCAAAGAGAGATCGTAAATGGAAGAAAAAGACGTTCGCCTCGATAAATGGTTATGGGCAGCCCGTTTTTATAAAACCCGCAGCATTGCCAAAGCGATGATTGAGGGAGGCAAGGTACATTACAATGGGCAACGCGCAAAAGTGAGCAAAATGGTAGAAATCGGAGCAATCTTAAAATTACGCCAAGGCAATGAAGAAAAAGAAGTGGAAATACTGGCATTAAGCGACCAACGGCGTGGCGCACCCGAAGCACAGCGGCTTTATCGTGAAACGGATCAAAGTGTGAAAAAACGGGAAGAAATGACATGGGCAAGAAAAAATAACGCCCTTTCAATGCCCCACCCCGACCGCCGCCCGAATAAAAAAGAGCGTCGGGATTTATTGAAGTTTAAACATCAGGAATTAAATTGAATCTATTTTTGAATTTGATATGGTCATACCCATGAAAAAAGAATCTCAAAATATCCTTGTCATTTCCTATTCACAAACAGGACAACTTTCCCGTCTTGTGGAACATTTTCTTATACCATTACAAAGTAATGATATTCACGTAGAACATCACATCATTAAGCCATGCGAACCTTATCCTTTCCCTTGGAAATTTATTTCCTTTTTTAATCAATTTCCCGAAACGGTGCATTTGCAGCCAGCCCCTATCCATTCCCCCAAACTCCAACACGAAAAATATGATCTCGTAATTATCGCCTACACAGTTTGGTTTCTTTCACCAAGTCAGCCGATCACTGCTTTTTTACAATCAGAACAAGCCAAAAGACATTTAAAAAATACACCGGTCATTACCTTGATCGGTTGCCGCAATATGTGGCTACAAGCGCAAGAAAAAATGAAAACCTTATTGGCGGATTGTGGCGCAAAGCTGATTGCGAATGTGGTAAAAGTGGATCAGTCTAATGATTGGGCAAGCTTTATCACCACACCAATGTGGATGCTAACAGGAAAGAAAAAGGCACTCTCTTGGTTGCCTAGTGCGGGAATTGCCGAAAGTGAAATAAAAGATATGCAACGCTTTGGCGAAAAACTTTTGCAAATTTTTAGTGAAAATCGACCACTTGATCGTTCTATTTTTCAAGGAATGGGGGCAGTCAAAATTGATGAAAAATTAATGATGAGTGAGAAAGTTGGTAGCCGCAGTTTCCATATTTGGGGAAGATTACTGATAAAGTGCGGTCAAATTTCGCCAAGTTTTCGCAAAATCGTGCTATGTTTCTACATTGTCTTTCTAGTAGCAATGATTTTAACGGTTGTCCCGATTTCAGCGATCATAAAACGTGTATTAAAACCACTGATACAGAAAAAATTAGATGAACAAAAACGGTATTTTGCCGAGCCATCTGGTGAATAAAATTTTTTAACTCTATAGGAAAAATAAAATGAAGAAACTAATTATAATTATCACTGCCTTATTTATTACTGCTTGTGCTAATAACAAAGAAAATACTTCTTATATTATTCATCAGGAAGATATTGAGATAAACAATAGTCAGAACATTATATTATCTTTGAATAGAGGATTTGATGATCGAAAAGAAATTGGAGAAAAATTTAGAGTAGTAAGACCATCACATACTGCCCAAGCAACTACGCTAAAAATATTATCTATTATTCCAGCTGCATTTTCTGGTTCGTCAGTCACTGCTTTTACTAAATTTGATTTAGTTGGTGACATGACCAAAATGGAGAATATTTATAAAAATTACCTTTTTGAAAAACTTAAGAACGATATAAAATCTAACGTCAAACTAGATAAAGAAACTAAAAATCAAATAGTTAAAATCACTCCAAATAATTTTGTGTTAATTTATGATGAGTTAGTTGGCAATAATAATTACACACTATATTTAGATTTTACTTTATCATTTACTTATAAAAACAAATCTGAGGATGGTAATATTATTGCTGGTGATAAAGAGTTAAAATGTAATGAGAAGACTGAAGGTAAAGATCTGAAAGAATGGGAGAAGAATGAATATCAAGAAGTCCTGACATCAGCTAAAAAACTTATTGATAAATGTATAATTGAATTTAAACCGATGTTGAGTGAGCTTAAATAGTTATTTAAAGGCAATATAGAAACTATATTGCCTTTCGTTTTATAGTGTTATATTTTTAATATTATAATCAGTTAACATATAAGAATTTAGACCTTGGCACATAAAAATATATGTTTTTCCCTCTTCTAGTTTTTCTGTCACAAAATGTATTTTTGTATCTAGTCCATATGTTGTTATTCCGTCAGTTCTTTGCGTACATTTTACAGAAATTTGTTGAGGAACAGGAAAACGCCTTACTATTTCAGACTTATTAAAATAAAAACGTTTTACTTCTTCACCATCAATAATTAAAGTTGTGCGAATAATATTTTTATTCATCGCATTAATGCGGCTAACTTGATCTTTCTGAATTAAAGTAACAACTTTGTTAAGAGGAGTATCTGCTGGAATAATCTTATCGTTATTTTGTGGTAGAAATATACAAGCATTGAGATTAAACAGGGCTACAACGAGTAACACTTTTTTCATATAGAATCCTTAGTATCGACTAGTAAAATAAATGTGCTATCATAACACGATTATTTCCTATTAGTTAGGCTCTCTATTTTATAGATAAAAATATGCTATCAAATGCCTATATCAACAAAATATCCGCTTTCTTACCCAACGCCCCTATTTCCAACGAGGAAATGGAAGCCGTGTTAGGAATGGTGGGGGAAACGCCGTCTCGTGTACGGAAAATGATTTTACGCTCCAACGGTATTCAACAACGTTACTATGCGATCGATCCTGCTACTCGCCAAGCTACCCATACCAGCACCGAATTAGCCGTACAAGCAGTCAAAAATCTAGGAATTTCTGCCAATGATTTTACCTGCCTTGCCGTGGCAACCTCCTACCCCGATCAAATTATGCCGGGGCAAGGGGTGATGGTGCATGGATTATTAGACAATGCCCCACCGATGGAAGTAATGTCGATGTCGGGTGTCTGCGCAGCAGGTATGGCAGCGCTGAAACACGCGTTTAATGCTGTGCGAACCGGCGATCATCAATGTGCGGTAGCGGTGGCGTCCGAATGTGCCTCTGCTATTATGCGAAGCGAGAATTTCAAGGTGGAAGCCGATCGCAAGATGTTAGAAAATGCCAAACCTGAAATTGGCTTTGAGAAGGATTTTCTGCGCTGGATGTTGTCAGACGGTGCAGGAGCGGTAGCACTTTCCAACCAACCGAGTGAAAAAGGTATAAACTTTAAAATTGACTGGATTGAACTGGTCTCTTTTGCCAATGAAATGCCCGTGTGTATGTACGCAGGCGGTGATGTGAAAGAGGGGCGCTTTGTCAGTTGGAAATCGGTGTCACAAATTGAGCGGGACAGCCAAAGTTTTATGGCAATCAAACAAGATGTAAAATTGCTTAATGAAAATATTGTGCGTTGTACCGTAGAAAATGCCCTCAAGCGGTTAATTGCTAAATATAATTTGCAAGCGAAAAATATTGATTATTTTTTACCGCACTATTCATCCGACTTTTTCCGTGATCGCCTACTGGACGGCTTACGCAATGTTGATTTTGAAATCCCACAAGAAAAATGGTTTACCAATCTCACCACCAAAGGCAACACAGGATCGGCATCTATCTATATTATTTTGGAAGAATTTGCCCGCACTTTCCCACTTAAATCAGGGCAAAAAGTGCTGTGCTACGTGCCAGAGAGCGGTCGGTTTTCTTCGTGCTTTATGCTGTTAGAGGTGGTAAATGGATATTAACGATATTCCCCAAGACAATAGCAAAATTTTCCAAGGGCAACGAAAAGTGATTTACGCCACTCGTAACGGCAAATTTGAAGCCGGCACGACAACCGGCTGGCAAGCGGAAACATTCGCTACAGAGCAAGCAGTGGACGAACTTAATCAACTCACCGAGCAAGCGTTACAAGCGGTCAAAAACGGCGAAAAATCGGTTATTTACTACCTAATGTATAAAAACCGCTACGATCTCCAAACCCTCGCCCAAGCAACTGGTTTTTGGCAATGGCAAATTAAACGGCATTTTAGACCTGAGGTTTTTAGGAAGTTATCTGAGAGGAACTTGGAAGTGTATGCGAAGGTGTTTGGGATAAGTGTGAAAGAAATAACTGATTAAATTTTATAGGTGAAGCAATGTCATATTATGCATTTAAAGATCCCCAAAAGAAGTTTTCTTTATCAGCGAACGAAGCAAGTCGACTGAGTAGAGATATCGCTTATTATTGTCCCTATTGCGATACGGCTCGTTTGTATATTTGTAGTCGAGATGGTATGAAAAAACCATATTTTGCTGCCAATAGAGCAAATGCTCGTCATTCGGAAGAATGCTTTTATAGTAATTCACAAAATCATATTAGCTTAGAACAATATTCTGAAAGTAACTTCGATTTTGAAGGCTTATGTGATTCATTTTTAATTCCTATTAAACAAGTTAAAAAAGCAAAACATAATGAAAGTAAATCTAACTCTTCAGGTACTTATTCAGAAAAACATATAAGAACACTTAGGCAGCTTTATCTATTATGTAAATCTAAAAGTGTTCAAGATACATATAATGAACAGAAAATAGGTTATATGCTACTGGATTCTAGAAGTTTACATATGAACCCTAGAGGTATTTTCGGAAATAGAGTCATTGAAACGGTATTATCTAAATATTTTTACAATAATGAAGAAAAAAAATTGTACTTTGAATTGAAGGATAACAATAAATATAAGTTTATATTCGAGTTTTTTGATGAAACTTTATATAAAAATCAAAGAGATACTTTATATAATAATCAGGATTCTATATTCGTCATTCTCGGTAAATGGAATAAAACAACAGTATTCAATCAATTTATTTCAGATTTTATCAATCAAAAGCAAATTTGGCTGTTGAGAAAATGAATAACAACTTCCCCCACCAACACACCGCTCATTGCGAAAGCGGGGTAATGTCCACTTTGTTAAAATCGCAGGGGATAGATTTTAATGAAGCAATGGTATTCGGTTTAGCGTCAGCTTTAACCTTTGTTTATCTGCCACTAATTAAAGTGAGTGGAATGCCGTTGATTTCCTATCGAATGCCACCAAAGAGTATTATCAAGAATATATCTAAAATGCTGAAAGTGCGGTTGAAAGTGCAGAAGTTTTCTAATGAAACGGCAGGGCAAATAGCATTAGATCAGGCGTTGCAGAGGGGGAAATTAGTCGGTTTGCAGACGTCGGTTTTTTGGCTGCCTTATTTCCCACCTGAAATGCGGTTTCATTTTAATGCGCATAATTTATTGGTTTACGGCAAGGAGCAAGGTGATTATTTAATCAGCGACCCTGTGTTTGAAACGGTGCAACGTTGCTCAACAAGCGATTTGCAAAAAGCCCGCTTTGCTAAAGGGGCGTTGGCGGCAAAGGGGCTGATGTATTATTTTGAACAAACGCCTGATTTTACCCAAATTGACCTACCGACTTTAGTCCGCAAAGCCATTCGCAAACAAGCTAAACAAATGCTTGCACCGCTGTTTTTTGTCGGTGTGAAAGGCATTCGTACCGTGGCAAAATCTATCGAAAATCTCGCCACTTGCAAAAAAGGCGAAAAATATAACAAACTCTATTTGGGACATATTGTGCGTATGCAGGAAGAAATTGGCACAGGTGGTGCAGGTTTCCGTTATCTTTATGCCTATTTCCTTGAACAAGCGACGGAAATTTGCCAAGAGCCAAAATTTAAGAAAGCCTCTGAACAGATGACCCAAATTGGCGACCAATGGCGAGAATTTGCTACTCTGTGCGTGAAGCAGTGTCGCAAGCCAACCGCGGAGGGCTATTGTGAGATCGCTAGTTTTCTGCGAGGGATTGCAGATAGAGAAGCGTTGTTATGGCGCTATTTGAAAGCGATTTAATGATTGATTGCATAGACTCAAAAGTTTCATTCTATAAACATTAAAATGATAAAAATAGATAACATTCATCATCAATACCCAGACACACAAACACTCGCTCTTTTTGATGTGAGTTTACACATCAAACAAGGCTCTGCCATAGGCCTACTCGGCCCTAACGGAGCGGGAAAAACCACGCTAATGTCGTTGGTGGCGGGGTTACAATCGGTTCAGCAGGGCGAGATTTTATTTGAAGGCGTGCCGTTTGAAAAATTGACGAAACAGCAACGGCATCAAATCTCGCTTGTGCCGCAGGATTTTGCGTTTTATCCGTTATTAACGGTGTGGGAAAACCTGACATTTTTTGCCTCACTTTATGCTATTTCAGACAAATATTGGCTACTGGAATTGCTTGAAAAAACGGGGTTAGTTGCGCATAAATCCAAGCTAGCAAAACATTTATCCGGCGGATTAAAACGCCGTTTAAATTTCGCTATTGGGTTAATTAACCGCCCTAAAGTAATTTTTTTAGATGAAATTACCGTAGGTATTGATCCGCAATCCCGCCAATTTATTTTAAATAGCGTGGAGGATTTAACCGCTCAAGGCGTAACGGTGATTTATACCTCCCATTATCTTCAAGAAATCGAGCAACTTTGCTCGCAATTAGTGCTATTGAATGAAGGGAAAATCGTTTATCAAGGCGATTTACAAGCAATTATTGGCACTCAACCGTTGGAGAAGTTTTATTTAAACTTTTTGGATAAACAGGTATAAAAAATCCCGCAAAGTTGCGGGATTTTTTTGATTAGTTATCTTTTTTGAATGAAAAAAATAATCCAATAAGAGGTGATAATAAGGCAAGAGGCCATATTAGTGCAGAAAAAAAAGCGGTTCCCCATTTTGCACCTGTAGCCCAAAAAACAAGGATAAATGTAATTACCACTCCCATAAAATATATTTCCATAATTATCTCCGTTTTTCAGAAAGTAGAATTAATTTAATAATAAGTGCTAAAGGCCATATGGCTGCTGCAACTAAAGAGACGGTAAACGAGTCTCGTCCATGTACTTGATTATTTGCCCAAATAAACGTAATAATAGCGCCAATAAGGTAAATTAAGAAAAAATCCATTAAAAATCTCTCTTCTTAAATTGTCGTATAGTTGTCATTTTTAGTTGGGATATATCTTGCTTTCCTTGATTTTCGGAAACCTCTGTTAATTTTGCACCAGCAAAGAAAACACCCATTTTTAGTTCTTGCTTAACAAAATAGTTTTTTCCTTCTTTCATAGATAAATCTAAATGGTTTCGTCCAAATTCGGAGTAGGTAGAAATTCTGTGTTGACCGGGAGGAAGCAATGTATATAAAAATGTACCTCTAACTAAAGAGCCGATTTCTTTACCATCAATACTAATTGCTTTTCTTAATGCATATCCACCAAAATGATTTTCTCTATATACATAGAGAGCGGATTTATTTTTGGGTGGTGCTTTAAATTGTTTAGCGTTTACCATTTCTTCTTGAGAAGCTATTGGCACTTTTGCACAAGCCATTAAGAATAAAACAGCACTTAATCCTAAAAAATTGAAAAATTTTTTCATTATAAACCTCGTCAAAATAAATAAGCCTCCTGTAAAAGAGGCTTAAAAAAAATTAGAAACGATAAGCAACATTCAGCGCAATTTTATTCACTTTTGCTTTGATGTCTGATTCAACATTGCGTAATCTGGTTTGCGTGTATTCTACGCCTGCTTCAAGATTGTTGGTGAGTGCAAATTTAACTCCAGCACCGTAGGCGACACCAAAAAGGTTTGAACCTTCGACATATCGAGAAACTTCTTCGCCTAAATCAAATGAGCTGATTTCAGCACCAATTTTTACATAAGGTAAAATGCTATCAGTCACACGATAACCTTGTAAGTAAGCAATACCTACATTGAATTTCTCTTTGGAAATAGAACCGTCTTCATCGCTGGTTTCAGAGCCGCCCGTTCTTAATTTGACTTCACCGATACCGACAAAATCTTTTGCGAAGCTAAAGCCATATTGTCCAAATACACCAATACTCGCTTTGTTTGAACTATTGGCACTCACCCCAAAATCAGGGATTTCAAAAGTATGCTTAGTTGAACTTAATTCTGTACCAACTGCAAATCCTGTAAAATTGCCTTCCGCTACGGCAAAACTGCTAACCGAAACTGCTAGAATACCCACTAATGTTGTTTTTTTCATAGAAAAGCCTCGCTAAATGTGTGAAAATTGGTTCATATGGTTGCTCTTAAAAGCAACGGTCATTGTAAAAGAGTCGTCTTTTTTCTCCATTGACAGATAAGACAGAAAACCGCCTTTTTAATCCAAAAACAGCACTGAAAAGACAAATAGGTAACCGAATGAGTGTACAAGATAAAATCAGAGGATTGCGTGAGCAAAATAGGCTTTCGCAGGAAGAAATGGCTGAACGATTGAATATGTCGCCAAGTGGTTATGCAAAAATTGAACGGGGTGAAACTAAATTATATTTAGAAAAACTTGAACAAATTGCACAGGTTTTTAATCTTGACATAACTGATCTAATTAATACAAAAAATATTTGTTTCTTAATTAGTGAAAATAGCCAATCCAGTTCAAATTATTATAGTTCTGATGACGCCTTAATTATTGAAAATGAGAAATTAAAACTTTCACTCTCTTTTCAAGAGCAACTCATTGAGCAACAAAAAAGAGAAATTGCGTTATTAAAAGAGATGAACGCCCTGCTTAAAGCCGAATAAATCGACAATAATTATGTTAATAGCTTCAATCTGTAAAGAACTTCGCCTGTTAAGTCGTGATTTACACGGGGTTGCGGTGTTATTTATTATGCCGATTTTATTTATGTTGATAATGTCGGCAGCATTGAGTAATGAAAATGAATTGAGCCAAAATACACCAATTATTTTGCTATCCGAGCCGAATAATCCGTTAAATGATGACTTATTGAATGCCTTAAAACAAGAAGGGCTTGATATAGATAAGGGAAATATTCATTCTGATCTGACAAAAATTGAAAGTGATTTAAGCAAAGGTTTATATTCTTTATTTATTATCAATTCTAACTCAAAATCGACCGCACTTTCCGACGAAAAACCATTAGAATTACACTTAAATCCAAGTATCGATCGAGGCTGGTTGTTAGGAGTGAAAGGCATCTTACAAAAGCACTACACAAGACTACGCTTGGAACAATATTTAGCGAACAATCACATCAAGTTGAAAAATCGTCAGCAGAAGCAAATCAAAGAAATAGAGAAAAAAGTCAATCAGGATTTAGATAAAAAATTTGTACAAATCAATGATTATTTAGCCAAAGCACAATGGCAAGAAGTCTATCTTAATCGTCAAGGAGAGCAAGTCTCAAAGCCCAATTCAGTACAACATAGTGTGCCTGCTTGGCTAATTTTTGGCATGTTTTTTATTATGATTCCGCTGTCAAACGTGATGGCAATGGAACGGCAAACCAATACCATTACCCGCTTACGAATGGCTAGAGCTTCGGCATTGAATTTAATCGTAGCGAAATTGCTCCCCTATTTTTTGATTAACCAATTACAATTTATCGGTATGATTGCACTGGGGTATTTTGTATTGCCATACTTTGATATGCCGGCATTTTCTTTAAACGGTGAATGGTGGCAATATACGGTGTTATCAATGACGGTCAGCCTTGCCGCACTTGGCTACGGTTTGTTGGTGAGCGTGATTGCCCGCACAACTGAACATGCCGTTGTGCTTGGCGGTGGAGGAATTATCATTATGGCGGCGATTGGTGGCATTATGGTGCCAACCTATGTAATGCCCGATATAATGCAAACCGTTGCTGAATTTTCACCAATGGGATGGGCATTAAATGCATTCCAAAATTTATTGCTTAACCAATCCGCCTTGTCGCAAATTACCGATTATTTACTTAAACTGACCGCTTTCGGCGGGGTAGCGATTGGGCTGGCGGCGATGATTTACCAACAACAATTACGAAAACAAGTGAGATTTTAATGGCTTATCTTTTTACCCTTGAGCAGAATGTGCTTGAACTAGAACTCAAAAAATTGATTGTTCAGGAAGCTGAAAAAATGGAAATTTCTCCCCAATCTATTCAAGATGATGAACCCTTATTTGGCAATCAAAGTCGCATTCAGCTAGACTCCCTCGATGCGTTACAAATTGCGGTGGCTCTCCAAGCCCATTTTAAAGTGCGTTTACAGGGCGACCGAATGGTGCGTAAGCATATGATGAACGTACGCGACCTTGCTGCCTTCATTCGCGAACAACACCAAAAATGACCGTCTATATCAATGCCGTTTCCGCCCAATTTGCGGAAAAACTCGGACAACGAGCCAGCCAAATGTTAGGGCAAGCAACTGTATTACCTTACTTCAATGCATTTAAAGAACCCCTGCTTTCCCTTGAACGGCTTTATGCTTATTTTGATGAGCAAATTGACCGCACTTTAAAACAAGCAGGTTGGAATAAAACCGAAGTCAAAGGCATTCCTATTTTGCTTGGCTCCACCGCTTATGTCATGAGTGATTGCGAAGCCCGCCTTGCCAACCAACAACCTCTACCAAAAGAATATAGCTTGGCGGTGATAGCCGATCATTTGCGAGAACAATATCAAACCCAAGTATTTAGTTTTGCGACATCCTGCACCTCTTCCGCCCAAGCCATTGGCTATGCCTATAAAATGCTGAAAAATAACATGGCTGAAAAAGCCTTAGTACTCGGTTTTGAAATGTTTAATCGCTTAACGTTTGAACATTTTCAAGCAATGAATTTACTCACCCAAGAGCCATCTTATTTACCGATGATGGCTTCTAACGGCATTGTTTTAGGTGAGGGTATGGGATGTATGGCGTTATCTATCCAGCCAAATCACTCCTTCTCTTGCGAAATCTTAGGGGTAACAGGCATAACAGATAATGAAAATCTGACCAATAGCAACAAAAATTCATTAAAAACCTTGCTTAAACAATGCCTTAAAAAAGCTCAAATATCGTCGGAACAAATCCAAGGTATCAAAATTCATGGTGTGGGCGGTAATAGTGATGAAATGGAAAAACAAATCCTGAGCGAACTTTTCCCACAAACGGAATGGATTTTAATAAAACCTTATATGGGACATACGCTCGGCGCAAGCGGTGTGTTAGAAACAGTATTTTTTTATCAAAGTTTACAAGCCAAATACCTTGCCGAACTACCTTGGAAAATAGCAGGTAAAAATCAACAGCTAGCCCATGGAAAACCCCTAAAGTGCGGTTATTATTTGCATTATTTTTTAGGTTTCGGCGGCAGTCATATTGCATGGGTAACCAAGGTGGGTGAATGATTTACTTACAACAAAAAAATACCTTTATAGAAAACGGAAAGACGGATAAAACTCTCCGCCAACAATTACAAGTAGAAGGCATTGATCCCCGTCGTTTTAGCCGTTTCACCCAACTCGCCTTGTTGGGTGCATTACCACTAAAAAATAGTATTCAGCCCACTTGTGGTATTTATCTTGGTTCCCCTTTTAACTCACCAAGTAAATTTGACAAGATGTTTCATCAACTTAGTGAATACGATATACCGAGTCCATTAGATTTTATGGCAAATATCAATAATGCGGCGACTTTTCAACTTGCACAAATCTTTCAAACAATGGGAAATTCAATCTTTCTACCGATTAATCAAAAAACAATCTGGCAACCGCTTCAACTAGCAGAACTAGATTTAATCAACGGTGATATAGAACAAGCTTTGATCGGGTGGGTGTTAGAAGGAAACCGAGAAAAACAAACGGAAGGTGCAGTATTTTGGTTGGTATCCAAAGAATCAGAAAGTGCGGTTAAAAAATTAACAGTTTTGCCCAAATGTGAAGATGGGTATTTGGATTTTTTGTCGATTGTGCAAAAGATTTAATTGGTCGGGTTTTACCCCGACCGGTTAAATTATGCTTCCCATCGCTTAAAAATCAACGAGGTGTTCACGCCGCCAAAAGCAAAATTATTATTCATCACATAATCTGTGTGAATTTCACGCCCCTCCCCTCGAATATAATCTAGCTTACCACAGCGTTCATCAATATTGTCTAAGTTTAACGTTGGGGCAAACCAACCATCCCGCATCATTTCAATAGAAAACCACGATTCTAAAGCACCACAAGCACCAAGCGTATGACCTAAATAGCTTTTTTGTGAACTCAATGGAATTTTGCCGAATATCGCTTCGGTTGCGAGGGTTTCGGCAATATCGCCTTGTTCTGTCGCCGTACCGTGACCATTCACATAACCAATTTTTTCGGGTGATAGATTGGCATCTTTAAGTGCTAATTCCATACAGCGTTGCATGGTGTCTTTTTGTGGGCGGGTAACATGCGCCCCATCACTGTTTGCTCCATAACCGACCACCTCAGCAATGATGTTCGCACCGCGTGCAAGGGCGTGTTCCAATTCTTCTAATACAAACATTCCCGCTCCCTCACCAATGACCAGACCGTCACGATCTTTATCGTACGGACGAGGGGTTTGGCTTGGGTTGTTCACGTTTCGGCTTGCCGCATAAAGGGAGTCAAAAACATAAACTTCCGACGGACAAAATTCCTCTCCGCCACCTGCCAGCATCATCGGAATAAGCCCATACTTAATCGCTTCATAAGAATAACCTATGCCTTGGCTGCCTGAAGAACAAGCACTGGAGGTAGGGATAATTCGCCCTGTTAAACCAAAGAAAATACCAATGTTTGCTGCGGTGGTATGGGGCATCATTCGAACATAAGTATTGGCATTGAAACCGTCCGATTTACCTGTCATCAAAAGTTCGGCAGCATCTTTGATATCGTTGGTAGAACCAGTTGAAGAACCACAAGCCACTCCCATTCTGCCATCTTTGAGATAAGCTAAAATTTCGCCGTTTTCATCAAGTAAATTAGCATTAGCTAAAGCACGCTCGCTAGCCTCCACAACAAACTGTGAAACACGCCCGAGACTGCGTAATTGTTTACGTGTCCAATGCTTTGGCGGTTGGTAATTATGAATTTCTGCGCCTAAGCGTGCTTCTAATTCGGGGTAACGTTCAACCCAATCTTCTTTAGTTTGCACGGCATTTTGTTTGCGTTGAAATGCAGACTTTACTTCTTGCCATTCTTTACCAAAGGCAGTAACAGCCCCAATACCGGTGACAACAACTCGTTTCATCTTTGTTCTCATTATTCATTATAAAATGGGCTGATACGGAATCTCAGCCCTTACACGGTTAGCACAAACCGCCATTTACGCCGATGACTTGTCGGGTAATATAAGCAGCTCTTTCATCCATCAAGAAATCAACAGCATGAGCGACTTCATCGGGATTCCCCATTCTGCCGGTTGGAATCATTTTTAAAATTTCATCAAGCGGTAGATTTTCATCTAAAATTTCCGTATCAATTAATCCCGGAGCAACGCAATTAACGGTAATTTTACGTTTTGCCAGTTCTACTGCCAGGGCTTTTGCCGCACCAATAATACCTGCTTTCGAAGCACTATAATTCACTTGCCCACGATTACCAATAATGCCGGAAACAGAAGTAATGCAGACAATGCGTCCGGCTTTTCGACGTCGAATCATAGGCATCATAATCGGGTGAAGTACATTGTAAAAACCGTCTAAATTAGTGCGTAGTACCACATCCCAATCCTCATTGGTTAGTGCGGGAAAGGCGTTATCTCGGGTTAAACCGGCATTAAGCACCACACCATAATACGCACCGTACTCTTCTATATCTGCCAATAATTTCTGAGCGGCTTGCTCACGATTGCTGACATCAAATTGGAGTACTCTTGCACTTTTCCCTAAATTTCTGATTGCTTGTGCAACATCTTCCGCTTCTTCAATTCGGTTACGGCAATGTACGACAATATCAAAGCCTGATTGAGCGAGACGCAAGGCAATAGCTTTGCCAATGCCTCGGCTAGAGCCGGTAATTAAAATAGTTTGTTTCATTGTATTCTCTTTTTTATTTGAAAAGTGCGGTTAATTTTCTGTGTGTTTTTCATTGTTGTTTATTTGAGGGCGGTAAACATTCAACGTCCCTTCAATTAAAACTTGCTCGCTGTCTAAATCTGTCAGGGAGCAATCAAACACACCAAACCCGGTGGCATCTTCAATAGAAAGTTGAATACGAATCTGCAACCGATGCCCCAGTGTCACCAGGGGGGCGTGAAATTTTAGCTTTCGAGAACCAATCCAATAACCCAAACTAATTGGAAGCCCGGCTTTCATACATTTACAACCCGCCCATGCAGCAATACCTTGCGCCATAATCTCAGCTGCCATATAAGTAGGTAATGCCCCGTTTTTGACTAATAAACAAGCTTCCGTTGGTGTGGCTTCAGCAATCAGAAAATTATCGCCAAAATCAGTAATTTTTTCCAACATCACCATTTTCCCACTATGTGGTATAAGAGAAGCAACATGGGTTATCGGACAAGTTAAATCAATCATCTGTTTCCCCCAAAATGAGTACCGTATTATTACCGCCAAAGGCGAAAGAACTACTTGCCCCTATTCGCTTGTCATTTATCCAACGACTATGGGAATCCGTTAATGCGATGTCCGGTAGCTGCGGATCCCGGTGACCATCCCATAATTGAGCGGGTAATCGTCCGTTTGGGTTTAATGTGCGGTCAATCATTCCCCATAAAATCGCCGCTTCAATTGCACCCGCAGCGCCTAAAGTATGCCCGGTATAAGATTTGGTACTGGTACACGCAGTTTGATTGCCAAATACAACGCTGACCGCAAGGGATTCCATTTGATCATTATGTATCGTGCCTGTACCGTGTAAATTAATCCAACCGATTTGATGAGGCTCCACTTTTGCTGAGGCTAATGCGGTGTGAAAAGCGGTAATTGCACCTTCTCCCTGCGGGTGTGGCGACGACATATGATATGCATCACTACTTGCCCCGTAACCTAATAATTGTACGGATGTGTCATCAAGTTTTTCACGGCTCATGATAAACACGGCTGCGCCTTCACCAATATTAATACCCTGACGATTAACAGAAAATGGATTGGTTCTTATGTTTGATAACACGGAAAGCGAGTTAAAACCGTTTACGGTGAGTAAGGAGAGGGTATCCACGCCCCCACAAACCACCGCATCGCATATATTGGCTTTGAGCAAACGTGCCGCAGTGATAAGTGCCTTTGCCCCTGAAGTACAAGCGGTAGAAATGCCATAAACCAAACCGTTCAAACCATATTGATGGGCAATGAAATCAGCCGGAGCAGAAAAATATTGCTGTTGTTGTTTGAATTTTGCCCCGGACCAATCATTTGGATGTGCCGCTTCATATTTAAACACAGGAATGTTTTCATCCACGCCGGTGGTGGAGGAACCGATAACGACCGCAATGCGATGCTCACCAAATTTTGTGATTGCCACCTCAATTTGAGGTTCCAGTTGCTGTAAACAATGCCATAGCACTTGGTTGTTTCGGCTACGATGTTTATCAGCCAAACTCACTGGGAACGGGCGTAAATCCGTTCTAATCGATCCGAGCATATAGGCTGCCCCATTAAGATTTTCTGCTCGGAATAGGTGATCGGATAGCGTTAATGGCGAATCGATCTTTTCCAATAGGGCTTGGACATGATGGGCAATCCCTTCCCCCAAACAACTTAGAATAGCCGGACGGCTTAAATAAAGTGCGGTCATTTTTAATTTAGTTCTTCAATGTGCCAATAACTCATATCAGCCAGTTCAATATCGATACCCGACTGCCGGGGAATAATTCGCCAAATTTGTTTATTATCCACAAAATAGGTGGTTGCTTGTAAGGTTTGCTCAACGTGGCTAAATGTAAACAACGGCGTTGTATTAAGTGCCGTAGCAATCGCCGAAAATAGCTGTTTGGCTTGCTGATTTGGCATAACAAAACCGTCATTTTGCCAGCCTTTATTATTTAAAATTACGCGGGCGATAGGTGCACCCAAAGGATCACTTTGTACCCATCGCCATGCCTGTGGTTGAGTGGATAAACTTAGTAAACTGGATTGTTTCAACCCGCCATTTACATCTCGTTGTTCCACTTTAAATAACCGCTCCGTTTTTTGTTGCGGTGGCAAATTTCGAACCGTGGGCAGACTTGAACAGGCAATTAAAAACAAACCTAACAAGCCCAACAAAAGGTATTTTTTCATCATTAATCTTGCGTCGCGACTCCGCACACTTCTGCCAGAGCTTTTAAACGTGCTTCAGATTTCGCCACATAAGGATTATTGGTATCCCAAGCATAACCTGCCAAAATCGAAGAAATCATTTGGCGGATCTCCGGTTGAGGATTACGGGCATATACTACATCTTGGAATGATCCTTCATACCAACCTGTTACATAGGTTCTGAACGCATTTACACCAACCATTAACTCATCAGTGAATTCAGTTTTCCAATCCACATTTTCTCCGTTTAATTGACGGATAATTAAGCCTGTTGCCAAACGAGCAGAGTGTAATGCAATGGTTACTCCTGATGAGAAGACCGGATCTAAAAATTCGGCTGCATTGCCTAACAAAGCAAAGTGTTTACCGAATAAGGTTTTCACGTTTGCAGAATAACCTTGAATACTACGGAACGGAAATTCGTTTTCCCAATTTGCATTCACTAAAATGCGTTTTAGCATTGGGCATTCTAGGGCAAATTTTTTCAATACGGTTTCATTATCACCTTCAAGGGTTTCAGGTAAACCTACCACACCGATCGAACAACGGTTATCGGCAAATGGAATGAGCCATAACCACACATCACGGTGTACTGGGTGGGTAGTAATCAAAATTTTGTTACGATCAAAATCAGGATCGGTAATATTGTCATCAATATGCGTAAAACGTGCCACACGGGCAGGCAAACATGATGGCGTTTCTAAATCAAGTAAACGGGGTAATACTCGCCCGTAACCACTGGCATCTAACACAAAACGGGCTGATAAGCGGTATTCTTCACCGTTTTCTTTGCGAATGGAAAGCTCCGTATTTTCTTGCGAATTATCGAACGCCAACACTTCTTCACCAAAACGAACATCTACACCTTTTTTCGCCACTTCATCAATTAAAATTTTATCAAAAATGCCACGGCGAACTTGGTAAGTAGTACCGGGACCGGGGGTGAATTTATCCGTAAAATCAAAATAGGTATAACGATTACCCCAAGTAAACGCCGCACCGTTTTTGAATTGGAAACTTGGCTCTGCATGAACGGCATCGACTAAGCCTGCTTCTTCCAACATATCCATACAATAAGGCAGCAAACTTTCGCCAATCACAAAACGTGGGAAATGTTGTTTTTCAATCACACAAACCTTTAAGCCTTGTTTGTGCAATAAGGCGGCAGCAACCGAACCGGACGGACCTGCGCCAATAATTGCGACATCAAATAACGCCATAGATAATTCTCCAAATTTAACGAAATAATTTAAATGTGATTGCTACGCTAAACAATACGCCGATACTGACGCTTAACCCAAATATCGCCACCGCAGGGGTAGAACTAATCCCCAATAACATAAAAGAAATTAATGTAGTAAGTGCGGCTAATAATATCGCAATCCGCTTATTAGATAAAGGTTCTTGAGCAGTTTGCATATAGGCGGTGTAATCCACACCAATGGCGGAAACAAGCAACAGACCGAATAGAGAAAACAATCCTATTGGCAAACCGAGCCAACCGAAAATAGCAATCGTCATTACAATGGCAAGTAGTGGTGGCAACAACATCATCACACCACGTTTTATCCCCCAAAACCGCCACAATAAAATGCCAGCCAAAACAAAAGAAAGCAGCTTCAACCATGCTGCTTGATTGCGGGTATGTTCAAAAGATGCATTTAAGTGAGCGCGTTTGTCTTGCCAAAAAATATCTTTGCCATTAGCAAATTGTTCGGCTGATTGACCCGCTTGCAAGTTTACCCGAACAAGACTTGCTACCTGATTATCTTCCAGCTTGCCTAAATAAAATTCTTGCCAGCCTTGCCCTATCTGTGTTTGTAACGCTTCGTTTAAAGATACCGTTTTAGTTGTTTTTAACTGGTGAATGGCTTGTCGGATCTCACTAACCGACACCCCAATTTGTTCCATAACCGCATAACTTTTCGGTGGTAATTGACTTAGTCTTTCTCCCCATGCTTGTTGCTGTGCTTTTGGCATTAGCCATTGCGAAACAGCTTGAAATGCAATGCCTTTCTGGAGTAACTGTTCTGTAAGTTCACTCTCTTTTTGCAACAGTTTTTCATCATCGGGGGCGATCACTAACAAGTATTGGCTACTTAAGTTAACCCCCGTTAATTGAGCAATTTGTTGGGCTTCCTTCAACATCTCATCCGGTAAAGCAACCCATTGACGAATATCGTCTTGCCATTGAGTTTGGTAAATGCCTGCGGCGGTAAAAAGCGCCAAAATCAACACGGTAATTTTATGGAAAGGCTGGGTAAAAAATCGATCTAAAATTGACCGCACTTTGCTCAAAAATAATGAAGGGCAAGCTACCTGCCAATGCCGGAATAAGTTTGGCAAGATAAATATTGTCGTTAAAACCGCCCCGACTAATGCCACCATCGAAAATAATGCCGTTTGTTTTAAAATCGGTAAATGGGTAAAACCAAGCAATGCATAACCTACAAAGGTAATCAGTAAACTCATCAAAAAGGTAAAACGTAGCGAACGCATTGCCTGCGTCCCTTGCCAATTCGACGCAAACAAGGAAGAGGCAAGCCAGTGCAATGGGAAATCAATGAGTACGCCCACAAGGCTCGTACCAATTACAATAGTGAGAATATGCACCTGACCAAAACCTAAAATCACCCCGCATAACCCACTTAGCATACCGACTAAGATCGGTAAAAATAACCATACAATCAGCCATGTTCGGAATACAAATAGCAATAACATCAGTGTTAAAGAAATGCCTAATACACTCATAACGCTGCTTTCGGTTTCTGCTTTTTGTTTGCTATCTGCCGCAAATAGGGCTGCACCGGTTACTAAAAATGTGGCTTGTTTTGCTTCTGCTAAGAGGCGATTTTCGCCCACCACATCTAATAAGGCGTGGACAGGTTTTATTGTTTCAGCTTGAGCCAATTCGCCACGCAATAGCACCCAAGTCATGCCATCTTGCTCGGTGTAAAGCATACCGTTATCCATATTCCACTGCATTGCAATAGCTGACGAGTTAAACACAAAGCGCCCAAAGCCCAGCCAATCTTGTTCTAATGGCAATAAATTTGCTTTCTCGAATGGGTTTAGGATCTGCTCGGCGTAATGCTGAAAATAAGTTTCAGGTTGTTCAACCAACTGCTTACGTACTGGGGCTGGCAAGGTGGCAAACTTCAATAAATTGAGTTCTTGTTGTAAAGCGGGTAAATCGGGTTGGATGTTGTCATTAATTTGTGAAAATAGATCACTTGCTTGCCATTGTCGGACAATCTCTGTCGCTAACTGAAAGGCTTGCTCTGCATCTTGATGACCAACCATTGCAATTAGCTGTTGGTTAAAACGGGTTTCTTGTTTTTGATCGGCTTGAATTTGAATGGGCTGCCAACTTTGCTCTTCAGGCAACAAGGTTCGCAGATCTGTTTGCAGCCAGTTTCCTTGACAAACGAGAAAGGTAAACAAGCCACAAACAGCAAATAACAAAAAAGTTGAAAGAACAGAAAGAGCGGTTGATTTTTTCATTAAATTTGCAAATTATTCTAATGCCTGACGCACAAAATCTGCCAAAGGCTGATTAATTCGATTATTTTTAAACGTGATGTCAGTTCTATCGCCCTGAGTTTCATCAAGCTGAATCATTTTCACTACTTCATCACCTTGAATAATGATTTGATTAAAAATCTGTTTCATCAATAGGGAATCTGGCGTTAGTGTAGCTTTCCACTGCTTTGTCGTACCGCTTAATGCCAGTTTAAACTGCGTCTTCAACCCATTCACATCCCCCGAAAGTAAGCCTAAAAAAAGTCGGATTTGCTCTGCTTGCCCTAATTTGCCATTATTGATCCATTGCTTACCGTTCCACTGCATAATGCCCTTTTCGGTCACTCGAAGTTGGATGGGGAAGGGTTTTTCCATTTGCCATAACAACCCTTTATTTGCCACAAGCGTAAATTCCCCTTCAGTTATAATCGGGCGACTGAGAGCTTTAAGATGGCGTTCTTGCACAAAATCGCCTTGTACACTTTGTGGTTTTTGCAGCTGACTGATTAAATCTTGCTCTGAAAAACCATACGACCAAGTGCTAATCAATAATCCCAAGAGAAAAATGATTTTCTTCATCATCTTTGCTCCACTTTAAAACTCGGGTGATTTTCAACCGCACTTCGCCAACAGATCGGCGTTTGGAATTGCATTTCTCCGCTTGCGATTTCCACTGCTACTTGAGTGGTACTCGCAGTGGTGAGTTTTTTTCCTGAAAGGGCATCGCGGATGACATAATCAATGCGAAGACTGCTCTCATATTCAACTAGGTTCAGCTCAATACGGATTTTTTGGCGAAATAAGGCAGGACGAACATATTTCACGTTCAACTGCACAATCGGCCAAGCGTAACCTTGCTTTTTCATCACATCGTAGGTGTAATGAATTTCTTCCAAGAATGCACAACGGGCCATTTCTAAATATTTGACGTAATGTCCGTGCCACATAATATCCATCGAATCCACATCGAAAAATTGAATGTCGTATTCAGAAGTGTGGTGGCAGAAAATGTGTTTTTTCATTCGGATTTTTTCCAGAAATCGTAAAAATTAAACCAAAGAAGCGGGTTGGCTTCACATTCTTTGGCAAGGCAATCGGCATATTGTTGCATAGCTTGGCGAATGTTTTCTTCTCGCACTTTTCCACGCCCCGTAATTTGCGGGCAAAAACGGCGTAATTTCAAACGGTAACGCCCTTGTTCTTTTAAACAAAAGACGGTGTTAATCGGGGCTTTTAACAGTGAGGCTAAGAACCATGCCCCTTGCGGAAAGTCGGCTTCTTGCCCGAGAAAATTAATTTTTGCCATTTTATCGCCCCGCACCGGAATACGATCTGCCGCAATAGCAATCCACTCGCCATCTTCCAAACGTTTGTGCAACTCTAACATTTTTGCAGCATCCAAATCCTCCACTTGAATCAGTGATAACTCACTTGCTCCCGCTTTCACCAACGCTCGATTAAAGGCTTCTGCGTGGCGACTATGTACTAATACATTCAAGCGAAAATTTGGGTGATGTCCATCGTCAGCTAAAGAACGGCACACTTCAATGTTACCGAAATGGGAACAAACGAGTAATTGTCCGCGATGCAATCGGCTTTCACGAATATCTTGATAAAGGTTATCCTCATCATCAACAGTTAAATCCTTATAAGTCATTTTATGCTGCCATACCGCAAAGCGATCGGTAATCGATTCACCAAAGGCTAAAAATTGTCGAAAAACTGAGAATGTAGGGAGTTTTACCTTTGGATAACTCCGGCTAAGATTATATTGGTAAGTGCGGATATTTTTACGGGCGTTTTTTGCTGTGGCAAAGAAATAACACACCACAAAAAAGGTCACGATACGAATAGCAAATAGCGGTAAATACTGCACAATTAAGCGGGTAAGATTTAAGACAAAATGATTACCTCGCTCCTGCTGCCTAGCCCAGTGCTGCGAGTGTTGCGCACTCATAAAGGTTTTCCTGTAAACCAACGGGCTAACATACCAAAGAAAAGTTTGGTATGCATTTTGCTAATCAGCCAATTATCTGCCCACGCCCGAAAATGTGATACGCCGCCCTGCTCATAACGCACCGGCGTATCCACCCAAATAAGTGGGATTTGATACCAATGAGCTTTAATCAGAATTTCAATATCGAAATCCATTCTATCTCCAATCGGTTCATTTTTTAGTAAATTTTGCAAAGTCTTGAGCGGGTAAAGGCGAAAACCACACATCCCGTCTTTAATATCAAAAGAGTGGGTATGAATGACATTCCAAAAATTCGTAATTTTACGTCCGTAAAGGCGGGATTTGGGCGCATCATCGCTGTAAATCGGGCGTCCACAAATAAGTGCGGTTGGATTTTTTTGCATTTTTTCCAGCATTATTTTTACATCTGCAAGATTATGCTGCCCATCGGCATCAACTTGGACGACATAATCAAATCCCATTTTTACGGCACGCTTGAAACCGCTTTTCATTGCCGCCCCTTTCCCGCCATTTTGTGAACGAAAATAAACAGAAACATCTTGTTGGTTTTGCAAGGCTTGTAAGGTTGCTTGATGTTCGAGCGTCGAACCATCATCCACGACCAATACAGGTAAGCCGAGGTCTAAAAACTGTTGAACTACATTGCAAATTGTGCCTGAGTGATTGTAGTGAGGGATTACTGCTATTACCTTATACATTACAAGTTATCGTCCTGTCCGGTGAGAAAAACCTGGTTAAAATCCACACGACTGATTTTAGATTGACTATTGCGTGGCAGCTGTTGAGTGAAACGCCAAAACCGAGGAATACCCGCCATTTCTTGCGATTGCATTAGAAAATGACGAAGTTGTTCAATCAATGCTGTTCTCCCTTGTTGATGATACGCATGAATCCCCTCCTCCGTTAAGGCTACCCAGGCGGCAGGGCGTGCTTTCTTCGGGTGTGGGGCAATGTAGCAATCTGCGACCAAAGGTTGTTGTAGTAAATGCTGCTCGATATTGACGAGTGAAATTCGCTTATCTCCAAACTTAACAACACGATCAATCCGCCCCAGTAGTTTAAATTGTTCGCCGTAAAATTCTGCCGCATCAGCTGTTTGTTCCCACTGATTAAGCCATTGGGAATCCACCCACAATGCACCTTGTTCATTCAATCCTACTTGAGTAAGTGGGGTTGGGCTCCAAAGCCCGTCGTCAGCCCGAAACGCAATCGCCCCGGTTTCCGTGCTACCATAACATTCCACTACGGTTGTGTTGAGTTTTTCCCGTAAAGCATTGCCTATGTGAACAGGCAATACGCCGCCTGCTGAAATGATGCCGCCAAGGTTAAAGTCTGCAAAACGTGAGTCAGCCATATTTAAGTGGTTTAATAAAGCGGGGCTGCTGATCCAAAGACATTTTTTGGCATATAGACTATCCGCTATCATATATTCAGGATAAGGCAACTGTTGGCGACCTATTGTCCAGCCCATCGCTAACGGCAACATAATGCGATAAGACAATCCATAATGATGCTGTGCGGAAACACTTGAAACAATATGAAAATCCGGCGTGTTAAATGGAATGGAAGAGACAATCGCTTGTGATTCAATCCACATTTGCTGTGCCGTTTTACATAGGATTTTGGGTTCGCCACTGCTCCCTGAAGTCTTTAACCAAATTTCCGTTTGATTTTTTTCATCAAAGAGCGGTCGATTTTCGCGAACTTTCTGCAAAATCCCGTAAGTTTCAAACCGTTTGTCATCAAATAAAAAATCACTATGCTCGGCGATCCACTGCTGGTTTTCCGGTAATAAATTAGGGGGAAGTAAAATTCGAACATTGGCATTAAAACAAGCCAACATAGCACAAGCAAAACTGGCAGCATCATCAAACCAAAATGCCACCGAATGTACATTATCTTGTTTGAGTTGTGCGGTAATTTGTTGTGAACGTTCGGCAAAATCTTGCCATTTCCACTCTGGGTTTAATGCAATTAATGTGTTAGGAGTAAAATTATTTTTCATAATGTTTCTTCATATATTGACGGACAATCCATTCTCCCGCCATCAATATGCCCATTAAAAAATACGAAATGAAACCGTTATATAATGCCCAATAATCAAGTAAATTGAAATAAATCGTAATACCTGAGACAACAATATTGAAGATAAAAAAGCCGCACCAAATCTGGGTAACTTTACGGGTATAACGCACACCATATGCGCTTAGGTTCGGGGTTTGCATACGGGCAAAACGTTCAATGATTGTTTGTTTTTGCCATAAACTCGCACCGAAAATAACCAACATCAAGCCGTTTATCATAATGGGATAACCATACATCATCTCGTTGGTACGGGTGATACCGACAATCATCAGTAATCCAGCAATACCCCACGAGAAATACCGCATAAAGGCTTGTTCATAAATCCCTTTTAATCCCCAAAAAAAGCCGATAATAAAAGGCAGCAAAGCCAAAACCTGCAGATTTTCACCCCATAACCAATAAATCGGATAAGCAAGACTAGCAAAAAATAAAACTAAATTGACAATGGCTTTCATCAAAACCACCTAGTTTACCAGCATTGCCACGCCACTACAGCATACCTCATTTTCAGTAGTGAGTTGGAAAACGACCTTGCCTTTGGCTTCATCCCATTTGAGGTTTAATATAAATTGATCTGCCGGGCAAAGAAATTTTTGGAACTTTAATTTATCAATGTGTGAACAAGTGTAGTGCTGCGGCACCAATTTTATCATTTGCTCAAAGACCCATTGTAATTCTACTACCCCGGGTACAAGTGGAAATTCAGCAAAATGATCTTTTAAGTAAACCAAATCTAACGGTACTTTACCCATAGCTTGAAATGTATTGCCTTCACGTTTTTCTTCCAGCCAAATAGGTTCCTTACAATCCTCCAAGAAAGTGCGGTTAAATTGCTGTTTGTTTATTTTTGATTGAGTATTACGAAGCAAAGCATCGGTAAAACGCCAAAAACGTGGAATTGCAGCCTCTTCCTGAGAATATTTAAGATATGTTTTTAAAACCTGAACCAATGCCCGATGACCTTTTTCACGTAAAAATGCAACGCCCTCTCGGTTCAATTCGACCCAAGACGCTAAGCGTTTTTGTTCCGGATGTTTCGCAATATAGCAATCACTTACCCAGTTGTGCTGAGTTAATGTATTTTCTACGCTAATCAAAGAAATACGTTTATCACCAATTTTTACAATACGATCAGAACGCCCCAGTAAGAGAAAACCATCATTTTCAAATTTTACGACATCAGCGGTTTGTTCTCGTTGGGAAAGCCAACTTCCCTCAATCCATAATTCCCCTTGCTCATTGGTGCCTAATTGACTTTCAGGTAAAGATTGCCATAAGCCGATATCTTCACGGATAGCGATTGGCCCTGTCTCGGTACTGCCGTAAATTTCAACAAGCGGAACATAATGGCGGATAGTTTGCGATAAATCTTCCGCCAACATGCCGCCCGACGAAATAATACCAATCACACTTTGTGGCAATTTAGCTTGTCGCCATTCCATACTTGCTAACATTGACGGACTACTCACCACCACAGCCGATTTGCATTGCTTCGCTTGTACAAAAATACATTCCGGATAAAACTGTTGAATACGTCCAATCCGCCAACCCTTGACCAATGCCATCATAATATGTACGGTTAAACCGTAAATATGCTGGATACTCACGGTGCTAATCACCGTTGTGGCATTGCCATTCGCAAAAGGTAAGGTTTGTGCAAGCACATTCGCACCAAGCCACATTTGCTGTGCGGTTTTAACAATGGTTTTTGCCTCCCCCGTACTACCTGAGGTTTTTAACCAAATTTCGGTTTGATTGTTGAAATCAAAGAGCGGTCGATTGTGCGTAGTTTTTTGAAAAGGGAGTGACGCAAATTCATCAAATTGAAAGGCGTTCTCTAATTCCACTTCGCGATCGGTAATCCAACATTGAGCGTATTGATTGACCCATTGAATACTTTCTTCGGTAAAATTAGATGGAAATAATACACGAACATTAGCATGCCATGCGCCAAGTAATAGGCAAGCCAACTTAGCACCATCTTCCATCCAAACAGCAATAGAATGAAATTGGCGGGTGCTGAGCTCCGCAGAAATTTGAAAGGCTCGTTGCTCAAAATCCGCATAAGTCCAAGCCGGTTGATTAGCAACGAGATCGGAAGGTAGATAGGCTAACATTACACAGAATTTTGTTGTTTTAACACTGCTTGCACCACATCATCTACGGTACGCACATTGCGAAAATCTTCCGCCTGTAATTTATGTCCCGTTTTTCGTTTGATATGATCAATCAAGTCAATAGCATCAATGCTATCAATCTCCAATTCTTCGTAAAGATTGGTTTCCGGTTTAATTCGCTCCGGTTCAATTTCAAACAGCGATTGAAGCGCTTCGCTGAGTAAATCTCTGATTTCTTGTTCAGTCACAATCACACTTCCCCTTTTTTACTACGAATAAATTGTGCCAATGTTGCGACACTTTCAAAATGTTCACGTAATTGATTTTGTTCGCTATCCAACTGTAAACCAAATGTTTTTTGCACCGCCAAACCTAATTCAAGCGCATCTACCGAATCAAGCCCTAAACCCTCATCAGAAAATAATACCGTATTATCTTCAATATCATCTACAGAAACATCTTCCAGTGCGAGACTATCAATAATTAGTTGTTTAAGTTGTTGTTCGAGTGTCATTTTCATCATCCTTAGTTTGAGAGTTAAAATAATGTTGTAAATATTCGGTTAATCGGCGAGAAGCAATCGGCAACGGCTTTTCTGCCAACCAACCCTTCGGGTTGATGTCTTCTCCCACAATGAGTTCATATTGAATACGTTTTTTCGGCAGCTGATACCAAGGTTGCCCTTTTTTAAAATTCAACGGATTCATTCTAATAACTATTGGAGTAATAACATTTGCACTACGCAAACCAATAGATACGGCACCACGATTGAGTTTAACTTCACCATCCCATCCGGTTCTTGTACCCTCAGGGAAAAGTAAAAGAGCTTGTTTTTTCAGCACTTCATCACATTCTTCTAGAAGTTCCAATGATTCGGTATTGGGTAAAAAACCGCACGCTAAAATTTGGTTTCTCATTGTAGGATTATTCAGTAATTCTTTCTTTACAATACAATTCAGTTCTGAGGCTTTAGCGAGAATCAATACCACATCAAGTAACGACGGGTGATTTACTAACACCAATTGTCCCTGACGTCCCAAACGTTCAAAACCTTGATATTTCACCTCAAGAACACCCGAAATGGTTAAATATCGAATGAAATATGCCCAAATTTTACTGACTAGACGACGAATCTTGAATTGGGTAGCCAAACTATTTTTTTTGTGATTTTTAGCATAAGGATAGAGATAGAGCTGCAATAAGGTACCGGCTACCCCCCAAACAAGAAAACCTAACGCCGTGGCAATAAAACGTCGGCTCCAATCTAATTTTTTCTCCATTGCCAACTTCCTTTTGCGCTACTTTTCGTTTTCCATTCTTTAATACTCAAGTACTGATTTTTCACCCAAGTTAATGCATTATCGAAGCCTGAAGGATCCCCCTCGCTCTCGTCTAACGCCAATGTGTAATCCCCCCCTTTTTCGACTAATAAACTTAACGCATAAGAAAAAGGTTGACGATAAATAGGCGACGCATTGTATGAATCTTCTAAAGGCGATTCCGCCACAACAACCAATACTTGATTCATTCCTTCATTTAATAACAAATAGGCTTCTAACAAGGCGATCTCTAAATTATCTTGTTGAGCGGTCAATGCGGTGATTTCTGCTTTTACCCCACTAAGTTCAGACCACTGCCCAACCAAAGCATTATGCACCGAGAGACTAAAGGAGGTGGGTGAAACATCTCCTTCTGTCAATAAACTATGCCAAAGATCAAAATTACGATTAATTTCCCCATTTGAAGAGGCATAAACTACCGGAATGTTTTTATTTTCGCCTAATAACTCCCACGCCGATTCAAAAAACAAACGAGCGGCCGGGCTTAATCGGCGACGCTTTAACGGAGGTAAAAAAGCAAGTTTAGGAGAAACGTCTGCAAAATTAACCGCATTTTCTTGCCAAAAAACTTCTCCTCTTTTCCAATCGTCTGCTTCTAATTTTTTAGAACAAACCATTGCCCAGTTTTTAATATTAAATGAAAAGCGGCAGATCGGCATGATTAATAATCTTTGAATAATTGACCAATCATAGTATCAGTTTGACCTTGCAAACCTACTTCAGCAACACGATCTTTTTCATCACCTTTACGAGCATAAAGAACAAAACCAACTTCACTTTGATTTTTAACTTCCATTAAACGCAGTTTTGCTTTTGCCACAATGTTACGGTTACCTTTTACGCCAAAGGCTAAGATATAATCACACTTCGCATCACTGGCACTAGCAATTGATTCAGAGGTAATATTTTTCTTTTTCAGACTCGTTTTTAAATTTGCAACAAATTGATCCGGTGCACCACGTGTACTACCTTTTACACAAACATGTTTTACATTCAAAGCACGATTCACAGGTTTTAAACTACCTTCATCAACCCCACCTGCAGAACATGCGACTAAACCAAATGCCATTAATCCTAAAATAATGTTTTTCATCCTCTATCCTTTTCCAATTTAAATCCTTAAAGCCAGCTAATTCTACCTAGCTAATTCATTGAACGCAATGTAGATAATTTTAAATTAGAATAAAAATGTTATACTTCATTTCGATCTGAAATAAAGATCCCGTTTCAACTCATTATCTTGGAGAACTCCCTATGAAACTAAGTGCAAAACTTGGCATTATTGTATCAACTTTAGCAATAGCAGCCTGCGCTCCACGTGATACAACCCACCATTTATCCATTAGTCAAGCATTAAAATCACCAGAGGCTGGAGAGGTACTTAATCCAAACATCAAACTTTATTTTGGTACACCGGCACCGGGTAAAGTACTGATCGCAAACTCAGTAACAAATAAAAAAACAAATGCGGCAAATAAAAGTGATGAGAAAGCATGCCAGTGGGCATTTTTATCTGCTGCAAAACAGTTGCAAGATAAAGCCGCATCAAAAGGTGCGAAAAAGGTTGGAAATATTGTGAGTTACTATAAAAAGAATACCTTTAAAAGTCGTACGGAATACGAATGTCATGCAGGAAATATTATTAGCGGCGTAGCTCTTAAAGGAGATATTGTTAAATAAGGTTAGGATAAACGAATCTCTCTTATAAAAAAGTGCGGCTGAAAATCTATTTATTTTTCAACCGCACTTTCTTTTTAAAAGAATATTAGATAACGGATTCCAACGCCCAAAGCTCTTGCAAACCTTCACGGCGGCGGATTAAATGCACTTTATCACCATCCACTAACACTTCAGCTGTACGCGGGCGGGAATTGTAGTTGGAAGACATACTTGCGCCATAAGCACCAGCAGAACATTGTGCAATATAATCTCCCTCGGCAATGGCGAGTTCTCGCTGTTTGCCTAAAAAATCCGAGGTTTCGCATACCGGCCCGACCACATCGTAAATCGCTTTTTCACGCCCTAAAGTGCGGTCAATTTCCACGATATTCATATAAGCCTCGTATAAAGCAGGGCGAATCATATCGTTCATACCGGCATCTGTGATGGCAAAATTGCGGCTTTCGTTACTTTTCAAATACTGGATTTTTGCCACTAAAATGCCTGCATTGGCGGTGATTGCCCGCCCTGGTTCAAGAATAATTTCAAGATCCTGATAATCCTTTAATTTTTCCAACAAGGCTTTGGCATACTCACTGGGATGAGGTGGATTTTCATTGGTATAAGTCACCCCTAAACCGCCGCCTAAGTCCAAATGTTTCAAGGCAATGCTATCTTGTTTGAGTTGTTCCATTAACACAATGAGGCGATCTGTCGCGTCCAAAAACGGTTGTAATTCGGTAAGTTGAGAACCGATATGGCAATCCATTCCGGTAATTTTTACATTCGGTAAACTTGCCGCCAATTGATAAACTTCATACGCTTCATCTACGCTTATACCGAATTTGTTTTCTTTTAATCCGGTAGAAATGTAAGGGTGGGTATGAGCATCCACATCCGGATTCACACGCAAGGAAATAGGCGCAATTTTACCCATTTCACCAGCAATGAGATTGATGTGGTTAAGTTCGGAAACCGACTCAACATTAAAGCAACGAATGCCTACTTCTAATGCTCGCATAATTTCTTCACGGGATTTTGCCACACCGGAAAATACAATCTTCGATGCTTCACCACCGGCTGCCAACACACGTTCTAATTCGCCTTGCGATACAATATCAAAACCTGAACCTAATTTCGCCATTACACTTAATACACCAATATTGGAACAGGATTTCACGGCAAAACAAATTAAATGGGGATGTGAACCTAACGCATCGTTAAACGCATGCCAATGACGTTCCAGTGTCGCACGGGAATAGATATAAAGTGGAGTACCAAACTGTTCGGCGAGTTGTTGTACCGGCAGTTGCTCTGCGTAGAGTTGGTTATTTTGATATTGGAAAAAATTCATATTATGTCTCAGTCTCACCAATTATTGGTTTTGTTGGGTTTGATCTTTTTCCGGAAAATACAATGGGCCTTTCACCCCACAACCGGTTGCTAACACACAAACTGCACTTAATACTAAAATTGACAGTAATTTTTTCATTTTTCCTCTCTCACTCATCGTTAAATCTGCCTTTTACAAGGGGGCAAAAGGCTTTATAATCTGCCGCATTCTATCAGATTTGAAAGGAAAAACTTTATGAATGTAGCAGAATTTCATCAAAATATTGAACAAATTTGGCAAAAAATTGAAGAACAATTAGAACAACAAGGTGCGGATGTAGATTGCGAAACCCAAGGCGCTGTCTTTACCATGACCTTTGATAATCGCACACAAATTGTCATCAATAAACAGGAACCATTGCTTGAACTTTGGCTTGCTAGTAAATTAGGCGGTTTTCATTTTGCCTTCAAAAATGGCGAGTGGATGTCTAATGACGGACAACGATTTTGGGATAGTTTAGCGGAAGCCTGTGCGGCTCATGGTGAAACCGTTCGATTCTAAAATGAGCACACCTTCTCTTTCACCGAAAACCTTTGAAAAATCAACCGCACTTTCCGTGTTGAACTCAGTATTCGGCTACCAATCTTTTCGCAAAGGGCAGGAAGAAGTCATTAATGCCGCACTAAATGGGCAAGATACGCTGGTCGTAATGGCAACGGGAAACGGTAAATCACTTTGTTATCAAATTCCTGCGCTCTGTTTCGATGGACTTACGTTGGTGATCTCCCCTCTCATTTCCTTGATGAAAGATCAGGTGGATCAATTACAGGCTAACGGTATTGAAGCCGCGTTTCTTAACTCCAGTCAAACACTTGAACAGCAACAGCTGGTACAAAATAAGCTCATTTCCGGAAACCTCAAACTCCTTTATATTTCCCCGGAAAAGGTGATGACAAACAGCTTTTTTCAGCTAATTTCCTATTGCCAAGTTAGTTTTATCGCCATTGATGAGGCGCATTGTATTTCCCAATGGGGGCATGATTTCCGCCTCGAATATACACAGCTTGGCGGGTTAAAATCCAGTTTTCCGAATGCCCCGATTATGGCATTAACGGCAACGGCGGATCATGCCACACGGCAAGATATTCTCACCCATCTTAAACTGCAAAATCCGTACAAATATATTGGTAGTTTTGATCGTCCGAATATTCGCTATACACTGGAAGAAAAATTTAAACCCATGGAGCAACTAGCTCGTTTCGTGTTAGATCAAAAAGGCAAAAGCGGTATTATTTATTGTAACAGCCGTAATAAAGTCGAACGAATAGCGGAAAGTTTACGCAATAAGGGGATATCCGCTGTAGCTTACCACGCCGGAATGGAAACGGCACAGCGCGAACGAGTACAACAGGATTTTCAACGTGATAATGTGCAAGTAGTGGTGGCGACCATTGCCTTTGGTATGGGAATCAATAAATCCAATGTCCGTTTCGTGGCACATTTTGATTTACCTCGCAGCATTGAATCTTACTATCAAGAAACCGGGCGTGCAGGACGAGATGACTTACCCGCAGAAGCCGTATTATTTTATGAACCGGCAGACTATGCTTGGTTACAAAAAATCTTACTTGAGAAACCGGAAACACCCCAACGACAAATTGAGCAACATAAACTAGAAGCTATCGGTGAATTTGCCGAAAGCCAAACTTGTCGTCGTTTGGTTTTGCTTAATTATTTCGGTGAACATCGCCAAACGCCGTGCAATAACTGCGATATTTGTTTGGATCCGCCGAAAAAATATGACGGTTTAATGGATGCACAAAAAGTGATGTCCGCCATTTACCGTGTAGGGCAATGTTTTGGGGCACAATATGTGATTGGGGTATTACGAGGCATGCAAAATCAGAAAATCCTCGAACGTCAACACGATAAACTCAGCGTTTATGGCATTGGTAAAGATAAAAGTAAGGAACATTGGCAATCGGTGATTCGCCAATTGATTCACCTAGGTTTTATACAGCAGGTGATCGTAGAGTTTAACACCACCTTACAACTCACAGAAAATGCCAAACCTGTGCTAAAAGGAGAAGTGCCTCTGGAGCTTGCAATGCCGCGTATTTCTGCGATCAGTAAAATGGCTCATAACCCGCAACGAAGCACAATGGTTAATTACGATAAAGATCTGTTTGCCCGTCTGCGCTTTTTACGTAAACAAATTGCCGATAAGGAAAATATCCCACCCTATATCGTGTTCAATGATGCAACACTACAAGAGATGGCACAATATATGCCGACCTCTAATATTGAAATGCTGCAAATTAACGGAGTGGGCACAATAAAATTAGAACGATTTGCCCAACCCTTTATAATGTTGATTAAAGAACATAAAGCGATTTTGGCGAAAGCTTAAGATAGAAGTCAAAAGTGCGGTCAAAATTGACCGCACTTTTTTTGGTTCCTATGCCTCCATCGACATACAAAGTAAAGTCAAGGGGTGAATACAGGTGATATTGGAGGACATATCAATTTGCCATTTACAGGTTTGGCATTCGGAAATGACATAATCAAATCCGCCCTCATTGATATTATCAAACAAGGTCTTACCGATAGATTGGGCGGTGTCGTAATTTTCTGCTTTAAAGCCGTAAGTGCCGGCAATACCGCAACATTGTGACGGTAACATGATGATTTCCAAGCCCGGAATTTGTTTCAACACTTCCAAGGTGTAAGGCACCCAACCGGCTTTCTCCACATGACAAGCCGTATGATACGCCACCCGCAATTTAAGCGGCTTAAGGGGTAAAGTTTTGCCCTCTTTAAAAAGCCGATATAGGAAAGGGGTCACCATATGAATGTGCGGGCGTACTTTGGCATTGTCGATACCTAAAATATGATGATATTCATCCCGTAAATTTAGGGCACAACTTGAGGCTTCGCTAATTACCTCTAAGCCCTTTTCATCCACCATTTTGCCAATGTAGTCAGTATTGAATCGGGCAATGCTACGGGCACGTTCAGGAAAGCCGTTCACGGTTAAAGGCAAACCGCAGCATTTTTCTTTTTCCAACAACATCACTCCGATCCCCATGGCATTGAAAACTTTAAGAAATTCCTTGCCCAGTTGGGGATTGTTATAGTTCACATAACAGCCGTGAAAATACGCCACTTTGCGCTCAAACTTTTTCTGTTCTTCCAACGTATTTTTCATATACCAGCTACGGAACGTGCCAAAAGCATATTTTGGTAGGGTCCTTTTTTTGCTGATATTAAGGGTTTTCTCAAGAACAAATTTTGTGGCGCTTAATCCGGTGATCGTATTCACAATGGGCGCAAGAGGCGTGTTGAGTTTGCCCATGATATCGGTATTACTCAAAATGGCATCGCGCAATTTGTTCGTCAACGTTTTCTTCTGTTGTGCCAGATGATTATTGCGCGCCCGAACAATAAGATCACCAATTTTTACATCGGACGGACAAGCCACTTCACAACGTTTACAGTTGGTGCAATATTTGAGGGCTTCGTCATAAAGTTCGGCAGATTTTAAACGTAAACGCTCACCATCAGGCCCCGACTGTTTCGGGCCGGGATACAACGGATTATTACGTGAAACCGGACAAACGGCAGTACAGGCGGTACATTTAATACAGCTTTCAAAACTTTCATCAATATATTGATGGCTTACCGGCGAGTTAAGGGACTGTTTCGCACTGTCGATTAATCGTTGAATATTCATACTCATATCGCCTCCTTATTTCGCCAAAATTTCTTCCGCTACCGCCAAGGCAGTTACCACCGCCACACCGGAACCACAGCCAAGCGCTAAAGCATTAAAACCGCCAATAACATTCCCTACGGCATATAAATTCGTTAAAAATTGACCGCTCTTTTGCACTTGGCAATGTTCGTTAATCACCACACCGGCTGATTGATAAGGTTGAGGATTGGAAAAGCGACGATCCGTCCAGCTAAAGCGATCATTCGCCTCAAATCCTTTTGCTCCCGTAATATCCGAATAAAATACCGGTTCAAAAATTTTATCGAACTCCGCTACTAACCCCTTACTGAAGAAACTGCCTGATGCGAGCACGAAATTATCGGCAATCATTTCTTCGTCATTGTGTAAACGAGTCATCACACAACGCACTTGGTTACCGTCAAAATGTGCTTTTACGGCACTATCGCCATTCATCATTAGGCCCCCGAGGGATTCAAATTCGCGGCGTAATTGAATACGTTGCCGCATACCCAGTAGCGAAGGCGGAAGGGTCGGTAATTCAAATAAGGCGAGTTTTGTTGCCTTGCGAAGTGCGGTCATAAACTCTTGATTTTCTAGACCAAAACAAGCCGGTAAAAATACGGCGTCTGCGCCTTGTGCGGATTCCACAATTTCTGTTACTAAATCATCAAAAGCCAATTTGTGTTCTAAAAGTTGTGCGATATTCACACTGCGAAACTCCCGTGAATTTTCACGAAGTTCGTCTAATTGCGGGATATTCAAGAAACCACTGCACACCTCGCAATGAGCAAACTGTGGGTTAAGCACTAAATTCGCCGACAAAAGCTGGGGCTGAAAATCGTGATAGCCTTCAATACCAAGCACCGCAATATGTTTATATGGAAAAGGTTCATGACCCTCGACCGTAGGAACACTATTCGGAGAAAGCCATGTGCCACGCAAACTGCCAAGCCCGGTTACCCGCCAGTGATTTTTTTCAGCGGAGCCAATTAAATCAAGATTGAGGGATTGTGCCAAAACTTCAAACTCCCGAGCCTTGCCCATCACTTTTTCTGTCCCTAATAAACTATATGGGTGTGATGGTAAGGTTGAGCAAAGTGCGGTTAAATTTTCTTGCAAATTTTCCACCGCACTTCCTGACGGCATACGGCTTAATAGATCAAAAGAACCGGAGGCGAAATCCATTGCCGCTTGACCGTTATTGATAATCACACATTGCTTACCATGTTGTTGAAGGGCGATACCACAGGTTAAGCCGGCTAAACCGCCACCAATAATCACTACGTCAAAATTCATTGCTATCCGTCCCCTGTTGTGCTTGTTCATCAAGCGGTTTCACATCATTCAAACCCAATACACTACCATACATCCAAGAGGTAAATTCAGCTTCCCGAATGGCCTCTCCCCAAGCAATGGGTTCAATGCCACGCCAACGCTCTTCCATAAACGCATTGAGTTGGGTGGTCGATTGGCGCGGAGTGGCAACCTCAAAACGGCTCATTAATCCCGCGGCACGACAGGCGCAAAGTTCCGCTTGACATGTCCCCATCCCCACTCGGGTACGGCGGCGTAAATCCACTAGATTGTGAACATCTAGTTCATCTACCGCATAGCGTACTTCTCCGGCAGTAACCGCTTCACATTCACATACCATAGAACGGTCTAAACGCGCTTTGTCTAGCAAACGGGTAGCGCGAGAACCGTGGCGATACACGGCGGAATAACGAATCGTACTCGGTAACGAAATGACTTTTTGATTGGTTTCTTGACGACTTTCCGTTGAACCCGGCAGCGGTTGTTCTGCCGTCACACAACGGGCGGTTTTATTAAGTTTTTTGCAAACTAGATCCGTTGTCCATTCTGCCATTAAGCGATAGGTCATCAATTTACCGCCGGTGATAGTAATAAAACCGTCTAAACCATCACGTTCCGCATGATCCAGCAAAACAATACCGCGACTGACATTTCGACCGGAAGGGTCGTCATCCGTTGCCACTAACGGGCGCACGCCGGCATAAGCACGTAGCACGCGGGTATGCCGTAAACTTGGTGCGAGTTTTTCCCCTTCACGGAAAAGAATATCCACTTCTTCGGGTGTCACCTGCATATTATCGATTTGATCATAAGGAATTCTGCTAGAAGTTGTCCCAATCACACAAATGGTATCACCCGGCACGAGAATATCAGCGTCAGCAGGTTTACGGCAGCGGTTAATCACCATTTTATTGATACGATGCCCCATAACGAGTAACGCGCCCTTTGCCGGAAACATTTTAATTTTGAGATCGGCATATTCCGCAATCCCTTGCCCCCAGATCCCACTGGCATTAACAACGAGCGGCGCAAAAAATTGGCGTTTAATTTTGTTTTTATGATCATAAACATCCACACCAATGACTTTTCCGCCTTCCCGAATAAGATTTTTTACTTCGCAGTAGGTAAAGATTTTGGCACCGTTTTCTGCGGCATCCACCATATTAGACGTAGTTAAACGAAAAGGATCAATAGAACCGTCCGGCACCACAACTGCCCCCACTAAATGAGGATTAACGGAAGGTTCCATAATTTTTGCAAGCTTAGGATCAATGGCAACCGCCTCAATGCCGGATTTTGTACAGCTTTCAATGAAGGTTTTTTGATAGTCGAGGGAATCTTCAGGTAAAGTGATAAATAATCCCTCCGTTTCATCCACACAGTGACGTGCGATGTTGCGTAAGATACGATTTTCTTTAATACATTCTTCCGCCGATTCCTGATCGTTCACCGCATAACGCGCACCACTATGTAATAGACCATGATTACGCCCTGTTGCACCGGTGGCAATATCCCGACGCTCCAGCAAAATACACTTAATACCACGCAACGCACAATCACGTGCAATACCCGCACCGGTCGCCCCACCACCGATGATAATCACATCCGTGGATAAGGAGGAAAAGTCTCCAACATCTCGATATAAATTAGGTGATAATCCCATGTTTACCCCCAGATCCCACAATAAATAATAAAAAACAAACCCACTTCGTTTGATTGTAGAGAATAATGCCTAAATTAACAACATATTGAGCGAAAAAGAAAATATATTTGTGAGAAAGATCACATTATTTTCGCGTTCGCTCATATTGATGTCATTTTTTGTGAGATACTTCACATTTCTGAATTTGAAAACTTTCTTATTTTTTATTTTTTATTATTATGCAGGTTGCTCTTTCATTCAGAAAGGAAAATCATAATTACAAATGTTGGAGAAAAATTATGTTTGGACCATTTAAACCCGCACCGCATATTGCGGAGCTTCCTGCGGAAAAAATTGATTCTACCTATAAACGCTTACGTTGGCAGGTATTCGCAGGGATATTCTTTGGTTATGCCGCCTATTATTTTGTGCGTGCAAACTTTGACTTGGCTCAAAAAGGTTTAATTGAAGCCGGTATGTATAACAAAGCGGAGTTGGGTCTTGTCGGTACGGCTGCCGGTTTAGCTTACGGTTTGTCAAAATTCTTTATGGCGATGCTTTCGGATCGTTCTAACCCGAAAGTATTCTTACCATTCGGCTTATTATTATCCGGTTTATGTATGACCATGATGGGTTTATTCCCGTGGGCTACATCCGGTATCGTGATCATGTGGATTATGATCTTTTTAAATGGTTGGTTTCAAGGAATGGGCTGGCCGCCATGCGGACGTACTATGGTTCACTGGTGGTCTAAATCCGAACGTGGAACCATTGTTTCTATTTGGAATACCGCACACAACCTCGGCGGCATGGTGCCGGGTGCGATGGTACTTCTAGCCGGTGCAATTTATTTCAGCACACACGGTGTTGAAGCAACGGCAAAAGATGTATGGCAACAAGCGCTTTACTATCCGGGTATTGCCGCAATGATCATCGCCATTCCAATTTATCTTGTGATGAAAGATACCCCACAATCTTGTGGCTTACCGCCGGTTGAAAAATGGCGTAATGACTATCCGGACGACTATAACGAAAAAACTTACGAGCATGAGCTTTCTACCAAAGAAATCTTTATGACTTATGTGTTGAAAAACAAACTATTATGGTACATCGCTATTGCTAACGTGTTCGTTTACTTAATCCGCTACGGTGTGTTGAAATGGTCACCGGTTTACTTAGGTGAAGTCAAGCACTTCAACATTAAAGGTACGGCATGGGCATACACCATTTATGAATTGGCGGCGATTCCGGGTACATTATTATGCGGTTGGGTATCGGATAAGGTCTTCAAAGGCAAACGAGGATTAACCGGTTTCATCTTTATGATATTAACCACTATTGCCGTTGTCGCTTTATGGAAAAACCCGGCTACGCCTGAAGCAGAGATTGCCAGCTACAGTGCATGGTATCAAAACCCATATCAACTAACCGACTTCATTTTAATGACAACTATCGGTTTCTTAATTTATGGTCCGGTGATGTTAATCGGTTTACACGCCCTTGAGCTTGCGCCGAAAAAAGCGGCAGGTACGGCAGCTGGCTTCACCGGCTTATTCGGTTATTTAGGCGGTACGGTATCAGCCTCTGCGGTAGTAGGTTGGGCGGCTGAATACTATGGCTGGGATGGCGGTTTCTACGTGATGATTGCCGGTGGTATCTTAGCGGTGTTATTACTTTTCAATGTAATGGTTGAAGAAGGTAAACACAAAGCGAAATTAGGTGATACCTACGGTACAAAATAATTAGTGTAAACAAGGCGACAGGCAAATGCTTAAGTCGCCTTTTTTCTTTAATAAATCTTTAACATAAATGAATTATATTGACTCAGTATTATTCATTCACGAAAAACAATCCCAAAACTAACCGCACTTCTTCAAGGAGAAATAGTTATGAAACTTAAAACTGTAGCCTTTTCTTTATTGGCTGCCGGCGTATTAACCGGTTGTAGTAGTCAATCTTCAATGATGGCAAGTAATATGAAATCAGAAAAAATCATTATCGCCCACCGTGGTGCAAGTGGCTATTTACCGGAGCATACACTGGAATCCAAAGCCCTCGCTTTCGGTCAACAAGCGGATTATTTAGAACAAGATTTAGCCATGACAAAAGATGGTCGTCTCATCGTCATTCATGACCACTTTTTAGACGGTTTAACCGATGTGGCAAAAAAATTCCCGAACCGTCATCGCAAAGATGGTCGTTATTATGTGATTGATTTCACCTTAAAAGAAATTCAAAGTTTGAATATGACAGAAAACTTTGAAACCAAAGCGGATAAACAAGTTGCTGTTTATCCGAACCGCTTCCCACTTTGGAAATCCCATTTCAAAATCCACACCTTTGAGGATGAAATTGAATTTATTCAAGGTTTAGAAAAATCCACCGGTAAAAAAGTGGGTATTTACCCTGAAATTAAAGCGCCTTGGTTCCATCACCAAAACGGTAAAGATATTGCTGCCGAAACACTCAAGGTATTGAAAAAATATGGTTATGACAAAAAAACCGATAGAGTTTATTTGCAAACCTTTGATTTCAACGAGTTAAAACGCATCAAAACCGAATTACTGCCGAAAATGGGAATGGATTTGAAATTAGTTCAATTAGTGGCATACACCGATTGGCATGAAACAGAAGAAAAAAATGCACAAGGCAAATGGGTGAACTATGATTATGATTGGATGTTCAAACCGGGCGCAATGGCGGAAGTAGTGAAATATGCAGATGGCGTAGGGCCGGGTTGGTATATGTTAGTTGATAAAGAAAAATCAAAAGTCGGTAATATTCAATACACGCCATTAGTGAAAGAGTTAGCACAATATAATGTGGAGTTACATCCTTATACCGTGCGTAAAGATGCCCTACCGGAATTTTTTACCGATGTGAATCAAATGTATGACGCCTTGCTGAATAAGGCCGGTGCAACAGGCGTGTTTACAGATTTCCCTGATACCGGCGTTGAATTTTTGAAAGGTAAACAATAATTTTTCTGCACAAAAGAACGAACCCAATCTTTTATAGATTGGGTTCTTTTTTATGCTTGAACAGTGCGGTTGTTTTACAACCTGTTTTTCGACTTAGCTACATCACCACTGCATAAACAGCCGCTGCCAATAATGACCCGATGATCGGCCCTACAATCGGTACCCAACAATATGCCCAATCCGGTTTGGTGTTTAATTGGCGACTGAGGAAAAGCCCTAAGGTTAAACGCGGTCCGAAATCCCGTGCCGGGTTGATGGCATAGCCGGTTGTTCCCCCTAAACTCAAACCAATCGCCCAAACGAGAATCGCCACAGGTAATGCGCCGATAGAGCCTAAGCCAATAGGCGTCGCTTCTGTTGTCCCCGGCAAGGTAATATCAGCCCCAACGATGTAGAAAATCACAAAGATCAAGACAAATGTGCCGATAATTTCACTCACAAGGTTGCTTGGATAATGACGAATTGCAGGTTCCGTACAGAAACAAGCACGTTTTAAACCTTCATTTTCTGTGGCGAGAAAATGACTACGATACATCACATAAACCAACAATGCCCCCACCATACCACCAAAAACTTGAGCAATCACGTAACCCGGTACTAAGCTCCAATCGAATGCACCTTTTGCGGCAAGTCCTAAAGTAACGGCAGGATTCAAATGCGCCCCACTATAAGGTCCAACAACGACAACTGCCACATATACCGCAAACGCCCATGCAGTCGTAATCACAATCCAACCTGAACTTTGTCCTTTCGTTTTATCAAGACAAACATTGGCAACCACGCCGTTCCCTAAGAGAATCATAAGTGCGGTGCCGAAAAATTCAGCAAAATAAATGTTCATAAGAGAATCTCCATACAATGATTGAAGAAGGCATTCCTAAAAAGAAACGCAGATAGGCAATTATGTTCGTATTTTTTCAAACTTGAGAAACTCAATGTGAGCGCACTTATTATCTTCTAAAAACCCTACTCTTCAAGTAGGTATTCCAACTAAATTTTAGAAATGCGAACTTGATCACATAATCTATCGAAAAAGAAAATTTTTTTGTGATCATTGTCATAAAATTGCAAAATAGGTATTTAAATTCGGTGGTAATTCAATTAGCTTACGAGCGCAATTTGTTCGTTTTTAGTTCAAAACATTCGTTTACAATAAAAAAACGTATCATCAAGGAGTTTTATCATGACTGACAAAAAATACATTATTGCTTTAGACCAGGGGACGACCAGCTCTCGAGCCGTACTATTGGATCATAACGCCAACATTGTTGAAATTGCCCAACGCGAATTTACTCAAATTTACCCACGTGCAGGTTGGGTAGAACATAATCCAATGGAAATTTGGGCGACACAAAGCTCCACGCTCAATGAAGTCGTTGCCAAAGCCGGTATCACCTCTGATGAAATCGCTGCGATTGGTATCACCAACCAACGTGAAACCACGATTGTGTGGGAAAAAGCGACTGGTGTACCCGTTTATAACGCCATTGTTTGGCAATGTCGCCGTACTGCTGATATTACCGATAAACTGAAAGCAGACGGTTACGAGGATTATATTCGTCATACAACAGGATTGGTGGTCGATCCTTATTTCTCCGGTACCAAAGTAAAATGGATTTTAGACAATGTAGAAGGTGCGCGCGAAAAAGCAGAACGTGGTGAATTATTATTCGGTACCGTGGATACGTGGCTTGTGTGGAAACTGACTCAAGGTCGTGTTCACGTAACCGATTACACCAACGCTTCACGCACGATGTTATTTAATATTCACACCAAACAGTGGGATGACAAGATGCTTGAAATCCTGAATATCCCACGCTCCATGTTGCCTGAAGTGCGTAATTCTTCTGAAATTTACGGTCAAACCAACATTGGCGGTAAAGGCGGTGTACGTATTCCGGTAGCGGGTATTGCCGGTGACCAACAAGCTGCGCTTTACGGTCACTTATGTGTGCATGCCGGACAAGCAAAAAACACTTACGGTACAGGTTGTTTTATGTTGCTCCACACCGGTGATAAAGCGATCACCTCAAAAAACGGCTTGCTTACCACCATCGCCTGTAATGCGAAAGGCGAACCGGAATACGCATTAGAAGGCTCGGTATTTATTGCCGGTGCCTCTATTCAATGGTTACGGGATGAACTCAAAATTGTTCACGATAGTTTCGATTCCGAATACTTTGCCCAAAAAGTACAGGACAGCAACGGTGTTTATGTTGTCCCTGCTTTCACCGGTTTAGGTGCACCTTATTGGGATCCTTATGCTCGTGGCGCTATTTTCGGGCTTTCCCGTGGTGCAAATCGTAACCACATTGTTCGCGCTACTCTTGAGTCTATCGCCTATCAAACCCGTGACGTATTAGAGGCCATGCAATCCGACTCCGGCGAACGCTTACAGTATCTCCGTGTCGATGGCGGTGCCACAAATAACAATTTCTTAATGCAATTCCAAGCGGATATTCTGGATGTGAATGTAGAACGCCCAGTAGTGAAAGAAGTGACCGCATTAGGCGCAGCCTATCTGGCAGGGCTTGCCACCGGTTTTTGGAAAGACTTGGACGAACTCCGCGATAAAGCACGAGTAGAGCGAACTTTCACTCCGGATAACGATAATGAAAAACGCGAACGCCGCTACAAAGGCTGGAAAAAAGCAGTAAAACGCTCACTGGAATGGGCGAAGGAAGATTCGGAGTAAACTATAAATTCTGATATAGCATAAAAAATCGATCTGCACTCCAAAGGTTGAACTAAATTTCAACCTTTGGAGTGCAGTTTTTATAGGCGTGAACTCAATATTCTCGACTTATTTGAATTTTTTCTAAAAAACGTTTAGAAAGTATTTTCTCCTAAATAAATAACTATTAGCACCAATGTAATTATAAATTCTATTTTGCTTATTTCGTTATCTAGGATTGACCAACAAATTATTTTCCATTTTTCAATAATGAGATAATTTCTTTTAACGACTCAATTTCATTTTGTTTCTGTATTAATAGCTCATCTTTACTTTTTATTAATTCATCTTTAAATAGAATAAGATTATCTTTATTTTGAATAATTAATTTTAATTTTTCTATTTCTACGGCACTTAATTCGTTATTCCCATAATAAGTTACACTGTTATTATTATCCCCTGATTCATTTAGGATAAAATAAGTACCACTATTTGCAGCTTGCATAAATTCTAGGGCATCCATATTGAAGATATTAGCAATTTGTTCGAGTTTTTCCAAACTGAGCTTGGTTTCTCCCCGTTCAATGCGCGCATAGCCGTTAAGCGACATATTCATTTTTTCCGCCATTTCTTCCTGCGACCATTTACGGATTTCCCGCATTGTCCTAATTTTTTCCTTCAAATCCATTACACACCTCATTTCTTGGTAAATCTACACCGTAAAAAGAGAATTTTACACCGTTTACGTTACTGGTTCATTCATCGCGAAAGACTAGAATAGATTGTAGGTTTTATCTGTTTTTTATGCAAGTTTACATTTTTATAGGGTTCAGTATGTCTGATTTTCTTTCGTCTTTCAATTTTAATTTAGGAACATTCGGTTTTCCCTTAGAAACGGTCATTATTTTCTTTGCGGTGATTGCATTGTCGGTTTATTTGGATCTCTTTGCTCATCGTAACAGCAAAGAGATTACGGTCAAAGATGCGTCTCTCTGGTCTCTGTTTTGGATTGGGCTGGCATTGGCATTTTATGGTTATTTGTGGGGGCGTTTTGATAAAGAGTGGGCAGGTTTGTACCTTGCTGGTTATGTCTTGGAAAAAAGTTTATCTGTCGATAATTTAATGGTCTTTATGGCGATTTTTGCTTCATTTGGGATTACAGGGAAATTACAACACCGAATCTTATACTGGGGCATTATCGGAGCATTGATTTTCCGTGCGGTGTTTGTCGTAATTGGTGCAGGATTATTTGCTGCAAGCCCTTATGTTGGCTTTATTTTTGCTGCTTTTGTCATTTGGAGTGCCGTAAAAATGCTGACCGCCGGGGATAATGATGATGAAGAAATTGAGGACTATTCAAACCACTGGAGCGTACGTTGGACGGGTAAATTGATTCCAACCTATACCAAGTTATTTGGCGAGCGTTTTATGATAAGACACGCTGAATTAAATACTCAGCAGATCTCGTCTATTACACGCAAAGGCTTACGCTATGCCACCCCAGCTTTTTTATGCCTAATGGCGATTGAAACCTCTGATGTGGCATTTGCTTTTGATTCTGTGCCTGCGGTGATTGCGGTAACACAAGAACCACTCTTAGTTTATGCCGCAATGATTTTCGCTATTCTCGGTTTGCGTAGCTTATATTTTATTCTTGCCGCATTAACCAAATATTTAGTACACCTCGAAAAAGCCATTATTGCTCTCTTATTTTTCATTGGCATCAAAATGGGCATTCAATCTTGGAATCACGCCATCGGGGATACGGGGATTCATATTTCCCCGAATACCAGCTTATTTATTGTATTAGGCGTATTAGCGTTAGGGGTGATTGCTTCGTTTGTATTTCCAGATAAATCAGAAAATTAAATAAAATTTAAGGAGATTAGGTATATGTATAAGACTAAATTCATCTTGATCACTTTTTTATCTTTATGCTCTCTTTTTCTCAAAGCACAACAATATGTTATGCCACCAATGTCAAGTACCAGTGGTCATGTTCCAGTAATTAGCGATCAATTAATGGAACAATGTGTAGAAATTTACAATAAAGCAGAATGGCTGGCAAAGGAATTAAACAATACTTATCCCAATCAGTATTCCAGTTATGAAGTGGATGCATATAACAGCAAAGCCAATCAAGTGAACCAATGGACAAACTGGTTTAATCAAAATTGTGCGGGTAAGCAATCCTATTCTGCGTGCCAAGCTGCACAAGAATTAAATCGTAAAGCGGGTAATCCTACCCAAAACTGTAGTTAAATTTATTTCATAACCCATAGGAGAAACAAAAATGTCAGTATCTTTATCAAAAGGCGGTAACGTTAGTTTAAGTAAATCCGCTCCAGGCTTAACAAAATTAATCATTGGTTTAGGCTGGGACGCTCGTTCAACAGATGGTGCAGAATTTGACCTTGACGGAAGTGCTTTCTTACTCACATCTAATGGAAAAGTGCGGTCAGATTCCGATTTTATTTTCTATAATAATCTAGTTGCTTCGGACGGAAGTATTGAACACACTGGCGATAACCGCACCGGTGAAGGTGATGGGGACGATGAAAGTTTAATTGTACATTTGAATAAATTACCAGCTACCATTGATAAAATTGCGGTAACCGTCACAATTCATGATGCAGAAAGCCGTAAACAAAGTTTTGGACAAGTTTCTAATGCATTTATTCGCTGTGTAAATGGTGATAATAATCAAGAAATTGCCCGTTTTGATTTAACCGAAGATGCTTCAACAGAAACAGCGATGATTTTCGGTGAAATTTATCGTCATAACGGCGAATGGAAATTCCGTGCGGTTGGTCAAGGTTTTGCCGGCGGATTAGCTGCTCTTGCAAGAAATTACGGTATCAGCATCTAAATCAGAAAAAATAGGTAAGTGATTACCTATTTTTCTTTGTGGAGAAACAAAATGGCAATAGATGTAACGAAAAAACCGAAAATTTCACTGAGCAAAGTGGTGTTAGAAAAATCTGGGGATTCTCACCGAGTCAATCTTTCAAAGAATAATGAACAAATTACGATTAATTTAAATTGGACGCAAAAGAAAAATGCAGGGCTGTTCGCTAATTTGTTTAATAAAAATCAGGATATTGATTTAGACTTGGGGTGCTACTATGAATTGAATAATGGTGAGGCATCTGTCATTGACGGATTGCAATTTTCCCATAATCGGGGCGGTGCGAAAAATCAGAGAACCCGTCAAGGTTGCTATACTCAAGCACCTTGGATTTGGCATTGTGGAGATGATAGAGGCTCGGGCAGCCAATCCGGTGAAAATATTTTAGTCAATCCCAATGGGGCAGAGGCTATCCGCCGTATCATTGTGTACTGTTTTATTTATGACGGTATCGCAAAATGGGGAGAATCTGATGCTGTTGTTACAGTGAAAGTGCCTGGACAGCCGGATATTGTGGTGGAAATGGGCAGACAAACCGATCCGAGAACATTTTGTGCAATTGCATCCATTGAATTTAATGGAAGACAGATGTCTGTGCGTAAAGAAATTACCTTTCATAATGATCACAAAGAATGCGATAGATATTATGGTTGGGGCTTTAATTGGGGTGCTGGTTCAAAATAAAACATTTTCTTGAGAATAGAAAAGCCACTTTTATAATCTGCACCTCAAAAAACTAAACTAAACGCTCCCTGGAATTGGCGAAAGAAGATGCGGAATTAAGGGGGAAATAATCCTTAAAGAGTGTAAAAGCAAAAGTGCGGTCAAATTTCACCGCACTTTTTTATTCTTAAAGTCCCAATTTTTCCGTCATAGATTTTGCCAAATCGTCCAACATAGCATAGCGTTTCCGATACATAGAACGTTTTTTACTTGGCACATCATCAAGATTTCTATTCTCTTCCAAAGGTAAAACCCAATAATCTTTTCGCTGTCCGCCTGATTCTGAAAAAATGGCATCATAATTCACGGTATAGCTTTTCGATTGAATAAAGCGAGATTTATTTTAATATTTTTGAGGAATGCCAAGTAATGTTTTAAAACCTAAAATCTTAGTGAGGGCTTTCATCGTTTCTACCATCAAGTAAGCCGGACGTAAACCATGGCAAGATTTAGTCAGGTGTTTCACCATTTCTTTTGAGCCTTCAAAATTCGGCCCTTGTACAACAGCAATAAGCAAGGCATTTTCAAGTTTGGCGAAGGTGAGCAAATACACCAATTCATTTTGAGGTTTGTGCCACAGTTCGAGCACCCAATACCCCTCCATCGGTTGATGTGTCGTCATACTTAATGTAATTTCAAAGTCGGGGATAACCTCACCAAAACTTAATGGTTGTTCCCATAATGCTTTAGAAAGTGCGGTTAGTTTTTCAGGTAAAAACAGAAGGTTATCACACATACATTGAAAGCGTTTAGATGCGCTAAAGCGTTTATCTAAAAAACGAGACACCAATGGATAGGCATAATTTACACGCTCATTCAATATCGGAATAAGGGCAGGATGCCGGTTAATAAAGCCCTCAAATCGTTTGATCCAATGCCAATGCCAATGCAAAAGGCTGCGTAAATTATAACGAAAACGTTTTAAATAATCAGAACGACCGGGGCGGTCGGGATGAATAACATTCGCTTTTACCCAAGTATATTGGTGTTTTGTCGTCATTTTTATTGTTATGTGAATAGATTCTTAAGCAAAACTATTTTACACAATTTCAGCAAAATTACGATCTATGGTATGCTTTACGTCACAATATCAAAGGAAAAATTATGTCTGAAATTAAACTGAATTATCACAAAACCCACTTTCTTACGAGCGCGCCCAATATTCGTGCGATTCCGGAAGATAGCGGTATTGAAATCGCCTTTGCCGGTCGGTCAAATGCAGGAAAATCTACTGCGCTCAATGCATTAACAAACCAAAAAAATCTGGCTCGCACCTCTAAAACCCCGGGGCGAACTCAGCTTATCAACTTATTTGAAGTCGAACCGAATTGTAAACTTGTGGATTTACCGGGCTACGGTTATGCCGCCGTACCGGAGCAAATGAAAATTCAGTGGCAAAAATCCTTAGGAGAATATTTGCAAAAACGGGAATGTTTAGCTGGTTTAGTCGTATTGATGGATATTCGTCACCCCCTAAAAGATCTCGATCAACAAATGATTGAATGGGCAGTGTCGGCAAATTTGCCGGTTTTACTCCTGCTCACTAAAGCAGATAAATTGAGCCAAAGCGCAAGGAGCAAACAAGTAAAAATGGTGCGGGAAGCAATCCTTCCTTTCCAGGGAGATATACAAGTGGAAGCCTTTTCAGCACAAAATAAAATTGGTATTGATAAACTTGCAACAAAATTAGATAGTTGGTTCTCGCCGGTTTTCGCTGAATAAAATCTAAATTTTGCGAGTAAGATCGCAAAAAAAGCCAGTGATGAGTGATTTCACCACTGGCTTTTTTTATAGTACGAAAACTTTTTAAATTTTAACCGCACTTTTAGGATTCCTATGTCCCTAGCCATCGTTTATAGCCGAGCCTCTATGGGCGTGCAATCCCCACTTGTTACCATTGAAGTCCATTTGAGCAACGGGAAACCAGGATTTACGCTCGTAGGATTACCTGAAAAAACAGTCAAAGAAGCGCAAGATCGCGTACGTAGTGCATTAATGAACGCACAATTTAAATATCCGGCAAAGCGTATTACCGTAAACCTTGCACCGGCAGATTTACCCAAAGAAGGGGGACGGTTTGATTTACCTATTGCTATCGGAATTCTCGCGGCATCCGATCAATTAGATGTCGGTCGTTTAAAACAATTTGAATTTTTAGGTGAACTTGCGCTCACTGGGCATTTAAGAGGTGTTCATGGAGTCATTCCGGCCATTCTTTCTGCACAAAAATCCAAACGAGAACTTATTATTGCCAAGCAAAATGCCAATGAAGCCTCATTAGTCTCAGAACAAAACACCTACTTCGCTCAAACCCTACTTGATGTTGTGCAGTTTCTTAATAATCAGGAAAAATTGCCGACTGCCACGGAATTAACGCGAGAAAGAGCGGTAAGTTTTCAGTATAAAAATCACTTAGACTTAACAGATATTATTGGGCAACAACATGCTAAACGGGCACTCACTATTGCCGCTGCAGGACAACACAATTTACTTTTGCTTGGCCCTCCGGGAACGGGGAAAACTATGCTAGCAAGCCGTCTAACAGCACTATTACCAGAAATGAGTGATCAAGAAGCCATTGAAACCGCCTCTGTGACAAGCCTTGTGCAAAATGAACTCAATCTCCACAATTGGAAACAACGTCCCTTCCGTTCTCCACATCATAGTGCCTCACTACCCGCACTCGTGGGCGGTGGTACGATCCCTAAACCAGGAGAAATTTCCTTGGCGCATAATGGTGTGCTTTTTTTAGATGAACTACCTGAATTTGAACGGAAAGTCCTTGATGCTTTACGCCAACCCTTGGAAAGTGGCGAAATTGTCATCTCACGAGCCAATGCAAAAATTCAATTTCCTGCACGTTTCCAATTGGTTGCCGCAATGAACCCTAGCCCCACGGGACATTACACCGGCACACATAATCGCACATCACCGCAGCAAATTATACGCTACTTAAACCGATTATCCGGCCCATTTTTAGATCGGTTTGACTTATCCATTGAAGTGCCACTATTACCACAAGGGAGTTTACAACATTCAGGCGATCGAGGTGAAACCAGTGCACAAGTGCGGGAAAAAGTATTAAAAGTACGAGAAATTCAATTAGCTCGAGCCGGCAAAATCAACGCCTATTTAACCGGTAAAGAAATTGAACGTGATTGTAGATTGAGCGAAAAAGACGCATTATTTCTTGAAAATGCATTAAATAAACTCGGGCTTTCAGTGCGAGCCTATCATCGTATTCTCAAAGTCTCCCGTACCATTGCCGATCTGAATGAAGAAAAACACATTTCCCAGCTTCATTTAGCCGAAGCATTGGGCTACCGTGCAATGGATCGATTACTACAAAAATTAAGCCATGCGTAACCACATCCTAGAAACATATTAGGATGAGCCTGAAAATTCTCGTTTATTACTATATTAAAAAATTTAAGGGCGTATATATAACGCCCTTAGATTGGAAATAATCCGCAACAAATAACTTAATAATAAGAATGTTCCCCACGCTGATGCTCGGTAACATCTTTCGCCCCTTTTAATTCATTAGGGAATAAACCGATCAGTTGTTTTTCTACGCCATCTTTTAATGTCACATCCACCATCGAACAACCATTACAACCACCGCCGAATTGTAGAACGGCATAACCGTCCTCCGTAATTTCAATCAATGTAATTCGACCACCGTGGCTTGCTAATTGTGGGTTTATTTGGGTTTGAATGACATACTCCACACGCTCAATTAATGGCGCATCGTCCGCCACTTTACGCATTTTCGCATTTGGTGCTTTTAACGTAAGCTGCGCGCCCAATTCTTCTGTCACATAATCAATTTCAGCTTCTTCCAAAAAAGGTAAACTCACCTCATCAACAAAGGCGGAAAAAGTATCATATTTCATTTCTACATCACTACTTTCTTCTACCGCATTCGGTGGGCAGTAAGACACACCGCACTCCGCATTTGGTGTACCCGGGTTCACCACAAAAATACGAATATTTGTTCCCTCTTCTTGGGTATCCAATAATTTACGAAAATGTTCCTGCGCCGCTTTTGAAATAGCAATTTGTTCCATAAACATTCCTTAATACTTGAGAAAATTTGTCAGAAATGATACGCCTACGTTAGTATTTTTTCCACTTTTTTATCAAAATCACTCTTATCATTTAACCCGATTAGGCGCGTGCTAGCCCCCATACTTGAATTTCCTGAACACCGAGACTACGCAATAATTTTGCAATCTCATTGAGTGTACTTCCCGTAGTAATCACATCATCTAGCAAAGCCACTCTCTGATAGGGAAAAGGCTTGGAAAGATCAATTTTAAAAGCGTTTCTTAAATTCTGACGACGTATCGCGGCACTTAAGCCACGTTGAGTATGCGTATATTTCACACGTTTAACAATATGGGATATACAAGGAATTTCAAGCCATCGACTGATAGTTTTCGCCAATAGATCCGCTTGATTATAGCCACGTTGCCATTGACGGAGATGATAAAGCGGTACTGGAATAATCGCTTGAGGAAAGGTTAAACCATGGTTACGCCTTGCCTCATAAACAGACAATAAAAGCAAACGAGCCAAAGTACGATCAAGCCAAAATTGTTTTTGATATTTGAAACGATGAATTAAACGGGAAAGCGATTCATTATAGTGTCCAACAATTACCATACGATCCCAAGCAAATTCATTATTTCCACAACGACCGCAATAATGGCTGAAGTGTTGCAATGGTGCACCACAACCACCGCAATAGACATATTGTTGAATTTGTCTTTGGCAAGTCGAACATAATCCATTTTGACCTTGTTTTAATGAGGATTGGCACAGCACGCAATTAAACTGAAAAAACGCACTAAAATTTAACCGCACTTTTATTTCCTTTTGTCTGCCGTTTTTTGTTTCAATCCTTCTAAACTTTCACCCTGTTTTAAAATACGCGGCGTAACAAAAATGACCAACTCACGTTTTTGGTGACGTTCACTTTCCTTACTAAATAAACGCTTTACCAGCGGGATATCACCTAACACAGGAACTTTATCAATCCCTTTTGTGATCGTGTCATGAAACACTCCACCCAATACGATGGTTTCGCCATCTTTCGCAAAAACCTGAGTGTTAATTTCCTGTTTATCAATGGACACAATCTCGTTATTTTGTTGTCCATAGGATATCCGATTACCCGGTGAATTTTGGCTAACCAATAAATCAAGTAAGATATTGTTATCCTTGGAAATATGTGGTGTTACTTCTAAACCTAAAACAGCCTCACGAAACTCAACGGTTTGTATATCACTCTTGCCCGTTACTACATAAGGAATCTCGGTACCTTGCTTAATACTTGCACTTTTTTTATTAGTTGTCAGTAACCTTGGGCTGGCAATAATATCCACATTATTTTCACGTTCAAGTGCGGTTAATTCTAAGTCTAATAATCTCCCGTTAATTTTCGCCACTTGTAATGCGAGAGAACCTGCCGGAGTGGTGTTAGTTGCAAAATTGACATTTAAATGATCCGCTATATTGGTAAAACTGTTAGCCGCAAGACTACCCCCCACTCGGTGCACACTTTCTGTTGGCGTAAAAATTCCCCAACGCACACCTAATTCTTTGAGACTTTCATCCGTAATGGTGACAATACGAGCTTCAATAGCGATTTGTTCAATAGGTTTATCTAACTCAGCAATGAGTTTTACCAAATTTTTAACGGATTTTGCATCATCTTGAATGATTAATAAATTACTGCGATCATCAAAAGCAATACTTCCTGAAGCAGACAATAACGACCCACTACCAGTAGTTAGCGATTTCATTACCTCTGACGCTTTCGCAAAATTCAATTTTATCGTTTTGCTCACAAGAGAAGGTTCAATCTGCTTTATGTTCGTCAACACTTCGTTCTCTGTGGAATTCAATGATGTTTCAGAGGAAACCAAGTCCTTTTTTCCTAAATAATAAATATCATCTTCCAGCCGTAACAAAAGTCCTTTCATTTTTGCGACAGAACGTAATACACGATCAAAATCCACATTATCTAATTGCAATGAAAGCGAATCGTTCAATTCATCACCAATAATTAAGTTAGCTCCTTGCTCTAAAGCAAGCTCCTGTAGGCTTGACACCATAGGAGCCTGTTTCAAGCGAATAGAAAAAACCTGATTTTCCTTAAACTCTGCCGCTACCTCATTGCCACAACAAAAACACAGAAAAAAGAGACCGCACTTTTTTGTCCACACTTTCATATTTTCTCCTAGAATCGCAGATCAAGCAGATCTGTTTGTTCACATCGTCCCGATTTTGAATACTGCAAATGAACACTATCCTTGTAAATCTGTTGCAATAGATACCTCTCCTGCCCTAAACGCTGGCCTTGTTTGACAACAATTAATTGTTGATTCATATCTAAAAACAATGCCTTAGGCGACTGTTTATAGAGAATGATCCCAACCAGTTTTAGCCGATTAAAAGGGCTTTCAGACGCAAAAGAAGGTTCATTAAAAGTACATTTTGTTATCTGTGTTTTGGCCCCTTCTATTAACTTCTTCTCCGATTGCCGTTGCGAATGATTAAAAGGATCGACTGCAATAACATTTAGGCTGACAAAAAGACAACATAAACTAAGTAAATGACGAAGTATTGGCACGTTCTATTCCTCAATGTTGAGTGGTAAAATTAAATAACATTGCACTTTCCCGCTTTCCACTTTTTGCATATTCAACTGCGCAAAAAAAAGTGCTTTTTGTTGCGTTAAAAGTGCAGTAAGAAAATTATGTAAATATTGAAAATATCCTTCCAACTGAATCTGTAAAACAGGGCGAGATGAGAAATCCCATTGATAAACAACGAGTTCAATCTCATCATTTAGTAGCTCATGTATCTGCTCATCCAATGTGATAATCCGTTTGGTTAATTGAGGAGATAATTCATGCCGCTCAGAATGCTGTTTGAGCGTAGCAAGCAATTTTTCTTGATGTGTTAATTCAGTAGATTGTTTTATCACCTCTAGCGTGAGCTCTTGCCGCTGCCAATAACTTTGCCAAAGATCTAAAACAACAGAAAAATTAACCGCACTTAGACAACATATAAAAAATCCCCAGTGATAAATTTTTGGCAGCATTAATCCTCTTTCAACAAAGGAATAACGTTGCTTGATGAACTTTTTCACTTTTTGTTCCCCTTATTTCTCATTCACTTCAGGAGAAAGATCAAACTGAAAAACCCAACGTCCTTGTTCGGGTTGAAATTGGGTGAGTTTGAAAGAAACAAAATGCTGGCTTAAAAACTCACGAAACGTTTCAAATTCCTCTTTGGTCAAACAAAATCCATTAAGCAGAATCTCTTCCTCATTAAAACTCAATGCCTCTAGCTCTCCTTGTTGAAGAGGTAACTGAGGTAATAATGAAATTACTTGTTCGACTCTATTCTGTGAAATTGCCTGTAATTCCGTTAAGTTCTGTATAGTTCGCTTAACTTCGGTGATTTGCTGAACGGTTTGGGCTAAGCGTTTTTTCTGCTCCATAAAAAACTGCTGTTGGGTGTTTAATTCATCCCGTTGTTGCCGTTGAAATGTTGTCAATACAGCATATAAGACAAAACCCGCTATTAACGCGACAAACATTTTTAGTATAAATAAACACAATAACCGCTTATATTCCTCCAACCGCCAAGGTAGTAAATTAATCCCGTTCATTGCCCGTCCCACTAGAAGATGCGGTTGAGATAAGAGACTTATTTTGTACCCAGTCCATTCGCCACAAAGCATTACCTAAAGCAATAAAAGGAATATCTGTTTTCACTTGCTGCCAATTTTCCGGCAAATCAGTTTGCTCGACATTCGTGGTTCGATAAACATAGACATACTCAATTTCAACATTAAAACGTTGGCAAAATTTGGTATAAAGTGCGGTTAAATTTTCTGATGCTTGTAAAAGCTGTTGGCTATGAGCCGTATCCATAACGGCAAAACAGTGGGATTCATCTTGATATAAATATAAAGAACTTTCCTGAACGTCCCCTAAAAGAAAGCGGAATGCGCGCATCATTGAGTGATAAGCAACATCTAAAACATTAAGTAATAATCCATCACCGATCCGCTGGGTTTCACTCGCTATTTGCCGACGAACGGCGTAGATATCGAGACGAAAACCTTGTTTTAAATCAGTGGTGACATAATCAAACCAAAGCTCCTCAAGAGGAATAGGTAATTCTTCTTGCAAAATAAAACTGCACTGTTGCTCACATTCTTGTGCATTTAATGCATGCGGTAAGATTAAGTTTTTTGACCAAGTGAGATGAGGTGAAACACAACCGACGAGATACAACTGCAAGCGATTTTGTGGAAAATCCTGCATTACACGTGCGATTAACTGTGCTTTGATGTTTGTTTCACTCATCAAACATGAAAGAAATTGAACTTGTTTTAGGTTATCTAACCAAACAAATTGTATATGGCCCTGTTGTTGATACACGCCAACTTGCACAGTTTTCCGTTTTTTATAAGACATCAGTATATGCTTTTCCTATTATTTAGACGGTGAATCTTTTATACTTACTAGCCAAATCATAGTGTGATTTTATTTATGATCATCAATCAAGAGAGAATTCTACGATGCGGATCGCAAAATTAATGTTTAGCAGTCTCCTAACCTTATGTATTTTAGGGTTAGTGATCGGGGGGGGACTATATATCCACCTCAAATCTGAATTACCTTCAGTGGAAAGTTTAAAAACCGTTGAATTACAACAACCGATGCAAATTTACACGGCAGATGGAAAGTTAATCGGTGAGGTTGGCGAACAACGCCGTGTTCCAGTGAAACTAGAAAATGTACCACAACGTTTAATAGAGGCATTTTTAGCCACAGAAGACAGCCGTTTTTATGATCACCACGGTTTAGATCCAGTGGGAATTACACGAGCACTATTAGTTGCAATAAGCAATGGAGGGGCTTCACAGGGAGCAAGTACCATTACGCAGCAGTTAGCACGTAATTTTTTCTTAACCCCAGAAAAAACCTTGATACGTAAAGCGAGAGAGGCTGTACTTGCCATTGAAATCGAGAACGCATTAAGTAAACAGGAAATTCTTGAGCTTTATTTAAACAAAATTTTCTTAGGATACCGCTCTTATGGGGTTGCAGCAGCAGCTCAGACTTATTTCGGTAAATCCTTAAACGAGCTCACTTTGTCTGAAATGGCAGTGATAGCCGGTTTACCCAAAGCTCCTTCCACCATGAATCCATTATATTCGCCAAAACGGGCGGAAGAGCGTCGTAATATTGTTTTAGCCCGTATGTTAGATGAAAAATATATTACTAAAGAAGAATACGATGCAGCACTCAAAGAGCCGATTAATGCAAGTTATCATGGGGCTAAGTTTGATTTTCGGGCGGATTATGTGACCGAAATGGTACGCCAAGAAATGGTAAAACGTTTCGGAGAAGAAAATGCCTATACGCGAGGCTATAAAGTTTTCACCACCGTGCTTTCTAAAGATCAAGCGGAAGCACAAAAAGCCGTGCGTAATAATTTGATCAACTATGATATGCGCCATGGCTGGCGTGGCGGTGCTCCGATATGGAAAAAAGGTGAAACCGCATGGGATCATGAACGCATTGTTGCTTTCTTAAGAAAATTACCGAATTCCGAACCTTTTGTACCGGCTGCGGTCATTTCATTAAGCAAAAATGGGGCTGAATTGTTACTGGCAAATAACCAAACGATGACCCTTTCATCTAATGCGATGCGTTGGGCGGGAAAAGCACCGGTAAAAGTCGGTGATCAAATTTGGATTCGCCAACGTGATAACGGCGAATGGATTTTAGGGCAAATTCCGGCTGCCAACTCTGCCTTAGTTTCCTTAAATTCCGATAATGGCGCAGTTGAGGCGTTAGTCGGCGGTTTTAGCTTTGAGCAAAGCAAATTTAACCGTGCGACACAATCTTTAGTTCAAGTGGGCTCTTCTATCAAACCGTTTATTTATGCTGCTGCTTTAGAAAAAGGTTTAACCCTCTCCAGCGTATTACAAGATAGTCCGATTTCAATATCCAAACCGGGACAAGCTGTATGGAACCCTAAAAACTCACCTGATCGCTATGATGGCCCAATGCGTTTGCGTGTGGGGTTAGGTCAATCAAAAAATATGATTGCGATTCGTGCCTTACAAACGGCAGGTATTGGCTTCACCGCTGATTTCTTACAACGTTTCGGGTTTAAACGGGAACAATATTTTGCCAGCGAAGCTTTGGCATTAGGCGCCGCCTCTTTCACCCCGCTGGAAATGGCTCGAGCTTACGCCGTCTTTGATAACGGCGGTTTTTTAATTGATCCTTATATTATTGAAAAAATTCAGGATAATACTGGCAAGGATTTATTTATCGCTAACCCGAAAATTGCTTGTATCACCTGTGGCAATATTCCGGTGATTTACGGCGAAACCAAAGATAAAATTGACGGTTTCCAAAATATCGCCGAAGTGGCAAAACCGGATGACTTAAAAGCTGCCAAAGGAAATACCAATACCGATACGGAAGAAGGCGATGTTCAACCAGAAAACGTACCGGATTTACCTGAATTGCAAGCGCAAGGCGGAGCATTAAATGATGATGCCATTGATTTAATGGCAAATGGCAAAGATGGTACATCAAAAGTAGAATATGCTCCCCGTGTTATCAGTGGTGAACTTGCTTTCTTAATCCGCAGTGCATTAAATACAGCAATTTACGGCGAACAAGGGTTAAGTTGGAAAGGGACAAGTTGGCGAATATCAAAAGAAATCAAGCAACGCAAAGATATTGGTGGCAAAACCGGTACAACGAACAACTCAAAAGTAGCTTGGTATGCAGGATTTGGCGCCAACTTAGTTACCACGACCTATGTAGGTTTTGATGATAATAAACGCGTATTGGGTCGTGGAGAATCAGGCGGAAAAACAGCCATGCCCGTATGGATTGCTTACATGAAAGTCGCACTTGCCGATATTCCGGAACGAAACCTTGATTTACCACCTAATATCATGGAAAAAACCATTGATAGTAGTTCGGGTTTACTTTCAGAATATGGTGGACGTAAGGAATACTTTATCGTGGGTACAGAACCAAAACGCACCTATATTGCCGAAATGATGGAACGTGGCTATTATGTACCGCCTGAATTACAGCAACGCTTAAATGGTGGCTCAGGGAAAACGCAAGATGCGGTGCCTGCAGCACAACCGGAAGAATTATTCTAATTATTTATCACAAAAGTGCGGTTAATTTTAACCGCACTTTTTTAACTCAAAAGGACAACCATGCTCAGTTATCGACACTCCTTCCATGCAGGAAATCATGCCGATGTGTTAAAACACATTGTATTAATGTTAATTCTAGAAAATCTAAAACTCAAAGAAAAAGGATTCTATTATTTAGATACCCACTCCGGTGTAGGGCGTTATCGCTTATCCTCAAATGAAGCCGAAAAAACCGGTGAATATAAAGAAGGAATTGGGCGTTTGTGGGAACAAACTGATTTATCCGAAGAATTAAACCGCTATGTTAATTTAATTAAAGATCTTAATAACAGCGGCAAAACGCTTCGCTATTATGCCGGCTCTCCAATGATTGCAGCACAATTATTGCGACCTCAAGATCGTGCATTACTCACAGAATTACACCCCAGCGATTTCCCCCTATTACGCAATAATTTTAAAGAGTTTAAAAATATCTCAGTAAAATGCGATAACGGATTCCAACAAGTGAAATCAACATTGCCACCTAAAGAACGACGAGGTCTAGTGTTAATCGATCCGCCCTACGAACTAAAGGAAGATTACGATTTGGTAGTAAAAGCGGTGGAAGAAGGTTACAAGCGCTTTGCCACCGGTACTTACGCAATCTGGTATCCTGTGGTGCTACGCCAACAAACTAAACGTATTTTTAAAGGTTTAGAAGCCAGCGGAATTCGTAAAATCCTAAAAATTGAATTGGCTGTACGCCCTGATAGCGATCAACGGGGTATGACAGCAAGTGGTGTGGTGATCATCAACCCACCTTGGACATTAGAAAACCAAATGAGAGAGATTTTACCTTATTTAGTGAAAACACTCATACCGGAAGGAACAGGTAGTTGGGCGGTGGAATGGATTACCCCAGAGTAAAACAATACACAATTTGACCGCACTTGAAATATACTTTTAAGATTAATCTGACAAAAGTCGGGATGATTTATCCCGACTCATTAAAAGAGAATATTGAGATGCAGAGTGTTATGCAATATTCATAACATTGAATGTTTTAGAAATGTATCTCCCTATGTTAATTGTAGAAGATCAAACCCAA
>MLHP01000017.1 GCA_001999425.1 Rodentibacter genomosp. 2 | reverse complement strand
TTGAAGCAGAGCTTGCAGGAGGCAAAGCGGCAACCGGTGCGATTGCAGCGGGGGTAGGCGAAGCGAGCGCAGAGATATTTTCGAATGGGATATATGGCAAATCGCCAAATGAACTCACAGAGGAAGAGAAGCAGAATATCTTAACCTTAAGCAAAGTGGCGGCGGGGGTAGCGAGTGGTTTAACGGCAACCGGTAATCGTGCGGAGAATCTAGCGACGATTAGCACAGGGATAACCATTGCGGAAAATGCGGTGAAAAATAATGCAATGGGGATGCTTGGAGCTTCACATTTATCTTATGTGCTCGCGAGAAATGATGAAAATTGTGACAGCCAATGTAAAGAAAAACTTGATCAGCTCCAATTAAATAACGCAAATGCCCAACTAAAAGGTTCAGTAATGACGGCAGCAGCAATTGTCAGTCCTCTTGTAACAACAGAAAGTATGGTTATTGCCGGCGGTTTTGGTAGCGGTTCGGAATTAATTGGTCAATTAATTGAACATAAAGGAGATATTTCTAAGGTGGATAGTACGAAAGTCGCAATTTCAGGCGTAACAGGGATCGTAACTCGAAATATGGGAATTTTATCAACGGCGGCGACCAATTCAGCAGTAGAAGCTGGGGATGCATTGAGGACAGGAAAAGAGCCTTGGAAAGAAGCCACAATGTCATTTATCACAACTGCTGCTGGAGGAGTGGTTGGTAAAACAATTGAAACGCCTTTAAATCATAAATTGAATCCAGCTTGGAAAATTAACTATTTAGAGAAGAAAGGACATTTACCTTATGAGATTTCTGAAAGTTATAAACCGAGTATTGTTCCTAGTGTTATGGGGAATTTCATTGATAATTCAACATCTTGGTATTTAAAACAAAAGATCGATCAAAACATATCCAAGGACGGTAATAATGAAAAATAGTTTATACAAATTTATATATGTTTTTATAATTTTTTTTGTTTCATTAAGTCTTACCATTGTAATTCTATCATTTACATTAGATTTATTTATATTTGTATTCTTTAATGGAAAGTTATTTGAGGGAATTCCTGTTGGAATATTTATAGGTAATGCTATTGGTGCGTTCTTTTTAAGCCTTTATTATCTCTGGCATATAAAAAAGAATGAATAACTAACTACAAAAATATTGCTGTAACAATAATGTGTCCAATGGTGGCAAGTTTATGTATCAATGGATGAATGGAATCAACAATATGAATATGCAGTAAAACACGACCCGGCATTAGCAGGCGAAATGCAAGGCTATATCTTGGGTAACTTTGGTTCAACACCGGTTGGTGGATTAGTTGTTGGTGCTGCTGGGGCGAAGTTGTTGCAGAAATCGGCGGCGTTGGTGAAAAAAGGAGTTGCAAAGGCAGGGGTATTACTTAATTGGGCAAATGCTAATTCTAAGTTGCCTATTGTTGGCAAAACGAAAGGTTATGAAAATCAAACGGTCAATTTGAATGTGTCCAGTGGTGCAGAGAATGTGGCGTTATATCCTAAATTAAAAGAGGACTTAGCGAAACAGCAACAAGCGGGCTTTGAAAAAGTGATCAAAGATTTGAGTAAAAAACCTGAAGGTAGTGTTTTTGATGTTATTGGATTACCGTAAGCAACTTGCTAATGCTAAAGAAAGTTTGCCTAGGAGATTAAGCACACAAGGAAATGCTGCATTTGCTCAGGTTGATATTGACGGTTTAGATATAAAAACTTTAGCAGGATATAGTCAGATAGACGTAAGTCAAGGTATTTTTATTGGAAAAGGTAAAACAGAGTTTAAATCATTGAGCCTACCTAATAAAAAAGGAGATTTAATAGATAGAAAAACAGATTCTGAATATAAAATTTTATCTAATCTGGCGGATCAATTAGGTTCAAATACCCAAGCAAAAGGTCAGGTAACAATATTTACTGAACGTCCGGCTTGTCCAAGTTGTTTAGGTGTTACAGAGCAATTTAATAAGCGTTATCCAAATATTAAAGTCAATATATTTGATAATAACGGAAAGCAAATTAAGCCAATAGGAGTAAAAGAATAATGAATAGAGTATCTTATAAAGAATTAAAACAATGGTTTTTTGAAGATGCATATTTATGGTGTCAAAGAAAATTCGAGAATGGAAAGGTTTATCAATGGGGAAATAGTGAAAGTGAATGGGGGGCATTAGATACTTATGAAAATTCATTTGAAAAGCCAATAGAAAATTTAATGATATATGTTATATATATAATATTAAGGTCAGGACGTAACCCTTATAGTCATAATCTAGTATTAAATGATATATATAAAATACTATCTAAATATGAATTAAATAAACTGCTTTTAGAATTAGAAGAAGAAAAACAAGATTTTCTTTATGATTTAGATTTAGTTCTGAATAATAGAGAAATTGAAGAATAGCAAGTATAACGTGTGTGGATGATTTTTCATTCACATACATATTGATATTTTCGTATATGAGATGATATTTCATACATACTATGTCCCGCAGGTTAAGTATTGAATTAACTAAATCTTACGTTCATTAAATATGCCCATAGGATAGACTTATCACAAACAGTGAGAGTGCTGGTTTAACGTTTGAGGTAGCAGACATCAAAGCCGGCTGATTCCGGCTAGTAGATAGAGCAGTTAGTAAAAATTGGGGATACCTTAATTTTTTACTTAATTGAGTGTATAAAATGTGTTTCAGTTTAGCCGTTAACGCTAGAAAATAGGATATAACGATTATCCGAGCTTATTGAAAATGAGACAATATGTTCCCAAAGGCAAATTTTTTCGCTAGAATGCGCCTAATTTTTTGACTTAAAAGGATGACATCATGTTTGGAAAAGGCGGTTTGGGCGGTTTGATGAAACAAGCGCAACAAATGCAAGAAAAAATGCAGAAAATGCAGGAAGAAATTGCACAACTTGAAGTGACCGGTGAATCGGGCGCAGGATTAGTAAAAATCACAATTAATGGTGCGCATAACTGTCGTCGCATTGATATTGACCCTTCTTTAATGGAAGACGATAAGGAAATGTTGGAAGATTTAATTGCTGCTGCATTTAATGATGCCGTTCGTCGAGCGGAAGAATTGCAGAAAGAAAAAATGGCGTCAGTAACCGCTGGTATGCCATTACCGCCGGGAATGAAGTTTCCGTTTTAATTCATAAGGTATGTGAATATCATCATTCACATACCATTTCACCTTTCCTTATCATTTATCATTATGCAAAGTAGTCCGCTTTTAGAGCATCTCATTGAAAATCTCCGTTGTTTACCGGGGGTTGGGCCGAAATCGGCGCAGCGTATGGCGTATCATCTTCTGCAACGTAATCGTAGTGGAGGAATGAATTTGGCTCGTGCGCTGACGGAAGCTATGTCTAAAATTGGACATTGTTCACAATGTCGTGATTTCACGGAAGAAGAAGTGTGTAATATTTGTAATAATCCACGTCGTCAAAATTCGGGATTATTGTGTGTGGTGGAAATGCCGGCGGATATTCAAGCCATTGAACAAACGGGGCAATTTTCCGGTCGTTATTTTGTATTGATGGGACATTTATCGCCACTTGATGGTATTGGTCCTCGCGAAATCGGTTTAGATTTATTACAAAAACGCTTAACGGAAGAATCTTTCCATGAGGTCATTCTTGCCACCAATCCTACCGTAGAGGGTGATGCTACGGCAAATTATATTGCGGAAATTTGTCATCTGCATAATATCAAGGTAAGTCGCATTGCTCACGGTATTCCGGTAGGTGGTGAGCTTGAAACCGTGGACGGTACAACACTTACTCACTCCTTTTTAGGGCGTCGCCAAATCGATTAGTTTTCGCTATGCGTTTGTTTATCACCGAAAAACCGAGTTTAGCCCGTGCTATTGCCGATGTATTGCCAAAGCCTCATCAGCGGGGCGATGGTTTTATTAAATGTGGCGATAATGATGTCGTCACCTGGTGTATCGGGCATTTATTAGAACAAGCCGAACCTGATAGCTATGATCCTAAATTTAAAAAATGGCGTTTGGAGCATTTGCCTATTATTCCTGAAAAGTGGAAACTTTTGCCCAAAAAATCGGTGAAAAAGCAGTTATCTATCGTTGAAAAACTTATCTATCAGGCAGACGAGGTGGTCAATGCGGGCGACCCGGATCGAGAAGGTCAGCTTTTAGTGGATGAGATATTCAGCTATGTTAATTTAAGTTCGGAAAAACGCAATAATATCCAGCGTTGTTTAATCAGTGATCTGAATCCAAGTGCAGTAGAAAAAGCCGTTAAAAAATTACAACCGAACCGCAATTTTATCCCTCTTGCCATCTCCGCTTTGGCTCGTGCTCGTGCCGATTGGCTTTATGGTATCAATATGACCCGGGCCTATACCATTCGCGGGCAGCAAGTTGGTTATAAGGGCGTACTTTCTGTCGGGCGGGTGCAAACGCCCGTATTAGGATTGATTGTACGCAGAGATCTTGAAATCGAGCATTTTCAACCTAAAGATTTTTACGAAGTATTGGCTTGGATCAATCCCGAAAGCAAAACTGAAAAAACACAGGAAAAATCGACCGCACTTTTTAGTGCATTATGGCAGCCGAGTAAGGCATGTGAAGATTATCAAGATGAAGATGGACGTATCCTTTCCAAAGGTTTAGCGGAAAATGTCGTAAAACGTATTACGGATCAGCCTGCGGAAGTGACGGATTATAAAGATGTACGGGAAAAAGAAACCGCCCCTTTACCTTACTCGTTATCAGCTTTACAGATTGATGCGGCAAAACGATTCGGCATGTCTGCACAAACGGTATTGGATACCTGTCAGCGTCTGTATGAAATCCATCGTTTGATTACTTACCCCCGTTCTGATAGCCGATATTTGCCGGAAGAGCATTTTGCTGATCGGCATAATGTGTTAAATGCAATTTCCGTGCATTGTGAAGCGTATCAAACTTTGCCAAGTGTCGTGGATGTCAATCAACGTAATCGCAGTTGGAATGATAAAAAAGTAGAGGCTCACCATGCGATTATTCCTACCGTTAAAAATTGTGTGGTGAAACTGAGTGATGATGAACGCAAGATTTATGACTTAATTGCTCGTCAATATTTGATGCAATTTTGTCCTGATGCAGAATATCGTAAAAGCAAAATTACGTTGAACATTGCCGGCGGTACATTTATTGCCCAAGCACGAAATTTACAAAAAGCAGGTTGGAAAGAATTACTAGGCAAAGAAGATGAAACGGAAAACCAAGAGCCGTTGTTACCGATTGTGAAAAAGGGACAGATTTTACATTGTGAACGGGGTGAGATCCTAAGTAAAAAAACGCAACCACCAAAACCTTTTACCGACGCAACCCTACTTTCAGCCATGACGGGGATTGCGCGTTTTGTGCAAGATAAAGAGTTGAAAAAAATTCTGCGCGCCACTGATGGATTAGGTACGGAAGCAACTAGAGCGGGGATTATCGAGTTACTTTTTCAACGTGGCTTTTTAATGAAAAAAGGGCGAAATATTCACAGTACGGAAACGGGGCGAATTCTAATTAGCGCATTGCCGGATATAGCCACGCAACCGGATATGACCGCCCATTGGGAGGCGCAACTCACCGACATTAGCCAAAAGCAAGCCACTTATCAACAATTTATGTCTGATCTCGAACGGATGTTACCGGATTTAGTGCGATTTGTTGATCTTAACAGATTGCGGCAGTTGAGTCTGAACAATAAAATGCCAAAAGCAGTAGTAAAATCACGAAAAAAGAGCGGTTAAAATAAATGGGTTCTATATGGCGAGATTTATTGCTTAAACTTGAGCCAATTAGATCATAAATAGGAAAAATAACTTGCCAAAAAGGTGAAATGTTTATATTATTCGCTCCAGTTTTTTTGCGTAACCCGCAATTTAGAGTGGAAAAATGTATCAAGTTCTTTTATTTATTTATGTTGTTGTTGCAATTGCCTTGATCGGGTTTATTCTCGTTCAACAAGGCAAAGGTGCGAATGCCGGTGCCTCTTTTGGTGGTGGCGCATCAGGCACAATGTTTGGTTCTGCAGGAGCGGGTAACTTTTTAACCCGTACCAGTGCTATCTTAGCAACGGCATTTTTCGTTATTGCACTTGTATTGGGGAATTTAAATTCTCATCGTAGTAATGTAGAGAAAGGTGCATTTGATGATTTATCAAAAACAGCGGAGCAAGTTCAGCAACAACAATCTGTTCCTGCAGTAGAAAATAAAAATAACGATATCCCGCAATAATTAAAACAGATAAAAAATTTAACGCTCTGGTGGTGGAATTGGTAGACACGCTATCTTGAGGGGGTAGTGACCATAGGTCGTGCGAGTTCAAGTCTCGCCCAGAGCACCACGACACTTTTCAAAGCCTTTCGTGACATCTCGAAAGGCTTTTTTAATGCCAGTACCCACAAGGGTTTATCGCTATTTTGCCTTTCTTAGCTTATCGCCTTTATTCGCCTTTGACCGCTGATTTTAGTAACACAGTTTAAAATCGTGTTACCATGCCTCAAAACTGTGTTACTAAAACTAATGAGGAGCTAGATATGGCAAGGGCTGTCTTACCTTTAAACAATACTAAAATAGAGAAATCTAAACCGAAACAAACGGAATATAATCTCTCTGATGGGGAAGGGCTTCACTTAAGAATAAAACCGTCAGGAAGTAAAATTTGGTTGTTTAATTATGTTTCACTAATCACTAAAAAGCGCACTAATTTAAGAATAGGGAAGTACCCTGAAATTTCTCTCGCTGATGCCCGCCTCAAACGTTCTGAATATCGTACTCTTTTAGCACAAGGAATCGATCCTCAAGCACTGAAAAAACAACAGAAACAAGCAGAAGAGAAAAAATTAGAAAATCAGTTCTATTCAATCGCTGAAAAGTGGAAAGAAAAGAAAGCTACTGAAATTGAGCCATTGACCCTAAAAAAGAATTGGCGGCGATTAGAAACCTATGTTTTTCCAAATTTAGGGAATATACCCGTTGCTGACATTCTTCCTAATGTTGTGATTGAAATGTTAGAACCGTTAAATAAACAAGGTAAAGGCGATACATTAAAACGCATTATTCGGTTGATTAATGTGCTTACTTGGCGCAGCGTGTCTCGGTCTGCCCCTGAACCGTGATAAGTATCAAACTGGCGTGCTACACGATACAAAATCGTCTGATGTACCCGTTCGATAATCCCACGCCCTTGTGGGTTGCCCGGTATCCCGGTTTGGTGATTAATCCCCAAGCGGGGCAACATCCCGGTAATATCCGCATCCAACATCCAGTTCTTTTCGCCGCCCCCGTTATCGGAGTAATAAACTGCCGGTATGCCATAGCGTTCAATGCCGTTGCGTAACGCATCTGCCACCGCTAACACGTTTTCGGCTAAACTTGCCGACCATCCCACAATAAAGCGGCAGGCGGTATCCATAATCAACGTGACCTCCGGAATAAAGGGGCGACCGTGAATAGGATGTGCCACTTTCATCTTCATACTGTGTCCATCACCCACCCACACATCATTTACCAACAACACACTCCAATCACGTTTTACATAAGTGTTAAGTGCGCGCAATTCAGAGCCTGTCTTACGTCCAATCTCTTTAATATGGCGGGGTAATTTCGCCAACGCCGACCGCACTTGATCGAGGCTCGGTTTCATTGCAAGGCGTAGCGGTTCATCCGCAAATCGCTCATCCCATTGAAGCGAAAAATAGTGATAGGCTTCCGCCACATTAATGCCATTGGTTTGGCGATATACCGCTAAAAAATCCGGTAACCACCAAATTTCCTCCACTTTTTTCGCCATCCGCTTCATCGGGGCAAGGGCTTTCAAACGTGCTTCCGGAGTATCTGCTTTCTCATAATCCAACACCCACTGATTTAAAGTGCGGTCGGAAAGCGTTCTGTTTTTCCCTTTCTTGTTATTGGCAAGTTCCACCAATCTCATCAACTCCGCCGACACCTCAGCATGCTTAATTTGTTCACATAAAAACTTAACGGCTTTGTAACGGGGCTGTGCTTGTTCAAGTTCCAACACTTTCACTACTAATGCCATCCTTGCGTCTGCGGCATCACGCTGTTTTGCCGTCAAGGTTGTTAATTCAACTTGGCGGAGAGCGAGTGGGGCTTTGAGTTTGGATTTCACAACTGTCACCGCAAATTTATTGCGGATTTCATCTTGTAAATTTTGTGGCATAGAAGCTAACGAATATTCTTTGCCCCCACCTTTACCTTTACGTCTACGCCATTCCACATTTTCACGCTCAAGAAAGGCAAGTACGTTTTTATGTGCGGTAGGCATAATTGAAAGTTTAAGTTTTAACAGTTCAGCAATGGCATAATGCGTTTTTAAAGAAATTTCACTCATAAATGATCCTTTTTGTTTCTTTTACGTTTAAATTCCTTTAAGATTAAAACTTATTCGTTAAAACAGGTCTTCGATTACGTTCAATTCGTTCCTGAAAACGTGCAGCCCAAATCTCTTCTGGCGCAACCCCCACCGCATTGGCAATAAGCCGTTCCATTTTTGGATAAGGTTTATCAAGTGCGGTCTTTAAAGTGTTGTAACTCACGTTTCCGGCTTCAGCCAAAGAACGTAAAGACCAACCGTTTTTACGCAACGCCGCCAAAATATCCGCACGATGCCAATCGCACGTTGCGGCTTTTTTTGTGTTGCTTAATACACTCATTAAATACACCCCCTTTTATGTATCAGATGTGCGTATTAAAACGTAAAAGTTTATATAAATCAAGTGTAAATGTTTAATTTTTTAAAAATAATTCATCTTTAACGTTTATTTCTAAGAAAAACAAACATTTATATTTAACATTTACAGATAAAAAAAACTTAGCGAAAGGTAAAAGATGAGCAAGCCTAACATTTACGATAGTGAGTTCTCTGAGAGAATGATGAAAATTTCTAAATTAAAGTTTAATGATAATTTAAGTTTGTTTGCCAGAGCGGTAGGTGTTGTTCAGCCGTCATTAGCTCGATGGGTAAAAGGAGAAGCTGATCCAACTAGAACAAATTTAATTAAAATAGCAGAAGCTGGTGGTGTAAGCCTTGACTGGTTAGCCCTTGGCGTTGGTGATATGGAAGGAAAGGTAACACCAACAATGCACCAAAATTCAAACTTTATCGCTAGCAATGATGAAACCTTTGTTGAAATTGAAGACTGCCGGGAAGTGCGCTTATCAGCGGGTACAGGCGCGTTCAATAGCGATTATGAAGAAATCAACACTACCAAAATAGAGCGCGCATGGTTACAGTCACGCCGCTTAAAAGCCAAAGACTGCGCTATGTTCTTAGTAAGTGGAGAAAGCATGTACCCAACATTAAAAGACGGCGAAGAAATCATTGTAGACCGATCAAAACGCGAATTAATCGAAGGGAAAATATTCGTACTAAATCACAACGGAGCAATGTTAGTGAAAAAAGTGCAGTTCACTTATAACGGTGTAGAGCTTATCAGCGACAATCCGTCATATCGCCCATTAAAACTGGATACCGAAGAAGCCAACAGCTTAATCATTATCGGGCAAGTAGTGCGTGGCTACCGTGATTTTTAGCTATTACAGCGATTTAAAACCAATAAAAAAGGCTGGATAACCCAGCCTGCCATTCACAATTTAAAGCCCCTTAAAACGCATTTTAAAAACTGTTTAAAAACCACCTAAACACCGCCAATTTTTATGCAAATAAAAAACCAATTTCCGCCCATTTTCAACCAATCCCCACCATTTTCATTTTTTGCATAAAATTCCCCACCAAAACCGCCCAAGCCCCACCACACAAGCCTCAAGCCAATTTTTTCGAGCCAAATTTTTTCTTTTTCTCTATGCAAATATTGTCACTACCCCATATGCAGCTCTCTGTGTGATTCTCTGCTATCAATCACCGAATAAATATCAAATAGGCGTTTACCATATTTAACCCGCATTTTATTGGTTATCCCTTCTTGGTAACGAATGCGAACTCTTATAATGTTTTCCCCCATCTGAAACGGGCCGCTAAAATATTCTCGCCCTTGTAATGGTTCAATACTTGCCCGCACTTCTGCAACGTCTTTCCAAATTGGCGTTGATGCGCCGTAAGTATTGTTCTCTCGTTCCTTTTTGTAGTTACGTTTTTGAATAGTGATCACCTTGTTGTAAATACCAGCTCTAATCATTCTCGCCATCGTTTACTCCTGCTTTTTGATTTCCACTATCACCGCGCTTAACTTCTACGGTTTGTTTCCACGCTTGGCTAAATTCATCTCCACCGTTATAAGGTGGCAAGCCTTCATGTCTGCGCACTTCATTCGGCGACATCACACCCGCTTTAATTGCTACGTCATAACTATTGAATCGTTCGCTTTGACTTGTTCGTAAAAGATCGCTTGTGTCAAACTCAATCAAATAACGTTTTGAAGAATTGACCGTTAAATCAATCATCAACGCGTCCTTTAATTGCTGTTCAAAGTTAGTGAGCCAGGGGCGCAAGGTTTGAGATAAAAACGCCCGGCTTGCTTCGCTGAAATTGGCATAGCTACTATTAGAATAATCTTGAAGAAAAATCGGGCTGATATTGTAGATTCGAGCAATATCGGAAATAGTAAACGTGCGGCTTTGTAACCATTCTGCATCTTGGTTTGTCATACCGAGTTGTTTATATTCCATTGACCCTTCAAGAATCGGCGTTTTCCCCGCATTTTTCGCCCCTTTGTAACGCTCAAGGGCTTTGACTGCTTTCTGTGCTTTCGCCTCGTCTAGCCACTCGCTTGTTGTGATTAAACCACTCGCCATCAATCCGTTTTTCATAATGGCTGATCCGTGTTTCTGTTGGGCTAATCCTAAGCCTACCGTTTCACGGCAAATTGTTACCGGCGAACGCCCCATAAATCCATCAAGGGAAGAATGCCGTAAATGCAAGATTTCATCTTGTAAATAGTTTGTTGTCTTGCCGTCTAAATCAGTGATTTGATAAATATATTCCCCACCGACTTTACGATAAATATTCACCGCACTTGGCGGATAAGGGGGTAGGCTAATTGGCTCACCTTTGCTATTCCACCCAATCACCGCATAAGCATTGCCAGTTAAAAGACAATGGCGCATCATGGTATATTTGAACTGATACGGAGTTTGGCTACGATTCGGCATTTCATTTAATAAATAATCTACCGGGTGTTTATAAATTCGTTCGCGGCCATCGTCTTTTAATCGATACAAATAACAAGACATAGAGGCGACGGCTTCCGCAATCACTGTGACTGCGTTCATTACTGCCGGCAAGGCTTCGGCTGTTTGTGGGCTGACAAATTCACCTGCTCCGGTATTAGATACGCCTAAGTAAGAGAGAAGTTCATCAATAGCGATAGGTGCACTACGTTGTTCTTTTCGTTTGAATGGATTCCACATTATTCACACTCCACCACATCAAGCCATTGTTTAAAAAGTGCGGTCGGTTTTGATTGTGTTTTTTCTTTGGCGGCCACCATCGAACGCTTAGCAATTTCTACGCTACTTTCCGGATATGCCGGAATGCTTGTTACAGTGATCTCAAAGAGTTCAGCTTTGCTTACCGTACGTTGATAAGGCTCGACATCAAAATTCCATTTTTCTTCTTTGGCCCAAAACCCGAAAGACATCCCCCGAATATCACCTCGTTCTACGCTAATTAATAAATCTTTCCCGAGAGTGGTCTCTGGCGGTGTCAGTTTAAAACGCAAGCCAATGTTATCTTCTTCAAGTTTTAACGTTCCCGCACTGGTGCGCCCTAATAGTTTCGTGTGATCGTGTTCAAATAACGCTCTCACATCATCGCTACTGCTTAAACTTTCTGTAAAGGCATTTGGACTAAATTGCTCGACAAAATCGCAATATAGAACTTCTGAGGGGCTATTCCACCGAACCACATAACCGACTAATTTTTGATTTTCTTTATCCGTTGAAAGTGTGGAAGAACGGATCTCAAATTCTTTACTCATACATGACCTATTAAGCAAAAAAGGGGCTTTCTTCGCCCCTTGTGGTTTATGCTGTGGTTTCAATCAATTTGATCGCGTTAGAATCGACCACGCCACCACCTAAATATTTATCGGTGTGGACTTTATAAAAGCCCGGTTCGGTTAAATTATCCGGTCGGGTTCTTACGCCTGTTTCATGATCGACAATGAAATAACCGCGTTTAAAATCACCGAAAGCTAACACGGCTTCATTTGCTCCACCCGCCGGCATCGTTTCAAGGAAATAAACCGGGCGACCTAAAAGGGTAGAAGGTGCACCAACAGTTAAACCGTCACGCCAAATAAAATCACCGTTTTTGTTTTTGAGTTTCTGCAATGCAGCAGCAATAGTAGAAGACATCACCCAAACGGCATTTTTACGGTATTTACTGTGAAGGGTATAGAACAAGTCAATCAGCGTGTCAGCAGTGATTTTATCTGCGCTAGCTACCTCTAATTTTTGCAATTTACCAAAGGCTCGCACTTTGTCATTTTCAGATGTACGCTCATAAGTCAGTAAACCTTTTGATTTTTTAGAACCATCGCCGGAAGTTAAATCAACTTCTTCGGTTTCGGTGAAGGTTTCTGAAATTTCATCAGTTAGCCAACCTAGAACATCAATGCTTGAGAAGTCTAAAATCTCTTGCGTGGTTTTTGGATAAGCATAGATAGGATTTAATGCAATAGTAACTTCGTGAAGTTTTGGTGTTGCCGTTCCATTGCGTGCTACGCCTTCCTCGCCGTGTTCAACGGTTGCACCGCCTGCAGAAACTAATTTTTTGTATTCTTTCGCACCAATAGGCAAACGCACTACATTACAAATTTGGCGCATAACACTATCATCGGTTAAGCGTTTCATTACGTCTTTGTCTAACTGAGGGATAACGGAATAGCCGCCATCTTCTCCGTTGGTCGTGGTAAGGTTACGTAGTTCACCTGTTTTAATGTAATGGCGCAATTCATTATTTGAGAATTGTTTTGCGCTGCGCTGTTCTACCGGATTTACATTGCCGGCAAGGTTGCGTTCTTCATCTGCTACGGTTTCATAACGGGTGATTTCATCAGTTAATTGATTAATTTCACCTTTTACCGCTTCAAAGTTTGCCGTTTCGGTTTCATCTAAAGAGCGGTTTTCTTTTTCTGCTTTTTCAAGCATAGCGCGCATTTCTGCGACTTTAGTAGCCTTTTGTTGGCGTAATTCTAAAAGTTTTTTAAACATAATTTTCTAATCCTTAATCATCATAAGAAACGGCAAATTGAACAGTCACACTAATCCATGTTGCTTGCTCTTCGTCATAATCATAACGGTAACCTTTCAAAGAAATATCATTTAAAAAGTTAAATTCATTATTACGGACAGCAAGACGAACTGTTTCCGCAATATCGTCTAATTCGCCTTCTCCGCTATTCGGTTTCAAGTAGATAGCAACATTCAAAAGCGCATCAAATTCACCATCACACATTGATACTTCTTGAGCGCCAATATCTTCTAAATAGATAGATAATGCCGGACATTGTTCTGTTGTGTTTAATGCAACCAATCGACCATTAAAGAAACGGCTGATTTTATTTTTTAATAAGGGTGTTAAAACACTGATAACTTCAGTTCTAATCTGATCGTGGATAATCATAATCTGTCCTTTTGGGTAGCCTTAATTAAGACGGCTTATAAAAAGCCCATAGAACAATATAATCACCTAAAAACTAAAGTAAACAGCTTAAATTTCAATAGATTAGCTGCGAAAAAGGTACGATAGGTAAGAAGAATTTGATTGATTGTTTTTTAATCAAAAATGTAAAAAAGAAAAGGATTTTTTATAGATTATTTGAAAATTTATATTAGTGAATAAGGTGAATACTTAGTGAACACTATAAGAAAAGGTATTCAATAATATAACTATATAATAAATAAGGAGTTTTTATAGAAAAATAGTTAAAAGTGAACAGGTGAACACCTTTTTATAAAAAAATAAACTATTAAGCAAAAAAATGGTAGAATCTGAAACACGACTAGGTGATTTTATTCTGGGCTTAAAACATAGTAACACGTTTTGTAACACAGATTCGTATGTGCAAAAATAAGTCTTTTAATATTAGTGATTTATAACTTAGATCAAGTCTCGCCCAGGCACCAAAATACTTTTCAAAGCCTTTCGTAACATCTCGAAAGGCTTTTTTACGTTAGTTAATTTAGTCAGAATTTGTCAGTTTTATTTTTTAACTAATTAGGAGAAATTTATGAACTTCCCCAAAATCGCTGAACAAGTGATAGAAAAGCTAGGTGGTAAAAGTAATATCGCCACGGCGGCACATTGTGCGACGCGCTTACGTATCGTTTTAAATGATGAAAGCAAAGTTGACAAAGAAGGTATTGATAATATTGAGGGGGTGAAAGGACAGTTTTCTGTTGCCGGTCAATATCAAATTATCTTCGGCTCAGGTACTGTGAATAAAGTCCATGCGGAGCTTACCAAACAACTGGGTATTGGTGATGTTAGTAAAGCGGAGGTTGCAGAAGCGGCAGTAGGTAACCAAGGTTTATTACAACGCTTGGTGAAAGGTTTGGCGGATATTTTTGTACCGATTATTCCGGCGATCGTGGCAGGTGGTTTATTGATGGGTATTCACTCAATGCTAACTTCTGTCGGTTTCTTTTGGGAGGGGCATTCGGTCGTCAGTAAATACCCTGAAGTTTCCGATTTAGTTGATTTCATCAACACGATTGCCAATGCACCTTTTGTATTTTTACCTGTCTTACTAGGATTTTCCGCAACACGTAAATTCGGCGGAAATCCGTTCTTAGGGGCGGCTTTAGGTATGCTTCTAGTTCATCCGGCTTTGGCTGATGGTTGGAACTATGCGAAAACTTTAATGGAAGGCAATATTCAATATTGGAATGTATTTGGGCTTGAAATTGAGAAAGTCGGCTACCAAGGAACCGTGATCCCAACAATTATTTCCGCTTGGGTATTAGCGACATTAGAAAAAACATTCCGTAAATTTGTGCCTTCTTATCTAGATAATCTTGTCACACCACTATGTTCGCTTTTTATTGCCGGTTTCTTGGCCTTCACTGTCATTGGTCCGATTGGTCGTGAAGCGGGTTCATTAATTTCAGCCGGTTTAACTTGGTTATATGATACGCTCGGTTTTGTAGGTGGGGCGATTTTCGGTACTTTCTATGCACCAATCGTGATTACCGGTATGCATCAAACCTTTATTGCGGTGGAAACCCAATTATTGGCTGAAGTTGTCCGCACAGGCGGTACATTTATTTTCCCAATTGCGGCTATGTCAAATATTGCACAAGGTGCGGCATGTTTAGGGGTAGCATTGGCACTAAAAGATCCAAAAGTGCGTGGTTTAGCTGTACCTTCAGGGATTTCCGCACTATTAGGGATTACGGAACCGGCGATGTTTGGTGTGAATTTACGTTATCGTCAGGCTTTCTTTGCGGCAATGATTGGTTCGGGTTTGGCAAGTGCTTTTATCGCATTCTTCAATGTAAAAGCCATTGCATTAGGTGCGGCAGGTTTCTTAGGTGTGCCGTCTATTAAACCGGATAGTTTGGCTATGTACAGCATTGGCATGGCAATTTCCTTTATCGTAGCATTTAGTCTATCTTTTATTATGGTAAAACGCGCGAACGTAAAAGCTTAATTTGCTACTAAAAAGTGCGGTCAATTTCGACCGCACTTTTACCTTCTAATCTAATTGTTTTAAATAATTTATCCCTAGATTTCTCATTTGTCTGATAATCCATTGCTGTTTTTTACGTACCAATGCACTCGGTTTTTTGATTTTATAAATGATAGGGTTTGGCAAAACAGCTGCCAATAATGCCGCCTCGGATTGCGTTAGATTTTTGGCTGATTTATTAAAATAAAAACGACTTGCGGCTTCAACACCAAAGATTCCATCACCAAACTCTGCAATATTTAAATACACTTCTAAAATCCGTTTTTTTGACCAACCCAGTTCTAATAACATAGTAGCGGGAACTTCTAAACCTTTACGTAACCAACTTTGCCCATGCCAAAGCATCAAATTTTTAGCGGTTTGTTGAGAAATGGTAGAGGCACCACGGACTTTACGTGTAGATTTTTCGTTATATTTGAATGCTTTTTGAATTGCAGTGAAATCGAAACCATAGTGAGTGGGAAATTTTTGATCTTCCGCTGCAATTACAGCAAGTTGCATATAGGGTGAAATTTTCTCAAAACTTACCCAAGTTGATTTTGCCTGATAATGGAAATCGCCCTGTAGCCAATGTCCGACTTGCTGTTGAATCATATAAGAAGAACAAGATACGGGAACAAATCGAAAAAGAAGGATAAAAACAAAAACGGCGAAAAAAAATCGGATTGCAATGCGTTGCCAATTTTTCTTCCACCATTTGAGACTGAATAACCGTAAAAGTGCGGTTAAAAGTTGCTTAGTTTTTTTCAACGCTATCAAGATATTGTTTCACCCATTCCATAAAATCCGGATCCATCGTCTTAATCATATTTGAACCGCGTGTAATGGTCGCGGCACTGGTATTCAGATTTTGTTGAATTTCACGTTGAGATAAATTTTTATCTAAGAGCTGTGAAACAATTTGTAGTCGTAAGCCCACCGCATCACGTTCGTCGGCGGTGAGAAGTAAAGTTAAAAAATCCTGTGCTTTACCTTGTTCAAAAGCAGCTTGTAGCATGGCAAGAAAAGCGTTCCATTGATCTAAATTGCGACTGATATACATGAATCTCATCCTATACTATTAAACTAGTGCGCTTAGTATAGCCGATCAAACTCTTCCTGGCTAAAGGTTTGTGGATTTTCTTTATGTTGTAATAGTTGGTAGTAAAAATCATAGGTCAATACATTTTGCACATAACCACGGGTTTCAAAAAATGGAATTGAGGCGATAAATTCATCCATCGTTAATTTTCCTCCCGACCTTGCCAGCCATTTTTCCACCCTACTTGATCCGGCATTGTATGCGGCGGCAATGAGAATACGATTATTCGGGTATTTCATATTCAGTTCATTTAAATGTGCTGTTCCGAGCAAAATATTATTGAATGGTTTGAATAAATCCTTTTCCGTTTGATAAGGTAATTGATTGTGATCGGCGGTTGCTTTGGCGGTACTTGGTAAAAGCTGCATTAATCCGCGAGCATTGGCAGAAGATTGTGCCATTGGATTCCAAGCACTTTCCTGACGGGCTATTGCCATTGCAAAGGTTTTACTTATGGAGTTATCGGTTTTTACTGATTGAGGCATTAAAGTAATATCAAAATAGCCTTGGTAAGCGTTTGGCAGTCGTAAGGAAATATGATTCCATGCTTTCGCAATAATTGAGCCGTCCACACCTAAATCAAACCAACCTTGTCGATTCGCATATTCACTCAAAGCAATTTGCTTAGCTTGTTTTGATTCATTGGAAATATTTTCAAGCAGAAAACGCCAACGCTGTTTGGCTGCACCTAGGCAATCTAATTGTCGCAGTTCGGCAATTTCCTCTAATGCGGCACGGTGATGCTTTATAAGAGCAAGTTTCGTTTTATCATTTAATGTGGATTGAGGCAATTCAATGCGATAGTTCGCACCACGATTTTGAGGGCTAAGCATGGCTTTGGCTAACATTGGATAAAAACCACGTTCTTTGGAAAGTGCGGTTAAAATTTCTCGTGTTTTTTGTGGATCACTTTTTGCGAGCCAATAACGCCATTCTTGTTTTTCCTTGCCTTCTTTTGAAAGGGCATTTAACCAAGGCATAAGATCGGTTTTCTGCCAAATTGCCATACGTAGTCGGCGTTCAATCAGATTATCGGCATTTAATGCTAATATCTCTGTATCACGCCATTGCTGAAAATGAGGGGTTTCATTATCAAAAAAACGGCTGATAAACGTGATTTTCCAATCACGAATTTGTGTGTCGTTTAATTGCCAGTTTTTTGCCCATTGTAAATAAGGGGCAAAATCGGGGTTATCCATATTTTCGGGGAGCATGCGTAAATAACGTGAAAATCCTTGTATGACGGCAAATTGGTCTTGGATTTTGCCATTCTTGTCATCAGGTAATGTATCTGCAAGTGCTTTTAAATTTAGCGGATTTTTTAGTAAATCAGCATAAAGTTGTAGCTTTGTCAGGATTGTTGGATCGTCTTTTAGATTATTGGGATTCTCTAATTCTCCCGCCAGCAATACTAAACCTTTCACATCTTTTTTTGTAAATAAGTTTTGCGCTTTTTGATAAATTTTGTCTGCTGTCCTGCCACCCTTGGAATACCATTTTTTCCATAGCTCGGAATCGTTCGTAAGCTCGCCATTATTGAGCCAGAATGTTTCAAAGCGGTTCAAAATATCCGCTTCTTGAGTTGGTTGATTTTTATTTAATTCCGATGATTTTTGAGTGATCTGATATTCCATGTTTAATGTGGCAATTTGCATTTCCAAACTATTTGGTTTGATCTTTTTTGCATAATCCACTAGACGCTCGGAGCCATTGTTATTTAGCAAGGTAAGAATGCTTTGTTCCAAGCGGGAACGGAGAAAATGTTGGGGATGTTTAGAGATATAATCCTCAATATCTTTTTTTAATGCCATCACTTCACTTGAAGGTGTATCACGAGTAACTGATTTTATTTGGCTATCAAAATATGCAAACCAAGCATCAGTTTGCAACGGATAGCTTTCTAAAGAATGGAGTAATGATAGAAAAAACGCTCGGTTTTCAAAAACACGGTTATTTTTTACCGCACTTTTCAATAGATTTTCGAGTTGTAAGAATGTTGCCCGCTGATTTAGCTGTTTTAACTCGTCATGGTGTTGGTTTTGCTGCCATTTCAACTGTTCTTCTGCGAGATTAACGAGTGGTGTGTTTGCTAATTTATCGGTATTTGTATTCGCTCTGATGGATTGAGAAAGTGCGGTTAAAATTGCAAGGGAAATAAGGGGAAGTTTTTTCATACCATTCCTGTAAAATGAGAATTTATTCCTTGTTAGATGGAGTGAGCTTTACGGTATCAATGCTCAAATTTATACGGTTTAATTAACAAAAAAAGCGAATTCTTAGATTCGCTTTTTCATATATTAGTTCCCTTAAAACACTTTTTTAAACGGTTTCACCGTCACTTCACCATAAACCCCTGCTGCCACATAAGGATCTTGTGCAGCCCAATCTTTTGCGGCGAGTAGGCTATCAAATTTAGCTATGACGGTAGAACCGCTGAATCCTGCATCGCCGGGGTTTTCGTCATCAATAGCCGGATTTGGGCCGGCGGTAAGTAAACGATCTTCGGCTTGTAGCTGTTTTAAACGGGCTAAGTGTTGTTCACGAACGGCAAGGCGTTTTTCAAGGGTGCCGGGAATATCTTGAGCAAAAATAACGTAATACATTGTTTTCTCCTTTAAATATCTTTAGTTTGTTGGCTTTCCTATTCTTGAATGGAGGCGAGGGCTTTTTCCAGTTCATGGTTGTCTTCGCGTGGAATACTACGTGATTTACCGTTGCTATCTACTGCGACAAAGGTAAACACTGCATCGGTTACGCAGTAGCGTTCACCGATAGGTTCACTAGCAACTTTTTTCACCCAGACTTCTACTTTAATTTGAATAGAAGAGCGTCCGATTTTTAGGCATTGACCGTAGCAGCATACTACATCACCCACTGCAATAGGTTTGATGAAATTCATTCTTTCTACGGCAACAGTAACAACCCGTCCATGAGCAATTTCTTTAGCTAAAATTGCACCGCCCATATCCATTTGCGACATAATCCAGCCGCCGAAGATATCTCCGTTTGCATTGGTGTTGGAAGGCATAGCAAGGGTGCGGAGTAGTAATACGCCTTTCGATTGGCGACCATCTTTATCAATAAAATTTGAGGACATTAATTCTCTCCATCTTTGTGGTTATTTTGTTCGTCTTTTGGTAAATATTTATAAATGTAAGCAGCGGAAATTAGCGTGGCAATTATCGTCATTCCAATTAAGCCGAAAGATTTGAAATCAACCCAGGCTTCTTCCGACATATTGCGGCTAATATAAATATTCACCAACATACAAATGATAAAGAAAATTGCCCAGCCGAGATTGAGTTTATTCCAAGCCTGCTCCGGTAACTTAATTTCTTTACCGAGTAATTTTTTCACTAAAGGTATTTTGAATTGAAATTGTGCCACAAGCAATATGATGGCAAAAAGCGCATTTACAATAGTGACTTTCCATTGCAAATAACGTAATTCATTGAAATAAGCGGTTAAAAGTCCGAAAAAAACGACCGCACTTGCCATGATTTTTTGTTGTTTTTCAATGGCGCCATATTTCCATTTTAAGATCACCATCTGCAAGATGGTCGCAATCACTAAGACGATTGCCGCATCGCGTACGCCGCTAAGTTTATAAGTGATAAAAAATAAGATTAGTGGAATAAATTCAAGTAGTTGTTTCACTTATGACTCCTTCATAAATAAGCTGTAAAAACGATAGGTTACCACCAGCATTAGTATATTTAATAATGAGGCGAAGCCACTTACTATAAGTATAAAAACCATATTGTTAGATAGCGTAGTGAGTTGAAAAACTAATGTCGGTACAACAAAATACACTAATAGGGCGTAAATAAATAATGCGCTTTTTTGAGTTCGCCCTTGTAGCCAAATTTTTTGCAGACTTTGTCCGATACTGTCTTGCGACGTTAAGTAGTGGGTGGTAGATAAATTTACACGTATAAAGAACCAAATCCCGACAATAATCGCTACAAGCGAGATTATTGAGGGAGAGGTTTTAGTGAGTACTGCCGCACCGATTTCAAATAAGCCAAGAAATATAGGAATAACAATAATGAGTTCTAAGATCACAACACCAATAAAACGTGAAAGCGTTGCACCGAATGTTTGCCCTAAAGTGCGGTAATTTTGTTGGCTGATTTTATGAATTGTCAGCAATCCCCACGCACTCAAAAAAGTCGTTGCTAATTGTGCGATAGAAAATGATGTTAAAAAGCCAATGACATCTATATTTGCCATACCAAAAGTATTGGTATCGACCAAGGCTTCCGGAGAATTAATCGATGGGCTTAATAATATGCTTAAAACTTGTGTCATAAATAGGATTAATACAAGCTGAAGCATTGTTTTTTGCTGATTACGGAAAAAATTCCAGCTATCTTGTAAAACCTGCGTAAAGTTAATTTTCATTCAATTTTCTCTTTGTCAAAAGTGAGGCAATTATACCTTGTTTACAGGGTTCTGCCATTTGTCTATATAAAAATTCTACTTCTTGATAGGGGATAAATTTTGTGATTTCAAGTTATTAGACTAAAAATTGTACTGATTTCATCTAAATAATTTTATTAAATGTTTAAAACCTTGAATTAGATCACAGAATTGATACTCAATATGGAGTATATTACGAACCGCAAATAGCCATAGTCTTTTTATGGTTATGAATTAAACATTATACTTAAGGAGTTCAATATGAAAAAAACAGCACTAGCATTAGGTTTAACCGCAGCATTATTTGCCGGTGTAGCAAATGCTCACCAAGCCGGGGATGTGATTTTACGTGCCGGCGGCGTGTTTGTGTCAGCAAATTCTGATTCTACGACTAAAACCAACACGCAGGTTAATTTAGAGGTGAGTGACAATGCTCAGTTAGGTTTAACCGGTACTTATATGTTTACTGACAATATCGGTTTGGAATTGTTAGCGGCAACACCATTCTCACATAAAGTGAAAGCGAATGTGCCGGGATTAAGCGCTTTAACAAAAGGTACTGTTGGCGATAATTTGGGTGATGTAGTGAAAGTAAAACAATTGCCGCCAAGTTTATATTTACAATACTATTTCTTAGATAAAGATGCAGGTTCTCGTCCGTATCTCGGTGCTGGTTTAAACTACACGCGTTTCTTTAATGCAAAATCAACCAATCCGTTAATTACTGATGTTAATGTGAAAAAACATTCTTTTGCACCGGTTGTCAATGCAGGTATTGATATTAAATTAACCGATAATTTATATTGGAATACTGCAATGTGGTACACCCGCATTAAAACTACGGCTAAATTTAAAGTTCCGGCTGTAACAGCGGGTTATGAACACGAAGTGAAACTAAAACTTGATCCGTTTGTATTCTTCACCGGTTTAGCATATCGTTTCTAATTATAAATTGTCCTCTATTCAACAAAAAAGCGATGAATAATTTCATCGCTTTTCTTTTTAGTCACAGGCATAACCTTGCTCAGATAATGGTTTTCCGTCTAAATAAGCCATACCTTCTTTTAGGGTTAAGCGGTTTTCTACAAACCATTTAACCACCATGGGATAAACACGATATTCTTGCTCTCTTGTGCGTAATTCAATGTCTTCCACATTATCATCTGGGAAAATAGGCACTTTGGCTTGTAAAATAATTGCACCGCCATCGACTTCTTCATTCACAAAATGAACCGTCGTACCGTGCTCGGTATCACCCGCTTCTAGTGCCCGTTGATAAGTGTTGAGACCTGCATATTTAGGGAGTAGAGAAGGGTGAATATTTAAAATTTTTCCTTGGAAACGTTGAGTAAATTCAGGCGTTAAAATTTTCATATAACCGGCGAGCACAATAAGATCAACATCAAAACTTGCTAAATAATCGCCAATTTGGCGATCCATTTCTTGATTGCTCGTGAAATCTTGACGTAAAAAAACACTTGTAGGAATGGCCGCACTTTTTGCCCGTTCAAGCCCAAAGGCATCACTTTTATTGCTGACCACACAGGCAATTTTGGCAGAGATAAAACCTTTTTCACAAGCATCAATGATGGCTTGTAGATTATTTCCTTGTCCTGAAATCAGAACGGCAATTTTTTTCATAAAGATCCTAAAAATAGAGAAAAGAAAGGCGAATTTTCATTCGCCTCGAAGGGGTTATTGAATCATAACCTGCTCTTCGCCATCTGTTGCCTGTTCAATATGTCCGATCAGCCATGCATTTTCACCGGCTTGTTTTAAAAGTGCCAATGCGGTTTCCACTTGATCTTGAGGAAGGGCAATCACCATTCCCACGCCACAGTTAAAGGTACGGTACATTTCATAAGTAGAAATATTACCTTGTTCTTGCAACCATTTGAAAATCGGTTGCCATTCCCAACTTTTTTCATTAATCACGGCTTTGGTATTTTTCGGTAATACACGTGGAATGTTTTCCCAAAAACCACCACCGGTGAGATGCGCGATAGCATGAACATTTGTTTGTTTAATCAGGGATAAAATAGATTTTACATAAATTTTTGTTGGCGCAAGCACTTGTTCGCTTAATGGTTTACCGGCTAATTGTTCGGTTGCCGGATTGACACCGGAAATATCAATCACTTTACGGATTAAAGAATAACCGTTTGAATGAGGACCACTTGAACCTAGCGCAATTAAGGCATCACCGCTACGCACTTGACGACCATCAATAATTTCGGATTTTTCAACGACGCCAACACAGAAACCCGCTAAATCATAATCACCTTCGTGATACATTCCTGGCATTTCGGCCGTTTCACCGCCGACCAAGGCACAGCCTGATTGCACACAACCTTCTGCAATCCCTTTCACCACATCCGCCGCCACATCGACTTCTAGTTTTCCGGTTGCATAATAATCTAAGAAAAACAGAGGTTCGGCACCTTGTACCACCAAATCATTGACGCACATTGCCACGAGATCAACACCAATGGTATCGTGTTTTTTCAAATCAATGGCTAAGCGTAATTTTGTTCCAACTCCGTCAGTTCCTGAAACCAAAATAGGCTCTTTATATTTGCTTGGAATGGCACACAATGCGCCGAATCCGCCCAGGCCACCGATCACTTCAGGACGTGTAGTGCGTTTTACATGTGGTTTGATTCGTTCGACAAGTTCATTACCCGCATTAATATCAACGCCGGCGTCTTTGTAACTTAATGATGGTTTACTCACAATGTTTTTCCCATGTTAATTAAATGAAAAATCAGCGCGGATTGTATCAGTTTAGGCAAACGTTTGCGATAAATTTTATATGAAAAAAGACCGCACTTTATAACTTTATAAAAGTGCGGTCTTTTTGAATAAAGTTTTTAGCGATTCGCTAATTCAAAAATCATGGCTTCGGCTTGGCAACAGAAGGTAAAACTTGCATTTAATTGTACGCCGCCTTCAATAGGCAATATTTCACTTACAATTTCACAAGGATCACTTTCTGTTTTACGTGCTTTCTCCGTGAGACGGGCTAGGGATTGTTCCGCTTCTGCTTGATTTGTATAAATTTGCTCAATGTTAACGGTACGGTCGGAACCGTCAATAATGGCGCCCACATCCACACAGCTACAAGTCAATGATTCTTCTGCTTTGCATTTTACGCTCATATTTTGTCCTTATTTTAAAATTAAATTGGCGTTATTTTATCACTTTTAAAAAGCAGATGAAAACTCTCCGCACTTTAAATAGAAATCTTCACTGGTCGGAACTCTATGAAAATAAACAAAATGAATTTGCACTACAATAAATAGCGTTTTAGAATCACGCGGATTTTATTTTTATATAAATAACAAAAGGTTCCAAATGAAAAAATTTAATCATTCCTTATTAGCAAGTATAGCGTTAATTACAGCAGGTGGTGCAAATGCCGCAGCATTCCAGTTAGCGGAAATTTCTACCTCCGGTTTGGGGCGAGCCTATGCCGGTGAAGCTGCGATAGCGGATAATGCTTCTGTCGTGGCAACAAACCCAGCGTTGATGACTTTATTTAAACGTCCTGAAATTTCTTTTGGTGGTGTTTATGTTGATGCAAAGGTTAATTTAGAAGGGGAATTTACTTCGGATTCTCCGCAAGTCCGTGGATTGTTGGCTAATAAAAATGCAAATCAAAGTAATATTGTGCCTTCAGCCTTTGTTCCAAACGCTTATTTTGTTTATCCGATTAACGAGAAATTTTCTGTTGGTGGAGGAATGAATGTTCCTTTTGGATTAAAAACAGAATTTGATTCGGACTATAGTGCGGGTGTATTTGGCGGAAAAACAGATTTAACTGCAATTAATTTAAATCTTAGCGGTGCTTATCGTATTTCAGAGGGTTTGAGTTTTGGTTTAGGTGTTAATGCACTTTATACCAAGGCAAAATTAGAGCGAACAGCTGGCGTTGGGGCAGATTTGATTAATGCTCAGGTAAGTGCTCAAGCTGGTCGTCCTGTGAAAGTGTTGGATAGCAGTGATGTTGTGACGCGTTTACAAGACAATGAATGGGGATTCGGTTGGAATGCAGGATTAGTTTATGAATTTAATGAACGTAACCGTTTAGGTGTGGCTTATCATTCTCCTATTACAGTGAATTATAAAGATAATTCTGCTTTCAATCGTACATTAAATCGTACCGATACGGCAGAATTGGATCTTGATTTACCGGGGTATTGGGAGATTTCCGGCTATCATAAAGTAACGGATAAATTTGCTTTTCATTACAGTTATAAATATACGAATTGGAAACGTTTTAAAGAGCTGAAAGCAACCTATAATAGTGATGGTACGACCGCTTTACAAAAAGATGAATATTTCCGTGGAAATTCCCGTATTGCTCTAGGGGTTTCCTATGAGGCGACAGATAAACTGACTTTACGTAGCGGGATTGCCTATGATGAAACAGCCGCAGATTCGTATCATTCTGCCTCGATCCCAGATACGGATCGGACTTGGTATAGTTTAGGTGCAACTTATAAAGTGACGCCGGATTTATCAATTGATCTTGCCTATGCTCATTTAAAAGGTAAGAAAATCACCTTTAAAGAGCAGCAAGAAAAAGTTCCTTTTGCGGTGAATTATACGAGTAAATCCAGCGCTAACCTTTACGGTTTAAATGTAAATTATCGTTTCTAATTTATTTAAAAATTTCGCATAATAAAGCGTACTTCGGTACGCTTTTTTTATATTAAAACGAGGCTAAAAATGACCGCACTTTACTACACTTATTATCCTTCTCCGGTGGGAAAACTCTTGATCTTGTCTGACGGTGAGCACATCACGCACATTGATTTTGAAAAAGAGCAGTTCGAACCGAATCCTAAATGGGTTGAAAAAAATGATCTCCCTCTTTTCCAAAAAGTGCGGTTAGCTTTTGATCGTTATTTTAAGGGAGAAACGGAGACATTTTCGGATATTCCCTTGAAAGCTGAGGGAACGCCATTCCAGCGAGCCATTTGGCAGGCTTTACGACAAATCGGTTACGGTGAAATGTCGAGTTATGGCGAATTGGCAAAAATGATTAACAATCCAAAAGCGGTACGTGCTGTGGGTGGCGCGGTTGGCAGCAACCCGATTAGCATCATCATTCCGTGCCATCGCATTTTAGGTAAGGATAAAACCCTAACCGGCTTTGGTGGTGGCTTAGCGGCGAAACGCTTTTTACTGAAATTAGAAAAAATTTCTTACATTGATAAAGGAACAGAATATACTCGCCCCCGCTTTTTTAAGAAATATAACGAATGATTCCACAAACATTAACGCAACTTCTTCAACGGGCGCAGTCTATTGCCGGATTGACTTTTGGTGAACTTGCCGATGAGCTTAATATCCCTGTTCCTCCAAATTTAAAACGTGATAAAGGTTGGGGCGGTATGCTGTTAGAGACTGCTTTAGGGGCGACTGCCGGCAGTAAAGCCGAACAAGATTTTGCTCATCTTGGGGTGGAGCTCAAAAGCTTACCGATTAATGAACAGGGTTTTCCGTTGGAAACTACTTTTGTTAGCCTTGCTCCACTGACACAAAATTCCGGTGTGCAATGGGAAAATTCGCATGTTCGTCATAAATTATCTTGTGTACTTTGGATTCCTGTTGACGGTAGCCGGCATATTGCCTTGCGTGATCGTCATATTGGGGCACCGATTTTATGGCAGCCCAGCCCAGAACAGGAACGTCAATTAAAACGGGATTGGGAAGAATTGATGGAATATATCACTTTGGGAAGACTAAATGAAATTACAGCCCGTATCGGGGAAGTGATGCAGTTACGACCAAAAGGAGCAAATAGCAAAGCTATCACCAAAGGCATTGGTAAAAATGGCGAAGTAGTGGAAACATTGCCGTTGGGATTTTATTTAAGGAAAGAATTTACAGCAGGAATATTGAGAGAGTTTTTAGGTAATTAGATTTCGCCGATGGCGGCCTACTTTCTTTTACTCGTGTAAAAGAAAGTAGGCAAAGAAAATACGCCCCAGTTAAATTGCTGTTATTCGCAACTCAGCATAGCTGACTTGCTCACCCCTTCGGGGCTGTCGGCAAAGCCGACATTCAAAATCCGTTGGATTTTGTCTTTGCTTTGTTGTCATTTTCTTAACGCTAAATTTGTAAACTCGCTACGCTCAAACAGTACAAATTTAGCTAAAAATGCCAAGTCGCAAAGGCAATTTATATAGGGACCCGAATTTATAGGAGCATTATTTAAGGTGCGGTTGATTTTAGAAAAGTTTTAAAAATATTAAATTCTAACCGCACTTTATTCATAGAAAAAGTAGGTAGCCATCGGCGAAACCCGATATCAATTTCAAAAAAGAAAATAAAAAAGGCTCCTATCACAGAAGCCTTACTTTCTTTACGCCACCTGAGTAAAAAAGTCTCTCAATCCGATTAATACATTATTCACCGCTACCGTTGCCAAAATTAATCCCATCACTCGGCTGATAATTGCCGCACCGGAATTTCCAATAAAGTGCTGAATACGGTTCGCAGCAAGCAGTAAAATATAAGTAATCAACAATACAGCTAACATAATTCCGGCGGTAATAAATTGTTCAGTGAAATTAAAACGGTGATTGTCCGTTAAAAGCACTATCGCCATCATCGCACCCGGTGAGGCAATAGAGGGTACGGCAAGAGGGTAAACGGCAATTTCCGTAATGTTTGCTCTCATTTTAATTTCTTGTTCCGGTTTACTTTCACCAAAAATCATCGTTAAAGCAAAGAGGAAAAGGACTAATCCCCCTGCGATTTGGAAAGCCGGAAGGGGAACTTGCATGGCTTCAAAGAGAATTTGTCCGCCTACTAAAAAGAAAAGGAGAATACCGGCAGAAATAATCACTGCATTACGCGCAATTTTTCGGCGTTCCTCAAGGGAAAAACCAATCGTTTTGGAAAGATAAACGGGAATCGAGCCAATTGGGTCAATTACAGCCCAAAGTACAACAAACTGAACAATCAAAGAATCAAACATTTATTTTCCTTTATGTCATAAAAATATAAACCTGAGTTATTCTATCAGATAAAAAGTATAAAGTGCGGTAAGTTTTGGTCATTTTTCAGAATGTTCAAAAACCTTGAAAAAACCGACCGCACTTTGTAGTTGATCACCGTAAAAAATGAGTGGAATGCGGCTCCGTTGCCAAGGAGGGACGCCTAATTCTTGCCAAATTTTTTTGATTTCCTCTCTTGGGCGTTTCGGGTGATGTTTGATTTTTCCCGAATAATTGAAGCGGATTTGAATCGGTAAATCAGTAAGAGGCAATTCAACGGAAAATTGTTGCCAAGAAAAAATAAAGTGCTGTGGGGTTCGTTGCAAATAAAGTTCGCCAAGATTGTCGGGAAGCAAAATGTGGTCATCTTGCATTTCAAGGCAAATGCCCGTTAAATCCGCAAAATCAGCGGTGAGATATAAACAGGATTGATAACGGCGGACAATCTGCTTTCCTAAATGAAACTGCGGATTGGCTTCTTTTTTTGCAAAAATAACATCATTTATTAGTTGTTCGAGTTGGCGTTTACTTGGCATTTCCCATTGATTTAGAGAAAACCACATTCGCAAAAGTGCGGTCTGTTTTGGCGATGAATATTGATTGAAATTGTGAAGTTGAAATTCTGTTGGCGTTTGGCAATGGTCGAGAAAAGTTTTTTGTAAGAGTTCGTTAATTAGCTGTTGTTGCTCAAAACAATGCTGTGCAGCGCGTTGAACAGCGTGATCAAAATGTGTCCAACGTTCACGGAGCTTTGGCAGAATTTCATTACGCAAAAAATTGCGTTCATAACGGGTATCATCGTTACTTTCATCAAAAATCCAAGTTAAATTTTCAGTTCGTGCATAGCGTTCTAATTGTTCTCGGGTAAAGGAAAGTAATGGACGAAAAATCTTCATACCAAATAATTCGCTTTGCTTTTGTATTGCGCCTAATCCTTGTAAACCGCTACCACGTTTTAGTGCGAGGAAAAAAGTTTCCGTTTGATCGTTTAAATGATGTGCGGTGGCGAGAATTTCGTTGGGTTGAATATGTTGCTGAATAGCCTGATAACGCGCCTCACGTGCGCCGGCTTCAATACCGTTGCGGTAGTCAATTTGTACTTTCTCAATAATGAGTGGAATCTCATATTGAGCACACAAAGATTGACAATGTTCAACCCAACTATCGGCATTGGGGCTTAAACCATGGTGAATATGAATAGCTCGGAGATAAAAGTGCGGCTGAATCTGAAGGAGTTTTGCAAATAAAGTAAGAAGAACAGTAGAATCTAAACCACCGCTCAAGGCGATAAGATAGTGTTGAGCGGTGGTTTGTTTAAGTTGTTGTTCAAAAGACGAAAACAAATCCATTAGGCAATTTTTTCTGCTTTGTATTGGGCGCTCGGATGAAGAATTTCAAAACGTGCCGCAATAGTTTGTAGCTCGTAAGAATTGAGTTCAAAGGTGGTTTTCATTACGCCTGCCACTTCATTATTCATTGCTTCAAAGGCTTCCACATCCGATTTTCCGTTGAGTAAGTTCGCTAAGAACGTACCTGCTATTAAATCACCCACACCTACCGGTTCAAAATTAAACTGATACAGCGGACGGCTTAAATGCCAGATCCCTTCAGGCGTTGCCATAATAATTTCAAAGGTATCGGGATCATTAATTTTTCCAACTTTACCCAAATGTTTTACCAGTACTTTTTTAACGCCTTTATCCAGTAAGGCACGTACTGCTTTTAATACGTCATCAAAAGAATTGATAGGGAAATCACTGAGTTGGCGTAATTCATTAAAGTTTGGCGTCATAATATCCGCAACAGGGATAGCCTTCTCAATCAGTGCTTCTCGAACGCCATTTGCCACGACACAAATTTTTTCCGGATTTGGCATCACAGGATCGCATAAATAAAGCGCATTAGGATTATGTTTCTTAATTTGTTGTAAAGCATAAAGAATTTGATCTACTTGTTCCGCCGAACCTAAATAACCGGAAAGCAATGCATCGCATTCTTGTAATTTTTCGATATTATCTAAGCCGGTAACAATTTCACGAATTTGTTCTTGTGGAATCACCATACCTGTCCATTTACCATATTGAGTATGGTTGGAAAATTGCACGGTATTTAATGCCCACACATCTACGCCTAATAGTTGCATTGGGAAGGTGGCGGATTTATTGCCGGCAAAGCCATACACCACGTGTGATTGGATGGAAAGTACGTTTTTCATAGTTGCCTCCTGTTGGTTAATATTACATTCCATTATAAAACTTAGATAGTGCAAGCAATATCTTGGAGAGTTTATTGTTTAGGGGTAAGCTGTTTTGAGAAACCGTTTAATATCTCGGCAGATAATATTTAATCAAAAATAGCTTACGGTTAAATTGAAAAGAGCGGATAAAATAACCGCTCTTTTTTTAAATGAACTAGCAATAGCCGTAAGACATTAAACGTTGATAACGTCTGTTTAATAACTCTTCTTTGTCTAAGTTTTCAAGTTCTGTTAAATCTTCGTTTAGGCGTTTTTTCAAATTGTTTGCCATCAATGTATAGTCACGATGAGCACCGCCTAAAGGTTCCGGTACAATATTGTCGATTAATTCAAGCTCTTTTAAACGGGGAGCCGTAAGCCCCATTACTTCAGCGGCGGTTGAGGCTTTTTCTGCACTTTTCCATAGGATTGAGGCACAACCTTCCGGTGAAATCACGGAATAAGTAGAATATTGCAACATATTTACTTTATCACCCACCCCGATTGCCAAAGCGCCGCCTGAGCCGCCTTCACCGATAACGGTACAGATTACCGGTACGGTTAATTGCGCCATTTCCCGTAAGTTACGTGCAATCGCTTCAGCCTGTCCGCGTTCTTCCGCACCGATTCCCGGATAAGCCCCCGGTGTGTCAATAAAAGTGATGATAGGAAGTTTAAAACGTTCCGCCATTTCCATTAAGCGTAAAGCCTTACGATAGCCTTCCGGTGCGGGCATACCAAAATTGCGTTGTACTTTCTCTTTTACCGTGCGACCTTTTTGATGACCGATTACCATCACCGGACGACCGTCCAAACGGGCTAATCCGCCAACAATCGCTTTATCATCAGCAAAAGCTCGATCACCGGCAAGTTCTTCAAATTCGGTAAAAATATGTTCAATATAATCAAGAGTATAAGGACGGTTTGGGTGACGGGCCATACGTGAAACTTGCCATGCATCAAGATTGGCAAAGGTTTTTTTAGTTAATTCATCGCTTTTCTTTTGTAAGCGTTTAATTTCATCGGTTAAATCAACCTCATCATTAGAGGCAGAGCGCAATGCACCGATTTTTGCTTCTAGCTCGGCAATTGGCAATTCAAAATCTAAATATTCCGGGGTCATTTTTGTTATCCTAAAAACACCATAAAAATCCACCGCACTTTATCAAGAATTAACTGGCGGCGCAAATAGTTTTCACTGGTTGGGCGAGCTTACAAACGAGCCTTTTTGAGCAATGACAGAACAAATAAAAATGTCGAGCAAATGACAACCGATGGGCCGGCTGCGGTGTCATAAAATGCCGAAAGCATTAATCCGCCAATAATTGAAAGCATACTGATCCCGACAGCGAACCCAGCCATGGATTCGGGGGTTTTGGCGAAACGGCGTGCCGTCGCTGCTGGAATAATTAATAGCGAGGTAATAATTAATGCACCGACAAATTTCATACTTAGCGCAATAGTCAGCGCGGTCAAAATCATCAAAATAAAACGCATTTTTTTGATGTTGATGCCTTCCACTTGGGCGAGTTCGGGCGAAGCGGTGGTGGAGAGAAGGGCTTGCCAAAAATAGAGTAACGTACTGAGTACGATTACTACACCGGTACCGATATAAATTAAATCGGTGTAATTGATTGCCAATAAGTCACCGAATAAATAACTCATTAAATCAACCCGAACATTTTTTAATAAACCAATGGTTACAACTCCGAGTGATAAGCAACTATGGGCAATAATACCTAACAAGGTATCAATGGAAAACTGTGTATGACTTTCCAGCCATACCATAACAATCGCTAAAATAAGAGTGAGGGCGACTATCGCAATATAAGGATTGATTTGTAAGAAAATTCCCAATGCAACGCCAAGTAAAGCCGAATGAGAAAGCGTGTCACCAAAGTATGCCATTTTACGCCATACCACGAAGACTCCAAGTGGCGCGCTGATAAGGGACAATAAAATGCCGGTAAGCAGTGCTGGAAATAAAATTTCAAACATTAAATATCCTTATTTTGACAACAATCGACCGTGCCGTTACAACTACAGACATCACCGTGTAAATTATGATGGTGATTGTGGCGATGAGTATAAAAGCCTACATTTTGTGAGAGTCGGTTGCCCCATAAACGTATAAATGTGGGATCATTTGACAGGGTTTCCGGTGTTCCGGCGCAGCAAATGTGTTGATTAATGCAAATCACTTCTTTACTGTCCGCCATCACAATATGTAAATCATGAGAAACCATCAACACTGCACAATTTAATTGTTGTTGGGTTTGATGAATCAGTTGATAAAGTTCCGCCTGACCGGTGATATCTACACCTTGAGTGGGTTCGTCCAATACTAATAAATTCGGTTTGTTTAAAATGGCACGGGCGAGCAATACCCGTTGCATTTCACCACCGGAAAGTTTTTGCATATTATTTTTGCGTAAATGTGTAATGGAAAGTTGCTCAAGTGCGGTTGAAATTTCTTGTGTTTTTGCCCCTTTTTTTAAGGCAAGAAAACGTTCTACCGTAAGAGGTAAATTGTGATCTAAGTAAATTTTTTGCGGCACATAGCCAATACGTACATTTTTACTATAAATGACTTCTCCTGAGGTCGGTTGTTGTAATTTTAAGAGGGTTTTTAATAATGTGGATTTCCCCCCGCCGTTTGGCCCGACGATAGTAATAATAGAGTGGGGATAAATATTTAAATTGATATTTTGTAGTGCTGTTTTTTGTTCAAATACCACATTGATATTCTTGAGTTCAATTAATGGAGAACTCGGATCGCATTGAATGGAATGAATTTGCATAATGCCACCTATATCAAATTTAGCGGCTAACCTTAGCTCATTTTGCCGTTTTTCTCAAGATGTTCTCGCTTTATGATGAATATTTCGACAACTTTTTTATCTGTTTTAGGGTAGAATGAACCTCTTTGATGATTCACAGTCTGAAGACGATATTATTTCCCCTTTAGGTACTTACCCTTGCAACATATTAAATTAGCCCGAGACAGACGAAAAAGAAAATCCCGTATAAAAGCTGCGATTTTTTTTGTTGCATTGGCGTTAATTTTTAGCGGCATTATGTTGGGTTTGAAAGATAGTGCGGAATCTAAACCTTCGGTTCAAAGTGATCTTGAGCCAGAAATGGTGGATGATGTGCAGTATCAACCCCTTAAACCTGAAGAAAATAGGCAGATCTCACAGGTACCTGAGCAATTACATACTGAGGATGCAACTTCTTATGATGATGAGTTGCAGGCTCAAGATGATGAAGCGGAAGAAGTTAAACCGGAATTTGATGAGCTTAATGATCTTCCGCAAGATGCGCAAGATGCCTTGAGTGGTTTATTGGATGTAGCCGATCAAGCCTTACGTATTACCCATCAATTTAGCCATACTGTCGTACGCGGCGATACTTTGAAAGACGTATTAGAGCTTTCAGGGTTGGAAGATGACACGGCAAAAGGATTAATTGCCTCTTATCCGGAACTTAAAAATCTTCGAGCAGGGCAGCAATTTTACTGGATTGTAGATAAAAGCGATCAATTAGAATATTTAAATTGGCTTGTTTCTGAAAAAGAAGAGCGAATTTATGAACGTGTCGAAGAGGGAAAATTTAAACGTCAAATCTTAGAGAAACAAAGCGTTTGGAAAAAAGAAGTATTGAAAGGGAAGGTAAGCAGCTCTTTTGCTGCCAGCTTACGTTCTTTAGGTTTAGAAGGACGCCAAATTGCACAATTAACTTCTGCATTACAATGGCAAGTGAGTTTGAGAAAACTTAAGAAAGACACTAAATTTTCGATTTTGGTTTCTCGTGAATATTTGGGCGACAAATTGACTGGACAGGGTAATGTTGAAGCGATCCATATTCTTGCAGACGGCAAGAGCTATTACGCAATTCAAGCGGCAAACGGTCGTTATTATAATCAACAAGGTGAAACCCTAGGTAAAGGTTTTGCACGTTACCCGTTGCAACGTCAGGCTAGGGTGTCTTCAGGTTTTAACCCGAATCGCCGTCATCCAGTGACCGGACGTGTGCGCCCTCATAAAGGAGTGGATTTTTCTGTGCCGCAAGGTACACCGGTTATTGCACCGGCAGACGGTTTGGTGGAGAAAGTCGCTTATCAAGCAGGGGGAGCTGGGCGTTATGTCGTGCTACGTCATGGACGTGAATATCAAACGGTATATATGCACCTAAGCCGCCCTTTGGTTCGAGCTGGACAAACGGTGAAAAAAGGTGAACGCATAGCACTTTCCGGTAATACGGGTATTTCAACCGGTCCGCATTTACATTATGAGTTCCATATTAATGGACGAGCGGTTAATCCGCTTACCGTAAAATTGCCGGGAACAAGCAGTATGGCAACCGCAGAACGTAAGCAATTCCTGAGAAGAGCAAAAGAAGCGGAGCGAATGTTAAAACTATAATTTAGGTTTAATGAAAAAAGTGCGGTTAAAATTAACCGCACTTTTAATTTTTCTTCTGTTAACCGTCTTTATTCTCCAAATAAGTTAAACCTCTTTATTGGTAAACCCTATCTTTATCCTAGTACTCTGATGTGTTATCCTTTTAAATCTAAGAATTATTATCATTTTATTTATGATCAAACGGCGTTATCTTATTTTTCTCCTTTTTATACTTTCATGTATTTCACTTTTTTTAGGTGTAAGCACGGTTAGTTTGCAAGGATTGCTTAATTTTGAAGGTAGTCAGTGGCAGATTTTTTTGATTAGCCGTGTACCGCGTTTAGTGAGCATTTTAATTGCCGGGGTAGCCTTAAGTATTTGTGGTTTGGTGATGCAGCAGTTAAGCCGAAACCGTTTTGTTTCACCCACTACGGCAGGAACAATGGATAGCGCCCGCCTTGGTATTTTAATTGCGATGCTATTTTTCCCTTCCGCCTCTATGCTGTTAAAAACCACTGTTGCCGTGATTGTTTCATTTTTCGGCACATTATTATTTATGACGATTCTTTCCCGTTTAAAATTTAAAGATACGATTTTTGTCCCGCTGGTGGGAATGATGTTCGGTAATATTATTAGTTCTATAACCGCATTCATTGCCTATCAGCAAGAGTTATTGCAGAACCTTTCGGGCTGGTTGCAGGGCGATTTTTCACTGGTGATGGCGGGGCGGTATGAATTGCTTTATTTTAGTATTCCAATGTTGGCTGTTGCATATTTGTTTGCACATCATTTTGCGATTGTGGGTATGGGGAAAGATTTTGCGATAAATTTAGGGTTGAATTATAACCAAGTACTTTATATCGGGTTATTAATCATAGCAGTAGTATCGTCCATTATTATTGTTTCTATCGGGGTTATCCCGTTTCTTGGATTGATTATTCCAAATATTGTCACTCTCTATTTAGGCGATAATCTGAAAAAAGTGCTTTCACACACGGCATTGTTGGGGGCCGTTTTTGTTTTGTTCTGTGATATTTTGGGAAGAGCGGTCATTTATCCTTATGAAATTTCGATTAATACTATCGTAGGTGTATTTGGCAGCGGTGTTTTCTTATTTTTATTGTTAAAGCGGTATCGAAATGCGTAAGAAATCTTTCTATCAACTCATTGCGCTTGCGATTTTAGTTTTAATATCTATTGCACTTTATTTAGGTTATGCCTTGCCGAGCCGTTGGCAGTACGCTTTGGAAAATCGTAGTCTTTCCCTTTTGGCAATTATGATTACCGGTGTTGCCGTAGCACTCGCTACGATGATTTTCCAAACAGTGGTTAATAACCGTATTTTGACCCCGAGTATTTTAGGTTTGGATTCGTTATATTTGTTGATCCAAACCGGCATTATTTTCTTGTTCGGTTCCGGCACATTATTATCAATGAATTCCATCGCTTTATTTATCATTTGTAGCGGTGCCATGATACTTTTTTCCCTTTTGCTTTATCATTTTTTATTTAAACAAGAATCGCAAAATATTTTCTTTTTACTACTTGTTGGCATTGTATTCGGTACTTTTTTCGGTAGTTTGACTACTTTTATGGAAGTGTTAATTGATCCAAATGAATTTCAAATTGCACAAGATATTGGCTTTGCCAGTTTTAATCGAATTAACACAAATATTTTATGGGTGGCATTGGCTATTTTAATCGCTACTATTTTATTTAGTCTGTGTTATTGGCGTTATTTGGATGTTTTAGCGCTTGGGCGTGAAAACGCGATTAATTTAGGCGTGGATTATCACCAAATTACAAAAACATTATTGATTTTAGTGGCAATTTTAATTTCGGTTTCCACCGCACTTGTCGGTCCGCTTACTTTCCTTGGTTTATTGGTGATGAATATCACCTTTGAATTTATCCGTGATTATCGCCATAAAATCTTAATTCTGGCTGCGATGTTAATTTCAATGGTTACATTGATCTTAGGGCAATTTTTAGTCACACAAATTTTTACTTTCCGAACTACGTTGAGTATCATCGTGAATTTTGTCGGTGGCGTGTATTTCATTTACCTTTTATTAAATACAAATAAAAAATAGGAAGAATAAGACAAAATGGCAATTGAGATTAGAAATATCAGCAAAAGTTATAGTGGTAAGAAAGTAGTAAATGATGTTTCATTAGTTATTCCAAAGGGAAAAATTACCTCTTTTATTGGCCCGAATGGTGCAGGAAAAAGTACGCTGCTGTCGATCATTAGCCGTTTACTCTCGGCAGATAATGGCGATGTATATTTAAATGATGAATTACTGAATAGCAAAAAAAGTAGTGAAATTGCCAAACAGCTCGCTATTTTGAAGCAAACCAACAATATTAATTTACGTTTGACCATTGAAGAATTAGTCGCTTTTGGGCGTTTTCCTTATTCTAAGGGAAATTTAACGGAAATCGACCGCACTTTTATTGAACGGGCCATTACTTATATGGATCTTGGTGAGATTCGCCATCAATATATTGATAGTCTCAGCGGTGGCCAACGCCAGCGTGCGTATATTGCTATGACGTTAGCACAGGATACGGATTATATTTTACTTGATGAACCGCTTAATAATCTGGATATGAAACATTCTGTACAGATTATGAAAGTATTGCGTAAATTGGTTAATGAATTAAATAAAACAGTGGTTATTGTGATTCACGATATTAATTTTGCTTCTTGTTATTCCGATTATATTATTGCAATGAAAGGTGGACGTTTAGTACAACAAGGTAATGTGAGAGATATTATGCAATCCTCGGTCTTACAAGATATTTACGATATGGCGATTCCGATTCAAGATATCAAAAATAATAAAATTGCCGTTTATTTTAAGTAAAACTGCTGATTTTCCATTGATAAAGAAAATAGGCTGATTTTTGATTTTTCCAAGGAGGAAAAATTAAGCAAAATATTTTGATGTAATACTAAATTAAGGAGAATGTATGAAAACATTAAAAAAACTGACCGCACTTGGTTTAACATTATTCGTAACCGGTATGGCAAATGCTGCCGATATTACGGTAGAAAACTTTGCGGGTAAGCAAACTGTTCCACAAAATCCGCAAAAAGTAGTGGTGCTTGATTTTGGTGCGGCGGATACGATTCGTGCTTTAGGAGTGGCGGATAAAATCGCGGGTTTTCCTCAAAGTGGCAAAATCCCAAGTTATCTTTCTGAATTCGCCGATAAAAAATTTAAAAATGTCGGGGATTTAAAAGAACAATCTTTAGAGCAAATTAATGAAATTGTGCCGGATCTTATTATTGCTTCAAAACGTCAAGAAAAATCGTTGGATAAATTTAAGGAAATTGCTCCAGTTTTTTTCATTGATAACGACTATAAAAATTACTATGAAAGTTTTCAGCAAAATGTGACCGCACTTGGTCAAATCTTTGGTAAGGAAGCGTTGGCAAAAGCGAAATTAGCCGCATTGGATAGCGTGGTAAGCCGAGTTGAGAAATTGGCGAAAGATAAAACGGCGTTACTTGTCCTGGTGAACGAAAGTAAAATGAGTGCGTTCGGTGATGGTTCGCGTTATGGTATGGTATATCAAAAATATGGCTTTCAACCTATTGATTCCACCATTAAATCTTCTACCCATGGGCAAAGTATCGGATTTGAATATGTCTTAGAAAAAAATCCGGATTTCTTGCTGGTAATTGATCGTACCGCAGCAATAACCGAAAAAGTCAATAACGCCCAAAAAGTGCTGGATAATGATATTATCAAGCAGACTAAGGCTTATAAAAACGGACATATCATTTATTTGGATTCGGTAAATTGGTATCTCGCCTTTGGTGGTTTGGAATCTATGGAGATCATCTCAAAAGAACTAAATAATGCAGTACAAAAATAAGTTTCATAAAAGCCCCTTTCGAGGGGTTTTTGTTTGTCTGTAAAATAATCTTTACAGATTTATGTAAACAACTTATTATAGGTTCAATTTACATTTATTCGGACTGTTCAACATGACTTTGAAATTTGATCCTCAACATCCTTTCGCTTGCTTTGTAACCCATAGTGAAACCATGAAAAGTGCGGTAGAAAATGCCCAACGTTTTGCCATGTTTGATGTGCCGTTACTGATTCAAGGTGAAACCGGAACGGGAAAAGATTTATTGGCAAAAGCATGCCACTACCAAAGTTTACGCCGTGATAAAAAATTTATTGCAGTGAATTGTGCAGGTTTGCCTGATGAAGATGCTGAAAGCGAAATGTTTGGGCGGAAAGTGGGAAATAGTGAGACGATCGGTTTTTTTGAATATGCGAATGAGGGGACGGTATTGTTGGACGGGATTGCGGAATTATCGCTCAATCTGCAAGCCAAATTATTGCGTTTTTTGACGGACGGTTCATTCCGCCGAGTAGGGGAAGAACAGGAGCATTATGCAAACGTGCGCGTTATCTGCACTTCTCAAGTTCCTCTCAACCTTTTGGTTGAACAAGGTAAGGTGCGTGCCGATTTATTTCATCGTTTGAATGTATTGGTCATCAACATACCGCCATTGCGGGAACGCATCGCGGATATTCAACCCTTAGCAGAAGGCTTTTTACAAGAAATTAGTAGTGAATTAAAAATAAAATTACCTACCTTTAATCAGGATTTTCTTGCTTATTTGCAGCAATATGATTGGCAGGGAAATGTTCGGGAACTTTACAACACCTTATATCGTGCCTGTTCTTTATCGAAAGACAATCAGTTGAGTGTAGAAAGTTTAAATCTCACCCTGCCACAAAGTGCGGTCATTTCTGTTGATGAATTTGAAAATCAAACATTAGAGGAGATTATCGGGCAATATGAGGCTAAGGTTTTGCAGGCTTTTTACAAAGAATATCCAAGTACCCGCAAACTGGCGCAACGCTTGGGCGTATCGCATACTGCGATTGCAAATAAGTTAAAGCAATACGAAATTGGAAAATAGTATTGCTTGGTATGAAAATTTGCCGACTAAATCTTTATCCGCACTAAACTTGGAAATTGCTTACACAATTTTAGCCATTCCACCCTATTGATTTGCACATCTAAGGCAAATTTGCCTTGTTTTGTAATTTGTTCGTTGCGGATTGCATCTCGTTGATAAAGAGTATGACGCAGCTTCCCTTCGTAAGGCTGAAGAGTCAGATTTAGCGAAAGTATTTCATTTTTTAACCGCAGTTTGATGGCTTCCAATAATAAATCAATACCTTCTTCGTTATGTGCGGAAAGATAAACTGCGATGGGTTTATTTTCATCATCATATTCAATATGGGGTAATACGTCATTTAGTAAATCAATTTTATTGTAAATCAACAAGGCGGGAACGTTATCCGCTTTAATTTCCTCCAACACTGAAACTACTGCTTCTATATTTTCCGACATTCGAGGATCAGTTGCATCGATGATATGTAATAAAAGATTGGCTTCGACGGTTTCTTGTAAAGTGGATTTGAATGCGGAAACCAAATCATGCGGCAGTTGGCGTACAAAACCTACCGTATCGGCAAGAATAGTTGTGCCGACATCTTGAATGTGTAAACGGCGTAAAGTGGGATCGAGTGTGGCAAAGAGCTGATCCGCTGCATAGACCTTAGCTTGTGTGATCGCGTTAAAAAGAGTTGATTTCCCTGCGTTGGTATAACCTACCAGTGAAATAGTCGGAATATCTGCTTTTTGCCTCGTTTGACGATTTTGATTACGTTGTTTTTCGACTTTTGCTAAACGATTTTGTAACTGACCAATACGCACTTTGATGAGACGGCGATCTGTCTCCAGTTGTGTTTCTCCCGGCCCTCTTAGCCCGACCGCTCCTTTTTGTTGGTCTAACCCAGTTTTACGGCGAACCAAACGCGTTGCTAAATGTTTTAATTGTGCCAGTTCTACTTGTAATTTCCCTTCGTGAGATCTTGCCCGTTGGGCAAAAATATCTAATATGACGCCCGTTCGATCGACAACACGACAGTTACATAAATTTTCTAAATTGCGTGTTTGGGCAGGCGTAAGTTGATGATTAACCAATATCACATCTGCATTATATATTTTTACCGCTTCAGCAATTTCCTGTGCTTTTCCTTCTCCCACAAAATATTTAGCTTGGGGTGTACTACGACTGGTTGTTATCACTTCCAAAGTATTCACATTAGCTGATTTAGCAAGCAGGAGAAATTCTTTGAGATCGTCAAGATTTTTATTTTGTGAAAAGAAAACATGTACAACGATAGCTGTATCACACTGAGAAGACGAGTCTTGATGAGGTTGGGACAAAGAAAGTGCGGTTGAAATTTTAGGTAAATTTTCAACCGCACTGAGTGTTTTTTTACAATCCATTTAATTGATTATTCTGATTGTGCTCCAGTTTCTTCTGTAGTTTCTACAGGTTGCACATTATGGTGATTATTATTGTGATGGGAAACAGAACGCGCCGGCACAACAGTAGAAATTGCATGCTTGTACACCATTTGGTTTACGGTGTTTTTTAACAAAATCACAAACTGATCGAATGATTCAATTTGCCCTTGTAATTTAATTCCATTTACCAAATAAATTGATACAGGAATGCGCTCACGACGTAGAGCGTTCAAGTAAGGATCTTGTAAAGATTGTCCTTTTGCCATTTTGCTATCCTTTAATGTTGTCGTTATTATGAAATCATGATAGAAACGAGTTGTCTCCGAGCCCAAATATAACAATAAATGCCAAATTTGTCTATTTGCTTTCCCGTAACTTTTTCAATACTGCTTTTATTTTTTCATCAAGTGGTGCATTGAAGCGCAAGGTTTCGCCCGTTTTGGGATGTTCAAAACGAATAGAAAATGCGTGTAAAAACAGGCGATTTAAGCCAAATATTTGTATTTGTGTGTCAAAATCCTTATCTCCGTATTTAGTATCTAATGCAATGGGATGACCGGCATATTGAGTATGCACGCGGATTTGATGGGTTCGCCCAGTGATCGGTGACGCTTTGACTAAGGTTGCGTTAGAATAACGTTCCTCAATAGAAAAACGTGTCTCGGAAGGTTTACCTTGTTCACTCACTCGTACGATACGTTCTCCGCCGGCAAGTTCATTTTTTAGCAATGGAGCTTTTACCACTTTAACATGCGACTGCCATTGTCCTCGTACTAATGCCAAATAATCCTTTTGCACGGTTTTAAGGCGTAGTTGTTCATGTAGATTGCGTAATGCCGAACGTTTTTTTGCAATTAACAAAATGCCTGAGGTATCGCGATCCAAGCGATGAACGAGTTCTAAAAAACGCGCTTCCGGGCGAAGTGCACGTAAGGCCTCAATTACGCCGAAATTCAAGCCGCTACCGCCATGCACAGCGATGCCTGAGGGTTTATTTAATATGATTAACTGATCGTCTTCAAATAAAATTTTATGTTCAAGATCCGCAACTTTATTTAAATTCTTAGAGACCGGCAGATTATTTTTTTCTGTTGTACGCACAGGCGGTAAGCGCACTATATCACCGCTCTGCAATTTATATTCCGGCTTAATCCGCCCTTTATTTACCCGTACTTCACCCTTACGTACAATGCGATAAATCAAACTTTTCGGCACACCTTTTAGCTTCGCCAACAGATAATTATCAATGCGCTGACCGGCTTCGTCCTCACTAATTGTGAGCATTTTTACGGAGGAATTGATGATATTTTCTTTTTGTCCTGTCATTTTTTCACCTTTTGAAAATTGGCGTAAATCATATCATAAAAGCCTTATCTAGGGTAATTATGACCTTGCTAATTTATTGGTTTCTATGGATAATAGGGCGTCTTTTTACGTATAAGATTAGGCGTAAAAAAGGACAAATCAGGTTGGTGGAAACTCAATGCAGCATTTGGCATAAGACATTGATAATCAACATTTTTCTTGAAAATAAACCAGCTGCTTGTAACGCGTGCGAAATATCGCGTTATTTTATTAAACAATCCTTTTATCGTTTCAATAACGTTATCAATGCACCCAGCAACATACAATCGTGAGATTGATTGGCGCGAGAAACACGAGGTCGATAACGAAGCAAAGTGCGGTTTATTTTGAGGTACTTTTAAAAATTTTAAAAAGAGAATCGACAATGAAAAGAATGTTAATCAATGCGACTCAAAAAGAAGAGTTGCGTGTGGCGCTTGTTGACGGACAACGCCTTTTTGACTTGGATATTGAAAGTCCGGGACATGAACAAAAAAAAGCCAATATCTACAAAGGAAAAATTACCCGAGTAGAACCAAGCCTTGAAGCGGCTTTTGTGGATTATGGTGCGGAACGCCATGGTTTTTTACCTTTAAAAGAGATTGCACGAGAATATTTCCCGGCAGATTACGTATTCCAAGGGCGTCCTAATATTCGTGATATTTTGAGCGAAGGACAAGAAGTTATTGTTCAAGTAAATAAAGAAGAGCGCGGTAATAAAGGTGCTGCGCTGACAACCTTTGTTTCTCTTGCCGGCAGTTATTTGGTGATTATGCCGAATAACCCGCGTGCGGGTGGGATTTCTCGCCGTATTGAAGGCGATGAACGCGTAGAATTAAAAGAAGCACTAAGTTCATTAGATGTGCCGGAAGGAGTGGGCCTCATCGTTCGTACTGCGGGCGTAGGTAAATCGCCGGAAGAATTACAATGGGACTTAAAAGTGCTGTTACATCACTGGGAAGCGATTAAACAAGCTTCGCAAAGCCGTCCGGCACCATTTTTAATTCATCAAGAAAGTGATGTGATAGTACGTGCAATTCGTGATTATTTACGTCGTGATATCGGTGAAATTTTAATTGATAGTCCGAAGATCTTTGAAAAGGCGAAAGCGCATATCAAGTTGGTTCGTCCGGATTTTGTGAACCGTGTGAAATTATATCAAGGCGAAGTTCCTCTCTTCAGTCATTATCAAATTGAATCTCAAATTGAATCAGCCTTTCAACGCGAAGTCCGTTTGCCGTCAGGCGGTTCAATCGTGATTGATGTAACGGAAGCCTTAACTGCGATTGATATTAACTCTGCGCGTTCAACCCGTGGCGGCGATATTGAAGAAACCGCACTGAATACAAACCTTGAGGCCGCAGATGAAATTGCACGCCAACTACGTTTACGCGATTTAGGCGGATTAGTGGTTATCGACTTTATTGATATGACGCCAATCCGTCATCAACGAGAAGTAGAAAACCGAATTCGTGATGCGGTACGCCAAGATCGTGCCCGTATTCAAATTAGCCGTATTTCACGTTTTGGCTTGTTGGAAATGTCTCGTCAGCGTTTGAGCCCGTCACTTGGCGAATCTTCCCACCATATTTGTCCGCGTTGTCAAGGAACGGGCAAAGTGCGTGATAATGAATCCCTTTCTTTATCAATTTTGCGCTTAATTGAAGAAGAGGCACTGAAAGAAAATACCAAGCAGGTTCATACCATTGTACCGGTACAAATTGCCTCTTATCTATTAAATGAAAAACGTAAAGCAATCAGTAGTATTGAGAAACGTCATGATGTTGATGTGATAGTTGTTCCAAATGAATCCATGGAAACTCCGAATTTTAGCGTATTCCGTATGCGTGAAGGAGAAGAGCTTAATGAGCTCAGTTATAATTTAGCAAAAATCCATTGTGCACAGGATGATGTTGCTGATGAACCATCTGTTTCACGAAATACTGAAGCGACAGTTGTTTCTGAGCAACCGGCAGTAGAAAGTGCGGCACTTTCACTTTCTATTTCCGAAGCCGCACCGACACCGCTAGAACGTAAATCGAACGAATTGTCGTTATTGGCAAAAATTATTGCAAAAATTAAAGCATTATTTAATCCTGAACCGGTTGTTGAGGAAAAACCAAAACACAATCGTAATAGCAATCGTCACCAACGTCGTTCTCAAGATCGCCGTAATGTGCCGCATCGTTCTAAATCAGAGAATGTTGTAGAGAAAATGGAGCAGGAAAATGCACCTTCTCCTTCTACGCGTGAGCGTAATCAACGTCGCTTACGTCGTAATTCCGCTGCAAATGAAAATCCAACTGAAAGTGCGGTCAATTCTACGCTTGTTTCCGATCATTCTGATAATAAAGCTGATAAAACAGAGCAGCCGGCGCAACAACGTCGTCAACGCCGTGATTTACAGAAACGTGTACGCATTGATGAGCATATGGTTAATGAACCGCCAGCACCTGTGTCGAACATTGAAATTGTTGAGGAAACGGTAGAAACAACACCAGCTGAAGTTACCCAGGTAATGGAGGTTGAAGAGAAACAAAATCGTCAGCGTCGTACGCCACGTCATTTGCGCGTAAATCATCAACGTCGTCGCCGTCAAGAGCATAAGTCGCCAATGCCGCTGTCCTTCGCTGTATTTTCTCCTGAATTGGCAAGTGGGAAAGTGTGGGTTGATTATTCGACATTGAATGCGACAAAAGAAAATAATTTCTTATCTGTTGATGAATTGCTTGAGCAAGAAAAAACGAAGAAAGGATTTATCACGCCAGCAACCGGTATTGTGATTGAAAATACTTCAGTAGAAGTAAAACCTGCTTTGGATTTTATTACGCAACCGGCAAATGAATCGGTACAGAAAAAAGTACAGGAGTCATTGGAGCGCCTGAATGCGGAGAAAGTGCAAGAGCAAGATGAAGTGGCTTCCAATGAGGCTGCTGAAGTCGAAAATTTGGCTAAATTTGACCGCACTTATGAATTTTCAGGTCGTTTAGGCACGATTTCTTCAGTTACTCACACTAAGGCAGACATGACGCTTGCAAAGGCCGACGAAGAAATAGCCGAGCCTTTCCCGATTGTGGAATGGTCGGAATCGCGTTACTACTTCTACGGAAAGGGGGCTGCGGGGCATCATAGTGCGATTAGTCATGTATATTCCGAGCCAACTCATGCAAAAGCGGAATAGATAAAAATTAAATTGGTACGAAAGTACCAATTTTTTTGCGTTTAAAATTGAACTAAAATTAAGCACTCAAGAAAAAGATGTCTTTTTATTCTTGACGAGATTAGGGAAAAAACGTATTATCTCCCCCGCTTAAATCACGGAGGAATGGTCGAGTGGTTGAAGGCACCGGTCTTGAAAACCGGCGAGGGTTTACGCCCTCCGTGAGTTCGAATCTCACTTCCTCCGCCATCAAATTCAAGAAATCCCTTAACCTTTTGGTTAAGGGATTTTTCTTTGCTATTTATCTGTTTTATTGTTACTTTTTTGTTCGTCTTTAAAGCTTAAATATTCTTCTAATAAATCAATTGCTTCTTGGCATTTTTGACGACGGCATTTATAACTATTGGCTAGCTCTTCCATTCTTTTTTGTTCAATAGGATCATTTTTTGTGTGAGCGGAATCTCGATACTGTTGATACAAATTATTCAGTTGTTCAAGTGCTTCGTAGTATTTCTCTAAACGTTCGCGAGGAGGCAATTTATGGATACTATGCTGTGCTTTTTTTACAGCCGGATTTGGTTGCCGTTTTTGTCGAGTAAAAACCGTATTTTTTCGATTTAGCGTTTCGGACAATGCGTTACATTGCTTGAACAAATGTTCTGTCATAAAGCGGTAATGATTTACATCATTAGAATTAAGCGATTTTATTCTTATCAGCGTTTGGTTAATTTCAGCAAAATAAAACGACAGGGTTTGCCCGTTTTCACTGAATAAAGTGCGGTCAAATTTCGTGAATATTTTTTCTTCAAGTTGGGTTGAATGAATTTGATAAAGCTGTTGAACCTTTTGTTCCAGCTTTTCAATGAGTTGTTGAATGAGCATAAAAAATCCCCCGATTAGGGGGATTATAATCGTTAAAGATACATTGCTGCAATCCAACCGAATACTAACAATGGAATATTGTAGTGAATGAACGTTGGCACAACAGAATCCCAAATGTGATCGTGTTTACCATCTATATTCAATCCTGAGGTCGGTCCTAAGGTGGAATCGGAGGCCGGAGAACCTGCATCACCAAGTGCTGCAGCCACGCCCACAATTGACACGGTTGCGAGTGGTGAGAAACCAAAGGAGAGACAAAGTGGTACGTAGATTGAGGTTATAATCGGTACGGTAGAGAAAGACGAGCCTATTCCCATCGTGATTAATAAACCGACAATTAACATCAGAAACGCAGCTAAGCCCTTACTTTGAATGGCACCACTACTTAGGTTCTGCACCAAGTCTGTTACGCCTGTGGTGGCATTAATTACATTTGCAAAACCCGACGCGGCAATCATCACAAAGCCGATCATTGCCATTAAACGCAAGCCTTGCTGGAAAATATCATTACTTTCTTTGAATTTGAAAATACCGAATAAGGCAAAGACTGTTAAACCGACTAAACCGCCAATAATTGTCGAACTGGTAACAAGTTGCGTGGCAAAAGTTGCAAAAATCGCAATCAGGCTTGCTGTAATTTGTTTTGGCTTAATATTTGCAATATGTGTTTCAATTTCTTTTGTTGTTGGTTCTTCTACAAGAACGTTGTATGTACGAGGTTTGCGATAAGTGATAAATACGGCGGTTAATAAACCTAAGATCATACCGATTACCGGCAGTAACATTGCAAGAGAAACTTGGGCGACATCCGTTTGCAAGCCAAGATTCGCCCCTGCTAGATTGATATTTTTTACCAAGATACTTTCAATAAAAATTTTACCGAACCCCACCGGTAGCAACATATAAGTCGCGGTTAAACCAAAAGTGAGTACACAAGCAATAGCACGGCGGTCAATGTTTAAGCGATTAAAGATTGAAAGCAATGGCGGTACGACAATTGGGATAAAGGCAATGTGAACGGGGAGCAAGTTTTGGGATGAAATAGAAAATAAAACTAAAATGCCGAAAATTAAATATTTTAACCATGCAAGATTGTTACTTGTCGGTGTTCTATTTATTTTTGTGATGATTTTATAGGCGATTAAATCAGTAATGCCGGATTTAGAAATCGCGATAGCAAAAGCACCGAGCATGGCGTAGTTCATTGCGACTTCAGCTCCGCCGCCCAGTCCACCAGTGAAGGTTTCAATGGTTTTAGTTAAACCAAGACCTCCGTATAAACCGGCTGTGAGTGCGGCAATGACTAGCGCGATAATGACATTAATACGCAGTAAGCTGAGCGTCAGCAAAACGATAATTGAGATAACAACGGGATTTGATAACATTGTGTTTTTCCTTATAAATTAATATGTAAATTGAATTGGTTATAATTTTATTGAATATGTAATGTCGATGGTTTGCACTCCTCTAATCATAAAATAACCCCCCGAAAGTTGCCTTCCGAGGGGTAAGATTTTTATTATCCTGTCTGCTCGGAAGAAATCTTCCAAGCACACCAAAAACCTGAAAGATTATTCAGTTAAATGGTGGCGATGATGGCGACGGATTATGTTCATTTTTAAATCTCCAAATAAGAATTGCTCCCTAAGCTACTGTAAAATTGGAAGAATTGCAACTTAATTTTTGAAAAAATAAAGTGCGGTTATTTTTTCCTCCGTTTTTTTATTGTGTGACAATATGCGGAAAACCACCTAAATTTTTTAAATGATTTACCATATAGCAAAATAATTCTGCAGTACGTTCTGTATCATAGAGAGCAGAATGGGCTTGTTTTCCATCAAAAGGAATGTTTGCAGCTTGACAGGCTTTTACTAGTACCGTTTGACCAAACATTAAACCTGCCAGACTTGCCGTATCAAACATTCCGAAAGGATGAAACGGATTGCGTTTTACACCGGTGCGTTCTGCCGCCGCCATCACGAAACTTTGATCAAAGGTCGCATTATGAGCGACGATGATGGAACGCTGGCAGTCAGCCTCTTTTTGCCCTCGACGAACCATTTGAAACAATCCGGTAATTGCATCTAACTCTGATACGGCACAACGCAGTGGGTTATGAATATCAATGCCGTTAAATTTTAATGATTCCGGATTGATATTTGCTCCTTCAAAAGGCTCAATATGAAAATGGCATTTTTGATCAGGGTGTAAATAGCCGTTTTCATCCATTTTTAATGTAATTGCCGCTAATTCTAATAGTGCATCTTTTTTGGCATCAAAACCTGCTGTTTCCACATCAATGATGACAGGAAAATAACCACGAAAACGATTTTTTAATTGATTGTGATAAGGAATTTCTGGAGAATCGGACATTATTTATCCTTAAAAAATAAAATAACGCAGGTGAACCTACGTTATTAAAACATTGTAGAAAATGACCGCACTTTTTAATTACCCAGTCCGGCTTTTGCGTTTTTATTTTCAATAAATTCAATTTTGTAACCATCAGGATCTTCAACGAAGGCAATTACCGTGCTACCGCCTTTTACCGGACCGGGTTCACGGGTGACTTTACCGCCGTTTGAACGTACGGATTCGCAGGTTGCATAGATATCATCCGCACCAATCGCAATATGTCCGTATGCCGTACCAAGTTCATATTCCGTAACTCCCCAATTATAAGTTAGCTCAATAACCGAAGATTTATCTTCATCGTCATAGCCTAGAAATGCTAAGGAATATTTATATTCGGGATTTTCACTGGTACGCAATAAACGCATTCCTAATACATTTTGATAAAACTTAATTGAGCGTTCTAAATCACCTACTCGTAACATAGTGTGTAAAATTCGCATGGGTTTAATCCTTTTTGAACAGGGAAACAAATGGGCTGATTATGTCATAAATTGAGCTATAAATCAGTAAAAGCGATTAATAAAGAATTATCTTTTTAAATTATTGAGATAAAAAGTGACATTATTTGATTTAAAACAAAATAGTTAAACAGTACAAATGCTACACTCTGCCGCCTATTTTGTGCTGATGTTCATTGCAGATGTGTTAGTAGCAAAACACAAATCTTTTGTTTCAATCAGTGTGTTTAAATCTTACCTATAAGGGGTTTGTATGTTTTCTTTTTTAAAAGCCTCTCCACCGGCTCCACGAATTGATCGTTCTAGAACCGATTCTGAATATAAAAAATTACGTTGGCAAGTTTTTGCGGGGGTGTTCATTGGTTATGCTGCGTATTATCTGATTCGCAAAAACTTTTCTCTCGCAATTCCTTATTTAATTGATGAATATGGTTTTACTAAGGCTGACTTAGGTACTGTAGGTGTTGCATTATCTCTTGCTTATGGTTTTAGTAAGTTCATTATGGGGAATGTATCTGACCGGAGTAATCCAAAATATTTTATAACTATTGGTTTACTTGGTTCTGCGGTGGTGAGTCTGATTTTTGGTTTAGTGCCGGCAGTGTTGGCCTCCATTCCGCTAATGATCATTTTAGCAGCCTTAAATGGTTGGTTTCAGGGGATGGGATATCCACCGGGTGCAAAAACTATGACTAACTGGTTCTCTGTGTCTGAACGTGGAGTTTGGTGGAGTTGGTGGAATATATCTCACAATTTGGGCGGTGGTTTAATTGGACCGTTGGCGATTCTTGGTTTAGCCGTTTTCGGCACGTGGCAATCATTATTTTATTTGCCTGCATTAATTGCCATAGTGTTAGCTTTTATTATGTTTGGGCTAATGCATGACACGCCGGAGTCTAAAGGATTACCACCGGTTGATGAATGGAAAGGCGAAAAAATCGTGCAGCATGTTGAGTCTGCGCATACGCTTTCTTCTAAAGACATTTTCAAAAAATATATCATCAATAACAAGTTTTTATGGTCAATCGCCATTGCGAACGTTTTTGTGTATTTCATTCGTTACGGCATTATTGACTGGGCACCAACATACTTAAAAGAAGTGAAACATTTTTCTGTGGATAAGCAGAGTTGGGCATATTTCTTATATGAATATGCGGGTATTTTCGGTATGTTAGCCAGTGGTTATTTAAGTGATAAAGTCTTCAAAGGACACCGAGCGCCACCAATGTTATTATTTTTAATTGGCGTGTTAATCGCAATTATTGTTTATTGGAAAAACCCAGCGGGTAACCCGTTAGTTGATAATATTTGTCTTGTTGCAATTGGTTTCTTAATTTATGGACCGGTGATGATGATTGGGTTACAGGCTGCCGATCTCGTTCCGCGTATCGCAACAGGTACGGCAACAGGTTTAACCGGTTTGTTTGGTTATTTATTAGGATCTGCAAGTGCAGGCTATGTAATGGGTAAACTGGTTGATTTGTTTGGATGGGACGGTGGTTTTTATGCACTGATTGTGTCTTGTTTCTTAGGATTCATCTTTATTGCATTCACCTTATTTCATAAACCAAATGTATCGAACTAATTCTTAGTTTTTCTACAAAAAGCGCTCATTTTAAAACCTATGTAAAATTGAGCGCTTTTTTATTTCACTATTTCACTGCCACCATTGAGCCAAAATTAAAACATTGGAACCAAAGCTCGACTTGTGAAAATCCCACATTTTTTAACCGCACTTTGTGGGTTTCAATGCTATCTGTACGCATCACGTTTTCCAATGCGGTACGCTTTTGACTCACTTCCAATTCGCTGTAACCGTTGGCACGCTTAAATTGGTGATGTAAATTAATCAGCAATTCATTCACCTTTTCATCTTCAAAACGAAATTTTTCTGAAAGCACTAAAACGCCATTAGGATTTAAACCTTGGTAAATTTTGCTGAGTAATGCTATGCGATCTTCAGGCGGTAGAAATTGCAGGGTGAAGTTTAAAATCACCATGGAAGCATTTTTGATTTCAACATGGCGAATATCGTCACATAAAATTTCTACAGGTACATCGCTATGATAGGCGGTAACATGTTGGCGACAGCGTTCCACCATTGGTTGGGAATTATCAATACCAATAATTTTTACATTGGTGTGATGAATATTACGACGTACGGAAAGAGTTGCGGCACCCCGAGAGCAGCCTAGATCGTAAACGTTGCTGTTTGCTGTCACAAAGCGTTCGGCAAGCATACCGATGGCAGTAATAATATTGGAATAACCGGGAATAGATCGTTGAATCATATCAGGGAAGACTTCGGCAACGCTTTCGTCAAAAGTAAAATCGCCTAGTTTTTCAATAGGCGCGGAGAAAAGGGTATCTTTTTGCATATTATTTTGAAGAGAGTTAAAAGTGCGGTTATTTTAGAGAAAGTTTTGTCAGGCGCAAATAAATTTCCGTTTCCAATTTAAAAGCAACATCAATTTCCGTATAATCAATCCGTTAATTTCAGAATATAAAAGGAATATAAAAAATGATGCGTACACATTATTGCGGTTCTCTAAACCGTAGCCATGTCGGACAAGAAGTGATATTAAGTGGTTGGGTTCATCGTCGTCGTGATTTAGGCGGTTTGATTTTTATTGATATGAGAGATCGCGAAGGGATCGTGCAAGTCTATTTTGATCCGAAATTTCAAGATGCCCTGACTGCCGCAAGTACGTTGCGTAATGAGTTTTGTATTCAAATCAAAGGGGAAGTCATCCCTCGCCCGGACAATCAAATTAATCAAAATATGGCAACGGGCGAAGTAGAAGTGCTTGCTAAAGAACTTAAAATTTATAATGCTTCCGACGTATTACCGCTCGATTTCAACCAAAATAACACCGAAGAGCAACGTTTAAAATACCGTTATTTAGATTTACGCCGTCCGGAAATGGCGGAGCGCTTGAAAACCCGTGCCAAAATAACCAGTTTTGTGCGCCGCTTTATGGACGATAACGGCTTCCTTGATATTGAAACCCCAATGCTCACCAAAGCCACGCCGGAAGGCGCGCGGGATTATCTTGTGCCGAGCCGTGTACATAAAGGCAAATTTTATGCGTTGCCACAGTCACCGCAATTATTCAAGCAGTTGTTGATGATGTCGGGTTTTGATCGTTATTACCAAATCGTCAAATGCTTCCGTGACGAAGATTTACGCGCGGACCGCCAGCCGGAATTTACCCAAATCGATGTGGAAACCTCCTTCTTAACTGCGCCGGAAGTACGTGAAATTATGGAAAATATGATCCACGGTTTATGGAAACATATTCTCAATGTTGATCTTGGCAAATTCCCGATCATGACATGGCATGAAGCGATGAGTCGTTTTGGTTCCGATAAACCGGATTTACGTAATCCGCTAGAGTTGGTCGATGTTGCGGAGATTGTTAAAGATGTGGATTTCAAAGTATTCCAAGGTCCAGCAAATGATCCGAATGGCCGTGTTGCCGTGATTCGTGTACCGAACGGCAATGAAATGACACGTAAGCAAATTGACGAATATACTCAATTTGTCGGTATTTATGGCGCAAAAGGCTTGGCGTGGTTAAAAGTGAACGATGTGAATACCGGTCTTGACGGCGTACAAAGCCCGATCGCTAAGTTTTTAAATGAAGACGTGCTAAAAGCCTTGTTTGCCAAAGTGGGGGCAAAAACCGGCGATATTTTATTCTTTGGCGCGGGTAAGTGGAATATTACCTCTGATGCAATGGGGGCATTACGTTTGAAACTCGGGCGTGATCTCGGTTTAACCCGTTTAGACGAATGGCAACCGCTTTGGGTCATTGATTTCCCAATGTTTGAACGTGACGAAGAAGGCAATCTTGCTGCAATGCATCACCCGTTCACTTCACCGCGTGATTTTACACCGGAAGAATTGGAAGCTAATCCGACTAATGCCGTTGCTAATGCCTATGATATGGTGATTAACGGTTACGAAGTGGGCGGTGGTTCTGTGCGGATTTTCGATCCGAAAATGCAACAAACAGTATTCCGCATTCTTGGTATTAACGAACAGGAGCAGCAAAAAAAATTCGGTTTCCTACTTGATGCTTTAAAATTTGGTACACCACCACACGCCGGTCTTGCTTTCGGTTTAGATCGCTTAGCGATGTTGCTTACCGGCACGGAAAATATCCGAGACGTGATTGCTTTCCCGAAAACCACTGCTGCGGCGTGTTTGATGACGGAAGCACCAAGCTATTCCAACCCGCAAGCGTTGAATGAGCTGGCAATTAGTGTTACGGCAAAAATAGAGTAGGCATCTAACCTGAGCTTATCCTCAATTTAGGATAAGCTCAATTTTGTAAAGGGGTATAAAATGAAAAAATATTGGTGGGTAAATCAAAGTACTAAAAAAGGATATGCACAAAATAAAATTATATGGGCTCCAGAAAAAAATAAGCAAGGAAATAAAGTTCCACATTGGGATTCTTTATTTGATGCCAATATAGGAGATGAAGTCATTCACTATACAGATGGATATATTGTTGGTATTAGTCAAGTTATTGGAAAAGCTAAAAAAGCAAGTAATCCTTATCCAGATAATCTTCAATGGGGCATTAATGGAAAACGACTTCCTATAGAATATTACGAAATAAACTCAATTCATAAAGAAGCTATTCATCTAAATATTAGAAAAGATGATAAGTCGGTATTTGATAAGAATGGACATGTTAAACAAGGGTATTTTTTCTTGATTGACGATATGTTGAAGCAAGAAATTAAGAAGCTATTAGAGAATAATCACAAAGCCCTTTAAACTCACTGATTTAAGGGGCTTTTGTTAAGCGCAAGCGGTTACATTCCCTTGAAATGATGCAAAAAATAAAATGACACTACAAACTTATCAACACTGGTTAGTAAAATATTATAAACGTCGGCAGTGGTATGACTATAATCCCTTTATTCGTTTGAATTTTTTAACGGAGGAAGTCGGGGAATTAGCACAAGCGGTTAGGGCGTATGAAATCGGGCGGGATAGAGCCGATGAGCCGCAATTATCTCGGCAAGCCCGTTTGGATCATATTCGGGAAGAGTTAGGCGATGTGCTAAATAATGTGCTGATTTTAGCGGATAAATACCAACTTGAGCTGGCGGAGATAATGCAAGACAATCAACAAAAATTACAACGGCGTTTGGAGGAGACAGAATGAATATTACCGTTTATTGCGGTGCAAGTTTAGGCAATGATCCAGTTTATCAGGCTTCGGCGGTACGTTTGGGTAAATGGATCGCCGCCAATCGGCATACGTTAATTTACGGTGGTGGACGAGCAGGATTGATGGGCGTGATTGCCGACACCGTACTGGCTGAAGGCGGTAAGGTTATCGGCGTTATCCCGACTTTTTTGCAAGCGAGGGAGTTGGCACATAGCGGCTTAACCCAGTTGATCACCGTAGAGACAATGCAGGCGCGTAAGAAAAAGATGATTGAGCTAGGCGACGCTTATATTGCCTTAGCTGGCGGGCCGGGGACGCTAGAGGAAATTAGCGAAGTGATTTCGTGGGCGAGAATCGGGCAAAACCCGAATCCGTGTATTTTATTTAATCAGAATGGCTATTATCAGCCGCTGAAAATGGTATTTGAGCAGATGGTGAAATACGGTTTTCTTACGCCGGAGGATTACCAAAAAATCTTATTTTCCGATGAGTTAGAGGAAATCGCCCGCTTTATTGCTACCTACCAAGCCCCTGAGATTAGACATTATTAAATGAAGTATAAAAATCCCTATTCCGTTTTAGTGCTGATCTATGCCCAAAGTAGTGGGCGATTGCTAATGCTTCAACGTCAAGATGACCCGACTTTTTGGCAATCCGTTACCGGTTCTTTGGAAGAAAATGAAACGCCACGGCAAGCGGTAGTTCGGGAGTTGTGGGAAGAAGTGCGGTTAAAAATAACGGAAAATTCTACCGCACTTTTTGATTGTAATGAGAGCATAGAATTTGAAATTTTTCCGCATTTCCGCTATAAATACGCACCGAATGTTACCCATTGCCGGGAACATTGGTTTTTATTGGCAGTGGAACGGGAGTTTATCCCACAATTATCGGAACATTTGGCGTATCAATGGGTCTCGGCGGAGCAATCCACTAAAATGACAAAATCTCCGAATAATGCTGAAGCGATCAGAAAATATTTATTAAATGATACAGTTGTTGCAACGAAAAATTATCCGTTTTAACAAAATAATTTTAAGAAGGAAAATAAAATGGCAGGTCATAGTAAGTGGGCTAACATTAAACACCGCAAAGCTGCACAAGATGCGCAGCGCGGGAAAATTTTTACAAAATTAATTCGTGAATTGGTGACTGCCGCAAAATTAGGCGGTGGCGATGTGTCGGCAAACCCACGTCTGCGTGCGGCGGTGGATAAAGCCTTATCCAGCAATATGACACGGGATACGATTAACCGTGCGATTGAACGGGGTGTCGGTGGTGGCGATGACACCAATATGGAAACCAAAATTTACGAAGGTTACGGACCGGGCGGAACGGCAGTAATGGTGGAATGTTTAAGCGATAATGCTAACCGCACGATTTCACAAGTTCGTCCTAGTTTTACCAAATGTGGGGGAAACTTAGGAACGGAAGGTTCGGTAGGATATTTATTCAGCAAAAAAGGCTTGATTTTAATTGCTGAAGCCGATGAAGATGCTTTGACAGAAGCCGCGATTGAAGCAGGTGCAGACGATATTCAACGGCAAGACGACGGTTCATTTGAAATTTATACGGCATGGGAAGATTTAGGAAATGTGCGTGATGGTATTGAAAAAGCCGGTTTCAAAGTTCAGGAAGCTGAAGTGACGATGATTCCATCTACAACAGTTGATCTTGATCTTGAGACTGCGCCGAAACTTCTTCGTTTAATTGAGATGTTGGAAGATTGTGATGATGTACAAAACGTATATCACAATGGTGAAATTAGTGACGAAGTCGCCGCGCAACTCTAGTTATTTGATAAATGGGTGGGATTCCTACCCATTTTTTATAGAAAACAATGAATATTATTTTGGGTATTGACCCCGGTTCCCATGTGACCGGCTATGGTGTGATTCGCCAAGTGGGTCGTCATTTAGAATATCTTGGTAGCGGAGCAATTCGGACTCAAGTGGATGATCTTCCTACTCGATTAAAGCGAATTTATGCCGGAGTGACGGAAATTATTACTCAATTTCAACCGGATATGTTTGCGATTGAACAAGTCTTTATGGCAAAAAATGCGGATTCTGCGCTGAAACTGGGGCAGGCAAGGGGCACGGCGATTGTGGCGGCGGTAAATCACGATTTACCGGTGTTTGAATATGCTGCAAGGTTAGTGAAACAGACCGTTGTTGGTGTAGGTTCGGCAGATAAGATTCAGGTTCAGGATATGGTTACACGTATTCTGAAACTTTTAGATAAACCACAATCAGATGCGGCAGATGCCTTAGCAATCGCGATTACCCATGCTCATTCTATGAATCATTCTTTACATATTGCGGGTTCTGCAAAAGTAATGGAAACCCAAGAAAAAATCACCGCACTTTTAAAAACACGTTATAGCCGAGGGCGTTTTCGGTTAAAGAAATAACTGGATGTTCGTCCAGTTTTATTTTATTCTATGCAAAAACTTTATGCTTATGGATAAATTATGATTGGTCGTTTAACAGGTATTCTATTAGAAAAACAACCCCCTGAAATTTTACTTAATGTGCAAGGCGTTGGCTATGAGTTACTTTTGCCGATGACGAGCTTTTATGACTTGCCTGAGCTCGGACAGGAAACAACCTTGTTTACTCATCTTGCTATTCGAGAAGATGCACATTTACTTTTTGGATTTGCACAAAAAACTGACCGCACTTTATTTCGTGAATTAATTAAAACCAATGGCGTTGGACCAAAATTGGCATTGGCAATTTTATCAGCAATGTCTGTTGAGCAATTTGCTTATGCGATTGAGCACGAAGAGCTTTCCAAACTTGTTAAAATTCCTGGTGTAGGCAAAAAAACCGCAGAGCGTCTATTAGTTGAATTAAAAGGAAAATTTAAAGGTGTGAAACAAAATGATTTCTTTATAGAAAGTAAGCTATCTAGCGAGCCTTCTGTTATTTCATATCAAGAAAACTCAGAAAATGAAGCCGTTTCGGCATTGATTGCATTAGGGTATAAACCAACGGATGCTGCAAAAATGGTTAAACGCGTGATAAAACCCGAATTGAATAGTGAACAACTGATTCGTGAAGCCTTAAAAGCGGCGTTATAGGGGCAAGCGGATGATTGAAGCAGATAGAATTATTAGTAGTCAAGCGAAACTTGATGAAGATGTGATTGACCGTGCAATTCGTCCCAAATTACTGGCCGATTACGTTGGGCAGGCACAAGTATGCGAGCAAATGGATATTTTTATTAAAGCTGCAAAATTACGCAAAGAGGCTTTAGATCATTTGTTGATTTTTGGCCCTCCTGGGTTGGGTAAGACAACGCTTGCCAATATTGTTGCGAATGAAATGGGCGTGAATATTCGTACAACGTCAGGCCCTGTTTTAGAAAAAGCTGGTGATTTGGCAGCAATGCTAACGAATCTAGAACCCTATGATGTGCTGTTTATTGACGAAATTCATCGCCTTTCGCCGGCTATTGAAGAAGTACTGTATCCGGCAATGGAAGATTACCAATTGGATATTATGATTGGGGAAGGACCGGCGGCACGTTCCATCAAATTAGAGTTACCTCCCTTTACTTTAGTCGGGGCAACGACACGTGCCGGATCTTTGACTTCGCCTTTACGCGATCGTTTTGGTATCGTACAGCGTTTAGAATTTTATTCAATAGCAGATTTAACCTCGATTGTTGTTCGAAGTGCGGTTTGTTTAAACCTTGAATTGGAACAACAGGCTGCTTTTGAAGTTGCCCGCCGTTCTCGCGGTACTCCACGTATTGCAAATCGTTTATTACGCCGTGTGCGTGATTATGCTGATGTAAGAAATGGAGGTGTGATTTCTTTGGATATAGCGAAACAAGCTCTTGCAATGTTAGATGTTGATGATGCAGGCTTTGATTATTTAGACCGGAAATTACTGAGTGCCGTAATTGAGCGTTTTGATGGGGGGCCAGTTGGATTGGATAATTTGGCTGCGGCAATAGGCGAAGAGCGTGATACTATTGAAGATGTGTTAGAACCTTATTTAATTCAGCAAGGTTTTTTACAGCGTACTCCGCGTGGAAGGATTGCAACGGCACAAACTTATCGTCATTTTGGTTTGCAAAAACTGGCGTCTTAAACAAACGAATAACAAAAAAGACTTACTGAAATTTTCAATAAGTCCTTTTTGATTTAATGCTTAGGTTAATTAGCTTGTTCGGAACTATCTTTCATACTATTTAGTTTTGCCAACCCTACATTACAACTTTTGAGTTGGGTAGCGAGTTCCATTTCGAGAATTTGTTTTTTACTTTGATTGAGTTTATTCTTAATTTTACTAACCTGAGTATGTGTACCGGGCTGTTTTTCCGCTTGAATGATTAAATTCTCTGCTTCTTTAAATAATTGAGCACATTGAGGTAGCATTTCATTAGATTTCTGTGGGGCGGCAATTGCTGAAAATGACCCTAGTGAGAAAAGTGCGGTCAAAATCATTGAAATTTTCTTCATTGTGAAATCCTTTAACAAAAATTATCTAAATATCTCTAAATTTAGCCGTCGGTGAAAATAGCAAAATATGCAGAGAATGTCTAGATATTAATCAATGTTTTTATGAATGATTAATTTTTATTAGAAAATAGACAAAATTTTTTCCAGTTTATATCAAAAATGTGAGCGAGATAACATTTTAGCTGTTTTTTATCCTTATGATTAGTTGTAGAATACTACCCATTCTGAGTTGTCTGCTTCATAATTCATCATTTTATTTTATTGTAATTCTTAAAAAGATTTATTATGTGTAGTGATTTAGTGTTTGCTTAATTGGATCTAGTGGTTTAATTAGGTGTTTGGGGTGGTTATTTAAAGAAATAGTCTTTATTAATCATAGTGAGTGACTTGTCATTTTTACAAGAGGTTGGGATGTTAGACGTTGTTGAACTTTCTCGCTTACAGTTTGCCTTGACTGCGTTATATCACTTCATTTTTGTCCCTTTAACATTAGGTTTGACTTTCGTATTAGTAATTATGGAAACCACCTATGTTGTAACAGGCAAAGAAGTCTATAAAGATATGACAAAATTCTGGGGTAAGTTATTTGGTATTAACTTTGCCCTTGGGGTGACTACCGGTATCATTATGGAATTCCAATTTGGTACTAACTGGTCTTACTATTCTCATTATGTAGGTGATATTTTCGGTGCGCCGTTGGCGATTGAAGCATTGCTTGCATTTTTCTTAGAATCAACATTTGTTGGTTTATTTTTCTTTGGTTGGGATCGTTTATCGAAAGGGAAACATTTACTGACCACATACTGTGTTGCGTTTGGTTCAAATCTCTCCGCAATGTGGATCCTCGTTGCAAATGGTTGGATGCAAAATCCAGTTGCGTCAGAATTCAATTTTGAAACTGTGCGTATGGAAATGACCAGCTTCATGGATTTATGGTTAAATCCAGTTGCACAAAGTAAATTCTTACATACACTTTCTGCTGGTTATGTAACGGGTGCATTCTTCGTATTGGGGATCAGTGCGTACTATTTATTAAAAGGTCGTGATCTTGGATTTGCAAAACGTTCTTTCTCTATAGCAGCAACCTTTGGTTTTATTGCTTCTGTCTCAGTATTAATTCTTGGTGATGAATCAGGTTATGATATTGGTAAAGCTCAACCGGTAAAATTAGCAGCGATGGAGGCAGAATTCGAAACTCAACCAACTCCAGCATCATTTCATATAGCTGCCATTCCTAATACCGCTGAAATGAAAAATGATTTCGAAATTAGCGTGCCAATGGTTGGAGGTATAGTTGCAACCCGTTCTTTTGACACTGAAATTACAGGTTTGAAAGAGCTTCAAGCGTTGAATGAAACACGTGTTCGCAATGGTATTGTTGCCTATGATCTTTTCACTCAATTGAAAGCTGAGAAAAAAGCAGCAGGTCAAGTTAATCCAGAAACGAAAGCAAAATTTGAAGATGTGAAAAAAGATCTTGGTTTCGGTTTATTGTTAAAACGCTATACTGATAAAGTAGTGGATGCTACAGAAGAACAAATTAAACAAGCTGCACGCGACACTATTCCGAATGTAGGTCCAAACTTTTGGGCATTCCGTGCAATGCTTGCTGTAGGCGGTTTACTTGCACTATTAGCATTAGGTGCTTTTGTTCAAAATTTACGTGATAAAGTGACACAAAGCCCATTATTGTTAAAAGCATTGTTATGGAGCTTACCTTTACCTTGGATTGCGATTGAATGTGGTTGGTTCTTAGCTGAGTATGGTCGTCAACCATGGGCAATTTATGAAGTCTTGCCGGTTGGTGTATCCGCTTCAAATTTAGGTGTAGGTGATCTTTGGTTCTCTATTGGTTTAATCTGTGCACTTTACTTAGCGTTTATTATTGTTGAAATGTATTTAATGTTTAAATATGCACGTTTAGGTCCGAGTGCATTGAAAACCGGCAAATACTACTTTGAACAGTCATCTAAATAAACAGGAGACGAATTATGATTGATTATGAATTTCTACGTTTTATTTGGTGGGTGTTAGTCGTTGTATTGCTAATCGGTTTCTCTGTAACTGATGGATTTGATATGGGCGTAACCGCACTTTTACCTGTTGCTGGTAAAAAAGAAGTGGAACGCCGTATTATGATTAACTCAATTGCTCCTCACTGGGATGGTAACCAAGTTTGGTTATTAACTGCCGGTGGTGCAGTGTTCGCAGCATGGCCAATCGTATATGCTGTATCGTTCTCGGGTTTCTATATTGCACTTGTGTTAGTATTAGCCGCACTATTCTTCCGTCCAATCGGTTTTGAGTATCGTGCAAAAATTGATAATCCGACATGGCGTGCTGTATGGGATTGGGGCTTATTTGCTGGTGGTTTGGTTCCTGCATTAGTTTTCGGTGTAGCATTTGGTAATTTATTACAAGGTGTTCCATTTGAATTTAATGAAATCGCACAGGTGACTTATACCGGTTCGTTCTTTGCCTTGTTAAATCCATTTGCCTTGCTATGTGGTGTGATTAGCTTAGCAATGCTTGTAACACACGGCGCAAATTGGTTACAAATGAAAACTACCTCCGAATTAAGAGATAGAGTCCGTGCGATAACGCAAGTTGGTGCATTTGTAACTTTAATCGCATTTATCCTTGCAGGTGTATGGTTATACTTCAAAGATGGCTATGTTGTTACCAGTGCTATCGATCACTTTGCTCCATCTTCTCCTATGGGTAAAGAAGTTGCTGTTGAAACCGGGGCATGGTTCAGAAACTTCAATGAGATGCCTATTTTGTGGATTTTCCCAGCCTTAGCAGTAGTGAGCGCATTATTGAATGTAATTTTCTCAAAAGCAAATCGTTGTGGTTTTGCATTTTTATTTTCTTCATTAACCATGGCTGGTGTGATTATTACTGCCGCAGTTTCTATGTTCCCATTTGTGATGCCTTCAAGCTCACATCCTGAACAGAGCTTATTAATGTGGGATGCAACATCAAGCGAATTAACGCTAACTTGGATGCTTTTCTTAGCGCTGGTATTTGTGGTTATTTCCCTTGCCTATACCATTTGGTCATACTTCAAAATGTTTGGTCGTTTGGATGAAGGCTTTGTGGAAGAAAACACAAACTCATTATACTAAAGGAGATATGAGATGTTATATGTAATTTGGGTAGTGGGTATTTTAGCGGCAATTTTTGCCAGTGTAAAAGTCACAAAAAACAAAGAAAATTTAGGGCAATTTGACGAATAATGATTCAATTTCTCTATCAATATGTTAATAAGGGTTCGTTAAGAACCCTTTCATTTATCTTGGCAATTATATTAACGCTTGCTTTTTTATTTAACTTCGATCTGTTTTCCACTCAATTAAGAACAACCAATCCATTTTGGATTCTTTTCATTCTATGGGGAGTAGTTTGTGCATGGATTCATGGAATTGGCTTTGAAATTAACCACACTTTTTGGCAGATAGTTTTTTTTCCTTATTTTGGCTATTTTGCATTTTTACTTGCAATAGTTGTACATTATGCATAAATCATACTCTAGCCATTTGAAAGTACTTGCGCAGAGTGAAAACTGACTCTAGAATAGCCGATTTCAGACTGTTGAATGAGGAAAACAAGTTGGATTCAAAAGTTTTTCGTTTCTCTGTGCGTGTTTATTATGAAGATACTGATGCCGGCGGTGTGGTTTATCATGCTCGTTATTTAAATTTTTTTGAACGTGCACGAACGGAGTATTTAAGAAAACAACGTTTTTCTCAGCAAAAATTATTGCAGGAACAACAAGGCGCATTTGTTGTCAAATCGATGGCTATTGATTACTGTGTTCCGGCAAAACTGGATGATTTTCTTATTGTTGAAACAGAGGTCGTTACAATAAAAGGAGCAACAATCCTCTTTGAGCAACGACTAATGAGAGATACAGTAATTTTGTCAACGGCTACTGTTAAAGTAGCCTATGTTGATCTAGGTAAAATGAAACCGGCAGCTATTCCAGCTGAAATAAAAGCTGCCTTTTCAGATAATATATAACCTTTCTCGGAGTAGGTAATGACTGCAGAATTGAACTTTTTAGATCTTTTTCTAAAAGCAAGTATTGTTGTTCAACTTGTAATTGTGATTTTGATTTTATTCTCGATTATTTCGTGGGCAATTATTATTCAACGTAGCCGTGTATTAACTAGTGCGTTAAAAGAAGCGAACACATTTGAGGATCGTTTTTGGTCCGGTGAAGATCTTAATAAATTATATGAGGGGCTATCAAACCGCCGAGACGTATTAAGCGGGAGTGAACAAATTTTCTTTATAGGATTTAAAGAATTCTCACGTTTAAAACAAGTCAATGCTGATGCGCCGGAGGCGATTATTAAGGGAGCGACCCGAGCGATGAATTTGGCAATGAATCGTGAAATTGAAGGTCTTGAAAGTCGAGTTCCATTTTTAGCGACTGTGGCCTCCGTCAGTCCTTATATCGGGTTATTTGGTACAGTTTGGGGAATTATGCATGCGTTTATGGCATTAAGTGGTGCGAAACAAGCTACATTACAAATGGTTGCTCCGGGTATTGCAGAAGCATTGATTGCTACGGCGATTGGTTTATTTGCAGCGATTCCCGCTGTAATGGCTTATAATCGTTTAAGTTTACGGGTAAATGCAATTGAGCAAAATTATGGTAACTTTATTGATGAATTTACTACAATTTTACACCGCCAAGCCTTTGGTAAACCACCACATTCCCATTAAAAAATAACAGGAAAATTAACCGCACTTTAAAGTGCGGTCATTTTTAGCGAAGTTTTAGAGGAAAATATGGCTCGTCGCTCACGTAAAGAAATTAAGTCTGAAATTAATATTGTCCCGTTTTTAGATGTTTTACTTGTATTGGTGTTGATTTTTATGGCAACTGCGCCGATCATTAGCCAAAGTGTTCAAGTTGAACTTCCCGATTCAGTGCAAAGTCAAAATGTATCGAATGAAGATAAAGCCCCTGTTATCCTAGAAGTCTCTGGTGTTGGTCAATATACACTTTCTATTGCGGGTGATCGTCAAGAAGGTTTAACGGAAGAAATGGTGACTCAATTATCAAAACAGGAATTTGATAAAGACAATAATACAATGTTCCTCGTTGGAGGTGCAAAAGAAGTGCCTTATGAAGAAGTCATTAAAGCGTTGAATTTACTTCATCTGGCAGGTATTAAATCGGTTGGTTTAATGACAAACCCAATTTAATAAAGTAGGTAACACGTGCAGAATAATCGACAGAAAAAGGGGGCGAATGCGTTTGTTATTTCGATCCTAATGCACCTTGTCATGTTCGGATTGTTAATTTGGAGTTCTTTTTATCAAACCGTTGAGATTATGGGCGGTGGAGAAGGTGATGGCGATGCATTAGGTGCTGTTATGGTTGATACCGGAAATGCTGCGCAGGAATGGGGACGAATCCAACAGCAGAAGAAAGGTCAAACTGATAAGCAGAAAAAGCCTGAACCTGTTGTTGAAGAGAAACTGATAATAGAACAAGAGGATGTTCGTCAACAAGAAATTGCAAAACAGGAAGAACTAAAACGCCAGCAGGAAATTCAGCGTCAAAGGGAAATTGAACGTCAGAAACAAGAGGCAGCGGAAAAACAGAAACAACTAGAAATAGCCCGTCAGGAAACCTTAAAAAAACAGGCAGAAGAAGCGAAGGTAAAACAGATGGCTGAAGCCGCTAAACTAAAAGCAGAGGCTGAGGCAAAACGTTTAGCTGCAGCGGCAAAACAGGCGGAAGAGGCGAAAGAAAAAGCAGCAGAAGCAGCTGCGGAAAGAGCAAAAAAACAGGCAGAAGAAAAAGCTAAAAAACAAGCAGAAGAAAAACAAAAAGCTGAATTAGAAGCTAAAGCTAGAGCTGCCGCTGAGGCAAAAATAAAAGCTGAGGCAAAAGCTAAAGCTGATGCCGAAGCAAAAGCGAAGGCCGCAGCAGAAGCTAAAGAGAAAGCTGCCGCTGAGGCTGCTGCGAAACGTAAGGCAGATCAAGCCGCTTTAGATGATTTTATGAATGGCGGTAATATTGGTGGCGGTAGTGCTTCTAAAGGAGGCAGTACCAATAAAGGGGGAACTCAAGGTAGTGGTGCTGGATTAGGCGCTGATGACGGAGGCAAGGTTGGTGATCAATATGCCGGTGTAATTAAGAGAGAAATTCAGCGTCGATTCTTGAAAGATCCTAGTTTTGCTGGCAAAGTTTGCCGTATCAAAATTCAGTTAGGCAGAGATGGTACGATTTTGGGTTATCAAAAAGTATCAGGTCCGGAAGATATTTGTACTGCCGCGTTAAGTGCTGTTGCAAGAACAAAAAAAGTTCCTGCTGCGCCGTCTGATGCCGTGTACAATAAGTATAAAGCACCAATTATTGATTTTGATATTAAATAATTAATTTTTGGAAAGTATTAATCAGTTTACTCAAGGGTAACAAAATGAAATTAATTAAAAAGCTTGTAGCTGTGTTTGCAATCGTTCTTGCTTTCGTAGGTAATGCTGTTGCAGAAGATGAAGTTCGTATTGTGATTGATGAAGGTGTTGATGGGGCTCGTCCAATTGCAGTTGTGCCATTTGCAGGATCTGCACCGGAAGATATTGGTAAAATAGTTGCGGATGATTTACGTAATAGTGGTAAATTTAATCCAATCCCAGTGGCTCAAATGCCTCAAAAGCCGACTTCAGCGTCTGAAGTCAATCCGGAGGCTTGGAGTGCTTTAGGTATTGACGCAGTTGTGGTAGGTCAAGTAACGGCAACAGGTAGCGGTTATAACATTTCTTATCAGCTTGTTGATACGGTTGGCGCATCCGGTAATGCGGGGGCGGTGCTTGCCCAAAACAGTTATACTGTAACGAATAAGTGGTTACGTTATGGTGCGCATACTGTAAGTGACGAAGTATTTGAGAAATTGACAGCCATTCGTGGTGCTTTCAGAACACGTATTGCCTATGTGGTACAAAAAAATGGTGGTTCACAACCTTATGAAGTACGTGTAGCGGATTACGATGGTTATAATCAGTTCGTAGTAAATCGTAGTTCCCAACCAATTATGTCTCCGGCATGGTCACCGGATGGTAAACGTTTGGCATATGTATCATTTGAAAATAGAAAATCACAGTTAGTCGTTCAGGATCTAGGTTCCGGTGCTCGCAAAGTTGTCGCTTCGTTTTCAGGTCATAATGGTGCTCCGGCATTTTCACTGGATGGTTCTCGTTTAGCTTTTGCTTCGTCGCAAGACGGAACCCTAAATATTTATGTGATGAGTTCAAATGGTGGAACACCAACACAATTAACACGTGGATCTGGTAATAATACGGAACCATCATGGTCACCGGATGGCAGCTCAATTTTGTTTACTTCAGATAGAGGCGGTTCACCTCAAGTTTATCGTATGAGCGCAAACGGTGGTGGAGTAACCTTAGTTGGTGGTCGCGGTAGTGCTCAAATTAGTGCTGATGGTAAAACGCTTGTTATGATCAATGGTAATAACAATGTGGTTAAACAAGATCTTGCAACTGGTGCTTCTGAAGTTTTAAGTACATCTTTCCTAGGTGAAAGTCCGAGTATTTCTCCTAATGGTATTATGATTATCTATAGTTCTACCCAAGGATTAGGAAAGGTGCTACAATTAGTTTCTGCAGATGGTCGTTTTAAAGCGAGTCTTCCAGGAAGTAATGGCCAAGTAAAATTCCCGGCTTGGTCTCCATATTTAACTAAATAAAAATGTGATTAGGAGAATCTAATGAACAAATTTGTTAAATCATTATTAGTTGCAGGTTCTGTAGCAGCATTAGCAGCATGTAGTTCCTCTAATAACGATGCAGCCGGCAACGGTGCAACAAACGGTCAAACTTTCGGTGGTTATTCTGTTGAAGATCTTCAACAACGTTACAACACAGTATATTTTGGTTTTGACAAATATAATATCGAAGGTGAGTACGTTCAAATCTTAGATGCGCATGCTGCATACTTAAATGCAACTCCGGCATCAAAAGTGATTGTTGAAGGTAATACCGATGAGCGTGGTACACCTGAGTACAACATTGCTTTAGGTCAACGTCGTGCAGATGCCGTTAAATCTTTCCTAGCTGGTAAAGGTGTAGAAGGTAGCAAAGTTTCAACGGTTTCTTATGGTGAAGAAAAACCGGCAGTATTAGGTCATGACGAAGCTGCATACTCTAAAAACCGTCGTGCTGTATTAGCATACTAATTTTAGATAGATTTGATTTCCTAAAGGTAGAGATTTAGATCTCTACCTTTTAAATTTTTATCCCTATATTTATAAAATTGGTGACTATTCCATCAATTAAATAAAAAATAGAAAAATTTTCTTGCGTAGAAAAATAAAATCAGTAATATACGCGTCTGTTACAAATGATGTGGGTCGTTAGCTCAGTCGGTAGAGCAGCGGACTTTTAATCCGTTGGTCGAAGGTTCGAATCCTTCACGACCCACCACTTCCTATAGATCTCATTATGGGTCGTTAGCTCAGTCGGTAGAGCAGCGGACTTTTAATCCGTTGGTCGAAGGTTCGAATCCTTCACGACCCACCATCTAATTTTATACTTACCCTCTTATTCATTACTAGTTGGTCGTTGTATTTGGTATTTGAGCCTTTTCTAACTAAACCTGGCTCTTATTTATTGATAAGTAATCTTTATTTTTAAAATAAGGAAATTCTTGACCTAAATTCAAGGTTATTATGATAAAATGCCCCGAGTTTTTAATCAGGTAGCAAAGCGTAATGTTTGATCGTGTTCGAATTGTTCTCATCGAAACCTCACATAGCGGGAATATTGGCTCTTCGGCAAGAGCGATGAAAACAATGGGGCTTTCTCAGTTGTATCTTGTTTCGCCTAAATCTATTGATGAGCAATCTGTTGCGCTTGCCGCAGGAGCGGATGATATCGTCGATAATGCAAAGATAGTGTCAAGTTTTGACGAAGCAGTGTCTGATTGCTCTTTAGTGATTGGTACAAGTGCACGCTTACGCCATTTACAAAACACATTAATCGAACCAAGGGCATGTGCAGAAAAAGTGGCAAAGCATCATGGTAAAGTCGCCATTGTTTTTGGGCGAGAGCGTGTGGGATTGTACAATAATGAATTATTAAAATGCCATTATCACTTAACGATTCCTGCTAATCCTGATTATTCTTCATTGAATTTAGCAATGGCTGTTCAGTTGGTTAGTTATGAATTGCGTATGGCGAACTTAGCTAAGAATCAGGATTTCTCGTCGCTTGTCTCAAAAAATTCGACAGAAAGCCGGTCTGTGACGCTTCAAGATATGGAGTATTTTTTTAATCATACCGAACAGCTGTATCAATCTCTTGGATTTATTCAAAATCAAGGGGTGATGCAAAAACTAAGACGTTTATACAATCGTGCGAATATAGAAAAAAATGAGCTAAATATTCTGCAAGGTATGCTAAGTGCGGTTGAAAAACGGTTAAATTTGCCCAAGATAGATAGTTGATTATTTTGGTCAGATATGTAAACATTGGCGCAATTTTTTAAGGAAACTTTATGAAACTTACCTCAAAAGGACGCTATGCGGTGACCGCAGTGCTAGATATCGCACTAAATGCAGAATCTGGTCCGGTGAGTCTTGCTGATATTTCTGAACGTCAAAATATTTCATTATCTTATCTAGAACAACTTTTTGCTAAATTGCGTCGTGACGGATTAGTGAAAAGCGTCCGTGGACCTGGTGGGGGGTATCAGCTTGGATTGCCAAGCGATAGAATTTCTGTAGGAATGATTATTTCTGCAGTAAATGAAAATATCCATGTGACAAAATGTCTAGGTAGAGGAAATTGCCAAAATGGGAAAGAATGTTTAACTCATGCTCTTTGGGAAGACCTAAGTAATCGTATTGAAAGTTTTTTGAATGAAATTACTTTAGCGGAACTTGTTAGTAAGCGTGAACAAAAGCATCAATCTCATCATGATTTTGAAAATTTAATATTAATGAATCCATAAAGGAAAGTAGTCGCACATTTTAAAGTGCGGTCAAATTTGGGATGATTTTAGGAGTGAAAATGAATTTACCTGTTTATTTAGATTATGCTGCAACCTGTCCGGTAGATGAACGTGTTGCAAAAAAAATGATGGAATTTTTAACCATTGATGGCACGTTTGGAAATCCGGCTTCGCGCTCACACAAATTTGGTTGGCAAGCGGAAGAAGCTGTGGATATTGCACGTAATCAAATTGCCGATTTAATCGGTGCGGATTCTCGCGAAATCGTATTCACATCCGGTGCAACGGAATCCGATAACTTAGCAATTAAAGGGGCGGCTCATTTCTACCAAACCAAAGGTAAGCATATTATTACCTGTAAAACAGAACATAAAGCAGTATTGGATACTTGTCGCCAATTAGAGCGTGAAGGTTTTGAAGTAACATATTTATCGCCGGAATCCGATGGGATAATTGATTTGGAAAAATTCAAGGCTGCACTTCGTCTGGATACGATTTTAGTTTCCATTATGCACGCAAATAATGAAATTGGTGTATTGCAGGATATTAAAGCGATCGGGGAACTTTGTCGGGCAAATAAAACTATTTTTCATGTAGATGCAACTCAAAGTGTGGGTAAGATAGCAATTAATCTTGCTGAATTACCGGTGGATTTGATGTCTATGTCTAGCCATAAATTGTATGGACCTAAAGGTATTGGCGCGTTGTATGTCCGTCGTAAACCGCGAGTGCGTTTAGAAGCGATTATCCATGGTGGCGGCCATGAGCGAGGTATGCGTTCCGGTACGTTGCCGGTTCATCAAATTGTGGGGATGGGCGAAGCCTATCGAATTGCAAAAGAGCAAATGACAACCGAAATGCCACGTTTAAAAGCACTTCGTGACCGCTTATACAACGGTTTAAAAGATATTGAAGAAACCTATGTGAATGGTTCAATGGAACACCGTTTGGATAATAATTTAAACATTAGTTTTAACTATGTAGAAGGAGAGTCTTTAATGATGGCATTGCGTGACATCGCTGTATCATCAGGTTCTGCCTGTACTTCTGCAAGTCTTGAACCGTCCTATGTATTACGTGCATTAGGTTTAAATGATGAATTGGCTCATAGTTCGATTCGTTTCACACTAGGGCGTTATACTACCGAAGAAGAAATTGATTACACCATTAATTTAGTAAAAGGTGCAGTTGAAAAATTACGCGCATTATCCCCATTATGGGATATGTTTAAAGAAGGAATTGACCTCAATACTATTGAGTGGTCAGCCCACTAAGATTTCACTTGCCGTTCGCGATATTTCGGATCAAAACGGCATTTATCTCAATTTAAAAAAGGAAAGTTAAAATGGCTTATAGTGAAAAAGTAATCGATCATTATGAAAACCCGCGTAATGTAGGTTCTATGGATAAGAAAGACAGTTCGGTCGGTACCGGTATGGTGGGTGCACCGGCCTGTGGTGACGTGATGCAGTTACAAATTAAAGTGAATGATAACAACATTATTGAAGATGCAAAATTTAAGACTTACGGCTGTGGTTCTGCCATTGCATCAAGTTCACTTATTACGGAATGGGTGAAAGGCAAATCTCTAGAGGAAGCCGGTGCGATTAAAAATAGCCAAATTGCTGAAGAGTTAGAGCTTCCTCCGGTGAAAGTTCACTGTTCGATTTTAGCAGAAGATGCTATCAAAGCAGCGATTGCCGATTATAAAGCAAAACAAGGCAAATAATGGAAAGTGCGGTTGGTTTTAACCGCACTTTTACCGATTTTTGGGGAAAATCATGAGCATAACATTAACAGAAAAAGCGGCACAACGTGTTAAAGCTTTTTTGGATAATCGAGGTAAGGGGATAGGTTTACGCCTAGGCGTGAAAACATCCGGTTGTTCAGGTTTGGCGTATGTGCTGGAATTTGTCGATATATTAAATGAGGAAGATCAAGTCTTTGAACAACACGGTGTGAAGGTGATTATCGATCCGAAAAGTTTAGTGTATCTCAATGGTATTGAGTTGGATTATGTAAAAGAAGGGCTAAATGAAGGCTTTAAATATAATAATCCAAATGTGAAAGAATCTTGTGGTTGTGGTGAAAGTTTTCACGTTTAACACTTTAGGTTAAAGTAAGAATAATGTTAAATCCCTTTGAAATTTTTAATTTACCGGTTGATTTTCAGCTTGATATGCAAAATTTAAATATACGTTATTTAGAGATGCAAAAAAACTTGCATCCTGATAATTTTGTTTCTTCAAGTGCTGTTGAGCAACGTATTGCGATACAGAAATCAACAGAAGTGAATGATGCCTTAAAAACGTTAAAAGATCCTATTTTACGAGCCGAAGCAATTATCTCAATTAATACCGGAGAACAAAAAGATCTTGAACAGAAAAGTGTGCAAGATGTGGCGTTTTTAATGCAACAGTTACAGTGGCGTGAACGATTGGAAAACTTAGAAAATCAAAAAGATGAAGCGGCGTTAGATAATTTTGCAAAAGAAATTAAGCAAGAAACATTGCAATTATTAACCGCTCTTTCTGATACATTACGCTCCCAACAATGGGAAAAAGCCTCACAGTTATGTGATAAATTACGTTTTACGCGTAAACTAACCGAAGAAATTGAACGTGTAGAAGAGCACCTATTTACGTTTTAAAGTACAATGAAAATTGCTCGAACTTAGCGATATCTCCATAAATTATGCAAACCATTGAACAATTAACTTCTCAGGAAAATTCCGCTTGGCCAATCCTTTCCCAATGGATCGTTCAAGCACGCAATGATTGCCAGGTTATCAAAAAAGATCAAGCCAGTGCCGAACGAGAACTGTTTACGATGCAAATGCCGACCTCATCCCCAATAGGAGCGGTAATTTATGAAGCAGGCGGTATTCTCATTCATTACGGTTGGTTACGGATTTTGGGATCCGGTAGCTTTAAATTGCCACGCGGTTTAATGGATTGGAATTTCAGCAAATCATTCCAAAAATCAGGTGAAAAACCTAAATATTTATTAGTGGCGGATGATGTTATTGGGGGTTATTTTGCTTTAAACGGTGGCTCTCTAGGTGAAGCGCTCGGCAAAATTTATTATTTTTCACCAAAAGACTTAACTTGGCATAATCTAAATTTTACTTATACCGAATTTTTAGCTTGGGCATTAAATGGCAATTTAGAGGCATTCTACCAAGATTTATTTTGGCAAAATTGGCAAGAAGATGTGAAACAGCTTGATGGTAATCAAGTGTTTGTATTCACACCGGAGCTAAGTGAAGACAAAATGACTGTAATCAGCTTACGCCAAAAACGTGAAGTGAATATTGAAACCCACTATAACGCTTGTTTTGCTGAAAAAGAAAAATTTGACATGGCATACTCTGTGGCATAACGAATAAAAATAGAAAGAAATATATGGCATTATTACAAATTGCAGAACCGGGGCAAACACCAGCCCCCCATCAACATCGTTTGGCGGTAGGCATTGATTTAGGTACAACCAACTCTTTGATTGCGACGGTTAGAAGCGGTCAAGCCGTGATTTTAAATGATGAACAAGAGAGTAGTTTGATTCCTTCAGTGGTTCATTATGGTAAAAATGAAAAACAAGTGGGAGTGGAAGCCTTTGCTCAAGCATCAAGCGATCCTAAAAGTACTATAATTTCTGCGAAACGCTTGATTGGACGCAGCTTGGTAGATGTACAGACACGTTATCCGAATATGCCTTATGATTTTGTGGCGAGTGAAAATGGCTTGCCATTAATCATTACAAATCAAGGAAAAAAAAGTCCTATAGAAGTTTCTGCCGATATTTTGGCACACTTAAACCGTATCGCAGAACAGCGTCTTGATAAAGCGCTTTCGGGAGTAGTGATTACCGTTCCTGCCTATTTTGACGATGCTCAACGCCAAAGCACAAAAGATGCGGCACGTTTGGCCGGTCTGAATGTATTGCGCTTACTGAATGAACCTACTGCTGCAGCGGTGGCGTACGGTTTAGATAGTGGTCAAGAAGGCATTATTGCTGTTTATGATTTAGGTGGCGGTACTTTTGATATTTCTATCTTACGTTTGTCTAAGGGCGTGTTTGAGGTACTGGCGACCGGTGGCGATACTGCATTGGGTGGTGATGACTTTGACCATTGCATTGTCGATTGGGTGATAACACAAACGCAATTTCAACCACAAAATGTTAATCAACAACGTGAGCTGCTAACCCTTGCCAGTCAAGCTAAAATTACCTTGAGTAAGGCTGAAAGTGCGGTCGTTTCTTGGCAAGATTTTTCTATTACAATAACACGTGAACAATTTAACGAATTAGTTCATCCGTTGGTAAAACGTTCTTTATTCGCTTGTCGGCGTGCGTTAAAAGATGCCAATGTGGATGCGGATGAAATTCAAAATGTAGTGATGGTCGGTGGTTCAACGCGAGTGCCCTATGTTCGTGAGCAAGTGGGAGAATTTTTTGGTAAAACACCATTAACATCCATTGATCCGGATAAAGTGGTTGCACTGGGTGCAGCGATTCAAGCGGATATTTTAGTCGGTAATAAAACCGATGCGAATATGTTACTACTCGATGTGGTGCCACTTTCACTTGGTATTGAAACTATGGGGGGATTGGTGGAAAAAATCATTCCGCGCAACACCACCATTCCTGTCGCCCTCGCACAAGAATTTACCACCTTTAAAGACGGACAAACGGCAATGACAGTGCATGTAGTGCAAGGTGAACGTGAGTTAGTGGCGGATTGTCGTTCACTCGGGCGTTTTACCTTACGTGGTATTCCGCCAATGGCGGCCGGGGCAGCACATATTCGGGTGACGTATCAAGTGGATGCCGATGGTTTGTTAAGTGTAACTGCGATGGAAAAATCCACCAAGGTGCAGGCATCTATTCAAATTAAACCTTCTTATGGTTTAACTGATGAAGAAGTGACGGCAATGATTAAATCTTCTTTTGACCATGCGCAAGAGGATTTGCAGGCACGTGAACTAGCGGAGCAACGCGTAGAAGCAGAGCGTGTGATTGAGAGTGTGATTGTTGCATTACAGGCAGACGGCTCGGAATTGCTGAGTACTGAAGAATTTCATCATATTGAAGCAGTGTTGAAGCAATTAGTGGAGGTAAAACAAGGTGTTGATCGTAATGCCATCGCACAAGCTATTAAAGCCTTAGATGTTGCAACGCAAGAATTTGCCGCAAGACGAATGAATGCCAGTATTAATCGAGCCTTAACCGGTAAGAATGTATCGGAGATGGAAACGCTATAAAAGTGCGGTAGGATTTAGCCGAGTTTTTAAAGGAAGTTGTTTTTTAATCATTGTGAGTTGAGGAAAGTATTATGCCAAAAGTGATTTTTTTACCTAATGAAGAATTTTGTCCGGAAGGAATGGTTGTGGATGCGGCAGCTGGTGATAACTTATTAGAAGTGGCGCATAATGCAGGGGTAGAGATTCATCATGCTTGTGATGGTTCTTGCGCTTGCACAACCTGTCATGTAATTGTTCGTGAAGGATTTGATTCTTTAAATGAAACCAGCGATCAAGAAGAAGATATGTTAGATAAAGCCTGGGGCTTGGAAATGGATAGTCGCCTTTCCTGTCAATGTATTGTGGGGGAGGAAGACCTAGTGGTAGAAATTCCAAAATATAATCTTAATCATGCAAATGAGGCAGCTCACTAATGAAATGGACAGATTCACAACTCATTGCAGAAGAATTATATGATCGCAATCCGGAGCTTGATCCCAAAACAGTACGTTTTACAGACCTACATCAATGGATTTGCGATCTAGAGGATTTTGATGACGATCCACAAAAATCTAACGAGACGATTCTTGAAGCAATTTTGTTGAAGTGGTTAGACGAATTTGAGTAAAAAAACACCCGCACTTTTGCGGGTTTTTTTATCAAGGTTAAGGTCTTTTTTTTCTTAATTTTTGATCTGGCTAGTAATTCAAGTATCACTTATTGAGTTTTCCCTAAATCATCAATTGATTTGTTTTTTCAAGTGGAGATATCACACCGTTTTCTACTTCAAATAATCTTCCTTTTTCAGCTTTCATTTCTTTTAGCTGTCTCTGTGTAATTGCCGTTACAAATACCTGTGAACCGCTTTGTTGTAATCGTTCGGCAAGTAGTTCACGTTTGAATTGATCCAGTTCTGAAGCAAAATCATCAATTAAGAAAATACAAGGGCGTTGTTTTTCTTTCATCAAATGTTCACCCTGAGCAAGCCGTAAGGCACACATAAGTAGTTTTAATTGACCGCGTGAAAGCACGTCTTCGACCGGTAATCCGTTTACTTTAAAACGAAAATCTGCTTTTTGTGGGCCTGAAAAAGTATAGCCTAACAATTTATCCCGTTCAAAATTTTGTCGTAGCAAATCGCTATATTCAGTATTTTTATCCCACCCCTGATGAAAACTCACGTTAATATCTAATTCCGGTAAAAAAAGTTGGCAGGTTTGTTCAATTTCCGGCCGTAGTGCTTCGGCATATTCTGCACGCCAACCGCTTACTTGATGAGCAAGTTTTGCAAGCTCAATATCCCATACTTTTATTGCTGTATAAGATTGCTGTTGGGTAAGTGCCGCATTACGCTGTTTTAGTAGGCGGTTCAGATTGCTCCAAGCGGAATGAAAGTGAAGGTGATGATGAAATAATCCCCAATCTAAAAATGCCCGACGATAACTTGGGCCGCCATTTAGCAAGGTTAATCCTTCTGGTGTAATGAGTTGCATTGGGAGTAAATGAGCCAAGTCTGAAATTTTGTTTCCATCTTCACCATTAATTTTAACAAGGGTATTACCTTGTCGAAATTTTTGTAGTCCTACCGACCATTGATGTTGGCTTTCTTTAATTTGTCCGAAAAGGGTGAAATGTGGTTCGTCGTAAAAAATAATACGATTTGTGACCGCACTTTTAAAGGAGCGCCCATGACCAAGATAGAATATTGCTTCTAAAAGACTGGTTTTTCCACTGCCGTTATTACCGACCAAAAAGTTAAAGCCGTGATCAAATTCCAGATCCACGGCATTTAAATTTCTAAATTTTTCAATGAGTAAGCGAGAAATAGCCATCTTACAGACGCATCGGCATAATCACATATTCGCTACTGTTGTCTTCACAATTTTCAATAAGACAGCTGGATGAGGCATCCGTTAAGCGGATACGGACTTGTTGACATTTTAGGGTATTTAATACATCCAAAATATAAGTTACATTAAAACCGACTTCTAATTCTTCGCCGGAATACATAACGTCCACAATTTCCTCCGCTACTTCGTGTTCCGGATTGGAGGCAGTAATTTTGAGTTGGTTTTCGGTTAAATTCAAACGTACGCTACGTACACGTTCATTAGAAAGAATTGATGCACGAACAAAAGCCTGTTTTAAGGCTTCCCAGCTACCTTCTACAATTTTATCCGCATTACGTGGTAGTACGCGACGATAATCAGGGAAACGCCCATCAATCAATTTTGATGTAAAGATAATATGATTTAAATGGATGCGCAGGTTATTGGTACCAATTTGTAAACGGGCCGTTTCCTCTGTGTTTTCCAACAGTCGATTGAGTTCTAATACTCCTTTTCGTGGCAAAATTACCGCGTGATTTTGCAGTTCTTGTTCGAGGGCAATAGTACAAACTGCAAGGCGATGACCATCGGTTGCAACGGTGCGGAGTAAATTACCTTCCGTTTCAAATTTCATTCCGTTTAAGAAGTAACGGGCATCTTGGTTTGCCATAGAAAATTGTGTCGCCTCTATTAAACGGCGTAAGGTATTTTGTGGTAAAGCAAAATCCACTTCTGATTGCCAGTCTGTTAGATTTGGATATTCTTCTGCTGGGAGAGTAGCAAGGTTAAATTTACTTCTTCCTGATTGTACGATGGCGCGATCTTCTTCAAATGTGACGGTAATTTCAAATTCATCGGATAAAGTACGGCAAATATCTAAGAATTTTTTTGCCGGAATCGTAAAGTTACCGTTAGCGGAAGAAGAGGAAAGCTGAGTTTGAGTTGAAAGCTCAACTTCTAAATCAGTGCCAGTAATAGTTAAACGATTGTCTTTAATCTGTAGCAAAACATTATTTAATACGGGAATATTCGGGCGACTGCTCAATACGCCACAAACTTGTTGTAACGGTTTTAAAAGGTTTTCTCTAGAAATACTGAATTGCATGGTGGCTCCTTATGCTGATAAGGTACGAATTAAATTCGCCCAATCTTCTTGAATGCTGTTATCTTTTTCACGAAATTTTGGCACTTCACGGCAAGCGTTCAGCACGGTGGTGTGATCCCGATCAAAGGCCCGACCGATTTCCGGTAAACTACGATTTGTTAATTCTTTTGCCAATGCCATCGCAATTTGACGTGGACGCGTAACAGAACGTTGACGACTTTTTGATTTTAAATCGGATACTTTAATTCGATAGTACTCCGCCACGGTTTTTTGAATATTATCAATCGTGACTAAACGTTCTTGTAAAGCAAGAATATCTTTTAGGGTTTCACGTACAAAATCAATGTCAATTTCTCCGCCCTTGAAATCTTGCATGGCTTTTACGCGATTTAACGCCCCCTCAAGCTCTCGTACATTGGTACGTAAGCGTTGAGCAATAAAAAATGCGACCTCTTCAGGTAAATGAATCTGATGTTCCTCCGCCTTTTTTAATAGGATTGCCACACGGGTTTCTAGATCAGGAGGTTCAATCGCAGTAGTTAATCCCCAGCCAAAACGGGATTTTAAACGTTCTTCAATTTTTTCAATTTCTTTCGGATAGCGATCGGACGTTAAAATAATTTGACGACCGGTTTCAAATAAATTATTGAAAATATGGAAAAATTCTTCTTGGGTTTTTTCCTTCTCCGCAAAAAATTGAATATCATCAACTAATAGTGCATCCAAAGAACGATAAAACTTTTTGAATTGATCCATATTGTTATCACGCATGGCTTTCACCATATGCTGCATAAAATTGTTGGCGTGAATATAAAGTACCCGTGCATTGGGTTTATTCGCCAATATACCATTGCCAATAGCATGCAATAAGTGGGTTTTTCCTAACCCCGTTCCGCCATACAAAAAGAATGGATTGGCGGTTGCTTCACCGGGTGCTTGTGCCAACTTTTGTCCAACTGCACGAGCTAATTGGTTTGATTTACCTTCGACAAAATTTTCAAATACATGCTTGGTGTTAAGATGCGAATCAAATTTTAGTGGTTTTTCTACTTCAGATTTAGCATCGGAATTGACCGCACTTTCTGTTGCTTGCATCACCGGCTTAATAACGGTTTTAGGCGTAGGTTTTACCCCTTCTTTAAGGACAATTTGTAGGTTTGGATTTTGTGAAAGTGCTTGACAAATTTGATGAATCAGCTTGAGGTAATGAGTTTCAACCCAGCCTTTTACAAACATATTTGAAGCATAAAGTACCATTTTATCTTGAGAGACAGTATCAGCTTGTAATGGACGAAGCCAAGTGCTTAAATCGGTAGCGGAAACTTGATCTTGTAATTGAGAAAGGCAATCTTGCCAAAGGTTAGAGAGACTCACGATAGACTATCCTTAATGCTACGTTTTCTACTTACAATGAATTGGCGATACGGTAAGTACAATCAAAAATTTTTAGAGATTCTACAATAATCTCGACAAAAAATCTTCTCCCGAAAAAGGAAAAAACTAAAAAGGTGACTTGATATTTTATTTGAATTACGTATGATTGCGACGGTTTGGGAAGGGGGATAAGATTGTTTTGCAAAAATTCCCTTTCTTAGTTTGACGAATGCCTAATTTATGATTAGAATTGCGTCCTATTTTTTATAACCCTTATTTGTTTTGGATTCAAAACAATAAACACTAAGATTTAGGTAAGTTACAATGAAACGTACATTTCAACCTTCTGTATTAAAACGTAGCCGTACCCACGGTTTTCGTGCTCGTATGGCAACCAAAAACGGTCGCCAAGTTTTAGCTCGTCGTCGCGCTAAAGGTCGTAAAAGTTTATCTGCATAATCGCTTGAGTGGTTAAGTTTAACTTTTCTAGGGAGTTACGTTTGTTGGCTCCCATTCAATTCAAAAATGTCTTCGAACAACCGTTCCGGGCTAGCACACCTGAAATCACTATTCTTGCTCGTAAAAACAATCTTGAACATCCCCGCTTAGGTTTAGCTGTACCTAAAAAGTGTTTGGCGCGTGCGCATGATCGTAACCGCATTAAACGCTTAGTACGTGAAAGTTTTCGTTTATCTCAATATCAATTACCCGCGTGTGATTTCGTTGTTGTAGCAAAAAGCGGAATTGGTAAGCTTGATAACAAAACATTTCATCAGATGTTGGAAAAATTATGGCAACGGCACATTCGTTTGGCTCAAAAATTCTGATTGCTTTAATTCGGGTTTATCAAGTGGCGATTAGTCCGTTAATCGGGCCGCGTTGTCGATTTGTTCCTACTTGTTCATGCTATGGTATTGAAGCATTAAAAACACATGGAGCACTAAAAGGTGGTTGGCTTACGCTGAAACGTGTATTAAAATGTCACCCCTTGAACACGGGCGGATTCGATCCTGTTCCGCCAAAAATTAATAATAACCATGAGAAAAAGTAATGGACTCAAGACGTAGCCTATTAGTCTTAGCACTAATTTTTATTTCTTTCCTTGTTTATCAGCAGTGGCAAATGGATAAAAATCCGCCTCCGGTACCTGAACAAATAACTTCAATGGCATCTGATGTGCCGGCAAGTTCTTCTTCATCAAACCAAATTTCAGTAGATTCATCGGCTAAAGGTCGTCTTATCACTTTAGAAAATGATGTTTTCCGTTTAAAAGTGGATACATTAGGCGGTGATATAGTGAGTTCCGAATTATTGAAATATGATGCGGAATTAAACTCTAAAACTCCCTTTGTACTTTTACAAGATTCTTCCGAACATATTTATATTGCGCAAAGCGGTTTGATTGGAAAAAACGGTATTGACACTAAATCAGGCCGTGCACAATATCAAATTGAAGGCGATAATTTTAAACTGTCTGAAGGGCAAGATTCACTTTCAGTGCCATTGACCTTTGAAAAAGATGGCGTTACTTATCAAAAAATCTTTATTTTAAAACGTGGCAGTTATGCCCTTGATGTTGATTACAAGATTAATAATCAAAGCGGTGAAATAATTGAGGTGGAACCTTACGGACAATTAAAACATTCTTTAGTTGAAAGTTCGGGAAATGTCGCGATGCCGACTTATACCGGCGGTGCATATTCTTCATCGGAAACCAATTACAAAAAATACAGTTTCTCCGATATGAAAGATGCCAACCTTTCGATTGATACCAAAGCAGGTTGGGTCGCCGTATTACAACATTATTTTGTTTCTGCGTGGATTCCTAATCAGGATGTGAATAATCAGCTTTATACCATCACTGACACAAAAAATAATGTGGCTTCAATCGGTTATCGCGGACCAATCGTGACAATTCCAGAAGGAGCGCAAGAAACGATTTCCAGTTCATTATGGACAGGGCCGAAACTTCAAAATGATATGGCAAAAGTGGCAAATAACTTAGACTTAACAGTTGATTACGGTTGGGCATGGTTTATTGCGAAACCTTTATTCTGGTTGCTTACTTTCATTCAAGGCATTGTTTCTAACTGGGGATTGGCCATTATTTGTGTAACGATTGTGGTTAAAGCGATTTTATATCCACTAACAAAAGCACAATATACCTCAATGGCAAAAATGCGTATGTTACAACCGAAAATGCAAGAAATGCGTGAGCGTTTCGGTGATGATCGTCAGCGCATGAGCCAAGAAATGATGAAACTTTACAAAGAGGAAAAAGTCAATCCGTTGGGTGGTTGCTTACCAATTCTTCTTCAAATGCCGATTTTCATCGCCTTGTATTGGACGTTTATGGAAGCGGTTGAACTTCGTCATGCACCATTCTTTGGCTGGATTCAAGATTTATCTGCGCAAGATCCGTATTATATTTTGCCAATTTTAATGGGGATCTCTATGTATTTGCTACAAAAAATGTCGCCGACACCGGTAGCTGATCCAATGCAGCAAAAAGTAATGAATTTTATGCCGTTAATCTTTATGTTCTTCTTCCTCTGGTTCCCGGCAGGCTTGGTGTTATACTGGTTGGTGTCTAACCTCATCACTATTGTACAGCAGCAGCTGATTTACCGTGGGTTAGAGAAAAAAGGGTTACATTCCCGTAAAAAATAATTCTTAATTATGTGGAAAGGCATCGAAAGGTGCCTTTTTTATCACGGGTATTGATGATATTTCTGAGGGTGTATAGCATACACCCTATTGTATTTTTTAGCGCATCCAAGTGCGGTCATTTTTAAAAGAGTTTTTTATGAAAGAAACAATCGTTGCACAAGCCACAGCACCGGGGCGGGGTGGTATTGGTATTTTAAGAGTTTCCGGCCCTTTAGCGGGTGAAGTCGCATATCGTGTATTAGGGAAATGTCCGAAACCGCGTATGGCGGATTATTTGCCTTTTAAGGACACTGATGGAAGTGTGCTGGATCAGGGCATTGCCCTTTATTTTAAAGCACCGAATTCTTTTACCGGTGAAGATGTGTTGGAATTACAAGGGCATGGCGGACAGGTTGTACTTGATTTATTACTGAAACGTATCTTGCAAATTGATGGTATTCGTTTAGCACGTCCGGGGGAGTTTTCCGAACAAGCTTTTTTAAATGATAAATTGGATTTGGCGCAAGCGGAGGCTATCGCCGACTTAATTGATGCCACTTCCGAACAGGCCGCCCGTTCAGCGTTGAAGTCTTTACAAGGTGAATTTTCACATAAAGTCAATGCCTTGGTCGATTCGGTTATTTATTTGAGAACCTATGTGGAAGCGGCGATCGATTTTCCTGATGAAGAAATTGATTTCTTAGCCGATGGCAAAATTGAAGCGAATTTACGTGGCATTATTACACAACTGGACGATGTACGCCGTGAAGCAAAACAAGGCACTATTTTACGTGAGGGAATGAAGGTCGTGATTGCAGGTCGTCCGAATGCGGGGAAATCCAGTTTGCTGAATGCCCTTGCCGGTCGTGAAGCCGCAATTGTGACTGATATTGCAGGAACCACGCGCGATGTTTTACGTGAGCATATTCACATTGATGGTATGCCACTCCATATTATCGATACGGCAGGGCTTCGTGAGGCGACTGATGAAGTGGAACGAATCGGTATTTCTCGTGCTTGGACAGAAATAGAACAAGCGGATCGTATTATTTTAATGCTCGACAGTAGTGATGCGGAGAGCCAAAATCTTGAAAAAGTGCGGTTGGAATTTTTAGCGAAATTACCGACCAATATTCCGGTGACAATTGTGCGTAATAAAATTGATTTAACTGATGAACAAGTCGGATTGACTGAAGAAAATGGTTATCAAATCATTCGTTTGTCGGCCCAAACCCATAACGGTGTGCAGATACTTCGTGACCATTTAAAACAAACAATGGGTTTCCAAACCGGTATCGAAGGCGGATTCTTAGCCCGTCGTCGCCATTTGGAAGCACTAGAAAAAGCAGCGGAGCATTTGCAAATCGGTTTAGTTCAATTAACGGAATTTCATGCAGGAGAATTATTAGCGGAAGAATTACGTTTGGCACAGGCGCAATTAAGTGAAATTACCGGTCAATTTACCTCAGACGATTTGCTTAGTAATATTTTCAGCTCATTTTGTATTGGGAAATAAAGGCAGATAACAATAAGCAATAATGCCGGTTATGTATTGGGTTCGCAATTTCACAAAATTGTTCAAGAATGGGAGCACTGGGCTGCGTTTATCCTTTTATTATCGGTGTAAATATGATTCGTGAAGGTTTTACTGAGAAGGAAGATGAACAGGTTTCAGATATAATCAATGTTAAACAACTGCTTAGTTTGGGCTTGGCGACCAGGGTTGATGCATTGGCTGTTGGTGTTTCATTTGATTTTTTACGTGTGGATATTATTGAGGCAGTATGGATTATTGGTTTTACCACTTTTGTGCTCTCTTTTATTGGCGTAAAGAGCGGTCATTTTTTAGGACAAAATTTAAAAGTAAAGCCGAAATTTTTGGCAGTTTAGTTATCGTTATTATGGGAATTAAAATTTTATTTGAGCATGATGTTTTAGTATTTTAAGGTGCGAATTTCCTCGCTTTCGATTATAATTCCAAAAATTTTGTCTTTTAAAAAGGGTAAATATGTTTATTGAAAAAATGAATGGTATGGCAAATACCAAAATTGCTAAATTTATTCTCGGGTTGATTACCATTTCATTCTTAGTAGGGGGAATGTCCGGTTATTTATTTAGCAGCTACGATTCTTATGCTGCAAAAGTTAATGGTGAAACTATTTCCCAGCAAGATTTTATGAATCGTTATAACCAAGAATTTGAAGCTCGTGCGGCACAAGAAGGCGAGGCATTTTTAACTCAGTCCGACTCGCCTGAATTTGTTAACGCTTTGCGTCAAAGCATCATTAATCGTTTGGTCGATCAAGAATTGCTCCGTCAATATGCTAAAGAATTAAAATTAGGTGTTAGCGATGAAATGATCAAACGTGCAATTGTTGTAGATCCGAATTTTCAATCGAATGGAAAATTTGACAATGGATTATATCAACAAATTCTTGCACAAAACGGTTTAAGCTCTGATGCTTATGCGAATATTTTACGCGGCGCATTGACCCTTGAGCAAATGCAAAACGGTATTGCGGATAGTGAATTTGTGGTGCCGGTTCAAGTAAAAGACAGTGCTCAACTTTTCTTTCAAAAGCGTATTGCTCGTTTAGCGACTTTATCCCTTGTCGATGAAATGGCAAAACAAACGGCTACTGAAGACGAAGTGAAAGCTTACTATGAAGCCAATCAAAAAACTTTTGTGCAACCTGAACAAGTAAAAGTGCAATATATTCAAGTTTCAGGGGCGGATGTGGCAAAGGATATTCAAGTAAGTGATGTCGAAATTGCACAATATTATCAAGATAATAAAGCACAATTTATGACACAGCGGTTAGCGCATATACAATTTGCAAATGAACAAGATGCGCAAACGGCCTATCAAGAATTACAAAATGGTGCAAATTTTGCTGAATTAGCCAAAACACGCTCGCTAGATAAAATTTCAGGTGAGAATGGTGGTGAATTAGGTTGGGTAAATGCTAATGAATTACCAAAAACTTTTGAAGAGGCGACAACAAGGCTTGAGATAGGAAAATTCAGTGAACCTGTTAATGTTGACGGTAATTTTCATATTATCTTGGTGGAAGAGCGTAAAGAAAAATCGTTAAATGAAGTAAAAGCACAAATCACAGATTTAGTACGTAAAAACTTATTGGAAAATCGTTTCTATGCGATTGAAAAAAATGTACGTGAAAAAGCCTTTGAAGACAGTAAATCTTTAGAGAGTGCGGCAAGCGTAGCCGGTGTAAAAGTACAAGAAAGCGATTATTTTTCTCGTGAAAATGTACCGACAGCGTTAAATTCTCCTAATGTGATCTCTGCGATGTTTGATTCCGATATTTCAAATGGTGGGGCAAATTCCGAACCATTAAACGTAGGGGAACAAAATATCATTTTGGTACGTGTGTTAGACCATAAAGCAGAAGGCGTAAAAACATTAGATGAAGCAAAATCGGATATTGAAAACTTTTTAAAACGTGAAAAGGCGGAAAAAACATTGATCGCATTGGCAACACAGGTAGTCAATGATCTGCCGACGGCTCCAAATAAATTGCCAGCGGGTGTTTCTTTCGGTACGGAGCAAACTTTCGCTTTTACTGAAAATCAAGATCCGATTTTAACCAATGGTATTTTCTCTATGGAAAAACCGACAAATGGCACAACAGTCTATAAAGTAGTGCGTAATGCGAAAGGTGATATGATTATTGTGGCACTTAATAAAGTGGAACAAGGTGAGCTGAATGAGAAAGAATTAACTCAATTTGGTGAACAATTACGTCAGACACAGCAACTTGAATTACGTGCACAACTTTTACAAGCATTACGTGATAAGGCACAAATTGAAATTAATGAAGCCTTTATCAGACAAGAAGATGAAAACTAATTGATAAGTTTTGAGTAAAAGCCTATGAGAACATAGGCTTTTTTCTTGAAAAAAGAACGGTAAATTGCAATCAGAACTGATTTCTGATAAAAAGTGCGGTAGTTTTCAACCGCACTTTTTTCATTGATAGAAGGAAAATCCTATGGCAGAAGAAACCATTTTCAGCAAAATTATTCGTAAAGAAATTCCGGCCGATATTGTTTATCAAGACGAATTGGTGACAGCCTTTCGCGATATTGCACCACAAGCTAAAACCCATATTTTAATTATCCCAAATAAATTGATCCCAACAGCCAATGATGTAACCGAACAAGATGAACTCTCTCTTGGACGCCTGTTCACGGTCGCAGCAAAATTAGCGAAACAGGAGGGCATTGCAGAAGACGGCTATCGCTTAATTGTCAACTGTAACAAACATGGCGGTCAGGAAGTGTTTCATATTCATATGCACCTGCTAGGGGGCGAACCGCTTGGCAAAATGTTGGATAAATAATGAAGAAATCACTAACTATTTTTGCAAGTATTGTACTTTCGGCGTGTTCCGTTTCAGGGCCGAATTTGGTTCACACGAATACTCCTATTTTGAATATAACAGCGGAACTTGCTTCGATTGTTGAGGCAAAAGTATCTGCTGATTCTGCGTGGGTAAAAAATAAAAGTAATCAACCGGTTAATGTGAATTATCATCTTTTTTGGTATAACGCACAGGGCGTGACCCAAGTTGGGGCGGATCAGCGTGAAAGTTTTGTTGGAAGTTTGCGTTTACAAGCTCAAGAAGATAAATCTATCGAACTAATGAAACCAAGTTTGGAAAGTACCAACTATCGTCTTTATTTACAGTAAATTATGTCTACTTTATTAATTGATCTTGAAGGATATGAGTTAACTCAAGAAGAAGTTGAATTACTGGAGCACCCTTTAGTTGCCGGTTTAATTTTGTTTACCCGCAATTTTTATGAGAGAGAACAGATTCAGGTATCAGTGAAATCTATACGTGAGCGAGTGAAAAAACCGTTACTGATTACGGTGGATCAAGAAGGCGGCCGTGTTCAACGTTTCCGTGACGGTTTTACGCAATTACCGGCAATGCAAGCCTTTGCCTCATTATCCGATGTTTTGCTACAGCAACACTGGGCAAGAGAATCGGGCTGGCAAATGGCGGCGGAAATGAGTGCGCTTGATATTGATCTAAGTTTTGCCCCTGTGCTGGATTTAGGTCATGAGTGTCGTGCCATTGGTGATCGCAGCTTTAGTAACGATGTGCAAAGTGCGGTCAATTTAGCGGGCGTTTTTATTGATGGAATGCGTGAAGCGGGAATGGCAACAACGGGCAAACACTTTCCCGGTCACGGACACGTATTGGCGGATTCCCATTTGGAAACGCCTTATGATGAACGCCCTCAAGCTGAGATTTTCAGTAAGGATCTTCAGCCTTTTCAGCAACTCATTGCTCAGCAAAAATTGGATGCCATTATGCCTGCCCACGTGATTTATACCCAATGCGATAGTCAGCCGGCAAGTGGCTCAGAATATTGGTTAAAGCGAATTTTGCGTGAAAAATTGAATTTCAGCGGAGCAATTTTCTCTGATGATCTAGGTATGAAAGGTGCAGGGTTTATGGGGGATTTTGTCGCACGCAGTGAAAAGGCATTGAATGCCGGTTGTGATTTATTGTTACTTTGTAATGAACGGGCAGGCGTGATTCAAGTGTTGGATCAGTTAAAACTCACTGAAAATCAACCGCACTTTATTCAGCGTCAAACACGCTTAAAAAGTTTATTTAAGAAAAAATCATATAATTGGTCTGAATTAACTAAAACACCGCGTTGGTTGGAAAACCATAAAAAACTGTCGGCGCTTCAACAAGCATGGTTGGCGGGCAAAGCATGATGGATTGCCGCCATTATCAAGCGGGAAGTTGTCGTTCATGTCAATGGCTTGAAATGCCCTATGAACAACAAATTTCTGAGAAAATCACTCATCTAAAAACACAACTTTCCCATTTAAATTGTGATGATTTGGTTTGGTTATCCCCCTTTCAATCACAACCGTCGGCGTTTCGGAATAAAGCCAAAATGGTTGTTAGCGGATCAGTGGAACGACCGATTCTCGGTATTTTACAAGATCCTAATGACCCTAATAGTGCGGTTGATTTGTGTGATTGCCCTCTCTATCCCACGCATTTTGCAACGATCTTCCCTATTCTAAAGGATTTTATTGGGCGTGCCGGCTTAGTGCCGTACAACGTTGCTAAGAAGAAAGGTGAACTTAAATATATTTTACTGACAGAAAGCGTATCAACAGGAAAGTTAATGCTACGCTTTGTGCTGCGTTCTGAAAATAAGTTAGCGTTAATTTGTCGGGAGTTGGCTGGACTTATAGCTAAATTGCCTCAACTGGAGGTTGTCAGTGTAAATCTGCAACCCCGACACGCCGCTATTTTAGAAGGGGAACAAGAAATTTTTCTCACGGAACAACAATTTTTAGCGGAACGTTTTAATGATATTCCGCTTTTTATTCGTCCCCAAGGTTTTTTCCAAACGAATCCTCAGGTTGCCGCAGGATTATATAAAACGGCAAAACAATGGGTAAAAGATTTGCCTGTAACAACATTATGGGATCTATTTTGCGGTGTAGGTGGTTTCGGTTTGCATTGTGCCTATGGATTGCAAGGAGACAAAGGGCAGAACGTTGAACTGACCGGTATTGAAATTTCATCGTCGGCAATTTTAGCGGCAAGAATGTCCGCCCAAAAATTAGCTTTGCGAAATGTGAAATTTCAGTCTTTAGATGCAGCAAATTTTGCGTTGAACGGAAATGAGGAAAAACCGGATTTGGTTATCGTAAATCCCCCACGTCGTGGAATCGGGCGGGAATTGAGTGAATTTCTCAATCAAATCCGACCGCACTTTATTTTATATTCCAGTTGTAACGCGATTTCTATGGGGAAAGATTTACGCTATCTGACACATTATAAGCCTATCAAAATTCAGCTTTTTGATATGTTTCCGCATACGGCACATTATGAGGTGCTGACATTATTAGAGCGTGTCACCAATTAATGATTCAGGCGGATAATATATCCGCCTTGAATTATTGTTTAATTTTGCTATAGGCTAATGCAAGGACAAAAATTGCCGCCTGCAATAAAATGATACAAGCGCCCGTTGAGGCATCAAAGTGATAGCTTAAAATCACACCCATAAGGCTTGAAATGACAGAGGTTATGACGGCAACCCATAGCATTTTATCAAAGGATTTCGTCAATGTAAGCGCAGTAATTCCCGGTGCTATCAACATGGCAACCACTAAAATTACGCCAACCACCTGCATGGTGCTGACAATAGTAAGCGCAGTTAGAATAAGCAAGCTATAATGCAAAACTTGTGGTGAGAGACCGGCGACTCGAGCGTGGCTTGCATCAAAACAATAAAGTAGTAAATCACGGCGCTTAAAGAGAATAACAACAAAAACAAAGGTAGAAATGACCGCAGTTTGTATTAATTCAATATTGCTGACCCCTAATACGTTGCCAAACAAAATATGGGTTAAATGTTGCTCGGTTTGAATTTTGGTAAACATCACCAATCCGATGGCAAACATTCCTGAAAACACAATACCCATGGCGGTATCTTCTTTAATTCGACTGTTTTCTTTTAAATATCCCACGCCGAAGGCACAAAAAATGCCGGATAGGAATGCGCCGATAGCAAGAGGAATACCTACTAGATAGGCTAATACAATTCCGGGTAGCACGGCATGAGAAATCGCGTCACCCATTAGCGACCAACCCTTTAATACTAAATAACAGGACAGTAGGGCACAGATAGTAGAGACAATTAATGCTGTGAGCAACGCATTCTGCATAAAAGCAAATTGGAGAGGCTCGAAAAACCAATCAAACATTGGGTACCGCCTTTTTATTGCGAGTAAGTAAGCCGTATTTTGGGGAAAATAAAAACGCAAGCAAGAAAAGTAAAGTTTGCAGTGTAACAATTATTCCCCCGCTTGCACCGTCTAAATAATAGCTAATATAAACGCCCACAAAACTGGTGATTGAACCTAGTATAACGGCAATGATCGCTAGGGTTTTAAATTTGTCTGTCAGTAAGTAAGCCGTGGCGCCCGGTGTAATGACCATTGCGATCACAAGAATTGCTCCTACGGTCTGTAATGCAGCGACGACACAAGCACTTAATAAGGTAAAAAATAAGGTTTTATAGAAAAGTGGTGAAAGTCCTACGGTAATCGCTTGAGTTTCATCGAAAAAAATCAGTAGTAGATCTTTCCAGAATAATAAAAGCAAGACTAAACAAATACCGATAATGATCGAAACTTGGTAGATGTCCTCATCTGCAATTCCCAAAATATTACCTAAAATAATACTTTGCACATTTACGGCAGTTGGATTTAAGGAAATAATCAATAACCCGAACGCAAAAAATGTACTGAAAATAAAGCCGATAACGGCATCTTCCTTTAGCTTCGAAATAGATTTAATCCATAAAATAGAAATTGCGGCTAAAATACCTGAAAAAAATGCACCAAGCGCATAAGGCAAGGAAAACGCATAAGCAATGGCAACACCCGGTACAACGGAGTGTGATAAGGCATCACCAATTAATGACCAGCCCTTGAGCATTAAATAGGAGGATAAAAAAGCACAAATTCCACCGACAACCGTACTCAAAATCATTGCTTTCAGCATATAGTCATAAGAGAAGGGCTCGAGTAGTAAATCTAGCATAGGTTATTCCTTCTCTTTTTTATTAGCGGACGTATCAGAATAGCAATCTTGTGTCGTGGCGGGAGGATCTTGTTTAGTTTCACCATAGAATACTACTGCTTTTTCATCATCGGTCAGGACTGTTACTGCGCGTTTGTCTTCATCATTATGTAAGTCTTCACCTTGTAATCTAATATGGCGCAACACACCACCAAAGACGATCTCTAAATTGTGTTGGTTAAAGGTATCTTCGGTTTTGCCGGCAGCAATGACCGTGCGATTGATCATCACAACCTGATCACAAAAATCAGGCACAGAACCCAGATTGTGAGTCGAAACTAAAATTAGATGCCCTTCACTACGAAGTTGCTGCAATAAATCTACAATAGCGTTTTCCGTTTTAACATCTACCCCAGTGAAAGGCTCATCCAATAAAATTATTGGACTTTGTTGTGCCAGTGCCCGAGCTAAAAACACTCGTTTTTTTTGCCCGCCGGACAGTTCGCCAATTTGGCGATGTGCAAGATGCTCAATGTTTACACGTTGCATAGCCTCTTGCACTTTCTGTTTATCAATAGCTTTTGGGATACGTAAAAGATTCATATATCCATAACGCCCCATCATTACGACATCATAAACGGAAACAGGGAATTGCCAGTCCACTTCTTCCGATTGCGGAACATAAGCAATCAGATTACGTTTTAGAGCTTGAGAGATCGGTAGGTTGCATAGTTTTATTTCACCTTTTTGTGGTTTCACCAACCCCATTAGGCTTCTAAACAAGGTTGATTTTCCACTACCGTTCACGCCAACCAGTGCGCAAATCGTACCGTCATTGAGTGAAAAGGTCATATCGTGAATCGCAGTATGCCCGTTGTTGTAACGAACAGTTACGTCATTCACCCAAATTGATGTCGAAAATGAGTCCATTATTTTTCAAATCCTTTAACGATGGTAGATACTGTAGTATTCAATAGGTCAATATAGGTTGGTACAGGCCCTTCTTTGGTTGAAAGAGAATCTACATACAATACTCCCCCATATTTTGCCCCGCTTTCTTTCGCCACTTGTTGTGCCGGTTTAGGTGAAATAGTACTTTCACTGAACACTACCGGAATATTATTTTTACGAACCAAATCAATGACTTTACGAACTTGTTGAGGCGTTCCTTGCTGTTCGGCATTAATTGGCCATAAATAACCTTCTTTTAAGTTGTAATCTTTCGCCAAATAGCTGAAAGCTCCTTCGCTGGTGACCAGCCAACGTTTAGATTCCGGAATTTGTGCAAGTTTAGCACGAAGTGGTTCATCTAATTGTTTAATTTTTTGTGTGTAGTCTGCCGCATTTTTTTCATATACCGCGGCATTTTGAGGATCATGTTTTATCAGCGCATTTTTAATATTTTCAATATAAATCAATGCATTAGAAGGTGACATCCAAGCGTGCGGATTAGGCGCGTCTTTGTAAGGGCCTTCATAAATAGAAAGAGGTGTAATACCTTCTGTCACCACTACGGCTGGTTTATCCTTAATATTTTGGAAAAAACGTTCAAACCAACGCTCTAAATTTAAACCGTTCCATAAAATCAAATCGGCAGATTGTGCCTTTACGATGTCTTTTGGTGTCGGTTCGTATTCATGAATTTCCGCTCCAGGCTTTGTGATAGATTCTACGGTTGCTGCGTCGCCGGCTACATTTTGTGCAATATCTTGGATAACAGTAAAAGTAGTAACGACTTTAAATTTTGCATTAGCTTGCATCGTAAATAAACCTAAGGCAAGTGCGGTCATAATTTTTAATGAAATTCGCATAAGATCTCCGTATAAAGTAGAATTTATAGGTGAATACACAAGAGTTTACATTCACAGGGACAATAGTACTACTTTTTGTAGAGATTTCAAATAAAAATGATTATCAACTTCTAAGATTTTATTTTATAGTGATTAGCATATCAAAAAGGACGATAGATTTTTTCTATGCTTTTAAATGTTTATGGCTGTAGGAATAAAAATATACCGGCATATTGCTGGTAGAACAGAGAAACTTATTGTTTTGAAAGTTGTTCAATCAGATTGCTTAACCCTTCTTCATCGTAACCTTCTTCATATTGTGCATCAGCAGGTGTGAAATTATTGAGTCGGTGTCCCGCAATACAGCCGTATTTTTCTAATTTGTTCTTGGTGAAATTAGTGCGGAATTGGGAGGAACTATTATTTAGACTAATCACGCCAATGGCTGAATTTCGGCAAAGGTGCTTATTAACAAATACTAGATTGTAGCCTGATTCACGAATATAGCCGGTTTTATTAATTGCGGCATCGAATACTTCTTCTCGTACCAATTTGTTGGTATTTCTCACAAATACCTGACGCCCGCCGGCTTGAATATAAGCACTTGGCATATTAGAAAAATTCTTAATTTGCGGATTATTCAAGGAATATTTAGTCAGTTTAACCAAATCCATCACGCTTGAAATATTACTGTCCGACAAACCGGAGCTATCAGTGAATCGGGTAGAGCGCATACCAAGTTCACGAGCCTTTTCATTCATTTTTTGAATAAATTGGAGACGGCTCATTCCGGCTGAACGGGAAAGTGCATGAGCGGCATAGTTATCGGAATGAACCAGCATTGCTTTTAGTAATTCATTACAGGAAATAGGTGTATACGTCGGTAATTTTGTGCGGGTACCTTTGATATAGTCATGATCATCATCTGTAATAGAAGTTGTGCAGTGAGGATTTTTATTATTTTCTAAAAATACATTTGCAGTCATTAGTTTTGTTACCGATGCAATCGGTTGAACACGGTTGGGCGAGCTACTTTCCAATACTTTATCATGAGTGAAATCGTAAACGACATAGGATTGCGCCATTGATATTGTAGGGATACATAGACACAGAACTGAAAAGCATTTTTTAAACATTTTTAGTACCGATAAATAAAACAGAGACGCATTTTACCGCACTTTTTTCTAAAAGAACGCTTATTTTTGTGATCTGAATCGTAAAAAGTGCGGTCAGAAATGTTCTTGTTTTTGAAATCTGCTAGCTTATCTTCTAACAAATCTGTAAAATCGCTGCTCATTTTTATACCAGGCTTTTTTGTAGTAAATTACTACAATTTTTATTGCCGTAATGTGTAGCAACGAGGCTTTAATGTTAGAACAAATATCAAACAAAAAAATCAATTTAATGGATTTGACGCGCCAACAAATGCGTGAATTTTTTCAAGAACTTGGAGAAAAACCGTTTCGAGCCGATCAGTTAGTAAAATGGATTTATCATTTTGGCGAAGATAATTTCGACAATATGACAAATATCAATAAGAAATTACGTGAAAAGTTAAAATCCGTTGCTGAAATTAGAGCACCGGAGGTGGCGGTAGAGCAACGTTCTACAGACGGCACGATAAAATGGGCAATGCAGGTGGGCGATCAGCAAGTGGAAACCGTGTATATTCCGGAAGCGGATCGTGCTACGCTTTGTGTTTCTTCTCAGGTTGGTTGTGCTTTGGCTTGTACCTTTTGTTCTACCGCTCAACAAGGCTTTAATCGTAATTTGACCGTATCTGAAATTATTGGGCAAGTGTGGCGTGCCTCAAAAATTATTGGTAATTTGGGCGTGACCGGCGTTCGTCCAATAACGAATGTAGTGATGATGGGGATGGGGGAACCGCTACTAAATGTGGCAAATGTTGTTCCTGCAATGGAAATCATGTTGGACGATTTTGCTTACGGTTTATCAAAACGCCGTGTGACGCTTTCTACTTCAGGGGTTGTGCCGGCATTGGATAATTTAAGTAAGATGATTGATGTTGCATTAGCCATCTCCTTACATGCACCGAATGATGAATTACGTGATGAAATTGTACCGATTAATAAAAAATATAATATTAAAATGCTGATTGATTCTGTGAACCGTTATTTGAGTGTTTCCAATGCCAATCATGGCAAAGTCACGATTGAATATGTCATGCTCGACCATGTAAATGACAGTACAGAGCATGCTCATCAGCTTGCGGAAGTACTGAAAAATACACCTTGTAAAATTAATTTAATTCCATGGAATCCGTTTCCAGAAGCACCTTATGCAAAAAGCTCAAATACCCGTATTGATCGTTTCCAAAAAACATTGATGGAATATGGTTTTACTGTCATCGTGCGTAAAACTCGAGGTGATGATATTGATGCTGCTTGCGGACAACTTGCAGGTGATGTTATTGATCGTACCAAACGTACCGCAATGAAGCGTCAATTTGGGCAGAATATAGGAATAACTCAAGTTAATTAGTTAAGCAATATAGTTGGAGGAAAAATGAAGTCTTTCTTTATTCAATTTCTAAGTGCGGTCATTTTTCCTCTTGTTTTTTCAGCTTGTGTTTCACAAGAGCCATCTTCAGATTTTAATAAACAGCAGGCTGCTAAAGCGCGAGTTGAACTAGCTCTTAGTTATTTACAGCAAAATAATTTTATTCAAGCTAAACAAAATCTTGATAAAGCTTTGGCACATGATCAAAACTATTACCTTGTTCATTCTGCCTTTGCACATTTTCATCAATTACAAGGTGATGTTAATGAAGCAAGACAATCTTACCTTAAATCTATAACACTTGATGAAAAACAAGGCGATGTACATAACAATTTTGGCACGTTTTTATGTAGTCAAGGTGAGTTTGAACAAGCTAATAAGCAATTTGAACTTGCCTTACTTTCACCTAATTATTACCGTCAAGCAGATACTTATGAAAATATGGCGCTTTGCTCACTGGCGCTAAATCAGTCGAATGCTTATCAAAAAGCAATCGACAAATTACGACAAATAGATGCAAATCGTGCGGAAAAACTGAGTCTAATTAAATAAAACATTGCCAAAAATTGCTTTGGACTTTAAAATTCAGCCTTTAATTGTGTCTCATAAATTAATAAACATTATGAATGCCCAGGCTGAACAAATGGAAACGAAAACGCAAGCAGATCAACCTATATCTTTGGGAGATAAATTTCGTGAGGCCCGCGAAGCCTTAAATCTTTCTCTTGAAGATGTCTCTAAGCAAATTACATTACGTCCCGCGATTTTAGCTCAAATCGAAAATAATGAGTTTATCCAAAAAAATGTGCCTGCGGCTTTCATGAAAGGGTATGTGCGCAATTATGGGAAGTTTTTGCGTTTACCTGAAAGTCTTTGGGCTGCTCTCTCTTTTGGAGAAGATGAACAAAATGATTTGGGAAAAAATGCCCGTTCTACTCGCTCGGTAAATCAATATTCTTCTCACAGTCGTTGGGTTGGCTATCTAACCGCATTAGTGCTTTTAGTCGCATTAGGTATGACGGGCTTGTGGTGGTGGCAGAACTATCAAAAATCTAATGAAGAGCGTGATACCTTAGTTCAAAGTTATGTTTCAAATACAGAAACCACCCAAGTAGCATCTGAAAATTCCTCTATTTCACCTACTGAACTACCAAGTGTTCAACCGATACTGCCGGAAAATACCCAGAATAGTATGGCGGTAATGGCTGAAGTGAAAGCCGAACGAGAAACTATTTCTGATCAAACTGAGCAAAATGTTTTACCTAAATCAATCACTTCTGGCGAAGACACAACGCTGAACGAAATTGCGATTCTTGATACGCAAAGTGCGGTTGAAAATCCAACCATTTCTCCTCCTACGCCTGCTGCTCAAGGTGATTTAGTCGTGGAAATATTAAAAAATACCAGTTGGCTAAGTATAAAAGATCAGAATCGAAAAGTGCTTGCACAAAAAGAATATAAGCAAGGTGAAGTCTTAACCTTTAGTGGTAATGAATTTTCATTGATTGTAGGAGCACCGGGGAATGTTCGTATCACTTATAAGGGGCAGGATTATCCTTTAAAAGTGGACGGGCGTGTCGCGAAATTTAAACTTTCACAACCTTAATAAGGAATGATAATGTCAGCTCTTCAACCGATAATTAAGCGTCGTGAATCGACAAAAATTTATGTAGGTAATGTGCCGATTGGTGGAGATGCGCCGATTGCCGTGCAATCTATGACAAATACGCGTACTACGGATATTGATTCTACAGTTGCTCAGATTAAATCTTTAGAGCGTGTGGGGGCTGACATTGTGCGTGTTTCCGTGCCAACTATGGATGCAGCTGAAGCGTTTAAAATTATTAAACAACAAGTCAATGTACCATTGATCGCGGATATTCATTTTGATTACCGTATTGCATTAAAAGTTGCTGAGTATGGTGTAGATTGCTTGCGTATAAATCCCGGTAACATCGGACGAGAGGATCGTATTCGCGCAGTAGTGGATTGTGCACGTGATAAAAATATCCCTATTCGTATTGGTGTGAATGCCGGTTCTTTAGAGAAATACATTCAAGAAAAATACGGTGAGCCAACTCCTGAAGCACTAGTTGAATCTGCATTGCGTCACGTAGAGATTTTAGATCGTTTTAACTTTGATCAATTTAAAGTGAGTGTGAAGGCATCCGATGTATCTTTGGCGGTAGAGTCTTATCGTTTACTGGCAAAATCTATTAAACAGCCGTTACATTTAGGGATTACTGAAGCTGGTGGTGCACGTGCCGGAGCCGTTAAATCAGCAATCGGTTTAGGAATGCTACTCGCGGAAGGAATAGGAGATACATTACGAGTTTCCTTAGCGGCAGATCCTGTGGAAGAAATCAAAGTCGGTTTTGATATTTTAAAATCGTTGCGTATTCGTTCCCGAGGAATTAATTTTATTGCCTGTCCAACCTGTTCTCGTCAGGAATTTGATGTGATCGGTACAGTGAATGCTTTAGAGCAACGTCTTGAAGATATTATTACACCTATGGATGTATCTATTATCGGCTGTGTCGTAAATGGACCAGGTGAAGCCTTAGTCTCTGATCTTGGCGTAACCGGTGGTAATAAGAAAAGCGGTTATTATATAGATGGCGAGCGTCAAAAAGAGCGGTTTGATAACGAAGATATTATCAATCAATTAGAAGCAAAGATCCGTGCGAAAGTCGCATTGCAAGATCCCAAAAATCGTATTATTTAAGGAAAATTTGTGGCAAAAACAATTCAAGCAATTCGTGGTATGAACGATTGTCCACCGACAGAATCCCCATTATGGCAATGGGTTGAAATGCAGGTATGTGAAGTATTAAACAGTTATGGCTACTCTGAAGTGCGTATGCCGATTGTTGAAAGTACACCGTTATTTGCCCGTGCTATTGGCGAAGTAACAGATGTTGTTTCAAAAGAAATGTACACTTTTTGGGATAACGATGAACAATTAACCCTTCGCCCTGAAGGGACGGCAGGTTGTGTGCGGGCGGCGATTGAACATGGTTGGATTTATAATAATGAACAGCGTTTGTGGTATATGGGCCCGATGTTTCGCCATGAACGTCCGCAAAAGGGACGTTATCGCCAGTTCCATCAAGCGGGGGTTGAAGTTTTTGGTATTGCTAATCCGGAAATCGACGCCGAGTTAATTATTTTAACGGCGAGACTTTGGAAAAAATTAGGCATTGATCAGCAGGTTTCTCTGCAACTAAACTCAATCGGTTCATTAGAAGCAAGAGCAAGTTATCGCTCTGCACTGGTAGCGTTCTTGGAAAAATATCAAGATCTAATGAGCGAAGAAGAAAAAGAACGTTTAGTAAAAAATCCTCTGCGTATTTTGGATACTAAAAATCAAGAATTACAAAAAGTGTTAGATAGTGCACCGAAACTCCTTGATTATTTGGATGAAGAGAGTCGTACACATTTTGCTCAATTATGTGCTTTATTAGATGCAGTGGGAATTCAATATGAAATTAATCCAAAACTTGTACGGGGATTGGATTATTACAATAAAACTGTGTTTGAATGGGTAACCTCTGCACTGGGGGCGCAAGGCACGGTATGTGGTGGCGGTCGTTATGACGGTTTGGTTGAACAGCTTGGCGGACACGCTACATCCGGTGTAGGGTTTGCTATGGGACTGGAACGTTTAGTTTTATTGGTGCAAGAAGTTAATGTAGCCATACCGTTAAAAAGTTCGGTTGATATTTATGTAATTCATCAAGGAAAAGATACAACTTTAGCTGCCTTACATATTGCTGAAAAAATTCGTTCAGCATTGCCGCACTTACGGGTTATGCAACATTGCTCGGGTGGTAATTTTAAAAAACAATTTAAACGTGCGGATAAATCCGGTGCAACTTTAGCTTTAGTGATCGGTGAAAGTGAAGTGCAAAATAGTCAGGTAGTTGTGAAACATTTACACGGTGGGGTTGAGCAACAGACTTTTGAAATTGGACAAGTCGTTGATTATATTCAGACTCAATTTTAATTTATAAAGGAAAAGAATATGGCATATTCTATTGAAGAAGAACAAGAGATTAACCAGTTAAAAGAATGGTGGAAAGAAAACGGCAAAACAATCATTGTCGCTTTTATTTTAGGTGTGAGCGGTATGTTTGGTTGGCGTTATTGGCAGACTTACCAAGCAAATCAAATTGCTGAAGCATCGGCAGGGTATGATTCTTTGATTTATGCAGCCGAGCAAGACTCCGCTGCTCAAAAAACGAAATTAGCAGAATTCGTCCAAGCGAACAGTAAAACCAGCTATGCAGTCTTTGCATTATTTGATGAAGCAAAAAATGCAGTGGCAAAACAAGATTTTGCGGGTGCTGAAGTTGCGTTACAGCAAGTTTTAACACAATCTCAAGATGAATTATTAACATCGCTTGCCGCGTTACGTTTAAGTGCCGTGCAGTTCCAGTTAGGTCAATTAGATAGTGCATTATCAACACTTGAACAGGTAAAGAGTGCCGGTTTTAATGCTCGCAAAATACTTTTAGTCGGTGATATTCAGTTGGCAAAAGGCGACACTGTTGCGGCAAAAAATAGTTTTGAGCAAGTGCTTCAAACAGGTAGCTCATTAGAACAGCAAATGGCTCAAATGAAGTTAAACAATCTTTAGTATAAAGCGCCCGAGAGGGCGTTTGTTTTATGTGCTTTTTATTTCCACTTCCTCCCCCAATTCTTTGTGTCTCCATTGGTGTGGTGATGTATGCATTACCTGAAATAGGACAATATTCTAGATTTCTTTATGCTGTTTGGTTTTTTATTCTCGTATCTATTTTGATTGCTGTTGCGAGTATGTGGCAATTGTATCGCAATGACACATCTATTGATCCGAAACAGTTGGATAAAACGACAAGGCTTGTTACATCCGGTATTTTTCAAATCACGCGTAACCCAATGTACCTAAGTCTATTACTGATTCTTGTATCATGGGCATTATGGTTAGGGCATTTATTGGCTTGGAGTGGGGTTATTACTTTTATATTTTTAATGAATCGATTCCAAATTTCTCGAGAAGAAATCTATTTAGAAAAGCAATTTGGGGATACATATCGTCGGTATAAATCGAAAGTTAGGCGTTGGATATGAAAAGTGCGGTCAAAATTGACCGCACTTTTGTCGTTCATAGATTATTTGGCGTGATTATTGCAATCAGCCGATTTCTTTTCAAAACGCTCTGCAACATAATCCCAGTTTACAACATTCCAAAATTCTTTAATGTAGTCCGGGCGGCGATTTTGGAATTTCAAGTAGTAGGCGTGTTCCCAAACGTCTAAGCCTAAAAGTGGGAAACCTTCACAACCTGCAATTTCTTTGCCCATTAATGGGTTATCTTGGTTTGCCGTGGAAACTACCGCTAATTTTCCTTCGGCAGTTAGCACCAACCACGCCCAACCTGAACCGAAACGGGTTGCAGCTGCTTTTTCAAATTCTGTTTGGAAAGCTTCAACTGAACCGAAATCACGTACGATCGCATCTTTTAATGCACCTTGTAAGGTCGTTCCCTTTTTTAAGGATTTCCAAAATAAGCTGTGATTTGCATGACCGCCTGCGTTATTGCGTAACGCAACACGTTTTTCTACTGGAAGTTTGTCGAGTTGAGAAATTAATTGACCGGCGCAAATTTCGGTAAATTCAGCCGGTAAGCCTTCTAGTGCCGCATTGGCATTATTTACATAAGCTTGGTGATGTTTACTATGGTGAATTTCCATAGTTTGAGCATCAAAATGGGGTTCTAAGGCATCATAAGCGTAGCCTAATTCAGGTAGAGTGTAAGCCATAATTCATTCCTTCTTTAAAATGAGTTTTCATTTGAGCCGATTTGGCTGTCAGCATAAAAATGCGAAAGCTTTAACCAAAAAGTACTAAGAGGAAAATACTAGCAGAAAAGTTGATTTAGATCATTAAATGTTTTCCCTTTTGTAGAAATTGAGTATTCAAATAAAGCTTGTCCTAGGTCAATAAAACCTACAATCTACTACCAAATGGTTAATTGTTTTGACTACTTAAAATCTCGTTAAATTTTTCACTTGTGATAGAATGACAGCAATTCAATATTCGTGTTTTTCTTTATGTCTAAGTCTCACAATTTATCTATTAAAGAGCTTGCTTGCCAACGAGGTGAGAGTTTGCTTTTTTCCAGTTTATCGTGCAATTTTAACAGCGGTGATTTTGTGCAGATAGAGGGACATAATGGTATTGGAAAAACCAGTTTATTGCGTATTTTAGCCGGGCTTGCACAACCGTTAGAAGGCGAAGTGCGGTGGAATTCTGAACTAATTTCCAAACAACGGGAAATTTACTATCAGGATTTACTTTATCTAGGGCATTTTTCTGGTGTAAAACCGGAACTGACAGCGTTAGAAAATCTACAATTTTATCAACGTATTAGCCAAGCAGAGCAGGGAGATAACGCACTTTGGGACGTATTAGAGAAAGTTGGACTTTTGGGGCGTGAAGATCTGCCCGCCGCACAACTTTCAGCGGGGCAACAACGACGTATTGCATTAGCAAGATTATGGCTTTCACATGCACCGTTATGGATTTTAGATGAACCTTTTACGGCGATTGATAAAAAAGGCGTGGAAATTTTGACCGCACTTTTTGACAAGCATACAAAACAAGGTGGTATTGTATTAATGACGAGCCATCAAGATGTGCCGAGTATGCGTTTGCAAAAACTTAATTTAGCACAGTATAAAGCGGAATAAGTGAATGATTTTTCTAGAAGTAATTAAACGTGAATTAAAAATTGCGATGCGTAAACGCTCAGAAATTTTAAATCCACTGTGGTTTTTTTTGATTGTCATCACGTTATTTCCACTGGTGATTGGGCCTGAGCCTAAATTACTTTCACGCATTGCCCCCGGGATTGTTTGGGTGGCGGCTTTACTTTCCGCATTACTTTCTTTTGAACGATTGTTTCGTGATGATTTTATTGACGGTTCGCTTGAGCAATTAATGCTAACTAAGCAACCTCTCGTATTAACGGCTTTGTCCAAGGTTGTCGCACATTGGCTTTTAACCGGCTTGCCACTGATTTTACTTTCGCCAATTGCAGCATTGTTACTTTCTCTTGAAGTGCATCTTTGGTGGGCGTTAGTGCTAACCTTGCTCCTTGGCACGCCGGTATTGAGTTGTATCGGTGCGATTGGCGTCGCATTAACCGTAGGATTGCGTAAGGGCGGTGTATTGCTCAGTTTACTTGTAGTACCGTTGTTTATTCCCGTGTTGATTTTTGCTTCTTCCGTATTGGATGCGGCAGGGTTGAATCTGCCTTATACGGGGCAACTTGCGATTTTAGCTGCGATGATGGTAGGCGCAATTACGCTTTCTCCTTTTGCGGTGGCTGCGGCATTGCGTATTAGTTTGGATAATTAATTCGACAACGGTACAAAAGTGCGGTTGTTTTTCTTTTTATTTTTGTGAGGATTTTTTATGTGGAACTGGTTACATCCCTACGCTAAACCAGAAACCCAATATCGAATTTGTGGTAAATTGAGCCCGCTGTTTGCACTATTGAGTTTATTATTGTTAAGTGTCGGTATTGTATGGGGCTTGGCTTATGCACCGGCAGATTATCAACAGGGTAACAGTTTCAGAATCATGTATGTACATGTGCCGGCGGCAATTTTGTCAATGGGCGTGTATGGTTCAATGGCGGTAGCCGCCGTGATTACACTGGTATGGCAAATTAAACAAGCACATTTAGCAATGATTGCTATGGCGCCTATTGGGGCATTATTTACCTTTCTCGCTCTTATTACCGGTGCGATTTGGGGTAAACCGATGTGGGGGACTTGGTGGGTGTGGGATGCCCGTTTGACTGCCGAATTAATTCTATTCTTTTTATATCTTGGTATTCTTGCTCTTTATTCCAGTTTTTCTGATCGAGCGGTCGGGGCAAAAGCATCGGGTATTTTATGTATTACTACTGTGGTCATTTTGCCGATTATTCATTTTTCTGTGGAGTGGTGGAATACGCTTCATCAGGGGGCAAGTATTACAAAATTTGAAAAACCGTCTATTGCCACTCCGATGTTAATCCCATTGATTTTATGTATTTTTGGTTTTTTAGCTTTATATATTTGGCTTACTCTGGTGCGTTATCGTGCGGAATTATTAAGAGAAGATGCAAAGCGCCCATGGGTGAAAGCTCTGGCAAAAGATTGTAGTAAATAGTTTTTATATTTTTATGGAGGAATAAAAATGTTTTTCCAAACTTGGAGTGATTTTTTTGATATGGGTGGCTATGGCTTTTATGTATGGCTATCTTACGGCATTAGTTTGGTTGCGATTGTTGCGTTGATCATACAAAGCCTCAAACAACGTAAAACGATTTTGAAAAATGTTCTGCGTGAAACCCAACGTGAAATGCGTTTACAACAAGCTAATACTAATAAAGGAAACACACTATGAACCCGAGACGTAAATCCAGACTTAAATTAGTTGTTTTTGTTGTATTTGGTATTGCCATTGCTAGTGGCTTGATACTCTATGCGTTACGTCAGAATATTGATTTATTCTACACGCCGTCAGAGGTGGTTTTGGGTAAAGATAATAACCCGAACCAAAAACCTGAAGTCGGGCAGCGTATCCGAGTTGGTGGAATGGTGGTTGAAGGAACGGTAGAGCGTGACCCGAAAAGTTTAAAAGTGCGGTTTGATTTGAACGATATTGGCCCTGCAATTACCGTAGAATACGAAGGTATTTTGCCTGATCTTTTCCGAGAGGGGCAGGGTATTGTTGCACAAGGCGTATTAACCGAACCGACCGTACTGACCGCTACTGAAGTGTTGGCTAAACACGATGAAAATTATGTACCGCCTGAATTAGGCGAAAAAATGCAAAAAGTGCATAAACCGATGGGGGTAGATGAGGCGGATTTAAAAGGTGAAAGTGTGCGTGATCGTCAAGAAAAACAAGAAGGCAACAAATGATCGCTGAAATCGGAAATTATGCGCTCGCCTTGAGTCTTGCCGTGTCATTAATGCTTGCGATTTTTCCATTGTGGGGCGCAGAGAAGGGGAATACCCGCTTAATGGCATTAGCACGACCAATGACTTACGGATTATTTGTCAGCCTTACCATTGCTTTTGTCGCGCTGTTTTACTTGTTTGCAGTCAATGATTTTAGTGTGCAATATGTAGTAAATAATTCTAACAGTACCTTGCCGATTCATTATCGTTTATCCGCTGTTTGGGGATCTCATGAAGGCTCGTTGTTGCTTTGGATTTGGTTGCTCGCCCTTTGGTCCGCAGCGGTGGCGCTATTAAGTAAACATTTACCTCAAGAAGCGGCTGCGAGAGTACTTGGTATCATGGGAATCATTAGTGTGGGTTTCGTGTTGTTTGTATTATTTACATCCAATCCATTTACCCGCACTTTCCCTGACTTCCCTGTGGACGGTAAAGAACTTAACCCTATGTTGCAAGATGTAGGATTGATTTTTCACCCTCCGCTACTCTATATGGGCTATGTCGGTTTCTCTGTCGCTTTCGCTTTCGCGATTGCTTCTTTAATGACTGGTAAACTTGATTCGGCTTGGGCGCGTTGGTCTCGCCCTTGGACGCTTGCCGCATGGGTATTTTTAACACTTGGTATCGTACTAGGTTCTTGGTGGGCGTACTACGAATTAGGCTGGGGCGGTTGGTGGTTTTGGGATCCGGTTGAAAATTCATCCTTTATGCCTTGGTTAGCCGGTACAGCGTTGATTCATTCTCTGTCGGTGACAGAAAAACGCAGTTCATTTAAAGCTTGGACGGTACTCCTCGCTATTTTAGCTTTTTCTCTTTGTTTACTTGGCACATTCTTGGTGCGTTCAGGAATTTTGGTATCAGTCCATGCTTTTGCCTCTGATCCGACACGCGGTTTGTATATTTTGGCATATCTGGTGGTTGTCATTGGCGGCTCACTCGCACTTTATGCCTATAAAGGTAGCCAAATTCGCTCACGTGATAATGCTGAACGCTATTCTCGCGAAAGTATGTTGCTGTTAAATAATATTCTATTAATGACCTCACTTTGCGTGGTGTTTTTAGGTACATTGTTACCTTTGGTGCATAAACAGTTGGGATTAGGCACAATTTCAATCGGTGCACCGTTTTTTGATCAAATGTTCTTGATTATTATGACACCGTTTGCGCTATTGCTGGGCATTGGGCCGCTGGTAAAATGGCGACGGGATCAATTCTCAGTAATTCGAACGCCTGTGATCATCAGTGTTCTTGTCATGCTGATTGCCGGATTTACCTTACCTTATTTCTTGCAAGACAAGATTACCGTAAGTTCCGTTCTTGGCGCGATGATGACTAGTATTATCCTATTACTCGCACTTTACGAATTACAACAACGGGCTACCCATCGTGAATCGTTTTTTGTTGGTGTGCGCAAATTATCCCGTTCCCATTGGGGAATGTTATTTGCACACCTTGGTGTGGCAATGACGGTGTGGGGTATTGCTTTTAGCCAAAACTTTAGCGTAGAACGCGATGTACGAATGCAAGTAGGGGATAGCGCTCGGATTGGTCATTATGATTTCAAATTTGTCGGTGTCAGTGACGCCAACGGGCCTAACTATATTGGTGGCAAAGCACAAATTGATATTACAAAAGATGGAAAACCGGAGGCAACCTTATTCGCTGAAAAGCGTTTTTACACGGTAAGCCGTATGTCAATGACAGAAGCTGCTATTGATGGGAGCTTAACACGTGATTTATACGTGGCGCTAGGCGAAAAACTCGATGACAATTCTTGGGCATTGCGTTTGTATTACAAACCTTTTATTCGTTGGATTTGGATTGGCGGCGTGTTTATGGCATTGGGAGGTCTGTTGTGTATGTTTGACAGACGTTATCGGTTTAATAAAATTATTAGGGGCTGACGTAGATTAGCTAGTATGTAAATCTACAAAAATGAAGAT
>MLHP01000016.1 GCA_001999425.1 Rodentibacter genomosp. 2 | reverse complement strand
CGCGTCGTTGTGTGCCGCGCATTATAGGGAAAACACAAACGAATGCAAGTGCTTTTTACAAAAAAATTAAAAAAAATGATCTTTTGGCTAAAATAAACCCAAAAAGTATAAAATCACGACGACAAACAATAAGTTTTTAGTCGGATTTAATAACCCCTAAGGATTCAAATCCCCATAGATTTAATATTTGTTTGAACTGCAACGCTTCATCAAAATGTTGGGTACAAAACATTTGATTGCATTTTGAGATTTTATTTTTTACTTCCACATTGCTCAATAAGGATTGAATGCGTTTGGCAATGGCCGTCCCCGAGTCCATAAAATGTTTCACTTGTGGTAAGCAGAACTGAATTTCATCCCTAATTAAAGGGAAATGCGTACACCCAAGAATCAATGTATCCAAATCCATTATATTAATCCAAGGTAACAATTCACTTTTTAACGCACTCATATCCACGGAATGTCCACGAATCTTTTGTTCGGCAATTTCAACTAATTTTGTAGAGCCTAGCCGTTCCACTTGGCAATCCTGCGCGAATTTATTGATCAGTTCATCTACATAGTGACGCTTTACTGTTCCTTTTGTTGCTAGCAAACCTATATGTTTTGTGTTTGAAATCTCCGCCGCCGGTTTAATTGCCGGCACCGTACCGATAACCGGGATAGAAAAGTTTTCCCGTAGCACCGGCAATGCGACCGTACTTGCCGTATTGCAAGCAATCACAATCGCATCTAAAGGATGTGAATCATTAATCCGTTGGCATATCGCCAACATTCGTTGAATAATGCTTTCTTCACTGCGTTCCGAATAGGGAAAACCGCCATTATCAAAGCAATAAAGGTAATGCCAATCAGGTAATAATTTTTTTGTTTCGCGATATACACTCAATCCGCCCATTCCCGAATCACAGAAGAGGATTGTCGGGCGTTCTTTTTTTATATCCATAAAAATGCTTCCTTTATTGACCGCACTTTAGGCATTTGAGTAAATTTCTTTATTATTTAACCAACGTTTAATCAAACTTTCTGCTAAATCAGGATAACGTTGAATAAGTTGTTTAGCGTAATACTGCACTGTTGGAATCATTTTACGATCACGCATTAAATTGGCGACTTTAAACTCAGCAACCCCCGTTTGTTTTGTGCCTAGCACTTCACCGGGACCACGAATTTCCAAATCTTTTTCGGAAATGACAAAACCGTCTTGGCTATCTCGTAACACCTGCAAACGTTTTTGTGAAACTTTTCCCAATGGCGGCTTATACATCAATACGCAAAAAGATGCCGTACTGCCCCGTCCGACACGTCCACGCAATTGGTGAAGTTGTGATAATCCTAAACGTTCGGCATTTTCGATAATCATCAAACTTGCATTCGGCACATCAACACCGACTTCAATCACAGTCGTTGCCACCAACAAATCCAATTCGGCATTTTTGAAGCGCGACATAACTTCTTGCTTTTCTTGCGGTTTCATTCTTCCATGTACCAAACCAACTCTCAACATTGGTAAGGCTTTGGTTAAATCTTCCCAAATCGCTTCGGCGGCCTGTGCTTCTAAAACTTCCGATTCATCAATCAATGTACACACCCAATAAGCTTGGCGCTTTTCATCTATACAAGCTTTTTTCACACGTTGAACAATTTCATCGCGACGTTCTTCTGAAATCACGACCGTTGTAATTGGCGTACGCCCCGGAGGTAATTCATCAATAATTGAGGTATCCAAATCGGCGTAAACTGTCATTGCCAACGTTCTTGGTATCGGAGTTGCTGTCATAATTAATTGATGAGGGTAAAACCCTGCTTTTTCACCTTTTTCACGCAACATCAAACGTTGATGCACACCAAAACGATGTTGTTCATCAATAATAACCAAAGCAAGATCCGCAAATTCGACCTCTTCTTGGAAAAGGGCATGAGTGCCCACCACCATTTGTACCGCACCGGTTTTAATTTTTTCCAGCTCGGCTTGACGTGCCTTACCTTTCACTTTGCCCGCCAACCAGCCTACATTGATCCCAAAGGGCTCAAACCACTGACGAAAATTATTGGCGTGCTGTTCGGCTAGAATTTCTGTCGGTGCCATCAACGCCACCTGTTTACCGTTATCAATCGCTAATAATGCAGCCAAAGCGGCAACTAAAGTTTTACCCGATCCGACATCACCCTGTACTAATCGCATCATGGGACAATCTTTTGTTAAATCTTGTTCAATATCGGCAACGACCCGCGTTTGGGCATTCGTTGGTTGAAAAGGCAAACTCATCAAAAATCGTTGCTTTAAATCCGTTTGATGACCTAAAGTCAAGGCAGAAAACTGTTGTGTTCCTAACCGCACTTTTTGCATAGCGAGATTATGTGCGAGCAATTCTTCAAAAATTAATCGTTGTTGAGCGGGGTATTGCCCTTTTTCTAATATTTCTAAAGGGATATCCGGTGGAGGACGATGTAATAAATACAGTGCTTCTTTTAAGCTGAATTGGTGTGGATTAAATTCACTAGGTAAAATCTCCTCAATTTTCACTTTATCCAGTAAATTTAAGGCTTGATCTACCAACTTTCGTAATGTGTTTTGTTTTAGCCCTTCTGTTGTGGAATAAATAGGCGTCAGTGTTTCCTCTAGTGTAATTGGTGTATTGTCACGGATAATTTGATACTCCGGATGATGAATTTCCGGCATATAGCGCCCGCGTTTTACTTCACCAAACGCCTTAACACGCACACCGATTTGAAAACTGCTACGCATTCCCGCATTAAAATTGAAAAAACGTAACATAATTTTTGAGGAACCATCAGATAGGCTGACAGATAAAATCGGACGGCGGGCAAAAGTAACCTCACAGGTTTGCACAATCCCTTCAATCATGAAATATTGCTCGGGTCGTAAATTAGCAATCGGTGTGATACGAGTACGATCCTCGTAACGAATCGGCAAGTGAAAAAGCAGATCTTGTAAACTATGAATACCGATTCTAGCGAGTTTACTAGAAACCGCAGCCCCTACACCTGAAAGCGTGGTAAGAGGAACGGCATCAAGAAGAGAAAATCCCATAATTTATTAGGCATTAATATTACGATTTGCATTTACCACGCCAGTGATTTTCTTAATACGATATAAAATATTGGCGAGGTGTTTTGTATCTTTCACACTAATTTGTAAAATCACGAGCAACAGATTATTTTCCAGCCCTTCCGTCCAAATATTTTGAATGCTACTTTCGCTTGCGGCGATCGCAGTCATTAAACTTGGCAAAGCACTCTTCTCATTCAAGATTTCAATTTGCAATTCAGCATCAAAATTGACCGCACTTTGCACTTTCTCCCATTTAGCTTTGACTAACGGGTGAGCATTTTTAAGGTTTGCACATTGTTGATGATGAATGACGAGACCATTCTTCGGCGTACTGCATCCCATAATCGGATCGGTCGGAATCGGATGGCAACATTTGGCAAATTGTATGTTAGCCATTAAAGTCGGTGCAATGGTTAAAGTATTTGAATGATTTTCCGTATTACCATCCACATCAATTTCGATCGGTTCTCCCACTAATTGATGAGCAATAACAGAAGCAAGTTGATTGCCTAAACCAATTTCACGCAACAATCCATCAAGTGAAGCAAGTTTTCTCTCATCCAAAACAGCTTGAATTTGTTGTAGAGAAAGATCCGTCAAACGATGCGGCTGCAATGCTGCATTTAGCTCTCTTTCACCAAGTTTCACCGCATCATCTTCACAGCGTTGCTTCAAATAGTGACGAATGCGGGTTTTAGCACGGGCAGTTACCACAAAATTCAACCAAGAAGCTTTAGGATGCGCATTAGGCTCAGTGATAATATTCACCGTTTGACCGGACTCTAACGCTTTTGATAGCGGATAAGGTTTATATTCAACCGTTACACCGACACAAGTATTCCCGATATCAGAATGTACTGCATAGGCAAAATCTACTGCCGTTGCCCCTTGCGGCAATTCGACAATACGTCCTTTTGGCGTAAAAACAAAAATTTCTTTCGGGAAAAATTCGGATTTAACGTTTTCGATAAATTCAAAGGAATTTCCTACACTTTGTTGAATTTCAACCAAATTTTGCAACCAGCGTTGAGCACGAATTTGAGCGGTTGTACTGTCATTTTTACCACTTTCTTTATATACCCAGTATGCCGTCACCCCCATTTCCGCTACTTGTTCCATATCCTCAGTACGGATGTGTACTTCTACCGGTACGCCATGAGGGCCGATCATAGAGGTTTGTAAAGACTGGTAGCCATTCGCTTTCGGTACGGCAATATAATCTTTTACGCGTCCCGGACGGGGTTTATATAGATTGTGCATTTGACCTAACACGCGATAACAATCATCAATATTTTTCACAATAATGCGGAACGCATAAATATCCATAATAGAGTGAAATTCTTGATCTTTTGCACGCATTTTTTGATAGATCTTATAGAGGTGTTTTTCTCGTCCCCACACTCGTGCAAAAATTCCCGTATTTTCTAACCGCTCTTTAATTTCATTAGAAATACGTTCAATAAGATCCTGACGATTATTTCGCGCAACTTCCACTAGTTTTTTCAACACATCATAGCGGTACGGATACATCGCTTCAAAGGATAAATCCTCTAATTCATTTTTGATATGCTCAATGCCTAAACGATGAGCAAGCGGACAATAGATCTCAAGGGTTTCCTTAGCAATACGACGGCGTTTATCAGGACGCAGTGACCCCAATGTACGCATATTGTGAGTACGGTCTGCAAGTTTAATCAATACCACTCGAATATCACGGGTCATCGCCAAAATCATTTTGCGAAAATTTTCCACCTGAGCTTCTTGGCGGGTACGGAATTTTAACTTATCAAGTTTTGATACCCCCTCAACAATATCAGCAACACTTGCGCCAAATTCTTCTTTAAGATTTTCTTCCGTATAAGCCGTGTCCTCTATAACATCGTGCAACAAAGCCGCCATCACTGCTTCATGATCAAGATTCATTTTTGCAATGATGGAAGCAACAGCCACCGGATGGGTAATATAAGGCTCGCCACTTGAACGAAATTGTCCCTCATGCGCATCTTTTGCAACAACAAACGCACGTCTGACTAATTCAATTTTATCTTCGGGTAAATACCCCTGAATGATTCGTTCTAAATCTGCAAACAATTCCAAAGGACACCTGGCATTTTCGGATTAAATGAATGGTTGAAATGAAACTACGGTTACAATCAACCGCACTTTTAAAATTATTCAGAAATTAACGCTACCGCAGCTTCTTCTATGTGCTGAACGGCTGCAACGGCTTGATGTTCCTGAGCATCCATAATCTCATCAGAGATTAATCCTTTTTCTATCTCACGCAATGCAATAACGGTCGGTTTATCATTATCCTCCGGTACTAAAGGATCACGTTGGTGTAACTGCAACTGTCTTGCGCGGCGTGCCGCGGTTAAAATTAAATCAAAGCGGTTACCAATTTTTTCTACCGCATCCTGTACTGTAACACGTGCCATATTCTATCACTCCGGTTCATTTATCTATAAATAAGGAATACAAGGGGAGCCATCATACTAAATCTTATGCTTTTTATCCAGTAGCTGATCAATTAAACCGGCATTTTCTGCTTGTTGATAATTTTTTGTTAAACGCTCTGCACGCAAAATACTCTGTAAATCCGCTAATGCTTGGTCAAAATGATCGTTGATAATGACATAATCGTATTCATCATAGTGAGAAATTTCATCCTTGGCTTTTGCCATACGTTCAGCAATCACCGCTTCGCTATCTTGACCGCGACCAATCAAGCGGCGCTCCAATTCCTGTAACGAAGGAGGAAGAATAAAAATACTTTTCACATTCTCCACTTTTTTACGAATTTGCTGTGCGCCTTGCCAATCAATATCTAAAAAAACGTCAATTCCTTTTGCGAGATTTTCCTGAATTGCCGGTAAAGAGGTGCCATAATAATTCCCACCGAATACCGTAGCATATTCCAAAAATAAATCTTGCTTAATTAATGATTCAAATTCTTCCTTAGAAACAAAATAATAATGCACACCATCAATTTCACCCTGTCTTGGATTACGTGTTGTGTGCGAAATAGAAACCATTTTTTGTGTGGAAGCATCACTTTTCAACAACGCTGAAATTAACGAAGATTTACCCGCTCCGCTTGGTGCGGAAAGAATGTATAAATTGCCTTGTGACATAGTTTGAACCCTTGCTAAATATTTCGGCTTATTATGCCGATTCTTTTATAGAAAATCATTAAAGTGCGGTCATTTTTCAGAAATTTTTATTAAGAAAAAAGCCCTCAAACGTGATATAGATCACAAAAAAGTCGTATTTCTAGTTTTATCTAAATGCTCGTGATATAATCCACCAAAACGTTTTAAGCAATATCTTTATTTCTTATAAACATAACAGTTTGTTTAACTTAACTAAGAAGGTGAAAATCTTATGGCTATTAAAATTGGTATTAATGGTTTCGGCCGTATCGGTCGTATTGTATTCCGCGCGGCACAACACCGTGATGACATCGAAGTTGTTGGTATCAATGACTTAATTGATGTGGAATACATGGCTTACATGCTGAAATATGATTCAACTCACGGTCGTTTCGATGGCACTGTTGAAGTTAAAGACGGTAACTTAGTAGTTAACGGTAAAACTATTCGTGTAACTTCAGAACGCGATCCGGCAAACTTAAACTGGGGTGCAATCGGTGTTGAGATCGCGGTTGAAGCGACAGGTTTATTCTTAACAGATGAAACTGCACGTAAACATATCACTGCCGGTGCGAAAAAAGTCGTTTTAACCGGTCCGTCTAAAGACGCAACACCAATGTTCGTTCGCGGTGTAAACTTCAATGCATACGCAGGTCAAGACATTGTTTCCAACGCTTCTTGTACAACAAACTGTTTAGCACCTTTAGCGCGTGTTATTCATGAAACATTCGGCATTAAAGACGGTTTAATGACAACCGTTCACGCAACCACAGCTACCCAAAAAACCGTTGATGGTCCTTCTGCAAAAGACTGGCGAGGCGGTCGTGGTGCAGCACAAAACATCATTCCTTCTTCTACCGGTGCAGCTAAAGCAGTAGGTAAAGTGTTACCTGCATTAAATGGTAAATTAACTGGTATGGCTTTCCGTGTTCCAACTCCAAACGTTTCAGTAGTTGACTTAACCGTTAATTTAGAAAAACCAGCAACTTACGAACAAATCAAACAAGCGATCAAAGATGCAGCAGAAGGTAAAACCTTCAATGGCGAATTAAAAGATGTTTTAGGTTACACCGAAGATGCGGTAGTTTCTACCGATTTCAACGGCTGTGCATTAACTTCTGTATTTGACGCTGATGCTGGTATCGCATTAACCGATTCTTTTGTTAAACTCGTATCTTGGTATGACAACGAAACCGGTTATTCAAACAAAGTATTAGACTTAGTCGCACACGTTTACAACTACAAAGGCTAAGTGCGACAAGTGTCGTGCTTACTGGGGTTAAGCCCTTATATATCAAGGGCTTAGCTCAATTAAGAGAAAGCTATGTAATGTAGCTTTCTCTTGACTATTCAGATCTTCTTGGGAAGAGTTTGGGTAGCAGACTAGAAAAGGGGCGTTGCTCAAGATCTAGTTCTAAGTTGGTAAGAATGTCTCCAACTTTATGCGGTAATAAGGTATGGTTTTCACTTTTATGTACTTAATATTTAGATAAATATTAAGAGGAGTAAGCAAGCAAGATCCGTTATCGAAAGATAGGACTACCGTTAGTCGCCTATTTATAGAGTGACTTGGGTCAAATCCAAAACGTCATATCGTCCATAAAGAATGATTATTCAACCCTACTATAAATAAAGTCCGAAAGATACCGTAGCAATCTGAGACGGTTCGAGTATAAGAAAGTGGAATTTCTTCTATTTGGTTGCCACCTTTACACTTATCTTTATTTACTTTACTTCGGGATATTCTTTTATTAAGAAACACCCTCAGCAACTTGAAAATAATAGTTGCCCGTGAATGGCTTGCGGAACAGCACGGCTATTTCTCGGTCTAAATTTACCCAAATCCCCTTTCATTGAAATAATCATTACTAACAAATGAGCTTTTGTTTGTTAAAGGTTAGTTATTTCCTATTAGAGGATTAAAAGTAAACAAAGTACCATTAAGCATTTGTTTAATGGATAAAGTAAGTTTTAAAGCAAACCAGCAAGGGCTTATTTATTGCTGTATTAGGTAACAACTTAGTTAAGTATGAGTAAGCTGTTATTACTATTGTTACAATTCGTTTCAACGTTGATATATGCAGTCGCGAAGAAATAAATGAGTGTAACCTGTTATATGACTAACAGTAACCTAGGGATAGTGCATAATTGGCAACGATTTTGTGCAGAGCTTCCTGACAATGTACCCCCGATAAGGTTATTAATACTGTGAAGTATTAATAAGAGACTCGAAACGACCATTGGGTTGAGGGACTAGGTTGGATAGAAAGATAAACGTAAGTGAATAGTCGTAATTCTCGTTATGTAGAACAAGCCTACGGTCGCTATCGGCTTGAACCAAAAGGTATGCAGTGGGTTATCTCATTTTAGCCTTGGGATACGTCATCATAAACACTGTCGGGAAACAGACTATATCTTCCCTATCCGTGTAGTAATAATGGAACTTGGTAAGCCTATATCTCCGCCTGAAAAATGGCAGGCAACGCGTAAGCAATGCTGTTGGTGGTGTAGGTAAAAGAAGTTAGAGAAAGCGAAGGTTGTACTGTAATGGTGCAAATAGGGTATGAAATATGACCTAACCCGAAAGGGTGCAGACTTCTAACCGGTCTTTCATCGCAAGATGTCTGACAAATTCCTTTAAAGTTTGACGGGATAAAAGCGAGCGTTGGCTTGCAGATTGAAAACCAATCAAATAAAACCAACGCACGCACTCTTTATCCTTAGTGATAACTCAAGAGTGTAAGTCTATTGGTAATCATAGCAACTCTTGAAGTGTACAAACAGAAAGAGGAACTATTAATTTACCAAGAAAACTTATCTCTCAACGGAGGTAAGTATGAAAGAGCAAACTCATCATACTAAGAAATTAGTAAGCAGTCTAGCTCCAGCGACCTCACATATATCGCAATGGCATTATATCAATTGGTATAAAGCAAACCGATATGTGAAAGGAATGCAGGTGCGGATTGCGAAGGCAACACAGGAAAGCAATTGGCGTAAGGTTAAAAACTTACAACGAATGCTTACCCACTCGTTTTATGCAAAAGCATTAGCAGTACGACGGGTGACAGAAAATACAGGCAAACGGCTGGTATTGATAAACGGATTTGGGATACACCTGAATCCAAATGGATTGCTATACAAGATCTATCAAGTAAAGGGTATCAACCTAAACCATTAAGACGGGTTTTCATTCCGAAGTCAAATGGGAAGAAACGTCCATTAGGCATACCTACGATGAAAGATAGAGCAATGCAAATGTTGTATTTACTGGCATTGCAACCCATAGCAGAAACAACAGCAGACAATAATTCGTATGGATTTAGATTAAACCGTTCAACGGCAGATGCTATATCACATATACATAGTATATTTTCAACAAAAGGAAACCAATCTCGTCAAATGGCAGAATGGGTACTGGATGCAGATATACAGGGCTGTTTTGATTTTATTAACCACAACTGGCTACTAAAGCATATTCCAATGAATAAGCGGATACTCAAGAAATGGTTAAAATCAGGTGTTGTGGAGTTCGGTCAACTAAAACCAACACACCGCAAGGTGGTATTATCTCTCCAACGTTGGCAAATATGGCGTTAGATGGGTTAGAAAAAGAGCTAATCAAGCACTTTGGTGCAAAGAATAGTCTTAAAATAGCAAAACATCGGACATACCTCGTTAGATATGCAGATGACTTTATTATTTCAGGTATATCAAAAGAATTACTGGAAGAACAAGTTATCCCTATGGTGAAAAACTTTCTTGCAGAAAGAGGACTTTCCTTATCGGAAAGTAAAACCAAGGTAGTGCATATCGAACAGGGATTTGACTTTTTAGGTTGGACTGTTAAACGTTTTGATAAAAAATTGATTATTAAACCAAGTAAGAAAAATGCAAAAGCATTTTATGACAAGGTAAAACAATCAATTTCAAAAATGAAAATGGCGAAACAAGATGACTTAATAAAAGTATTAAATCCAATGATAAGAGGTTGGACAAACTATCATAGACACGTTGTGGCTAAAGTGATATTTAACCGAATGGATAGTTTAATTTGGAAAGCCTTATGGCGTTGGTGCAGACGAAGACATCCAAACAAAGGAAAAATTTGGATTAAAGAAAAATACTTTTATTCAAATGCAACTCGGAATTGGATTTTCGGCACAGTCACCAACAGCAACAAAGGAGAACAAATCCCAATAGATTTACTCTATTGTGGATATGTGAAAATTAAGCGATACAGAAAGATAAAATCACAATACAAACCATTTTTACCTGAATGGGAAATGTATGGAGAAAACCTTGCTCAAACCAGAATGTATGATGAACAATCACACAGACAGCAATGGCAAGCTCTTTACAAAGAGCAGAAAGGAAAATGTGCATTGTGTAATACGCCAATAACGAAAGAAAGCGGCTGGCACGATCATCATATAATTTACAAAATGTATGGTGGAACGGATTCACTAAATAACAGATGTTTAGTACATCCTGAGTGTCACCAACAAATTCATCGCCTGAATTTGAACGTTGTGAAACCGACTGCGTAGCAGTTAATAGAAAGGCTTGAGCTGTATGCAGAGAAATTTGCTTGTACAGTTCTTAGGGGGCTAAGTTGTAGTAATACAACTTAGCTACCCGATTAAAAATAGCTCACAGACTAACCGCTCTTCGGAGCGGTTTTTTTATCTTCAATGATATTACGCCTCTCGCAAATTGAACAAAAGTTCACTCAAAATCATCAAAAATATTAAAGATTTATCTGGCTTTTCTTTTCATTTAGCCTTATATTAGCGCACAACTGTTAGCTCAATTAGCATTAAACTAAATAAGGTTAATATGAATCTCGATCTTCATTTTATTCATCGCATTGAACAACAAGTAAAAGCACAGGGAAATACAACCGCACTTCGTCATAACGAAAATGGTATTTGGAAAGACATTACTTGGGTCGCATTCCAAAATCAGCTAAACCAACTTTCTCTCGCATTACTTGCTTGTGGTATTCAAGTACAAGATAAAATTGCAATTTTTGCCCATAATATGCCGCGTTGGACGATTGCCGATATTGCCGCATTACAAATTCGAGCCGTTACAGTACCCATCTATGCAACCAACACGGCACAACAAGCAGAATTTGTTCTAAACCACGGCGATGTCAAAATTTTATTCGTAGGCGATCAAGAACAATATGACCACGCCCTAGAAATCGCACCATCCTGTCCCCAATTACAAAAAATTGTGGCGATGAAATCCACTATCAAACTCCAACCTAACACTATTTCTTGTTCATGGGAACAATTCATTAAACTTGGAACAATAGATCATCAAGTCGAATTAAATCAACGTCTAGATAATAAGCGGATGGACGACTTATTCACCATTATCTATACCTCAGGCACGACGGGTGAACCAAAAGGCGTTATGTTGGATTATTCAAATCTTGCCCATCAATTAGAAGCGCATGATCTTACGCTTAATGTTACACAACAAGATATTTCCCTCTCATTCTTGCCTTTCTCTCATATCTTTGAGCGGGCATGGGCGGCTTATATTCTTCATCGTGGTGCAATGCTTTGTTATTTGGAAGACACAAACCAAGTGCGGTCGGTTTTAGCAGAGATTCGTCCAACGCTAATGTGTGCCGTACCGCGTTTTTACGAAAAAATTTACGCTGCCGTACTAGATAAAGTACAAAAGGCGCCTAAATTCCGCCAGATTCTTTTTCACTGGGCGATCGCTGTCGGACAAAAACATTTCACATTGATAACAGAAAAAAAACCGATTCCTTTTTTGCTAAAAAAGCAATATGCACTCGCAGATAAACTTGTTTTATCCAAACTTCGCCGTCTATTAGGCGGAAGAATCAAAATGATGCCTTGTGGCGGTGCAAAATTAGAACCGGCTATCGGGCTGTTTTTTCATAGCATTGGTATTAACGTTAAACTTGGTTACGGTATGACAGAAACCACAGCAACCGTTTCATGTTGGCAGGATAATCAATTCAACCCTAATTCCATCGGTACTTTAATGCCGAAAGCAGAGGTCAAAATCGGTAAAAATAACGAAATTCTGGTGCGTGGCAACATGGTAATGAAAGGTTATTACAAAAAACCGGAAGAAACCGCTCAAGCCTTCACAGAAGACGGTTTCCTAAAAACCGGCGACGCCGGCAAATTTGATGCGGAGGGCAACCTTTTTATTACCGATCGAATTAAAGAATTAATGAAAACCTCTAACGGTAAGTATATTGCCCCACAATATATTGAAAGTAAAATCGGTAAAGATAAATTCATCGAACAAATTGCTATCGTCGCAGATGCCAAGAAATATGTCTCAGCCCTCATTGTGCCATGTTTCGATAGTTTGGAAGAATACGCCAAACAACTGAATATCAAATATCACGACCGGATGGAATTGATTAAAAATTCTGAAATCCTGAAGATGTTTGAACAACGTATTAATGCAGTACAAAAAGAGTTAGCTCATTTTGAACAGGTCAAAAAATTTACCCTACTCTCTCAAGCTTTCAGTATCAAATTGGGGGAAATCACGCCAACGTTGAAATTAAAACGCAAGGTCATTATGGAGCGTTATCGCAATCAAATTGAGGCGATGTATAAGCAAAATAATGAAACATAAACAAGAAAAGTGCGGTCAATTTTAACCGCACTTTTTTATGTGAACGAAAGAAAAAATCCCCTTAAGGGGATTTTATTTAGTTGGTTTTATTAACCGGCTCAATTTTCCAGATATTTTTTGCATATTCCAAAATAGTCCGATCTGATGAGAAAAATCCCATATTAATTATATTTTGGATAGTGCTTTCAATCCATTGGTCGCGATGTTTGTATTTTTCATCCACCACTTTTTGAGCCTCTACATAACTACGGAAATCGGCAAAAACTTGGTAGTAATCATAATATTGTAATCCCTGTAATAGTGGTAAATAGCGTTGCGGTTCCTCCGGTGAAAACACCCCGGCAATAATCTGATCAACCACTGTGCGTAGTTCCACATCATTTTGGTAATAGTTAAACGGATGATAACCATCACGACGGAGTTGCTCTACTTGTGCTACCGTATTACCAAAAATAAAAATGTGATCTTCGCCTACATTATCCAAAATTTCCACATTCGCACCATCTAAGGTTCCGAGTGTTAATGCACCGTTGAGCGCAAATTTCATATTACTAGTTCCTGAAGCCTCAGTACCCGCAAGGGAAATCTGTTCGGAAATATCCGCCGCAGGAATGATAAGTTGTGCCAAACTCACGCTATAATTCGGAATAAACACCACTTTTAAACGTCCTTGTAAGCGTGCGTCATTATTGATGATATTTGCAACATCGTTGATAAGACGAATTGTCTGTTTTGCCGCGTAGTAAGCCGAGGCTGCTTTACCCGCTAAGATAAACACGCGCGGTTGCCAATTTTTTTCAGGGTTAGCTATCATCGCATTGTAACGGGCGATGATATGTAACACATTTAATATTTGGCGTTTGTATTCGTGAATGCGTTTTACCTGTACATCAAATAAAGCTTTAGGGTTCAATTCAATACCGAGTTCTCGTTTCACATAATCGGCAAGTTTAACTTTATTGGCATATTTAATATCTGCAATCGTTTCTTTAAACGCCTTTTCATGGACCACGGTTTCTAATTTTTTGATTTGGCTTAAATCACAACGCCATCCCTGACCGATATATTGATCAAATAATGTGGCTAATTGAGGGTTTGCCACAGCCAACCAACGGCGAGGCGTAATACCGTTCGTCACATTGGTAAAACGTTCCGGATAAATACGTGCAAAATCAGCAAATGTGGATTTCACCATCAAATCGGAATGGATTGCCGCTACACCGTTAACTTTGTGTGAACCGACCACTGATAACCATCCCATACGTACTTTGCGTTGATAACCTTCTTCGATAAGTGATACACGACGAATAAACTCATTATCCGTTGTAATGTAAGTCCGCACGTATTCTAAAAAGTGGTCATTAATGTCAAAAATCATTTGTAAATGACGTGGCAAGACTTTTGCCATCATCTCTACCGGCCAAGTTTCTAGCGCTTCCGACATTAGTGTATGACAAGTGTAAGAGAAAATACGGTGTGTCATATCCCATGCGGTTTCCCACTCAAAACCATCCTCATCTACCAATATTCGCATTAATTCCGGAATCGCTAAGGCGGGATGAGTATCGTTCAAGTGAATCACAACTTTATCGGCTAAATTTTCAAGGCTATTGTGAACACGCTTATGACGTCGAATAATATCTTGTAGGGATGCCGACACCAAAAAATATTCCTGACGTAAACGCAACTCTCGCCCATTCCAGGTGGAATCATCAGGATAAAGAACCCGCGATAAATTGCGGCTGGAGGCACGAGCCTCTACCGCAGCCAAGTGCTCTCCACGATTAAATTCCGCAAGATTAAACATTTCACCGCCATGAGCAGACCACAAACGTAAAGTCGCCGCCGAATCATTTTTATAACCCGGAATCATTTGATCATAAGCAAGTGCGGTGACTTTTTCCTGTGGATTCCATATACATTTTCCACTTTCAAAATGGATATTACCGCCAAAAGCAACATGGAAACGCTTGGACAAACGTAAAAACTCCCACGGAGCCCCTTTTTCCAACCACGCGTCAGGGCGCTCTACTTGCTGACCGTCTTCGATTTTTTGACGGAACATACCGTATTCATAACGAATTCCATATCCCATTCCCGGCAAACCAAGTGTAGCGATAGAATCCATAAAGCAGGCTGCCAAACGTCCTAAACCGCCATTTCCTAACCCAGGATCCACTTCTTTTGCAATAATTTCTTCTAAATCGACATTAAGTTCATTCAACGCTTCTTTCGTTAAATCATAAACATCTTCGGCAATCAGTGCATTAGATAGTGTGCGTCCGATTAAAAACTCCATTGAAAGATAATGAACCCGCCGAGCACCTTCAGTACGTGCTTGACGCGCAGCAGTAATCCAACCTTCGGTAACAAGATCCCGTACCGCATATAAGGTTGCATTTAACCAATCCCGCTTACTTGCTTCCCGCGGTGAACGACCAATAGCAAAAATTAATTTATAAACGATAGATTTTTTTAGTTCTTGAACATCCAATTTAGGATGATTATAAAGAAATGGAGAATCAAAATTATCCATTATCATGGTAATAAACCTCTATTAAAAAATGAGAAACAGGAGAGATAGCTAAACAATATAAAATTCCATCACAAATCAAGTAGGCATTAAAAAATACTACATCTCAAAAATGACACGCCTATTTTCTAAACATTCTTGTGAATTAACTATAAAGCATCTAGCCCCATAAAAAACGCGTAGATTTTAGCCTTTATTAGTTAAAAAACAACCAAATTTTATATTTATTTGAGCGTTTTTTAATCATCATTATAAACGCTGATATAGACTAAAATATTCTTTGGCAACTTTACGCCAACTAAAATCTTGTTCCATTGCATTGCGTTGAATCATTGCCCATGTACGAGGCTCTTGCCAGAGAACAAAAGCCTCTTGTAAGCAACAACGAAGTTCCTCCGGATTCGCATGGTCAAAAATAAAGCCTGTTGCAGTATGCTTTTTGATGTTTTCCGACGTACTGTTTACAACGGTATCGGCTAGCCCTCCTGTTTTTCTTACCAGCGGTAACGTCCCATATTGCAAGCCGTAAAGTTGGGTTAAGCCGCAAGGTTCAAAACGGCTTGGCACTAAAATCACATCTCCGCCTGCTATCATCAAATGGGAAAGTGCTTCGTCATATCCGATTTTCACTGCGATATTTTGAGGGTAAGTGGTAGAAAGCCGACGAATAGCCTCTTCCAAATGGGCAGAACCTGAACCGAGAATGACAAGTTGCCCGCCTTGTTTAACAATTTCGTCCGCACTCTCAACTAACAAATCAACACCTTTTTGCTCTGTTAAACGGGTTACCATAACAAAAAGTAATGCATTACTTACCGGTAAATTGAAGTAGGCCTGAAGTGCCAATTTATTTTTCTTTTTCCCTTCCATAGATTTTTGTTTGTAGTGATACTGGATATATCCATCACAGCTCGGATGCCAAATTTTTTCATCAACGCCATTTAAAATACCGAGCAATCTTCCCTGTGTATGCAATCCGCTTAACAGACCTTGTAAACCATAAGCAAATTCTTCCGTGGTAATTTCTTGAGCATAAGTCGGACTCACGGCAGTAACCACATCAGAATAATATAAACCGGCTTTTAAATAAGATATTTGACCAAATAATTCCAGACCATTTATGTGGAACATTCCTTCCGGTAGCCCAATTTCATATAAGTGACGATGATGAAATATCCCTTGATAAGCTAAATTATGAATAGTAAAAACGGATTTTGCCGGTTTTCCTTTATTAAACAAATACGCTGCGGTAAGTCCGGCATGCCAGTCATGCGCATGTACAATTTCAGCACGCCACCATGAATCAAGTCCGGTGGACAATTCAGCCCCCACCCACCCTAACAAAGCAAAACGTTTATAGTTATCCGCATAGTCATTGTAATTTATATCGTGATAAGGATTGCCCTCACGATCATATAAATGTGGCGCATCAATTAAATAAACCCCCACGCCCTTGTGTTCGCCATAGCGTAATATCACATGCCCCGCAAAATTATCAAACTCCGCAACAATATGAGTTTCGCCAATACCCCGACAAATAGCAGGATAAGCCGGCAATAAAATTCTTGTATCTATCCCTATCTGTTGTTGAGCAAAAGGCAGCGCGCCAATAACATCGGCAAGCCCCCCTGTTTTTAATAGGGGATAGAGTTCCGAGCAAACATGTAATACTTTCATTAGATATCCTATTTTTTAACGATAAACAACGCTCCCAACTTTATTGTTTAATCAAAATCAGGAGAAATTTAATTAACAAAGTGCGGTCAATTTCAACCGCACTTTTCCGTTTATTAGTCTAAATGCTCTTCCGAAGCAACGTCCTCTCCCTTCAATCTTTGCAGCATACTATGAGTAACTAAAATGACTTTGCCTGTAGAACTTATTCGGAAATGTTTTCTATCTTCTTCGATATCAAAACCGATTCGCATACCGTCAGGAATTTTGCAATTACGATCAACAATACAATTTCTTAAAGTACAATTTTTACCGATTTCCACTTCCGGTAAGATAACACAATGATCAATACGGGAACCTTCTTCAATTTTGATGCGATCAAAAAGCACGGAATAATTAATGGACGCATCCGTAATGACGCAACCGCCACCAATTAAAGAATTATCAACCGGACGAATATTCGCATTTTTATAGAAAAATTTTGAAGGATATGCCTGTACCGGATTACCACGAATCGGCCAACTTTGATCATAAATATCCAATTGTGGTCTTTCCGATACTAAATCAATATTGGATTGCCAAAAGCTATCCAGTGTTCCCACATCGCGCCAATAAATTTCCCCTTCCGTATTACGTCCCATGCAAGAACGGCTGAATGGGTGGGCATAAAGCGTTTCTTCCGTTAAACATCTCGGTAATATATCCTTGCCAAAATCATGACTGGTTTGCGGCTTATGCACCTCACACTCTAGCATTTTATAAAGATAATCCGCATCAAATACATAAATTCCCATTGAGGCAAGCGATATATCGGGCTTACCAACCATCGCAGGCGGATCTTTCGGTTTTTCAACAAATGCTTTCACTTTTAAGTTTTCGTTTACCGCCATCACACCAAATTCATGAGCTTCCGAACGGGGAACTTCAATACAACCGACGGTACATTTTGCACCACTGGTTATATGATCCATCAACATCACACTGTAATCTTGCTTATAAATATGATCTCCCGCCAAAATTAAAATATATTTCGGACAATAGTGATCACGAATAATCGCCATATTTTGATAAACCGCATCAGCCGTACCGCGATACCAAGTTGTATCGTCAATTTGTTGACGGGCAGGAAGCATATCCACAAATTCACCGCGTTCCTGTGGCAAAAATGACCAACCGGTTTGTAAATGGCGTAATAAGGAATGCGCCGCATATTGTGTCACAACACCAATCCGATTTAAGCCGGAATTAATACAATTTGATAGAGCAAAATCAATAATGCGACGATTACCGCCAAAATAGAGTGCAGGTTTAGCTCGTTTATCGGTTAATTCATGAAGACGTGAGCCGCGTCCACCGGCTAAAATAAGAACCAAGGTATCTTTTACAAGAGCGTTTTTGTCAGGGCTTTTCATTATAATTAACTCCGTTTGTCTTTAGTTATCCACGCTATACAACAAACAAAATGCCATACTGCTTACCGTTACTTCCCGTGACTGGATAAATGTTAAGTTTGTTGTGTCCACAAAGGCTTTCCATTGGCTTACAGCACTATTAGGCAATATGAAAGTCTGAGATTCTGCTTTCGCATTAATTAAAAAGAGCCATTTTTCGTCCAATAAGATTTGTAACGCTTTAACTCCAAAGTTATGCCAATCCTCTTGCTGCATAGGGGTTCCCCATACACTCAACCAGCTGACATTATCATTTGACCACCAAGCATTTTTTTGCAAACTCCGAATTTGTTTGCGAAGTGCAATCGTTTGCTTCGTAACTTCAAATAAATTTTTATTAAAGTTTTCCCATTTCAACCAAGCAATTTCGTTGTCTTGACAGTAAGCATTATTATTGCCGTACTGCGTATTACCAAACTCATCGCCAGCCAACAACATTGGCGTTCCATTAGCGAGCAATAAAGTCATCAACAATGCCATTTGAGCGCAAGTGCGGTCGTTTTCTATCGTATTTTTTTGCCATTTAGCAAGACCAATGGTTTCCCCTTCCAAACCATGGTTATAACTGTAATTTTCATTACGTCCGTCCCGATTTCCCTCGCCATTTGCTTCATTGTGTTTTTCGTTATAACTGACTAAATCCCGCAACGTGAAACCATCATGAGCGGCAATGAAATTAAGAGAACAATGCGGCAAACGACCTTCTTTTTTAAACAAATCGCCAGAACCGGCAAAACGCTCGGCAAATCCCCCTATTTCGCCACTTTTCCACAACCAAAAACGACAAATATCATCACGGAAACGATCATTCCATTCGGCAAAATAATCGGGGAAATGCCCCACCTGATAACCGTAATGCCCGATATCCCAAGGCTCAGCAATTAATTTAATATTTTGTAAACTCGGTTCATTAGCTATATCGGCAAAAAGTTGAGCTGAGGAATTAAAATCAGGTTTATCCCGCCCAAGAACCGTTGCCAAATCAAACCGAAAGCCGTCAATATGATATTCTTCCACCCAATAACATAGGCAATCCACCACCCATTTACGCCCAACTTCAGAGGATAAATTAAGCATATTGCCGCAACCCGTCCAGTTAATGTAATGCCCGTTATCGTTGCGCCAATAGTAGGTTTGATCATCAATTCCGCGCTGACAAAATGTGGGAAAATGTTGCTCTGATTCTGCAGAATGATTGAATACAACGTCTAACACTACTTCGATACCCGCTTGATGAAAAGCTTTCACCATCGACTTAAATTCGGTCGGCGGCTGCTCCGTTGCTGCATATTTAGGCTCAACAGCAAACATAGCAAGGGGATTATATCCCCAATAATTTTGCAAACCTCGTGCCTGTAAGTGCGGTTCATTGAGGTGAAAATTAACAGGTAATAATTCTATTGTCGTTACACCTAACTCTTTGAAATATGCAAGGTTAATCGGGTGTGCCAAACCGGCATAAGTCCCCCGTAACGCGGCAGGGATCTTCTCGTTTAATTGGCTAAAACCTTTAACGTGCAATTCATATACGATGGTCTCCCCCCAAGGAATATGGGGCTTTCGGTCACCGTTCCAGTCAAAATCTTCTTCAAAAATGACCGCTCTTGGAGCAATATGGGCGTTGTCACGATGATCACTAAGCAAAAACCACTGCCGTTTTTCCAAGCTACTTAAATCAGGCTTATGGCTTACCGCTTTCGCATAAGGATCAAGCATTAATTTTTGTGGGTTTGCGTACGAGCCGTGAATACGAAAGCCGTATTGTGTGCCGTTTTGTACACCGGTAAGCGCCAAATGCCAAACATTATCCGTACAAGCCATAGTGAAACGGGTTTCAGTTTCACCATCAAATAAACAGAGTTCTACTTTACTCGCTGCAGCCGAAAACAGGCTAAAATTGGTTAATTTCACGCCATTTTCAACTTTTCTCGAACAACCAAACGGGGTGGGTTCACCTAAATCAAAAACCTTGAACATCGCCTTACCATCAATTCCTAAATACATTTTCACCCAGCTAATCGGCGAAGATAAAAAATAAACTATCCCAAATATTTCAAATAAATCGTTGCTAACGGAGGAATAGAAACTGAGAATGAATTTTCCCTTCCGTGGCTTTCGATTGGTTCACTTTGAACACTGCCAAAATTACCCAAATTAGACCCCTGATAATACATTGAGTCAGTATTCAAAATTTCTTCATATTTACCCGCCATATTCACGCCCATACGATAATGATGGCGGGGAACAGGAGTAAAATTACTGATGACAATAATTCGTTCGTTATTACTGCTTCGGCGTTCAAAGGCGAAAACGGAATTTTCCGCATCGTTTACAACCAACCAATCAAATCCTTCCGGAGAATGATCAAGTTCAAAGAGCGGTGAATTTTTTCGGTAAATATGATTCAGATCTTTAACCAGTTTCAACATACCTTTATGCCAACCACCGCCAATATTTTCATCAAGTAGGAACCAATCCAAACTTTCTTCGTAATTCCATTCTCTCCCCTGAGCAAATTCATTTCCCATGAAGAGCAATTTTTTACCCGGATATCCCCACATATAGCCATAGTAAGCACGTAAGTTGGCAAATTTTTGCCAAGTATCCCCCGGTATTTTGTCAAGTAAAGAGCATTTTCCATGCACCACTTCATCATGCGAAAGCGGTAACACAAAATTTTCACTGTATTGATACACCATACCAAAGGTCATTTTATCGTGATGATATTGGCGATAAATCGGATCAAGTTTCATGTAAGAAAGCGTGTCATTCATCCAGCCCATATTCCATTTGAAATTAAAGCCTAAACCGCCATTTTCACTAGGGTGGGTTACCCCAGTAAATGAAGTGGATTCTTCCGCGATAGAAATTGCACCTTTCATTTCATTGTGAATTTTCCAGTTGGTATGTTTTAAAAACTCAATCGCTTCAAGGTTTTCACGTCCGCCATATTGGTTGGGAATCCATTCTCCCTCGGTACGACTATAATCTCGATAAATCATTGAAGCGACTGCATCAACGCGAATACCATCCAGCCCAAAACGTTCCAGCCAATAAAGTGCATTACTTGAAAGAAAATTACGAACCTCATTGCGACCGTAGTTATAGATCAGCGTATTCCAATCTTGATGGTAACCTTCACGCGGATCTTCGTATTCATACAACGCCGTACCGTCAAAAGCCACCAGTCCATGGGTATCACTTGGGAAATGCCCCGGAACCCAATCTAAAATCACATTAATACCGGCCTCATGAGCCTGTTTCACCAAGCGGCGAAAACCTTCCGCCGTACCAAAACGGCTGGTTGGCGAATAAAGTCCAAGCGGTTGATAGCCCCAAGAACCGTCATAGGGGAATTCAGAAAGCGGTAAAAATTCAATATGGGTAAAGCCCATATCTTTCACATAGGGAATCAGTTCAGCAGCAATTTGGTCATAATCCAACCAGAAGTTATTTTCAATATTACGCCGCCATGATCCTAAATGTACTTCATAAATAGAAATCGGTTGATTTGCTTGATTTGCCTTAGCACGAGTATCCGTCATTTCGATCACATTCGGTAAAATACCGATTTGAGAAGCCGTATCAGGGCGGAGCTGTGAACCAAAAGCATAGGGATCGGCTTTCAAGCGAAGGTTGCCGTAACAATCAATTAATTCAAATTTATAGAGCTGCCCAAGGCTGGCTTTTGGCAAAAATAGTTCCCATATACCACTATTACAATGAAACCGCATCGGGTGACGGCGACCGTCCCAATAATTGAAATCCCCGACTAAGGAAACCCGTTTTGCATTCGGCGCCCATAATCGAAAATTCACCCCGCTCACCCCATCACACTCTATAAAATGCGCCCCTAAAACCTCATAAGACCGTAACATCGAACCTTCTGAAAGTAACCATTGCGCTAGGTCGTCCGTTATTGAAGGAAATCGATATGGATCTTCAATAATTTGAGCTTCATTTCCCCAAAAAACCTGTAATTGATAGGCAAAAAATTGCTGACGATTCAAAATCACAGCAGCAAAAAAACCGCGTTCGTCTAATTGTTCTAACTCAGCAACCGATTCACCGGACTCACGATCTATCACTAGCACACGATTTGCATCTGGTAATAAGGCTCGAACTTCAATACCGTTTTCCGTTTTATGCATTCCCAGTGTTGCAAAGGGATCACCATTGGTCGCCTCAAAGAAACTGTTAATTATGGAATGGGTAATCGCAGTTGTCATAGCTGACTCCTTACACTTTGCGTGCAGCATTAAGCATCGCAAAGAACGTTTTTAATGATTCATTGTTAAACATAAACGCTAAGAATTGGGTAAGTTTTTTACGCCAATTCGGATATTCACATAAAATGCTGGGTAAACTTGGAATGTTTAAATAGAGGAACTTCAACCAACGGTAGGAAAAAGCACTATAAGGACTTACCTGTTTCGGTACAGTAAAAATGTTCTTTGACACAACCCGTAGCCAAATAGAATCGTGTTGGGATTTTGTTGAAAGCAGTAACTGATAATAACCAAAAGAAAGTAGAGGCAAGGAAAGTGCGGTAGAATTTTGAGTAATTTTTTGTGCTATTGAAACACTATTTTCATCAAGCAATTCAAGGGATACTATCGGTTCGGTAAGAGCAACCCGTTCAACATAATTACTGATGGGTTCGTTTTCAAAGCAAGCCAAAACATCATCAAATTCAGTTATTCGACATTTACTTTCAATCGGTTTCAGTAACTCAATAAAATGCGATAACGTTTCCTGTTTTGCATAAATGAGCCTCCCATCAATATCATAATATGTGGGGGTAATTCCCAACGTTTGGGCGGTTTGTTGAAGCAGTTCCAATTCCATACGACTAAACACACAACAAATAACGACTGAATTTCATTCTAGTCTTGCTTAGAATAAATACAACGACTTTTATTTAAATTAGTGATCTCTGTCAAAGTTTAATTTCCTATCTTCTCGTTTCTCTTGAAAATTTTCCCAAAATCACGTTTTAAACCACAGAAACATAAACTCTATATAGGATTTTTTATAAATAAACTGCTAGAGTTTTTCTATTTTCTGATTTAGAATCGTGCGATTTAATTTTTTATCACTCACATTAATCCATTCATTTGCAGCTAAGGGGTAAAATCATGAAACTTGTCGAAGTTAAACATCCGCTGGTCAAACACAAATTGGGTGTTATGCGCGAAGCAGAAATTGATACGAAAAAATTCCGTGAACTGGCAACAGAAATCGGCAGTTTATTAACCTATGAGGCCACCGCAGATTTAGAAACGGAAAAAGTCATTATTGATGGTTGGAACGGCCCCGTTGAAATTGATCGCATTAAAGGAAAAAAAGTGACCGTTGTACCTATTTTGCGTGCTGGTCTCGGAATGATGGACGGCGTATTAGAACACATTCCAAGCGCACGTATCAGCGTTGTGGGGATTTACCGTAATGAAGAGACCCTTGAGCCCGTACCTTATTTCCAAAAATTAGCGAGCGATTTGGAAGAACGACTTGCTATTGTGGTCGATCCTATGTTGGCGACAGGCGGTTCAATGATTGCAACCCTTGATTTACTAAAAGCGAAAGGTTGTAAACACATTAAAGTATTAGTGCTTGTGGCAGCCCCTGAAGGGATTAAAGCATTAGAGGCAGCACATCCCGATATTGAGCTCTACTGCGCTTCTGTCGATGATCACTTAAATGAACACGGCTACATTATCCCGGGATTGGGTGATGCGGGTGATAAAATTTTTGGAACGAAATAACACAATGTTCTAAAACATCAAGGCGGCTTTCAAGCCGTCTTTTTTCGGGCGGAAAACAGATATCAAAACTGACCGCACTTTCAAGTTAATTCAAACAGAGAGTTGAAACTAAAATGACTAATCAAAATCAAACACCTTCTACTCAAACGGAAGAAGTACAAAGCATTGCCAAGCAATCCTTTGTCGGCTTACAAATGCTCTTCGTTGCCTTTGGCGCACTTGTGCTTGTACCGCTCATCACCGGTTTAGATTCGAATACCGCCTTACTTACCGCCGGCATAGGCACCTTATTATTTCAGCTTTGTACCGGTAAACAAGTGCCCATTTTCCTCGCCTCCTCTTTTGCCTTTATCGCCCCTATTCAATATGGCGTACAAACTTGGGGGATTCCAACCACGATGGGAGGCTTGGCTTGTGCCGGCTTGGTCTATTTTGCCCTTTCTTCACTGGTTAAAATTCGCGGTAGCCAAGCTTTAGAGCGTATCTTCCCACCGGTTGTGGTCGGACCGGTGATTATCATTATTGGGATGGGGCTAGCCCCTGTTGCCGTCAATATGGCATTGGGTAAAGATAGTGCCTATGCTTATAACGATGCCGTACTCGTTTCTATGATCACCTTAATCGTTACCCTTTCCGTTGCGGTATTTGCAAAAGGATTAATGAAGTTAATTCCGATTATGTTTGGTATCACGGCAGGTTATATTCTTTGCCTTTTCCTCGGTTTAATCAATTTCCAACCGGTAATAGACGCTCCTTGGTTTGAATTACCTAAATTGACAAAACCGGAATTCAACCTTGAAGCCATTCTCTATATGCTGCCTATTGCTATTGCGCCTGCGGTGGAACACGTAGGCGGTATTATGGCGATTAGCTCGGTGACAGGAAAAGATTTCCTAAAAAAACCGGGATTACACCGCACTTTATTAGGTGATGGCGTAGCAACCACTGCCGCTTCATTGATTGGCGGCCCGCCAAATACAACTTATGCGGAAGTCACCGGTGCGGTCATGCTCACCCGCAACTTTAACCCTAATATTATGACTTGGGCAGCGGTGTGGGCAATTACGATCTCTTTCTGCGGAAAAGTGGGCGCATTCCTTTCCACCATTCCGACTATCGTAATGGGGGGCATTATGATGCTTGTCTTTGGCTCTATTGCCGTAGTAGGGATGAGTACCTTAATCAAAGGCAAAGTGGATGTTACCGAACCTCGCAACCTTTGTATTATCTCCGTAGTAATGACCTTTGGTATCGGCAATATGTTTGTAAATGTCGGCGATATCGTTGCGTTGAAAGGCATTAGTTTATGTGCGATCGTTGCAATTGTGTTGAACTTGATTTTGCCAAAAGCAAAAAATAACGTAGAATAAAGCCCAAAATTAAGGGCTAAAAAAATAGCCCTTTCTTCCCCCTTAAATCAACAGCGTTATATCATTTTGAATCAGCAATTACCTTTGCCCATTCATCAAATTGATGATTGTACATTTGAGAATTTTTATGCAGACAATAATTTGTTACTGCTTGATTCTTTGCGCAAAAATTCACAGCAGATTCAACAGCAATTTTTCTATATTTGGGGAGCAACGGGCTGTGGTAAAAGCCATTTACTTCGTGCCCTTAACAATCAATATTTAAATGAACAACGTGTCGCAATTTATGTGCCGCTAAGCAAATCCCGTTATTTCTCTCCGGCGGTACTGGAAAATTTAGAACAACAAGAATTAGTCTGTTTAGATGATCTTGATTCCGTTATGGGCGATCCGGAGTGGGAAATTGCCATTTTTGATTTATTTAATCGAATCAAAGCAAGCGGTCAAACGCTTTTGCTCATTAGTGCCACACTCTCTCCTTCCGCATTAAACGTACAATTACCCGATTTAGCGTCACGTTTAAAATGGGGCGAAATTTATCATCTTTCAGCGCTAACGGATGAACAAAAACTTGAGGTGTTACAAAAAAACGCCCGTCAACGCGGTATTGACTTACCTGCTGAAACAGCACAGTTTTTACTCAAACGCCTAAATCGCGACACACACACCTTATTACAAGCCTTAGAAAAGCTCGACAAAGCCTCATTACAGGCGCAACGTAACCTTACTATTCCCTTTGTGAAGGAAACGTTAGGGCTATAAACACAAAAAAGTACGGTCATTTTCAGCGTAATACCGGTCAGTTAAAATTAACTACACTTTTTTAGCTAATTATTTTTAGGTAACTATTCAATATTTAAATAATTTTCATGATCAAAGTCACAATTTTTCAACATTTTACTTTATTTATCTAATAACTTATTTACAATTCACCACTGATTAATGTAACAATCTCAAAGAACCCCTAGTTATATAAGGAATCCTATGGCTCTTTTTCTTAGTATCTTTCCAATTGTTTTACTTATTTATTTAATGGTAAAGCGTAATGCACTTCCTTCTTATGTTGCTCTCCCTTGGATCGCCGTGGTTGTGCTAATTATTCAACTTATTTATTTTGGTACCGATATTTCAACAGTCAGTGCCAATATTGCTTCCGCAATCATTGCGGTGCAAACGCCTATTACGGTTATTTTCGGAGCAATTTTATTTAATCGTTTTTCAGAAGTGTCTGGCGTCACCAATACTTTGCGCAAATGGTTGGGTGAAATCAACCCAAACCCGGTTGCACAAATTATGATTATCGGCTGGGCCTTTGCGTTTATGATTGAAGGTGCCAGCGGTTTTGGTACACCTGCTGCAATTGCCGCACCTATTCTTGTCGGTTTAGGCTTTAATCCAATAAAAGTTGCCGTTTTAGCCTTAATTATGAACTCTGTTCCCGTTTCTTTTGGAGCGGTAGGTACCCCAACTTGGTTCGGATTCGGTCCATTAAATTTAACAGAGAGTCAAATTCTTGAAATAGGCTCAATGACGGCTATCATTCATGCTTTTGCGGCATTAGTCATTCCACTTATAGCATTGCGTTTTATCGTTTCAGGAAAAGAAATCCGCCAAAATATCGTATTTATTTATATTAGTATTTTTGCGTGCGTTATCCCTTATTTCTTCCTTGCACAAATAAATTATGAATTCCCGTCATTAGTTGGCGGTGCAATCGGTATGTTTATTTCCGTATTTGTAGCGAATAAAGGTATTGGCTTATCCAAAGTGGAAAATACATTAGGTAATACGGGAGTCAGTGGCAAAGAAGTAGCCAAAGCATTATTGCCAACCGGCTTACTGATTTTGTTTTTAATCGTAACCCGTATTCAACAACTACCATTCAAAGCAATGATGAACGATGCTACAACTTGGTTTGTATTACAACTTGGTTCTCTCGGACAATTTGAAATCAGTAAAGGCTTAATTTTTAGCTTAAAAGAAATTTTCGGGACTAATGTAAGTGCCAGTTATAAATTACTTTACGTTCCGGCTTTAATTCCGTTTATTATTACCGTTCTAATTTGCGTACCATTATTTACAATGAACGCCCAAAAAACCAAAGAAATTTTTATTGGTAGCTTGAAACAATCTAGAAACCCATTTTATGCACTTGTTGGCGCGTTAATCATGGTAAACTTGATGCTTGTTGGTGGCGATGCATCAATGGTAAAAATTATTGGTAAAAGCTTCGCTCAAGCGACCGGAGAATACTGGACTATCTTCGCTTCTTACTTAGGGGCGGTAGGCGCATTCTTCTCAGGCTCTAATACCGTCTCAAATCTCACTTTCGGTAGTGTACAATTATCGACAGCTGAAATTACCGGCCTGTCCACAAGCCTCATTCTAGCATTACAATCTGTTGGGGGTGCGATGGGTAACATGGTTTGTATTAATAATATCGTTGCGGTAAACTCGGTTTTAAATATTCAAAACCAAGAAGGTGCGATTATTAAGAAAACAGTCATACCAATGTTTGTATATGGTGTTATTGCAGCGGTAGTAGCACTAACTGTTATTCCGATGTTTTTCAATGTTTGATAGAGAAATAACACTACAATTTAGATTTTACTAAACCTAAAAGGAAGTATTTATACTTCCTTTTGTACTGTAATAGTACTATAAATACGATTTTTTCTTATTCTTAATTTTAATAGGCATATCAAATGAATGTAAATTTTTATGTGACCTGCATTGCAGATGTCGTGAAAGCCGGTGTTGCAAAAAACACCGTTCTCTTGCTCGAAAAATTGGGGTGCAATGTCATTTTCCTAGAAAAACAAGGTTGTTGTGGGCAACCTGCTATAAATAGCGGTTATACTAAACAAGCATTAGCCGGAATGAAAAATTTAGTTGAAACCTTCGAAGTAAACGATCATCCTATCGTCGCTCCAGCCGGTTCATGCGTTTCTGCAATTAAATATTATCCTGAATATTTTAATCGATTTGGTGAAACTGAATGGGCAAAACGAGCAGAAAATATATCAAAACGTTTTTATGATCTTACAGATTTTATCGTCAATGTTCTCGGAAAAACCAATATCGGAGCCACATTAACGGGCAAAGCTGTTTATCACCCTTCTTGTAGTTTAAGCCGTAAACTAGGTATCGTCGATGAGCCTCTCGCTTTGCTTCGCAATGTAAAAGGTTTAGAACTTCTTCCAATTCACAATCAACAAACTTGTTGCGGTTTTGGCGGAACATTTTCAGTTAAAATGGCAGAAATTTCCGGAGAAATGGTTACAGAGAAAGTAAAAAATATTACCGAAGTTGAACCGGATTATTTAATTGGTGCAGATGTAAGCTGTTTAATTAATATCAGCGGACGTTTACAACGTGAAGGTAAAAAAGTAAAAGTTATGCATATTGCAGAAGTTCTAATGCAGCAAGGAGAAGTTTAATATGTCCCATTTACAAACTAGCAGCCTTCCTTTTAAAGAACGCGTCGAACAGCAAATTCACAATGAAATCATGCGTAAAGCGGTAATCAAGGCTCAGGAAACCATTGGAGCCAACCGCCAAAAAATGGTTGATGAATTAGGACATTGGGAAGAATGGCGTGATCTTTCTAAACAATTCCGTAATCATGTTTTAGCTAATTTAGATGCCTATTTATATCAATTAAGTGAAAAAGTTACCCAAAATGGGGGACATGTTTTTTTTGCCGAAACGGCTGAAGAAGCAAGTGATTATATCCGTAAAGTCGCCCTAGAGAAAAAGGCTAAAACTATTGTTAAATCAAAATCAATGGTAACGGAAGAGATCGGTTTAAATTCAGTTTTGGAAACCGAAGGAATAAAAGTCGTTGAAACGGATCTAGGTGAATATTTACTCCAAATTGTTGGCGATAAACCGTCTCATATTGTTGTACCGGCCATCCATAAAGATCGCCATCGTATTCGAAAAGAATTACATAAAGTATTGGGCTATGAAGGTACTGAACAACCAGAAGAAATGAATGCATTTATCCGTAAAGTTTTACGAGAAGATTTCTTAAAGGCGGATATTGGAATTTCAGGCTGTAACTTCGCCGTACCTGAAACAGGTTCAGTTTGTTTAGTCACAAATGAAGGAAACTTACGATTAGCCACGACTGTACCAAAAACACATATTGCTGTAATGGGAATGGAGCGTATCGCACCAACCTTTAAAGAAGTCGATGTACTAATTACAATGCTTTGTCGCAGTGCTGTAGGCGCAAAATTAACCGCCTACAATACTTGGCTCACAGGCCCACGTCTAGAAAATGAAGCTGACGGTCCGGAAGATTTCCATTTAGTAATTGTCGATAATGGACGTTCAGCGATTTTAGAAAGCGAATTCAAGGAAGTTTTACGTTGTATTCGCTGTGGTGCATGTCTAAACACCTGCCCAGCTTATCGACAAATTGGTGGACACGGCTATGGTTCAATCTACCCCGGACCAATCGGCGCTGTCATATCGCCTCTTCTAGGCGGTTACAAGGAATTTAAGGAATTACCTTATGCTTGTTCACTTTGTAACGCATGTAACAGCGTTTGCCCTGTTAAAATTCCGCTAGCCCAACTCATTCTTAAACATCGTGAAAAAATGGTAGAGCAAGGTGTTACCCCAAAAATCGAACAGTTAGAAATTAAAGGTTTCACATTTGCTAATTCCCACCCTACTCTTTGGAATATGGGAGTTAAAGTAGGGGCAAAAGCGATAAGTAAATTTATCAAAAATGGGAAACCTGCTATTAAAATAGGGGCATTAGGCGAATGGACAAAAGCCCGAGATTTACCGACCAGCGATGGAGAAAGTTTCCGTGAATGGTTTGCGAAGCGGAAATAATTCAGATAAAGGAATTAATAACAATGAATTTAGAAAACAGAGAAAATTTCTTAAATAAACTTGCAAATAAAATGGGTAGAGCACGCCAATTAGTGCCAACGCCCATGGAAGAGCCATTAAATAACTATCCTCTGACTCGCTTGACACATTTATCTCAAAGCGAACTTTGTGATGAATTTATAAATTTCGCGAAAATTCTATTAGTAGATATTGTTGAAGCGAAAGAAGAGAATGTCGCAAAAGCGGTTATAGATGTCTGTGAAAAATATGGTGGTGGTAGTATCGTACTTAATCATGATTCCCGCCTCGAAGATCTTGGTATTATTGATGCGGTAAAAAACACATTCGACAGTTACGTGTGGGACTACGATAATGGTGACGAAAACATCATAAAATCGGCCAAAGCTAATATTGGTATTGTACATGGCGAATATGGGCTTGCGGAATCAGGCGGAGCTGTTTTATTTTCCTCTAAAGGAAATGGTCGCTCAACAAGTTTATTACCTGAAAAATCAATTATCGTCATTCGTAAAAGTGCGGTACTTCCGCGTGTTGCTCAATTAGCTCAAATTCTTCATGAAAAAGCCCTAATCGGGGAACGTATGCCATCCTGCATTAATATTATTTCCGGCCCAAGTGCTACCGCAGATATTGAGCTAATTAAAGTCGTCGGTGTCCACGGCCCCGTTTCTCAAATTTATGTTCTCATTGACGATTTAAACTAATCCCCTCTAAATCAATAAAACCAGCTTAATAGCTGGTTTTATATTTATCAGTATAGACTCAACCCACGTTGTCATAACTTAAACCGACCTAGAAATGTAGTCTTTCAGATCATAAACATAGAATTATTTAATATTCTTATAAACAAAGAAAAGCGATTCCCCGTTTCCCCTGAAAAACTACCCAAAAGTAACCGCACTTTTGGTGAATGCCTCATTTTTTGCTATACTCATACGCTCATTATAATTGAATAAAAAGGAATAACCTATGGAACAAATACCTACTTGCCCAAAATGCCAGGGGGAATATGTCTATCACGATTCTGTAAACTTCGTTTGTCCAGACTGTGCTTACGAATGGAACGGTACTGAGCCAGTTGAATCAGATGAAGATCAACTTATTGTGAAGGACAGTAATGGCAACCTACTTGCAGATGGGGATGATGTACTTTTAATTAAGGATCTAAAATTGAAAGGTTCATCAGAAGTCTTGAAAAAAGGCACAAAATTCAAAAATATCCGTTTAGCCAAGGGCGATCACAATGTCGATTGTGGCAAAATCATGTTAAAGTCTGAGTTTTTAAAAAAGGCATAGTGACAAAAGTGCGGTCAAAAAACAATAATTTTTATGACCGCACTTTTTCCTTTAGTCTCTCATTTTATCTCGTTAAATCAACCACTTCTTTGACTAAATGCTCTATCTCATCCCAGTTTTTTGACCGGATCAATTGTTTCTCTACAAACCAAGAACCACCACAAGCCACCACATTAGGAATAGCAAGATAATCTTTAATATTATGTAATCCGATACCGCCGGTCGGCATAATTTGTAATTGTCCATAAGGTCCAAGTAAGGCTTTGATCATTTTAATACCGCCCGAAGCTTCTGCCGGAAAAAACTTCACTGCAGAAATTCCCAATTCTAGCGCAGCCTCAATTGACATCGGATTATTCACCCCCGGTGTAATTGGGAAATCGAGGTCTTGACATAATTTCACAATTTTTGGATTAAACCCCGGTGTAACGACAAAATCAGCACCACTGTTTTTAGCTAAAACCACCTGCTCAGTGGTTAAAACTGTCCCTGCTGCGATTAAAAAATCCGGTTTATTCGTGCGTAATAGACGAATTGCCTCCGCCGCCGCATCAGAACGGAAAGTAATTTCCGCCACAGGTAAACCATTTTTAGCCAAGCTATCTGCTAACGGTAAAATATCTTCTGCATTGTCTAATGCAATCACCGGAACAACTTTAAACTGACGGAGTTTTTCGATGATTTGATTGGTTGTGTATGACATAGTTTTTCCCTATTTAAAATAATGTTTAGCATTGTTAAAGCAGATATTTTCAATCATTTTGCTTAACAGAGGCATATCATTTGGTGCTTCACCGTTCTCGACCCATTTCCCAACCATTTCACATAGAATACGTCGGAAATACTCGTGGCGGGTATAAGACAAGAAACTCCGAGAGTCAGTTAGCATACCGACAAATTGGCTTAATAAACCTAATTGTGAGAGCTGTTGTAACTGACGTTCCATCCCATCTTTTTGATCATTGAACCACCAACCTGAACCAAATTGGATTTTTCCTGCAATGCCACCGGTTTGAAAATTACCAATCATGCTGGCAATCATTTCGTTATCACGTGGATTTAAACAATATAAAATAGTTTTAGGTAACTGATTTTGGCGATCCATTGCATCCAATAAACGGGAAAGCGGCTCTGCATAAGTGCGGTCACCAATAGAATCAAATCCGCTATCTGCACCAAGTAAAGCAAACATTCTGCTGTTATTATTACGGATTGCGCCAATATGAATTTGCATTACCCACTGACGTTTACAATATTCAGCGGCTAACCATACTAAAATAGCAGTACTAAACTGGGCAATTTCTTCTTCTAAGAGCGGTTGATTTTGCAAGCGTTTTTGAAGAATAGCGTTAAGGATGGATTCATCAGGAATAGGGGCAAAGCGTACAATTTCCATACCATGATCCGCTGATTTACAGCCATGCACATCAAAATGTTCAAGACGTTTTAACAATGCTTTTTGTAAATCTGCAAAGGTACGAATTTCCACATCTGAAACCTCGCTTAATTGAGCGATATAGTCGTTAAATTGTGGCAACTCAATTTTGAACACTTTATCCGGTCGCCAGCTTGGTACCATATCAATATCAAAACTTTCATCGTTTTTAACCGCTTGATGATATTCTAACGAATCAATGGGATCATCTGTTGTACCGGCCAGTTTTACATTCATTTGTTGCATGATACCACGTGCGGAAAATTCCGGTTGCTGTAACATTTCGTTACATTGATACCAAATTTTATCTGCATTTTGCGGATTGAATAAAGTATTAGTTATACCAAAGGGGCGGCGTAATTCTAAATGCGTCCAATGGTAAATAGGATTACCAATACAAAGTGGAACGGTTTTTGCCCAAGCCAAATATTTTTGATAATTATCTGCTTTTCCTGTAATCAATTCTTCAGGGACACCGGCGGTACGCAATGCCCGCCATTTATAATGATCCCCCTCTAACCAAATTTCAGCTAAGTCTTTAAATTGGCGATTCTCAGCGACTTCTTTTGGGTTTAGATGACAGTGATAATCAAAAATAGGCTGATGTTTGGCATAGTCATGATAGAGTGTTTTTGCTGTATTCGTTGAAAGCAAAAAATCTTCGTCCATAAATTGTTTCATTTGGTTCTCCTATACACCACTATAAGCCGAGAACCCACCGTCAACAGGGACAACAACACCATTCACAAAGCTGGAATAATTGTCATCAATCAAGAATAATAAGGCACCGAGCAATTCTTCCGGTTCGCCAAAACGTTCCATTGGGGTATTCGTCAGAATTTTATTTGCACGTGCGGTAGGTTTTCCTTCTGCGTCAAATAATAAAGCACGATTTTGATTGCTGATTAAAAAGCCCGGTGCGATAGCATTACAACGAATGCCGACTTTTGAAAAATATACCGCAAGCCATTGAGTGAAATTACTAATTGCCGCTTTGGCGCCTGAATATGCAGGGATTTTTGTGAGCGGTGTAAAGGCATTCATACTGGAAATATTGATAATATTTGCGCCTTTTTTACCAAGCATATCTTTGGCAAAAACTTGAGTTGGCAATAAGGTTCCCAAATAATTGAGATTAAAAACAAACTCAATACCGGATTTATCCAAATCAAAGAAAGTTTTTGTGCTTTCATTTAAATGAAACTGATGAAATTCATTATCTGTTGTCGCTTTTGGATTATTGCCGCCTGCACCGTTAATTAAAATGTCACAAGTACCAAAATCAGCCACAATTTGATTCCGTACTTCTTTAATACTTTCAAATTCCAATACGTTTGTTTTATAGGCTTTGGCATTGCCTCCCGCTTGGTTAATTTCTTGTGCGACTTTATCAGCAGCTTCAAAATTAATATCAAGTAGGGCAATGCTCGCTTTAGTGTAAGCCAGTTGCTTTGCTAGAAAGGCACACAATATGCCTCCGGCACCGGTGATAACAATAACTTTATTTTCCAGATGATGGTTAGCTGCAATATTCATATTAATACTCCGTTAATTAAATTCAGATGGAAGATGGGATGTGGCGTGCTTATCAATAATTGCACCTTTGTGTTGAATCACGATGCCGGCAACACGATTGCCTTGATAGCAACAAATATTGAGCGGTTTATTGCGTAAGTAACCGTTTAAAAATCCTGCGTTGAAGGAATCTCCCGCCGATGTTGTATCAACAACATTTTGTATCTTTTCAGGTATAACCTGCCCATATTGGTGTAATTGAGAATCTGAAAAACAAGCACCATTTTGACCGCACTTTACAATCACTGTTGGTATGCCAATTTGATGTAAACGTGTTTGTGTGGCTTGTTCGTTATCATCTCCCCATAGTAATTGTTCATCATCAAAGGTGACTAATGCCAAGCTTACATGAGGTAATAACTGCAAATAACAGTCTTGAGCCTCTTTCCATGAATTCCATAATTTAGGGCGAAAATTGCTATCAAATGCAATTTTTACACCTAATTTAGTTAATGATATTAACCGTTCAATTAAAAAAGAGCGGTCATTTTTAGGCAAGATTGCAAGTGAAATACCGCTTAAATAAATCATATCCACTTGTTGAAGCTCGGTTAAAACTTGATGAAAATCAGGATGTTGTATCATATAGTGCGCAGCGGATTGGTTACGCCAATAAAGAAAGGTACGCTCGCCTTGCTCATCAAGTTGGATAAGATATAGCCCCGGTTGATGTGTTTCATCTTTTAATACCCAATTCGTATGGATATTATCTGCTTGCCAACAACGACACATTTGTGAACTTAAGTTATCCGTACCTAATGCTGACACATAATGAACTTGAATATCATTTGGAGAACTCATTCGACTCAGATAAGTAGCGGAATTTAGTGTATCACCGCCATAACTTTGCCACATTTCACCAAATGGCTTACCATTCAGTTCAATCATACATTCGCCGATAAATGCAATTTTTTTCATAGTGATCCCAAAAGGAAGGATACGATAGGACGTATCCTTTTCATCTTAATTATTTGTTGATTAAGCTATCAATACGTTCTATGTAATCTTTAAGTAAAGGATTGGCTTTGGCTGCATCATGCATACTTTTCGTTGCATCAATAAATGGCTGTTTATCCACTTTTACAAATTCTACCCCCAATTTATCTTTCGCTTCTTGAGTCGTTTCAGCAATCATTTTTTGCCATAAGTCTTTGTGATACATCATAGAATCATCCGCTGCTTTTTTGAGTGCCTGTTGCTGTTCCGGTGTTAATTTATCCCAAGATTTTTGACCGATAACAAGCACATCCGGAATCATGGTATGTTCATCTTCACTAAAGAATTTTGCCACTTCACCATGACGGGCTAACGTTAAAGCGGTTTGATTATTTTCAGCCCCATCTACGACTTTTTGTTGTAAAGCGGTATAGAGTTCACCATAGGCTAAAGGTGTTGGTGAAGCGCCCATCAATTTCATCATTTCAACTGCGGTTGGGCTCGGTTGAACACGAACTTTCATCCCTTTAAGATCCGCAGGAGATTTGATAGGCTTGTCCGCATAAAAACTGCGAGCACCACCATCATAATAGGTTAAGCCAATAAATCCTTTGCCTTTTGATGAATCAAGAATTTTTTGTCCGACTTCTGGATCAAGGAGTGCTCGATAGTAGTGATCTACATTATGGAAAAGATAGGGAATGTTATAGGCACCGTAAGAGCCTTCAAAGGCTTCTAATTCACTTGCATTCGATTTTGCCATATCAAGCGAACCGGATTGTAATAGCTCCATTGATTCACGTTGTGTCCCAAGCTGACTATTCGGATAAATACGGACGACAACCTCACCGTTAGTCAATTTCTTTACCTCATCCGCCATATATTGCATTGAGATATGTACCGGGTGAGTTTTGTCATTGTTATGACTTAGTTTCAATACCGTTTTTGCTGATGCTGAAAACGACATTCCGGCAGACAATGCCAAAACTAATGCACAAGAAAGAATACTTTTTTTGATTCGCATAATGCTTCTCCCATAGTAGATAAATTGAAAAGCACCCTCTAACAACTCGGATGTTGGAAAGATAATAGACCAAAAAACAAATTGGTCAATCCAATTATTTCAAATTAGTGATCAAGATCACAATTTTAGATAAAAAAACTTGCAAAAAAATGATTACAACCCATAATTGGTTCACCAATATAACTTAAAGATAAATAGAGGAACCACTAATGAATAAATTCATATCAGCGATGAACTGGGCTTTATCAACACTTTGTATTGTTTTGAGCTCATTTTTAGTATGTTGTGTTGTCTGGCAAGTTTTATCTCGCTATATCCTTAACACTCCTAGTACTTATACTGATGAAATCGCTCGTTTTCTCTTTATTTGGGTAGGATTGATGGGAGCCGCTTATGCATTAGGACAAAAGAAGCACCTTGCGATAGATCTTTTAGTAAGTAAGTTAGAAAACTCACCAATTACTCAACGTCGTTTACAACTTCTTATTAATTTTATCAGCATCGTATTTGCCACAATCATTATGTGTTATGGGGGATTTAAGCTTGTTATGGATACCATAAGCCATGGGCAAATTTCACCTGTACTTGGGATTCAAATGGGGCTTGTTTACCTTGCTATCCCTTTAAGTGGATGCTTTATGTTGGTTTATTTAATCAGAGATATTATCGATAACATCCATAATATGAACGCAACTTCATTATCGACTTTAGATCACCAAGGAGAATAAGATGGAATGGTCAAATATTATTGTACTTTGTTCAAGTTTCTTTGTTTTACTCTTTATTGGTGTACCAATTTCATTTTCTATTGGTATAGCCTCACTCCTTACTATCATGCTCTCCATTCCATTTGATGCCGCTATTGCTGTAATTTCACAAAAAATGGCATCGGGATTAGACAGTTTCTCTTTACTCGCTATCCCTTTCTTTATTTTGGCCGGTAATATTATGAACCGTGGCGGGATTGCAATACGCTTGATTGAATTTGCAAAAGTCATTGGGGGGCGTTTGCCTGGCTCACTTGCACACGTAAATGTGTTAGCAAATATGATGTTTGGTTCAATTTCAGGTTCCGCTGTTGCATCTGGCGCAGCAATGGGGGGAATTATGTCTCCACTGCAAAAGAAAGAGGGCTATGATCCATCTTTCTCAGCAGCAGTCAATATCGCCTCTTGTCCAACAGGTTTATTGATTCCTCCAAGTAATACATTTATTGTGTATTCCTTAGTTTCAGGCGGTACATCTATCGGTGCATTATTCCTTGCAGGCTATATTCCCGGTATTTTAATGGGGTTATCCATTATGATTATCGTCGCCATTATTGCGAAAAAGAGAAAATACCCCATTTCGCCAAAACCAACCCGCACTGAAGCAGTGAAAAAAACGCTTGATGCGTTACCTAGTCTTGGTCTAATCATTGTAATTATGGGAGGAATTATTGGAGGAATTTTCACTGCAACTGAAGCATCTGCATTTGCTGTCGTCTATACTCTTATTCTTGCTGTTGTTTTCTACCGCGAAGTAAAAATCAAAGAGCTACCAAAAATTATTCTAGATTCTGTTGTTACCACTGCTATTGTTTTACTTTTAATCGGCACATCTATGGGGATGTCTTGGGCAATGGCTAATGCAGATATTCCTTATACTATTAGTGATGCATTATTAAATATTTCAGATAATCCAATCATTATTCTTTTAATCATTAATATGATTTTACTCGTGGTTGGGGTTTTCATGGATATGACACCGGCTTTACTCATTTTCACCCCAATATTTTTCCCTATCGTAACGGAATTAGGCATGGATCCAGTGCATTTTGGTATATTAATGGCATTCAACCTTTCTATCGGTATTTGTACTCCTCCTGTTGGTAGTGCGCTATTTATTGGCTGCTCTGTTGGTGGTGTTAAAATTAATCAAGTCATTAAACCGTTACTTCCATTCTATTTCATGCTTATTTTAACGCTGTTGTTGGTTACTTATGTACCTTCTTTAAGTTTAGCCTTACCACAACTTTTATTAGGTTATTAAATAGTGCATTAGGGAAATAATATGAAAACGATTAAAAATTGGCAATTTATAAAAAATCACAATCATCGTATTGATATTGCTTGTGAACATGGTTTTCAACTTCATATTTTTGTATTAGAGAATGATATATTACGTGTTGCTTTTACACAAAATAATGAGTTTAAACTTCCTCATACCTGGGCTATTGCGCCTAATCAATCAGACGTAGATTGGCAAGGTCGTGATAAATGGTCGTTAGAAGGGTTCTCCTGCCCCGATTACAATATTAAGCAGACAGAAAAAACACTTGAAATATCGACCGCACTTTTGAAAGTTACTCTTCATCAACCTCTTTATTTAGAATGGGAATATAAGCAAGATGGTGAGTGGAAGCCATTATTTACCGATAGAAAAACCGGTGCTTATTTAATGGGAATTTCAAATACGGAAGTCTCACATTATTTACAGAGAGATATAAAAGAGCATTATTATGGTTTAGGGGAGAAAACAGGGAATTTAAATCGTCATGGTCGTCGATTTGAAATGCGTAATCTTGATGCAATGGGATATAACGCAGAATATACCGATCCGCTTTACAAACATATTCCCTTTTATATTACTCATAACCCGGATGTAAGTTATGGTTTGTACTATGATAATCTTGCTCCTTGCTGGTTTATTTTGGGTAGCGAAATTGACAATTACCATGCTTATTATCGTAGCTACAAAGCAGAAGACGGAAACCTAGATTATTATGTAATTTTGGGACCTAAAATTTTAGATGTGACTAAGAAATATTGTCAGCTAACCGGAGGAACAATTTTTGGACCGAAATGGAGCTTAGGGTATAGTGGATCGACTATGCATTATACCGACTCGCCAGATGCTCAAGAGCAGCTGAAAAAATTTGTAGATTTATGCAATAAACACAGTATTCCTTGTGACTCATTTCAGCTTTCTTCAGGTTATACATCTATTAATGGAAAACGTTATGTTTTTAATTGGAACCATAACAAAGTGCCATATCCAGAGAAGATGACACAGTACTTTCATGAAGCCGGAATGAAATTGGCAGCCAACATTAAGCCTTGTTTATTACAGGATCATCCACGTTATCAAGAAGTAGAGAACTTGGGACTATTTATTAAAGATTCCGAATCCGAACATCCAGAAAGATCGATGTTTTGGGATGACGAGGGATCCCATTTAGATTTTACGAATATGAATACCATCAATTGGTGGAAAAATAATGTAAAAAAACAATTGCTCGATTATGGTATTGATTCAACTTGGAATGATAATAACGAATTTGAAATATGGGATAACTATGCGAGATGCCATTACTTTGGAAAAGGTATACCTGTTAAATTATTACGCCCATTACAACCGTTATTGATGATGAAATCATCTTACGAGGCACAGTTAGAACACACCCCTAATAAACGCCCATACTTGATTTCACGTTCGGGATCTCCGGGTATGAATCGCTATGTACAAACTTGGTCAGGGGATAATCGCACAAGTTGGAATACCCTGCGTTATAACATCAAAATGGGACTAGGCATGAGTCTTTCTGGGCTTTATAACGTGGGGCACGATGTTGGCGGTTTTTCGGGTAATAAACCTGATCCTGAATTATTTGTACGATGGGTTCAAAATGGTGTTATGCATCCTCGTTTCACAATTCATTCTTGGAATGATGACAAGACAGTTAACGAACCATGGATGTACCCTGAAATAACAAATATCATTCGTGATGCAATCCAATTACGCTATTCTTTAATGCCTTATTTGTACAATACTTTATGGAAAGCATATCATGATTATGAGCCGATGCTACGCCCAACATTTCTTGACCATGAGCATGATATAAATACCTTTGAAGAAAATGATGATTATCTCTTTGGTGAAGATTTATTAGTTGCGTCTGTAGTTGAACCTAATCAAAGAATACGTAATGTGTATTTACCACAAAATTTTGTCGGCTGGTATGACTTTTACACACATAAATGGTTTAATGGCGGCGAAAAAATCACAGCTGATGCGCCATTAGAAAGAATTCCATTATTTTTAAGAGCAGGAAGTGTCATTCCAATGGCAAGAAAAGGTCACAAAAATACATTATCTGATGATTATCGAGAATTATTAATTATGCCTTTTATTCATCAAGGAGAGAAAAATATCACTATTTTTGATGATGATGGTGAAAGTTTCGATTATTTAAAAGGTAAGTTCTTGAGACTAGATATTCATCTGAAATGTACTAATCAAACAATAGAACTCACATTAGAGAAATCTGGTGATTATTTACCAAAATATCATGAGATTAATTTTCGTCTTCCTGAAAAAGAACATCGAAAATTAATCATTAATGGTCAGGTAACGAATCCAAACTACAAATTGAGTTTATTAGATTAACATTAGGAAAAACTTATGAACGTCGATGACTTACGTTCCTATAAAAAAATAGGAAATGAACTGAAAGAACAACTAAATAATCACCAATATCAAATAGGCGATAAATTACCTGCCGAACGTGATTTAGCCGATTATTTTGATGTAAGCCGTACAGTCATTCGAGAAGCTATCATTATGCTTGAATTGGAGAACCTCGTTGAAGTTCGTAAAGGCTCTGGGGTGTACGTGATTGCATTACCACAACGGGCAGCAAGCAATGATGAATTTTTGGATAATGTAGATGTAGGGCCTTTTGAACTTTTACAAGCTCGCCAGTTATTAGAAAGTAGTATTGCCGAATTTGCTGCACTACAAGCGACACGCTCCGATATTACTAAACTAAAAGAGATTCTGGCGAGAGAACGAAGCACCCTTGAAAAAGGTGATGAAGATTATGTTGCAGATGAAGATTTTCATCGTACCATAGCAGAAATTACTCAAAACGAAGTCATCTTACAGATGCAAAAAGCACTGTGGGATCTTCGTACAAATAGCCAAATGTGGAAAGGACTTCATCTTCACATTCCAAATCAAAGCTATCGCCATCTCTGGTTGCAAGATCATGAGAATATTATTACGGCCTTGCAGAGAAAAGATCCTGCAATGGCAAAAAAAGCAATGTGGCAACATTTAGAAAACGTTAAACAAAAACTTTTTGAATTATCAGATGTAGATGATCCGAATTTTGACGGTTATTTGTTTAATATGAGTCCGATTGTTGTCGATCGTTAAAAATATGAGAGGAGTTTAAAAATGGAACAAACATGGCGTTGGTATGGCCCCAAAGATCCGGTTTCTTTATCTGATATTCGACAAGCCGGAGCAACCGGTATTGTGACCGCACTTCATCACATTCCTAATGGTGAAGTTTGGAGTATTGAAGAAATTGAAAAACGTAAGTCTGAAATAGAAAATGCTGGCTTAACTTGGTCTGTTGTGGAGAGTGTACCGGTTCATGAAGAAATCAAAACCCAAACCGGGAGTTATCAACAATGGATTGATAATTACAAACAGACTTTACGTAATTTATCACAATGTGGCATTGATACGGTGTGTTACAATTTTATGCCGGTTTTGGATTGGACAAGAACAGATTTGGCTTATGAATTGTCGGATGGTTCAAAAGCCTTACGTTTCGATCATATTGCCTTTGCCGCATTTGAACTTCATATTCTAAAACGCCCAGGGGCTGAAAGTATTTATAACCAAGAAGAAATCACCTCCGCAAAAGCCTACTACGATCAAATGACAGATGCAGAAATTCAGCAGCTTACCCGAAATATTATTGCAGGGCTTCCCGGTGCGGAAGAAGGCTACACATTGGATGAATTTCAAGGCCAGTTAAATCGTTATAAAAATATTTCTCCTGAAAAATTCCGCACCCACTTGGCTTATTTTTTAAATGAGATCGTGCCGGTTGCGCAGGAAGTTGGCATTAAAATGGCGATTCATCCGGATGATCCGCCCCGCCCGATTTTAGGCTTACCACGAATCGTATCTACTATTGAAGATATGCAATGGTTTGTAGAAACCCAACCCTTACCTGCCAATGGTTTCACGATGTGTACCGGATCTTACGGCGTACGTTCTGATAATGATTTAGTGAAAATGACGGAACAATTTGCCGATAGAATTTATTTTGCTCATTTACGCTCGACCCAACGTGAGAATAATCCGCTCAGTTTCCATGAAGCTGCTCACCTAGAAGGGGACGTGGATATGTTTAATGTGGTGAAAGCCTTATTAAGTGAAGAATATCGTCGATTAGGCAAAGGTGAAACCCGTTTAATTCCAATGCGCCCGGATCACGGTCATCAAATGCTAGATGATTTACATAAAAAAACCAACCCGGGCTATTCTGCAATTGGTCGATTAAAAGGTTTAGCCGAATTTCGTGGCCTAGAGATGGCGTTAAAGAAAGTTTATTTTAATAACTAAACTCAAGGACAATTTTTCTTCTTATCGTTACATTTTATTGTCTCTTTAAAAGAAAAATCCACAAAAAGAGCGGTCATAAAAACACTGATTTTCATGACCGCTCTTTTTCCTAAATATTCACTGGTTTTATGATTTCGCTTGGATAACAGCCTAAAATTTTTAAGTAATTACTATGATTTTTCAGCTCTTCCAATGCATCTTGAGTATTGGGATGATGGATATTCGCTTCAATTTCCAAATAAAACATTTCTTCCCAAGGTTTACCGTAGATAGGACGAGATTCAAGCTTCGTCATATTAATTTGATATTTTTTAAATATAAAAAGTGCATCAACCAAAGAGCCGGCTTGTTGTGGAGTGGTCATCAACAATAAGGTTTTAGTGTGAATTTGTGGGGAAACTTCGTGCGCTTCCCTTGATACAACAATAAAGCGGGTAATATTATTTTCTTGATTCGCAATATTCGTTTTTAACACACTTAGACCATATAGCTTTCCACCGTCTTCATTACCTAATGCAGCAATATTTGGTTTATTCAAACTTGATACCAACTGCATCGCATGTGAACTGCTCTCGCAATATTCAATATGAACGCGATCCAAGCTATGAATAAACTGGCTGCATTGCTGAATCACTTGTGGATGGCTATATAAAGTATCAATTTGACTCAAATTTGTCGCATCGTTCACTAAAACACAATGTTTAATCGGGTACGCAAGCTCGCCAACGAGGAATAAATCCGTATGTTGAAGCAAATCATAGACTTCATTGATGGCCCCTGAGGTCGTATTTTCTAAGGGAAGAATACCAACATCCGCTTCGCCATTTTTCACTTTTTCAAATACTTGCTCAAAGGATTGACAACCGAGTTCGATAAACTGTTTTTGATAACGTGCAGCATAATTACGTGCGGCTAAATTAGAATAAGATCCCCGTTTCCCCAAAAAGGCGATATGCAAATTTTGGCTGCGTTGCTCATTCAATCTATTTTGTAAATATACTTGCTGGGTTAATACGGAATCCTCAATAATCTTTTGGAAAATTGAGGTGATATATTGTGCTTCAAGCTGATAATTTTCATTCTCTGCAAATTGTATAAGCTCTTGTAGAAGTTGTTGCTCCCGTTCCTCATCGCGCAAAGCTTTTTGAGTTATTTCCTTACTTCTTGCCACATCAAAAGCCAAACGGTGACGTTCGGAAAGCAACTTCAAAAGATTTCGATCTATTTGTGTAATTTGCTGTCTGATTTCAGACAATTCTAAAGCCATAATCATCCTTATTTAAAAGTTACTGAGTCTTTTGGATCATATTTTGATGCATCAAGCGGCATTTTTTGTGAGTTTTTCCAAATATATTTCGCCAGCACTTCAGCATCAATAAAACCCGTATTTAAGAAAGTAGGATTTTTAGTAACAACAGGATAACCATCTCCACCAGCGGCATTATAACTCGGTAAAGAAACACGATAAGTTTTTGTTAAATCTAACGGTTTACCTTGAATTTTCACGTTTTCCACTTTTTGAGCAGCTTTATTTACTACCATAGAAATACCGGAATATTGTGCATAAGCGCCGGAATCAACTTCTTTTAATGCAACAACATTTAAATAATCAAGTAATTCCTTACCGGTTAAATCCACATAGCTCACAATATTACCAAAGGGATGCACTTTTAAAATATCACGATAAGTGACTTTACCCGGTTGAATTGAATCTCGGATACCGCCTGAATTCATAATACCAATATCTGCACCGGCACGCTCACGTTGCGCTTCTGCGATGAGATGCCCAAGATTCGTTTGTTTAAAACGAATCACATTACGATCTCCCTCCAACTTGCCATTTAACTCGCCAAGTTCACGCCCTAAAAGTTCATCGCCTTTATTTTGGTAGGCTTTTAATAGTTTTTCCATTTCCGGATCTTGTGGAATTTCTTCGCCATAAAGAACGTATTCTGTTTTGCCATCCTCTTTAGTGACTTTTTTCTTCAAATTCACCGGGATTAATTCATAATTTACCAGTTTTAATTCACCGTTTTTAAACTCAAAATCCGCACGTCCGACATATTTACCCCATTCATAGGCCTGCATAATCCAAGTACCATTTTGATAATCCGGTTTGCAAGGTTGTGTTGGTTTATAATCCTTAATCCATACGCCTTTTTCGTCCACACAAACAGGATCATGACTATGTCCGCCAATGATCATATCAAATGCGCCTTTATCTAAATTACGTGCAAGTGATACATCCCCCGGCGCATTCGATCCATATTGTGCATCATAATAATAGCCCATATGGGTGAGTGCAATTTTTACATCCGTTTTTTCTTTTTCATTGCGTTCTTTTAATATTTCTTTCGCAGATTCTGTCGGATCTTTAAAAATAACATTGCCGGTATATTCAGGATTACCGAGCTTTGCCGTATCTTCTGTAGTTAATCCGACAACGGCAACTTTTAATCCCAGTTTGTCTAAAACGATATAAGGTTTAACAAGCGGTTGATTCGTTTTCTTGTTGAACACATTTGCTGATAAAAATGGAAATTTAGCCCATGATTCTTGCATTCCCAACATTTGTAGCGGATTATCGAACTCGTGATTGCCCAATACCGTCGCTTCATAGCCCATTGCATTCATCGCTTGAATATCCGGTTCGGCATTTTGCATATCCGATTCAGGCACACCGGTATTAAAATCACCTGCATTTAATAAAATAACCGAACCACCTTTTTTCTCTACCTCAGCCTTCACTCGATTAATAATTGTTTTTTGTGCAGGAAAACCATATTCACCCTTATTATTCGGCCAAAAATGCCCATGGGTATCATTAGTGTGAAGAAGTGTGAAGTGATAGGTTTTGTCCTGCTCGTATGCCATTACTGCAGATGTTGCAAGAACTAAAGGCAAAACTGTGAATAACTTTTTCATGAAAACTCATCCTAAATTAACCGCTCTTTCTAGAGCGAGTAAAATAAAAAAGCTATACTTCTTTTAGGGAAATATAGCTTTTTAACCGAAAATAACTAAATCAGTACTTGGGCTGGTGTAACATACCCGAGTGGTGCTTGTCCCTTATCTTCAAAGGTAACAAATTCCCACGCTTCCTGATTTGCAATAACCGCACGAAGCAATTTGTTATTTAGACCATGCCCCGATTTATAAGCTTTGAAATCACCGATAATGTTGTAACCCGCCATATAAAGATCTCCAATGGCATCCAACATTTTATGACGAACTAACTCATCTTTAAAACGCAATCCTTCTTCATTCAAAATACGGTAATCATCCAATACAATCGCATTGTCTAAACTACCGCCAAGCGCTAGACCTTGGGATTGAAGATATTCTATGTCTTTCATAAAACCAAAGGTTCTTGCACGACTGATTTGATGAACAAATGCCTGGGCTGAAAAATCCATCACATAGTTACGCACATTTTTACCAATGGCAGGATGTTCAAAATCAATAGTAAAATCTAAACGGAAACCATTGTAAGGAGTAAACTCTGCCCATTTATCTCCATCTTCCACCCGTACTTTTTGTTTGATACGAATAAATTTCTTCGCTGCGTTTTGCTCTTCAATACCGGCATCTAATAACAAGTAAATAAACGGACTTGAACTACCATCCATAATTGGAATTTCAGGTGCATCTACTTCGATAATAATATTATCAATACCGAGACCCGCTAATGCCGCATTTAAATGTTCAACGGTTGAAACACGAACGCCTTGCTCATTGACAAGTGCGGTACAAAGCATCGTATCTCGCACAGAATCCGCATTCGCTGGGAATGTTACTGGCGGATTTAAATCGGTACGACAGTAAATCACACCGGTATTTGGCATTGCCGGACGTAGTGTTAAAGTCACCTTTTTGCCGCTATGCAAACCGATACCGGTTACTTTAATACTTTGTTTTAATGTTCTTTGTTTAATCATCATTCTCTTTACCTTATTGTTTCACAACAAGATTTTATTTATTACTTATCGCTTTGATCTATTGCGTTTGGATCAAATTTTTTAAAAGAAGACAAACGTTCAGTGATTGGTCTTTCTAAGCCACCACGATAATCTGTCGGCTGCTGGTTTCTCTCTGGAGAACGTATCGGCTCCGGCTGTCTAAACGTTGTAATAGGTTGTTGCTCTTGCGTTCTCAACGAAATTGAGTGTGAATTCCCATCTACCGGTTGGTGAAGTGGTGATAACGGTTGAGTCGTTTTTTGTACCTGAATGGTCTCATTTGGCGTAATTTCACCTAAACCTGTTGCAACAATAGTTACGCGGATTTCATCACTCATTTCCGGTATTAATGTTGTCCCTACAACAATCGTTGCATCTTCCGAAGCAAAACTGTGAATAGTATCACCTACTACATTAAACTCATCAAATGCAATATCAAAACCGCCCGTAATATTAATCAAAATACCCTTAGCATTGGTTAAATCAACTTTTTCCAATAAATCATTGCGTACAGCAATTCTTGCCGCTTCCTCTGCACGACCTTCACCCGGCGCACCATGTGCAGAACCAAAACCAATCATTGCTTGTCCCATCTCTGACATAACAGTTCTCACGTCCGCAAAATCAACGTTAATCATGCCAGGCGAGGTAATCATATCTGAAATACCCATCACTGAGTTACGTAACACATCATTCGCAGCAGCAAATGCATCAATTAATGTTGCATTTTTAGGGAGAACTTTTTGAATTTGCTGATTAGGAATAATGATCATTGAATCAACATATTGAGCAAGATCCTTAATACCCAGCTCTGCAAACTGCATACGTTTTTTGCCTTCAAAAGCAAATGGCTTTGTAACAACCGCAACAGTTAAAATACCCAATTCTTTTGCTACTTTAGCTACAATAGGTGCCGCACCTGTACCGGTACCGCCCCCCATACCGGCGGCAATAAAGACCATATCGGCACCTTCAAGCATTTTACGGATTTCTTCCTGATCATCTTCCGCCGCTTTACGACCTACATTAGGATTCGCCCCGGCTCCGAGACCTTTTGTTGTCGCACCACCAATTTGTACGGTTTGCTGAACTTGGCTTTTCCGTAACGCTTGTGCATCGGTATTCACCGCATAAAAAATAATTTTTCCATGTTCTTCGCTATCAAGAGTATTCTCACCAAGAAAAGTACCGCCAATGTCTTGTTTAATCATATTGGCAACCATATGGTTTACAGCATTACCGCCACCGCCGCCAACACCGACTACCTTAATCAGTGCACCTGACTGCTCTTCAAAATCACCATAATCTGGGTATAACATTTGCGTTCTCCGTTCTGCTAATACTCTGCTAGCATTTTAATAAAGTTAAACTGTTTGGTATTGTAGATGAAAATTCAAAATAATCAAAATTCTGACCGCACTTTATTTGCGATTTTTTTAATTCCTGACCAAATTGTGCCGAAAATATTCCCTTCAGAATCGTCATCGCCACCGATAAGATCATCACTATTACTGTGACTATACTGTAACAACCCTATTACTGTTGAATATTGCGGACGGTTTACATAATCAGTTAAGCCGGTAATATTTAACGGACTACCGATTCGAACTTGGCAACCAAATACATCCATCGCACACTCTTTTAAATCTTTAATTTGGGCACCACCACCAGTAATGACAACTCCAGCAATCAATTCAAATTTAATGTGGTTGCTTTCTAAATTCGCTTTTAGCTTGTCTAATTCGTCCTTCACAACGCCAAGAAGTTCCGTATAACGTGCTGAAGTGATTAAAGATAAATCACTTGTTGTTAAAGAACGGGGAGCTCGACCGCCGATACTGGCAACCTCAATCTTTTTATCACCGTGCAAACGTGCCGGATATACCGCACTTGCATAGTTCACTTTAACCCGCTCTGCTTCTGCACGCGAAATAGTACAGGCATGGGCAATATCATTAGTCACAATATTACCGGCGTAGGGGATCACCTTACTAAAACGTAAAGCGCCATTCGTGAAAACCATCACATTCATTGTACCCGCACCGAAATCAATCAAACAAACACCAAGATCTTTTTCATCTTCGGTTAAAACCGAGTGAGTTGCAGCAAAGCCTGAGAACACAACCTTATCTACTTGTAAGCCACAGCGTTCCACCGCTTTTTTTAAATTATTTTGCCAATCTTGATGACAAGCAATCAAATGCACATGAGCATTCAAACGAACGCCTTGTAAACCAAGGGGGTTTTTAATATTTAACTGACGATCCACCGCATATTCTTGTGGGATAACGTGTAATAAAGAGACACCTTCCGGCAATTTAATTGTGCTTGCATTATGCAGGGCAGAATCAATTTCATCTTGCGTAACTTCACTCTCACCGATTGGAACAAATCCATTTTCATTTAAACTTTGAATATGTTCTCCGGTAATTGCCAAAGTTACACTCATAATCTGACAATCCGCCATTGACTCGGCAGATTCAATAGCACGTTGAATAGAACTCACTACCGCATCTAAATCCGTAATACTTCCACTATCAATTCCCTTTGAAGGACAGCTACCAACGCCCAATACGTTTACTACGCCATCAGGTAATACTTCACCAACGACAGCAACGACTTTTGATGTACCGACTTCAAGTCCAACAATTGCCTTTGTTTCAACCACTTTTGCCATATTTTATTACACCCACTAAATCTTATTTATCCGTCATTCCGACTGCTGCACCTGATGTATATCGTAAATCGACATAATCAATTCGTTTGCCTTCTTCAACTTCAATTTGTGGATAAATTGTCACAAAACGTTCGAGTTTTGATTTCCATTCTCCACGCCCTAATTTCAGTACTATATCATTATCAAGTGTAACTTGCCATGCACCACGCGCATCAATAGTGACACCTTTTACATTTAAATTTTTCGCCTTGAAATCGGCATAAATCTGATTCCATACCTCAAGCACTTTTGGGCTCTGGTAATCTGGGCCGCCTAAATAAGGCAACACTTTATTTTTTAAACGCTCCATCGGCAATTGAAAAACGGTTCCGTCCTTTGTGACAAACTCCGTCTTATTCCAAATCGCAACAGGAATATATTCTGTCAACCAAATACTTAGGCGATTTGGCCAAATTTTACGAACAACTGCACCTTTTATCCAAGGTAAGGTTTCAATTTGTTCTTGAATAACTTTAACATCTTGTCCCCAAAAACCTTTTAATGTACCCATTTTAAGCAAAACATCCTGAACATCTGCATAATCGGTAAATTCTGTTTTACCGACGATCGCATAAGCACTAATTGGTTTAGAATCAAGACTCTCCAACCAATTTTGCCAATTTGGATAAACAAAATACCCAAATCCGATACATAATATGACGATCAAGAGACGAAGTTGTAAAAAATATTTGAATCTTGGTTCACCATATCGGGTATTAGGTGTGCTTTTACGTTTCAGCACATTCATTGCGCGCTCAACTCCAGAATATTCACGACAAGTTGCTCAAAAGAAATGCCCGCTGTTGCAGCCGATTTTGGAAATAAACTATGACTGGTCATTCCCGGATTGGTATTCACTTCCACCAAACGGAAATCTCCCTTCGCATCACACATCACATCAATACGGCTCCAACCGCGGCAGCCTACAGCATCATAAGCCTGCTTGACCAGTATTGCCAATGCTTGTTCACGTTCTGTGGTTAATCCTGCCGGACAAAAATATTTCGTATTATCGGAAATATATTTTGCCTCATAATCATAAAATTCACCCTCCGGTACGATGCGAACTGCGGGCAATACCCGACCGTCTAACACTGGCACAGTTAATTCATCACCGGCAAGCCATTCTTCAATCAAAATTGTGTTATCAAATTTAAGCGCAAATTCAACCGCACTTTTTAAGTTTTCTACGCTTTTAACCTTTGTTAAACCTACGCTAGAACCTTCTAAAGAAGGTTTAACCATTAATGGTAGCCCTAATCTTTCCACAACAGCTTGCGGATCTAATTGAGCTAAATTATCACGTGTCACCACTTCCATCTCGGCAACAGGTAAACCAAACGCTTTCCACAACATTTTGGTGCGCATCTTATCCATCGTCAAAGCGGAGGCCATTACACCACAGCCGGTATAGGGTAAACCGATTTGTTCTAATAAGCCTTGCATAGTGCCGTCTTCACCACCACGACCATGTAAAATATTAAATACCCGATCAAAACCGTCTTTTTTAAGATTTACAACATCATATTCTTTCGGATCTATGGGATGGGCGCTATAACCTTGACTGACAAGGGCTTCTAAAACCGCTTTACCGGAATTTAAAGAAACTTCACGTTCAGCTGATGTACCGCCTAATAACACGGCAATTTTTTCTTGTTTTAAATTCATCTTATATCCTATTCATCACGATTAACTTTAATATTTGTTAGATTACACTATCGTACTCTGCACTAATTTTTCCAAGCATCTGCCAAACTACGAGAAATTTTACTCACGCTACCGGCCCCTTGCGCTAAAATTAAATCACCGTCTTGAATAATTTGATCAAGCACGTCGCCTAATTGCACCGTATCCGATACCCAAATAGGATCTACCTTACCCAAATTACGGATTGAACGACAAAGTGCTTTACTGTCAGCGCCTACAATTGGCGTTTCACCGGCAGCATAAACATCCAGCATAATAAGTGCATCCACTTGTGAAAGCACTTGAACAAAATCATCAAATAAATCACGGGTACGTGAATAACGATGCGGTTGGAAAATCATCACAATACGCTTATCTCGCCAGCCCTCACGTGCGGCTTTAATCGTCACATCTACTTCGGTAGGGTGATGCCCATAATCATCCACTAAACGTACTTTTCCATTTGGGCGAATAAACTCACCAAGTTGATCGAAACGACGTCCAGCACCTTGGAAATCTGCAAGTGCTTCTAAGATCGCTTCATTATTAATCCCTTCTTCTTTAGCAACTGCCAATGCCGCAGTAGCATTTAATGCATTATGTTTGCCCGGCACATTTAGCAGTACATTAAGACATTCCCCATTCGGGCAAATCACTCTATAATGCCCCTGAAAACCGATTTGCTCGTAGTCTTCAATACGATAATCCGCCTGTTCACTGAAACCGTAAGTAATAACCTGACGCCCCACTCCCGGAACCAGCTCCATTAAAACAGGGTCATCCGCGCACATCATCGCTAAACCGTAAAAAGGAAGATTGTGAAGGAATTTCACATAAGTGGCTTTCATTTTCTCAAAATCGCCTTCATAAGTATCCATATGATCCGGCTCAATATTTGTTACCACAGAAACCATAGGTTGTAAGTGTAAGAAAGACGCATCGCTTTCATCCGCTTCCGCAATTAAATAACGGCTCACACCAAGATGGGCATTTTTTCCGGCAGATTTTACTAATCCGCCATTCACAAAGGTAGGATCTAATTTTGCTTGCGTATAAATCATCGACAGCATTGCTGTTGTAGTGGTTTTACCGTGCGTTCCCGCCACAGCAATACCGTGACGAAAACGCATAATTTCCGCCAACATTTGCGCACGTTGGATCACCGGAATACGATTTTTTTTTGAGGCAACCAACTCCGGATTATCTTCGTGAATCGCACTGGATACAACAACAACACTCGCGCCATCAATATTTTCAGCTTTATGACCAATAAAAACGCTTGCCCCAGCCTGTGCAAGACGTTGGGTAACCGCACCGTCTGCGATATCCGAACCTGAAATTCGATAACCTTCATTCAAAAGAATTTCAGCAATCCCACTCATACCGGCACCACCGATACCAATAAAATGAATTTGCTGAACCCGGCGCATTTCAGGAATAATTTTTCTAATTTCTTCGTGAGAATGTTTCATCTTATTTCCTTCTCTCTTTTGGAAAATATCTGAGCATTTAAAAAGTGCGGTCAAATTCCAAAGGATTTTTTACATCATTATTTTATTATTTTGCATTTTCAATAATCACATCTGCGACACGTTTCGCAGCTAATGGGGCAGACATCGATTTTGCCTTGACCGCCATTTTTAAAAGTTCATCACGTGTAAAACTCTGTAAATAAGTAATTAAAATATCCGGCGTTAAATCTATTTGTTCTACAATTTTAGCCGCCCCAACATCGGCCAAATATTTTGCATTAAGATACTGTTGCCGATCTTTATGTTGGAAGGGGATAAAAATTGCCGGCGTACCGACAGCAGCGAGTTCGCATACCGTTAACGCACCGGAACGACAAATCACGACATCCGCCCATGCATAGGCTTCTGCCATATCATCAATAAACTCGGTGATTTTTACTTTTGAGGCATTCTCACCATAAAGAGCGGTCACATTTTCTACTGCGCCCTTCCCTACTTGATGGCGAACCTCCAGTTTATCTGCTAGTTGTGAGACAACTTTTGGCAGCGTTTGATTCAATACTCGAGCCCCTTGACTTCCACCTACTACCAGTACACGCAATTTTTCGCCATGATGAGAAAAACGCTCCTCCGGCGATGGCATTTGAAATAGTGCTTGACGAACGGGATTACCAACAACTTCCGCATTCGGAAACGCATTAGGAAAAGCTTGCAATACACGGGTAGCGATTTTTGCCAGCCATTTATTGGTTAATCCAGCAACGGCATTTTGCTCGTGTAAAATTATCGGCACCCCACAGAGTTTTGCAGCCACTCCGCCCGGTCCGGAAACATAACCTCCCATACCTAACACAGCATTTGGCTTTTCCTCTTGGATAATTTTTTTTGCTTGAAATATGGCACGTAAAATAGCAAAAGGTGCATTTAATAAGGTTTTAATACCTTTCCCCCGCAAACCGGAAATTTGAATAAAACGAATCGGAATACCGTATTCCGGCACAAGTTTGGCTTCCATACGATCTTTTGTACCGAGCCAGCAGATTTCCCATCCTTGTTGCTGTAAAGTTTGAGCGACTGCGATAGCCGGGAAAACATGTCCACCTGTGCCTCCCGCCATCACCAATAGTTTTTTAGACTTATTCATTTTTATTCCTAATCATCACGCAAACGCGCTTGCCCGCCCCGCTGTAAACGGTTTTCATGGTCAATACGCAATAAAATACCAATCGTTGCCGACATAATAATAATACTTGAACCGCCGTAGCTCACTAACGGGAAAGTTAAACCTTTTGTTGGTAGCATACCCAGCGCCATCCCTAAATTCACAAAGCCTTGAAAGAAAATCCAAAAGCTGATACCGAAAGCAAAGAAGCCACGGAAACGTTGTTCTAATTGTAGTGATTCACGCCCAATTTTTAGTGCTCGGAAAACCAACAATCCTAACAAAATAACGACCACAAAAATACCGATAAATCCGAATTCTTCACCAATAATCGCCATGATGAAGTCGGTATGCGCTTCCGGTAAATAATCTAATTTTTGAATAGAATTACCTAAGCCTTCCCCTGTTATTTCACCTCGTCCGAATGCCATCAGTGAGTTAGTCAGCTGAAATCCCGTACCATAAGGATCTTTAAACGGTTCTAGGAAACCGGTAAAACGTTTTAAACGATAAGAGGCGGAAAGCACTAGCCAGACAAACAATAATATGCCGGTTACGACTAAACCGACAAATTGCCAGAAGTTTGCTCCAACAATAAAAAGCATACCAAAGGTAATAACGAATAATACGACCGTACTCCCCAAATCCGGCTGAGCCAATAAAAATCCGCCCATTATTCCCATAACAATGAAGGGTTTAAAAGCACTCAATTTATTTGATCGCACTTCATCATAACGGCGAGTAAAATAACTGGCTAAGAAACAAGCAAGGGCCAATTTAGCAAATTCTGCCGGCTGAAAATTAAGTACGCCAAGAGAAATCCAACGTTTTGCACCATTGACGGAAGAACCGATAACGAGTACAGCAAATAGCAATGCAATGGCTAAGAAAAAAATTTTGACATGCCATTTTTCCCATTGTTGGGTCGAAATTTGCATACTGAAATAACAGGTTAAAAGCGAGAGAAACACATAAAATGCATCACGTTTGGCAAAATAAAAGGCATCATTAAATAATCTTGAGCTATACGGAATAGAGGCTGAAGTTACCGCAATCAAACCAATGAGCAATAAAATTACAAAAAGCCAAAACAACGCCCGATCATATAATAATCCCTGTGGCGTAATTCTAGTCCAACTATCAAGGTTCTGTTTAATTTTTTGAATAAATTCCATTGCGCTATTAATTAATTTAATTGTGCTAAACGCGTAAATTCTTCACCGCGCTTTTCAAAAGAAGCGAATTGATCAAGACTAGCACAAGCCGGTGATAATAGTACCATATCGCCTACTTGTAATGTTGGTCGTAAAAAGTCAATCGCTTGTACCATAGTTTCAAATAAATAGCTTTGCGGAGAAAGCTTTGCAAGTTTCGCACCATCACGACCAAAACAATAGCAAATAATATGAGGTTGATTAATCAGATCGGCTAATTCGGAAAAATCAGCGCCTTTTCCATCACCACCTAATAACAAATGTAATTTACCTTCGACCAATAAACCTGTCAGTGCGGCAACGGTACTTCCCACATTGGTTGCCTTAGAATCATTAATCCAACGTACACCATTTGCCTGATAGGCTAATTGAAAACGGTGATCTAGTCCTCTAAATTGTCGAAGTGCGGTACGAATTGCCGCTAAATTTACCCCAACGGCCTGTGCTAATGCTGATGCTGCAAGGGCATTCATATAATTATGACGACCAACAAGCATCATTTCATCACAAGGTAAAATCACCTCATTTTTTGCCATTAAATACGATTTATCATTTTCGGTTTTAATAAAATAATCCGCATTATGTTCAGCAAAAGAAACAACCTTTTTCCCTTGATTTTTACCCTCACCTAAAGTCAATTTGTCTTCGTTATTCACCACTGCGGTTTCAGCCTGATGATAAATACGCAATTTAGCCTGACGATAATCCTCTAAATCCACATAACGATCCATATGATCTTCCGTCACATTCAAAACGGTTGCCGCCATCGCTTTTAAACTGTATGTTGTTTCCAATTGAAAGCTGGATAGTTCCAACACATAAAGATCATAATCCTCATTCAGTAAAGAGAGTGCCGGAATACCAATATTCCCCCCCATCCCCACTTTCAGCCCAGCAGCTTTCGCCATCTCGTAAACGAGCGTAGTCACGGTACTTTTTCCATTTGAACCCGTTATCGCCACAATAGGTTTTGTGGCTACACGACAAAATAATTCAATATCCCCAACGGCTTCTACACCTAATGAAAGTGCGGTCTGAATTTCCGGTGTTTTTACCGCAAGCCCAGGACTGATGACGATCATATCGCTTTCATTCAACCATTGTTGATTTAAACTGCCTGTATGGAGTGGAATATTTTTAGGAAGTTTATCTACACCAACAGGATTTTCTCGAGTATCAATCACACGGATATTTGCTTGCTGAGCATTAAGATACTCAATGCACGACAAACCGGTTTTGCCCAATCCAATGATAGTAACGGTTTTATTTTGATAACTGTTCATTTTGTTTTACTTCTAATGTTTAATTCTGTTTTCTATATCAGCTTTCGTTTAGCAAAAAATCTACTTTCTTACTTAGATAAAAATCTGCCAAATTTGACCGCACTTTTTAAATAATATTTAACTAAAAATCGCTTTTTTGGCATTGTTTTATTTGGGTACAAAAAATGAACTCGCTCTTTCAAAAGAAAGAGCGAAACCGACTATCTCAATTTAAGTGTCACTAACCCCATTAGCACCAACATTAAAGAAATAATCCAAAATCGAATAATCACTCTCGGCTCCGGCCATCCCTTTAACTCAAAATGGTGATGAATAGGTGCCATTCGGAAAATTCGTTGTTTGCGTAATTTGTAAGAACCAACCTGTAAAATTACCGAGAGCGCTTCGACCACGAATACCCCTCCCATAATGACAAGTAGAAATTCCTGTCTCACCAAAATGGCAACCACGCCTAATGCACCGCCTAATGCAAGTGAGCCAACATCGCCCATAAATACTTGCGCAGGATAAGTATTGAACCATAAGAAACCCAACCCAGCGCCTACAATCGCTGTACAAAATACGACAACTTCAGAACTGTATTTGATATAAGGAATATGTAAATATTCAGCAAAATTAACGTTACCCGTGGCCCATGCAATCAAAGCAAAAGCACCGGCAACCAATGCAGTAGGCATGATAGCGAGTCCGTCTAATCCATCGGTTAAATTAACCGCATTACCCGTTCCCACTATCACAAAATAAGATAACACAATATAAAATAAACCTAGCTGCGGCATAATATCTTTGAAAAACGGCACAACTAATCGGGTCGCATCCGTGTCATGCCCTAACCAATATAACCAAATAATCGCAATCAGTGCGACAACAGACATCCAGAAATATTTCCAACGTGCAATTAAACCATCTGTGTTTTTACGTGTGATCTTGCGGTAATCATCGACAAAACCGATTGCACCGTAACCAAATAGCACAAATAAACAAATCCAGATATAAGGATTGGCTAAATTTGCCCATAACAATGTACTAATGCCAATTGCAAAAAGAATCATCACACCACCCATAGTTGGCGTGCCTTTTTTCGCAAAATGGCTTTCCGGCCCATCATTACGTACTTCTTGGCCAAACTTTAATATTTGCAAACGCTTAATGACCTTCGGCCCAATCCAAAGGGAAATAAAAAGTGCGGTCAATAATGCAAGAATTGCGCGCACAGTAATATATGAAATTGCATTAAATGCGGTTTCATAACGAACAAGGAATTCAGCAAGCCAAACTAACATTTAATTTTATCCTTTAATGAATAAATCACATCTTCCATTTTCATTGAGCGAGAACCTTTGCCAAGCACAACGATATGTCGATTTTGTTTTAATTGTTTCTCAATAAGAACAACTAAAAAATCCACCATTTCCGCTTTATCGGTAAAATGTTTGCCTAAAACCGCTTCAGAAATGACCGCACTTTCACAACCAAAAGAGCAGACTAAATCAAGCTGAGCCGTCTTTGCATATTGCCCAACTTGACGATGAATTTCGAGGGAATTTTCCCCTAACTCTTTCATGTCCCCCACGCATAAAATGCGAAAGGCTTTATAGGATTTCAACACATCAATAGCCGCACAAAGAGAATCTTGATTGGCATTGTAGGTATCGTCTAATAATAATAAATTTTTATTGACTTGAATCGGGAATAAACGCCCCTTCACTTGAGAACGTTGCTCTAACCCATTTTTAACATCCGACAGCGTTGCCCCAATATTCATTGAAAGTGCGGTCGCTGCCAAGGCATTTTTTACATTATGTTCGCCTAAATATGGGAGATTGATCTCAATTTCACCTTGTGGGGAAACTAAGGTAAAAATCGAACCTTGTTCATTAGGTTGAATATTTTTAGCAAAATAATCTTTACCATTGAAATATTGAATGGAATGATCACCAATTTCTTTTTGCCAAAGATCAAGATGATTATGTTCCGCATTGATAATCGCAACACCATTTACCGTTAAACCACGATAAATCTCACCTTTAGCTTGTGCCACACCTTTTAAGGATCCAAACCCCTCTAAATGTGCCGCGGCAACATTATTGACTAACGCCACCTCAGGTTGAGCAAGCGCAGTCGTGTAATCAATTTCACCTTGATGGTTTGCGCCCAGCTCAATCACCGCAAAACGATGTTTTTCTTCCAAACGTAATAACGTGAGCGGAACCCCAATGTCATTATTGAAATTCCCCTGAGTAAAAAGCACGGCATCCGGATTTCCTGCCGTTTGTTGCAAAATACTTGCCGTCATTTCTTTTACCGTAGTTTTTCCGGAAGATCCGGTCATCGCTACAACTTTAGGGTTAATTTTTTCTCTCAACCATTTGGCTAAACGACCTAAAGCTAAACGCGTATTTTCCACGACAAGTTGCGGGATAGAAATATGAGGATCGGCTTGTTGCACAACTAAAGCAACCGCCCCTTGTTCGATTGCTTGATGAAGATATTGATGGGCATCAAATGTTTCACCCTTTAGAGCAAAAAACAAATGATTGGGAATAGGATGACGTGTATCCGTATTGATGTTTTCAATGATAACCTGCTCACTCCCTATTAATTTTCCATTGAGAATTTGAGCAAGTTGTTGCGTCGTTAAATTAATCATGAATTAATTAGATAAATTTATTGGGTTAAATAAAACTCAGCCGTCTTTTGATCGGAAAAATGCAAGATTTCATTCCCTACAATTTGATAATCCTCGTGGCCTTTTCCCGCAATCAAAATGAGGTCATTTTTCTGCGCACCTTGAATAGCAAATTCAATTGCTTGTGCACGATCAGAAATTAACCCGACGTTATCCATATTACTAAAACCGGAAACAATATCCGCCTCAATTTTATCAGGCTCTTCTGTACGCGGATTATCTGTGGTTACAATCACCATATCAGCAAATTGCTCGGCAACTTTTGCCATTAACGGACGTTTACCTCTATCACGATCGCCGCCACAGCCAAAAATGCACCATAGTTTGCCATTGCAATGTTCACGTGCGGCAACAAGTGCTTTTTCCAAAGCATCTGGCGTATGTGCATAATCTACAATAACAGCCGGTTTTTCCTCAACTTTAATCATTTCCATTCTGCCGCGAACACCTTGTAAAGTTGAAACGCTATTGATTAAACTCTCTAATGAATAGCCTAATGCAAGCAATGTCGCCATAGCTAATAGTAAATTACTCACATTAAATGCGCCAATTAATGGGCTGTTCAGAGTGCCTCTTCCCCAACTGGATGTAAAATCAATAATCGTACCCTCATGAGTAAAACGCACTGAATTGGCTTTTAACCATTGTTTGGAATTTGATTGAAAATTGGCTTCACAACTGACTGCAATGCTATTTGGTAATGATTTTAACCATTCCTCCCCTATCGGATCATCTGCATTTAAAATTTGCAAATCGGGAGATAAGTCAAAGAAAAAACGTTTTTTCGCTTGTGTGTAATCTTCCATCGTACCGTGATAATCCAAATGGTCACGGCTTAAATTTGTAAAAATTGCGACATCAAAATCTAATGCCTCCACCCGATGTTGAACTAAACCGTGAGAAGAAACCTCAATGGCTGCAAAATCCGCACCGGCATTAACAAAAGACGCAAGCGAAGATTGAATTTCGATCGGTGACCCCGTGGTATTTTTCGCTTCAATAATTTGTCCTAACAACCCGTTTCCAATAGTCCCCATTACAGCAGGCTTATTCCCTAAGTGCCTAACCCATTGCGCTAATAATTGAGATACAGTAGTTTTCCCATTTGTGCCGGTAACGCCAACAAGTGTGAGTTTTTTAGACGGCGAATCATAAAATTTATCTGCAATCTCAGATAAATTTGCCGACAAATTATAGTAATAAATTACCGGTTTTTGCAGCTGATATACTACGCTTAAATGCATATCGACCGAACCAGTTTCAGCGACAACCGCATTTGCACCGGCTAAAATCGCCTGTTCAATAAAACAGGTTGCATCAACTTGATGTCCTTTTATTGCGACAAACAGATCACCGGATTTCACTTTTCGACTATCTAAAACCAGTTCATTAATTTCAATATCTTGAGGAAGTAAAGGCAAATTAAAAAGTGCGGTTAGTTTTTTCATTGTTTTTCCTTAATTTGCCTGTTTCACATTATTTTGTTCTGTTTTACGTGAAGTAAGACGAACCGTGCGTTTTGCCGTTTTATCTAGTGGCTCGACATCAGGTGCAATACCATTGGTACGCAAAGCATATCCCATAATGCTGGAGAACACAGGCGCGGATACCGCACCACCATAATATTGACCGGCTTTTGGATCATTAATCAAAATAATAAGTGCATAACGCGGATCACTAATTGGCGCAATCCCAGCCGTAAATGCCACGTATTTATTCACATAACGTCCATTTTCAATTTTACGCGCAGTACCGGTTTTCACCCCAACCCGATAGCCCTCAACCATCGCACGCTTATTTTTAATCGCTACTTTTTCTAACATATTCACAATTTCTTTTGTGGTTTTCTCAGAAAAAACACGCTGACCAATCACTGGAGGATCCACTTTAGTAATGGAAAGCGGGCGATAAATGCCAAAACTTCCTAAAGTCGCATAAGCACGTGCCATTTGTAGCGGTGTTGCGGTGATACCATAGCCATAAGCTACCGTTGCCCGATCAATATCTGCCCAACGTTTGCGATTTGCATTTAACACACCGGCTTGTTCACCAACCAAACCTAAATCGGTAGCTTTACCTAGCCCTGCCGCCTGATAGGTATCCATCAATGCACTTGGCGGCATGCGTAATGCAAGACGGCTGACCCCACGGTTACTAGAATTAATTAAAATTTCATCTAAAGTTTGTTGAGGACGAGGTGCCACATCCACAATTTCTTTCCCACTCACGGTAAAAGACCCTGTATTGATCACTTCATTGCGTTGTGCCGCACCACGCTGAAGTGCGGTCAAAACAACAAAAGGTTTTACTGTTGAACCGGGTTCGAAAACATCGGTAATTGCACGGTTTCGCATGAGTTCAGCTTTCACGCCGACACGATTATTCGGGTTATAAGAAGGTGCGTTAGCCATTGCAAGCACCTCACCGGTACGCACATCAACAAGTACTGCAGTACCAGATTCCGCCTTGTTTTCCGTTACCGCTTTTTTGATTTCACGATATACCATAGATTGTAATTTTTCATCAATGCTGAGTGTCACATCTTGTGCATCGTATTTTTTCTGGTCGGCAATATGTTCAACCACGTTTCCTCGTTTATCTTTTCGTACTAAACGGGAACCGTCTTTGCCCACCAGCATTGTATTAAAACTTTTCTCAATCCCTTCAATACCATTACCGTCAATATCAGTATAGCCGATTAAATGTGCGGTTTCTTCTACCCGCGGATAGAAACGACGTGGCTCGCTTTCTAGGCTAATTCCTTTAATTTTCAGTTCTTTGACATATTGTGCCTTTCCTACTTCAACCTGACGTGCTAAATATAAAAAACCTGATTTTGGATTTTTCTCAATTTTTTTGACCAGTTCGTTATAGCTTAAACCTAATACATCCGCAAGAGCTTTGATTCTCTCTTTGTCATCAAGCGAGCCTTCTTTAAGAATGCGTTTAGGTTCTGCGATTACCGCACTCATTGGCACACTTACAGATAATAACTGACCATTACGATCCAAAATTGAACCGCGAACCGAAAGAATTTCATCTTTACGCAAAGAGCGTTTATCCGCTTCACCGGAAAGAATATCCGAATTGATCGCTTGAACATAGGCAGCCCGAGCAACTAAGGCGCCTAATCCGAAGAAAATAAGCCCTGTGGCAATTAAATAACGCCAGCGTATAAAACATCTCTCAAACACCATTTTTGGCTTATTGGGTTTAATCGCCGTTGTTGTGGACACGGAGAGTTTTCTAATTGTTTTCTTAGATTTATTTGATTTTTTTGATGAATTAAATCTAACCATTTGCTCAACCCTGACTTATTTTTTATTCCAAAATAACAACTTCTTGGTCGCTATTGATTCTTTTCATTTTTAACGTACCAATCGCAATAAATTCCACTCTTGTGTTATCGCCCTCGGTGGCTTCTTGCAACTGCAAATTGCGATATTCATCTTGTAATGCTTGATGTTGCAAAACCAGCTGACCATTTTCAGAGATTAGCCCACGCGTTTGGTGCGTTAACCAAATTGTTGCCATAGCAGAAATCAAAATTAATAACAATAATAATGAAACCAATTTATTTGCTGAAAATAAATCCTCTACTAAAAGATTCTGTAAAGGATAACGTTCATTATTTTCTAACATTTTTTACCCTAACCGATTTTTTCAGCAATGCGTAACATTGCGCTTCTTGAACGTGGATTTACCTGAATTTCTGCTTCTGACGGCTGAATTGCTTTACCAATAGCTTTTAATTTTTGGTGGCGTTGAATTTGATCTTCACGTAATGGCAACCCTTTTGGAATCGGCTCTCCTTTACTTTGTTTTTTGATAAAGTGCTTAACCATTCTATCTTCTAAAGAATGGAAACTAATAATCGATAAACGCCCTCCGACTGCCAACATCTCTAATGCAGAATGTAATACGCTTTCCAATTCATCCAGTTCAGAATTAATGAAAATTCGAATTGCTTGAAAACTACGGGTTGCCGGATGTTTGTTCTTGTCCTTAAAAGGTACTACCTGGGAAATAAGTTCAGCAAGCTGTAGTGTTCGTGATAAACCTTTTTCGCCATTTTTGACCGCACTTTTGTTGTACTCAACAATTGCTGTCGCAATACGTTTCGCAAATCGTTCTTCACCGAAGGTTTTCAATACCCAAGTTAAATCCTCTACAGAAACCTGTTTTAACCATTCTGCTGCAGACAAACCTTGTTTTGTATTCATACGCATATCGAGTGGGCCGTCTTTCATAAAACTGAAACCACGTTCTGCCTCATCCAACTGCGGAGACGACACGCCGAGATCAAGCAAAATACCATCAACCCTGCCAACCAAACCTAATTTTTCACAAATTTCAGGAAGTAGAGAAAAGCTATTATGTTCAATCTGAAAACGTTGATCTTGAATCTTCTTCGCTTCAGCGATGGCATAAGGATCTCGATCAATACCAATTAAACGACCGTTTTGAGAGAGTTTTGAAAGAATTAAACGAGAGTGACCTCCCCGTCCAAAAGTGCCATCAATATAAATTCCATTTTCTTTCAATGCCAAACCATCCACTGCTTCATGGAGTAAAACCGTAATATGTTCAGTTGAAGAAAAGGAATTTTGCATATTCGTAAGCGTTAATAAATAAGTTTGAAAAAAGATAATGCGGTGCAAGCACCGCTTATCTCGCTAGTGCTGCTGTTCTTTTTCTAAGTTAATTAGAACGACAGCATATTTAAATTCGTATCCATTGCAAATTCGGCAGTTCCTGCCACAGCAATGTCTTCATCAATTTGTGCGATCCACTCTGTATCGCTCCAAATTTCAAATTTGTTTAATTGCCCTACCAACATTAAACCTTTTTCTAATTTTGCATGTTGACGTAATGGTCCACTCAGTAAAATACGCCCCTGAGCATCCATTTCACATTCGGTAGCATAACCAAGCATTACCCGCTGTAAACGGCGTTGGTTAGGGTCAAAATTAGATAATGAAAGTAGTTTCTGCTCAATTTTTTCCCATTCATCTAAAGGATAAAGCAATAGACAAGGCTGACGAATATCTACTGTACAAACCATTTGCCCTTGATTTTTTTCAATGATTTCTGCGCGATAGCGGGTCGGGATCGCAATTCTTCCCTTTGAATCTAAATTTACCGCTGCTGCACCACGAAACATTGATTCTGATCCTTTAAGATTAAAATTCTGGTAAAAACCGCCACAAAAAACCACTTTTCACCACTTAACTGCCAAGTCTATCGGTTATAAAGCAAACTTGCAAGCGATTCCAATATATAAATGCGATAAATTTCAGATAAGAAAAAACCGCTCAAGCATTCACTTGAACGGTTTGATTTTACAAAGCGTTGAAAATTATACGTTTGTCGTATTTACATAGGCTTCTTCATCACGCTCACCTAATGGTTTTAATAGGACGAAGAATAAAACAATACATAAAATCGTTGTTGCAAAGCCTAAGTATACCGATAATTGATAATCTAAGCTGAAACCGATTTTATTGTAATACAAGTAAGTAGAACATACGGTAGTGATAAACCAAGCAGGGATAGAAGCAACCCAGTGGAATTTATGATATCGATATAAATACGCAGCTGCGGTCCATAACATCACCATTGCAGTCATTTGGTTTGCCCAAGTGAAATAACGCCATAAGATACTAAAGTCGATCGTTGAAACGTAATACCCTAATACGAACAATGGAATCGCAATCACTAAACGTTTGGAAAGAGAACGTTGATCAATATTGAAGATTTCCGCTAATTGCAAACGTGCAGCACGGAATGCCGTATCACCTGATGTAATCGGAAGCACTACAACACCTAGCACAGCAAAAATGCCCCCAATGAATCCTAGGAAGTGTAATGAACTGTCATACACTACTTTAGACGGAGAACCGGCTGAAATTGCATCTTGTAATGCTTGTGGGTTTTCATAGAATGCAAGCCCCACCATACACCATACTAATGCAATAATTCCTTCGGTAATCATTGCGCCATAGAAAATGAAGCGACCTTCACTCTCATTCTCTGCACAACGTGCCATTAGTGGCGTTTGTGTTGCATGAAAACCTGACAATGCACCACAAGAAATCGTTAAGAATAACAGTGGCCAAATTGGAACATCACCTTTTACTTGGAAGTTTTGTGTGAATTTCTCCCATGTTAATCCTTGTCCATCTGCATTAACAGTGCGGAAAAATTCAATTGGATCTACCGCACTGAAGTGTGCCGACACCAAGCCATATACCATTCCTACAGACATAAAGAGCAATAAGGCACCAAAGAGCGGATAAATTCGACCAATAATTTTATCGATAGGTAATAAAGTAGCAAGAATATAATAAGCGAAAATAATCATCGTCCATAGTGCAACAATTGTAGCTTTATCCATGCCCCATACTTTAAGACCTCCGCTTTCCACCGCCTGATGAACAGCTTCGGCATCACCTAATTGCAATGCACCTTGAGAAGCACCGAAGATATCCATAGTAATCGTCCCCATTAATTGAGCCGGGCTTGCAACAAATACCACACCAACCAATAATAACAACACTAATGCAAGAAGATTGATAAATACTTTTACAGGACGACCTAAAAACTTACCAGCCAAATAAGGCATTGTCGCACCACCATGACGAATACTTAACATACCGCAAAAATAGTCATGTACCGCCCCGGCAAAGATACATCCAATAACAATCCAAAGCATGGCAACCGGTCCGTATAGCGCCCCGAGAATAGGTCCAAAAATTGGCCCGGTACCCGCAATATTTAATAATTGAATTAACCAAATTTTGGTTTTAGACATTGGCATATAATCCACACCATCATTGATTTGATAAGCTGGAGTTTGACGTTTAGGATTAATGACAAAAATTTTTTCAATAATTTTTCCGTAAATAAAATAGCCAAGAATCAAAATGGCTATACAGAAGAAAAACCACAACATAAAAGCACCTCAAAATAATCACTATGTTACTGAAATCACGCTCTGAATAAGCGACCGTATTTTATGATAAATTTCAATAAACAAAAAATTTAATTTACAAAAACCTCATAATTTTGTGATGAATATCACATTTAACATTCAAATCTTAAACACAGTAAAAAATACGGTGTAATTCATCAATAAGTACAGTAGAGTATCCTGTTTAGTAATTTTACCGTTCACTGATAGACTACGGTGCGAATTGCTATTTTATTAATTCAGTATTTAGTAATCTAACTAACAAAGTACGAAATCAAAATCTATCGTTTAATTTAATAAGGAATAGAAATGGCTCTTATCCGCTGTCCGGAATGTCGCCAAAAAATCAGCGAACACGCCACAAACTGTCCACACTGTGGCTTTTCTTTTAAACAAGAAGATCTCGTCATCTATAAACAAAAGCTAGAAGAAAGACGCTTGCAAAATGCGGAAATTAACCGAAAAAGCACAAAATTGCACTTAATTTGGTTTTGCATCTTTGCCTTGTTTATTATCATTGCAAGCCTCGTTACTTAATCATAAAAAAATGGGTTGCAACGCAACCCACTCATTCTCTTAAAATATTGACCGCACTTTACGCCTTTTTCACATCTAAATGCTCAAAAGCAAGTACTTTATTTTCCAACTTACGTAATAACAGCGTAGCAATCCCTGTAATAATCAAATAGATACCGCCGGCAATGCCATAAATTGTCAGCGCGTCATATTCAGTGCCGTAAAGTTGGCGGGCATAGCCCATAATATCCATAATCGTAATTGTTGATGCCAATGCCGTTCCTTTAAATACCAAAATAATTTCATTACTATAAGACGGCAACGCCCGTTTTAATGCGTAAGGGATCAAAATTTTTAATGTTTGTAAGCGGCTTAAACCCAGCGCGGCACAGCCTTCCCATTGTCCTTTTGGGATCGCTTTCACCGCACCATAAAATAATTGGGTTGAATAGGCAGCACTGTTTAATGCCAATGCCAATGCCGCACAGAACCATGCATTTGATAAAAGATGCCAAAGCGGGCTATTCACAATCCATTCAAATTGACCAGGACCGGCATAAATTAGGAAAAACTGCACAAGTAACGGTGTGCCGGTAAATAAAACAAGGTAAAAATTGACCGCTCTTTTTACCCAGCTATTTCCCATAGCAAGCAACACTGTCAGAATTAAGGCTAATAAAAAAGCAACCAGCAACGAAACAAAGGTCAATAATAAGCTCGTCGGAATCCCTTGCGCGATCACGGATAAATATTCTTGGAACATTATTTCACCTCTCTTTCAAAACGCGTAAAACGGAGTTCTAAATGGCGAATACCGACTTGACTGATTAATGTTATAGCAAGGTAAATTAATGCTGCAATGCCATACCAAGTGAACGGTTGATGTGTGTTGGTATTAATTAATTGCGCTTGGCGCATTAAATCATCTCCGCCAATAAGTGAAATTAATGCCGTATCTTTTAACAACACTAACCATTGATTACTCAACCCCGGCAAAGCATGACGCCAAATCTGCGGCACGACAATGTGTATAAACGTATAGGCTTTACTTAATCCCAACGCAGCGCCTGATTCCCATTGTCCTTTTGGGATAGCTTGAATTGCGCCGCGTAAAGTTTGCGAGGCATAAGCAGCAAAAATAAGTGATAAGGCAAAAACACCACACCCGAATGTACTAAATTCAATGTATTCGCCGGTCAGTATTTCTACAAGTTCAGTTGAACCAAAATACACGAGCAAAACAACAAGAATTTCTGGTAATCCCCGTAGCAATGCCACAAAAATTGCCATAGGTTTACCCACAAACCGATTTGCTTCCAATAAAGCAAATATCACGCTAAACAGCAAACCGACAACCAAGGAGCATACAGCAAGCCCTAATGTCATTAGGGCTGCCGTAAACATTAAAGAAAGAAAATCAGCAAACATAAATTATTTAATCATCCATTTATCATAGATCTTTTGGTATTCACCATTTGCTCTAATTGTCGCCAAACCTTTATTTAAATTTTCGGCTAATTCTTTGTTTGATTTATTCATTGCAATACCTAAACCGTTACCAAAGTATTTTTTATTCGTCACTTTTTCACCAACGAATTGAATTTCAGGTTCTTTGCCGATCATATCCGCAAGTACGGCAGTATCACCGAAAATAATGTCAATACGACCATTTTTTAAGTCTAAAATAGCGTCTTGTAAACTCGTATAAGCTTTTGGTGAATATTGCTTCGTTTCAGCAACAGTATATTGTTGGAAAGTTGTACCATTTTGCACACCAATGTTTTTAGCCGTTTCCAGGGTTGCTTTACCTTTTAAAGCTACATAGCTTGCCGTACTATCATAATAGGCATCCGAAAATAACACCTGTTTTGAGCGTGCATCGGTAATATCCATGGCGGAAATTGCAGCATCAAAACGTTTTGCCTTTAAATTTGGAATTAATGCATCAAAAGATTCACCTTTAAACTTGCAGGTTGCTTGAATTTCTTTACAAATAGCATTCGCTACATCCACATCAAAACCAATGATCTCCCCTTTTTCATTGGTAAACTCAAACGGGGGATAACTTGGCTCCATCGCAAAAGTAATTTCTTGTGCATTTACTATTGCTGCCGAACCTAATAATACTGCGCTTAAAAGTAATTTTTTCATAATGTCTCCTTATTGTTTTAGTGAGAAAGATATTGTCTAAATTGCTCAGTTTGCGGATGTTCAAAACAATCAGCTGATCCCATTTCTACAATTTTTCCTTGCTCCATATACACGACTTTTGTTGCGACTTTTTGTGCCACATTAACTTCATGGGTCACAATCACTTGAGTAATGCCCGTTTCCTGTAATTCTTTAATAATATCCACTACTTGTGCAGTAATTTCCGGATCCAAGGCTGCTGTCGGTTCGTCAAATAACAGTACTTGCGGTTTCATCATCAACGCCCGTGCAATAGCCACCCGTTGTTGTTGCCCGCCCGATAAATGTAGAGGAAAACGATCAACGTATTCTTCCAAGCGTAAACGTTTTAGTAACTCCATTGCTTCTGTTTTTGCCGTTAATTCATCCATTCCTAACACTTTCATTGGCGCTTCAATTAAATTTTCAAGCACTGTCAGATGCGGCCAAAGATTGTATTGTTGAAAAACCATTCCCACATCTTGGCGTAACTGGCGAATCGCATTCGAATTAGTAGTTGCCTTTGATAAATCAAATTTATTGTTGGCAATACTTAATTGACCGGTTGTTGGCACTTCCAATAAATTTAATGTACGAATTAATGTACTTTTTCCAGCACCACTTGGACCCAGCAATACTACCGTATCCCCTTCTTCCGCTTCCAAATTAATATCAAATAATGCTTGGGAAGCACCATAGAAAAAATTTAAATTTTTAACACGAATAGCCATTTCAATTCTCTTTACGTTATAGAATGCACAAATATTACGCTTTTATGCATATTTATGCAAGTATTTAGAATAAAAAATCCCAAAAATAATTTGGGATTTTAAAAATAGTAATGAAAATAACCGCACTTTAAGCGTCTTTTGCCATCTCAAACTCAATGAGCATCATCAAAATATGGATGACTTTAATGTGAATTTCTTGAATACGATCCGCATAACGGAAATGTGGCACTCGAATTTCCACATCGGCAATCCCTGCCATTTTTCCACCGTCTTTACCTGTCATCGCAATCACTTTCATCCCTTTAGCTTTTGCTGCCTCAATGGCATTCAATACATTTTTAGAATTACCGGATGTGGATAAACCAAATAATACATCGCCTTTTTGCCCCACCGCCTCTATATAGCGAGAAAACACATAATCGTAACCAAAATCGTTACTTACACAACTTAAATGACTCACATCTGAAATTGCAATGGCAGGATAGCCGGGGCGATTTTCACGATAACGGCCTGTAAGTTCTTCCGCAAAATGCATTGCATCACAATGAGAGCCGCCATTACCACAAGAGAGTACTTTCCCCCCATGTTTAAAACTATCTGAAATTAATAATGCCGCTTGCTGAATTAATTTAATGTTATTTTCATCAGAGATAAATTTATTTAATACATCTTGTGCTTCCACAAGTTCTGATTTGATTTGATCCAAGTACATTTTTGCTCCTTTTAGGAAATGAGAAAATTTCGCAACATTGTATAGTAGATAATGCCTTTTATCTAGACTGAAATACAAATTCAACATTTTTGACTCATCAATCATTATTTTTTCGAACAAGATCGCAGAATACGCTCAAAATATTTTGAAAAACGACCGCACTTTTTTAATCTTCAGCTAATTTTGAACTATAAAAAGGAACCTGATGAACAACTTACTTAGAGCTATTTTTATATTATTTATTAGCATAAAAGCTTATGCCGATATTGATATGATGCTTCTGAAAAACTATGACAACCAAAATATTGAAGGCTGGGTCATGTCCGAAAAACTTGATGGCGTACGTGGCTATTGGGATGGAACACAACTTTTGACACGCCAAGGGCAAAGACTGTTTCCACCAGCTTACTTCATAAAAGATTTTCCCCCTTTTGCCATTGACGGCGAATTGTTTAGTGAACGCAATCAGTTTGAAGAAATATCCTCCATAACTAAATCTTTCAAAGGTAATCGTTGGGAAAAACTCAAACTGTATGTATTTGATGTGCCGGATGCTGAAGGAAATTTATTCGAACGGCTTAATATGTTAAAAACCTATCTTTCAACTCATCCTACTCCCTACATTCAAATCATTGAACAAATTCCTATTCGAGACAAAAAACATTTGTACGAATTTCTAAAAGAAATCGAAAGCCAACTCGGAGAGGGCGTGGTGGTAAGAAATCCTAATACCCCCTATGAAAGGAAACGTAGTACGCAAATACTCAAATTAAAAACCGCTCATGATGAAGAATGTACAGTAATCGCTCACCACAAAGGTAAGGGACAGTTTGAAAATGTGATGGGCTCATTAACCTGTAAAAATCATCGTGGAGAATTTAAGATCGGTTCTGGATTTAATCTTAATGAACGCGAAAATCCACCACCAATAGGATCTTTTATCACTTATAAATATCGGGGATTAACAAATTCCGGTAAACCTAGATTTGCTACTTACTGGCGAGTAAAGGAAGAGCGTGAGATAAAATAAAGGCCGGAATAAATCCAGCCTATTGAGTTACCCTTGATAGTGTACCACACCTAATTCATCTTCTTTTCGTGTTCGGTTCATCACTTCTTGTGGTGATTGTGCAATACGCAATCCCATTTCTTCTTCAGTACGAACCACTTCGCCACGCAAAGAATTGGTATAGACATCCGTAATTTTCACATCGACAAATTTCCCTATCATGTCAGGCGAGCCTTGGAAATTCACAATACGGTTTGTTTCCGTTCTACCGGTGAGTTCCATAATATCTTTTTTCGACGGTCCCTCCACCAACACTCGCTGTTCTGTTCCTAACATACGACGACTAAATTGTGCTGCCTGCTGATTAATCCGTTCTTGCAATACATATAAGCGTTGTTTTTTTTCGTCTTCCGTTACATCATCTGGCATATCCGCAGCAGGAGTTCCCGGACGAGCAGAGTAGACAAAGCTAAAACTCATATCAAAATTAACTTGTGCAATAAGATTCATGGTTTGCTCAAAATCTTCTGCGGTTTCCCCTGGGAAACCCACAATAAAGTCGGAACTAATTTGAATATCAGGGCGAACCGCACGCAACTTACGGATAATGGATTTATATTCTAATGCGGTATGACTACGTTTCATCATAGTAAGAACGCGATCAGATCCAGATTGAACAGGTAGGTGTAAGAAGCTCACAAGTTCCGGTGTATCACGATACACATCAATAATATCATCGGTGAATTCAATCGGATGGCTTGTGGTAAAACGTAAGCGATCGATTCCATCAATGGAAGCAACTAAACGAAGTAACTCTGCAAAACTACAAATTTCTCCATCGTGGGTCGGGCCACGATAGGCATTGACGTTTTGACCAAGTAAGTTTACTTCACGTACACCTTGTTCGGCTAACTGCGCAATTTCAAATAACACATCATCTACCGGACGGCTGACCTCTTCTCCTCTCGTATAAGGTACGACACAGAAAGTACAGTATTTGTTACAGCCTTCCATAATAGAAACAAACGCGGTCGGACCTTCCGCACGCGGTTCAGGTAAACGGTCAAATTTCTCAATCTCAGGGAAACTAACATCCACTACTGAACTTTTGCCGCCACGAATTTGGTTAATCATCTCTGGCAAGCGATGCAAGGTTTGAGGACCAAAAATAATATCTACATAAGGCGCGCGATGACGAATATGCTCACCTTCCTGTGAAGCGACACAGCCTCCCACACCAATAACTAAATTCGGTTTCGTTTTCTTTAACTCTTTCCAACGCCCTAATTGATGAAATACTTTTTCTTGTGCTTTTTCACGAATGGAGCAGGTATTTAGTAACAACACGTCCGCTTCTTCAGGAATATCTGTCAATTCAAGTCCATGGGTGCTCAACAATAAATCTGCCATTTTTGATGAATCATACTCATTCATTTGGCAGCCCCAAGTTTTAATATGTAATTTTTGCGTCATCTTTCTATTTCTATAATCATTAGTCAATCCCAAAAAACGGTTGGCTATTGTACAAATTTGTCCTCATTCTTACCAGTCCAAATTTATTTTTACTAGTTTGGAAGTAAAAATCCACCTTCATAGAAGGTGGCTTTAATTTGCGCCCCATAGGGGCGTTTTTAAATTTCGATTCTGAGAATCCAAATTTTATTCCGTCGAAAGACTTAATTGCTTGTCTTCAAGCTCATGTTTCTCTTGATACTTCACATATCTTCGTATCATTTCTGCATTAACACCTACGGTATCAACACTGTAACCTCTTGCCCAAAAGTGATTGCCCCATAATTTATGCTTCCTTAAATAGGGAAACTTATTGAACAATCTTATCGCTGTCCTACCTTTTAAATGTCCCATTACTTCTGAAACTGATATCTTCGGCGGAATATTAACCAACAAATGGACATGATCTATTTGAACGTTTAATTCTACTATTTCTATTTTAAGCTGCTCACATAATATTCTTAGATGAACATAAACTTCCCTACCTACTTTATCTTTTAATATGTAGAAGATCAGATTAAATCTGACAAATCACAATAAAAAGTGAGCGTTTCCCGTTTAGAATATGAGTGTCAAATTCATTTCTTACCAATAGATGAATTGATTATCTTAATTTAAAACAAGTAGTTACACAGATGAATGAAGAAAGCTCAATCTTTATCTAAAAGATTGAGCTTTATAACATCTGATTAGCTATGAATACTAATTACCACTCATAGCCAAGACCGACCGCACTTACGACATCACCACGAGTATTGGTACTACCGCTTAATTTCAGCAATACTTTTCCGTTATCACTGGCTTTGGTATAACCTAAGGCTACCGCATTTTCACCACGATAGTTACTTGCTGCAACCGCAACCATTGATTTACCATTTCCTCGAACCTGAGGTAAACCGGCAATCGCTGCTGCTCCGGCAATACCTGCTCTCAGATCTTTATCAACTTTATTAATCTTGTTATTTAAGCTATTAACATTATTGTTAATATTATTGATATTTCGATTAACTGCATATAACTGAGAGCCATTCACCGCATCGGTAGAGGTAGCGGAAACTTCACCAGGTGCCACATTGGTAATTTTTTTATTACCTGCATTAATACCGTCAGTAGTCATACTTGGACCATTTTTCACAGAAACACCACTGTTGTTTACAACGGTATTACCTGTTCTTACTGAACCATCGTTACCAAGATCAATGTCTTTTGCAAGTTGAACTTCTAAAGTACCTTTACCATCAGCTTTAACATTGATGCTACCCTTAGCAGATTTGAAGTTTTCAGATTGCGATTTAGAAACCCCTTCACCTTTCACCGTAACTTTGCTGTTAAGTTTATGGCTGTTCACTACCTCATTATTACCTGTGAATTTCAAGCCGTCATCAGTAGTTGCGATCTCGTGAGTTTTATTTGGATTGTCTTTTTCCACATAAACCAAACGAGTTTCACCATCTTTACCGTTAACTCCAACTTTTCCATCCTGACCTTTGATAGATACGCCATTTTTGCCGTCTTTACCATTTAAGCCAATTGAGCCGTCTTTTCCATTGATAACTACTGCTGAACCGTCTTTGCCGTTCACGCCAATAGAGCCATCGGCACCATCTTTACCATTAGCGCCTTTTTCACCCACAGTGACTTTATTCACCGTTAGGTCTTTCGCTAAGGCGATAACAACTTTGCCATTTTCTTCATAAGTTTTGATGTTCGCCGCATCATATTCAGTATCGGCTTTTTCGCCTTTACCAACTATTTCAAGTGTTTCACCAAGATTTTTATGAATACTTTGTCCGCTTTGACCTCTGAAATTCAAACCTTCTCTAGCCAGCTCTTGCTTAACGTTGTGTAACTGTGAACCATTTACAGCATCCTTAGATGTTGCACTAATATCACCATCAGCAATATTTACAACTTTATTACCACCGTTATCTAAACCTTTATTGGTTAATGTCACATTGGTTTTACCATTGTCAGAGGCTCTGATTGTGATACCACTATCATTCATCGTTGTGTTACCTGTGGTTACAGAAGTGAAATCAACATTATCTTTGGTTTTCACAGTATAAGTCGTGCTACCATCGGCATTTTTAGTTGGTACCACTTCGATATTTTTACCCGCTTCAACCTTCGTTGTTGCTTGTGCAAGACCATCTTTTAACTGTTTTACATTGACAGCATCAGTATCGTCTTCACCTGCTTTCACGTTAGTGATCTTGTTACTGTCAACACTTAAATTCCCCCCTGAGATCGTGGTTCCACCTGCTTTAAACTCAATTTTTTGACCATCTTTATTCGAGATAGAATCAACATTTTTCAGGTCTTTAGCTAATTGAACTTCTAAAGTACCTTTGCCATCAGCTTTAACATTGATATTGCCGGCTGCTGATTCAAAGTTATTAGAGGCATTTTTATCAATCCCCTCACCTTTAATGGTCACAACAGAATTTAATTTATGGTTATTAACGACTTCGTTATTCCCGGTAAATCTCAAGCCATCGTTAAGTGTTGCCACTTCTTCGGTTTCACCGTTTGATTTTTCATAAACGATACGGGTTTTAGTTTTGCCATCTTTACCGTCGTTACCATCAAGACCAGCTTGACCTTGAACAACAGTAATTGTGCCATTCGAACCATCTTTACCGTTAATACCAATAGTGCCGTCTTTTCCATTCAAGGTTATGCCATCTTTACCATTAGCCCCCTTCAAACCAACAGAGCCATCTTTACCATTGATAGAAACTCCATCCTGACCATTTTCACCTTTAACCGTGATAACCCCTGATTCTTGATCATTACCAACAGTGACATCTTTATTTAAGCCGACCTGTAACTTAGCTTTGCCACCTTCATTGACAACTTTAGTGATTACACTTCCATCACCTTTTACGGTTACGGTTTCACCAAGTTTTGCTTTAACATCATTACCATTTTCATCCGTTAAACCAAATCCGCCGCCTTTTGATGGGTCAGTAATATTATTAATAGATTCTTTTAAGTCACCAACATTAACAGCATTGTTTAATGTATCACCATTAGCATCGGCTAAAGATACTTTGTTACCATTAGCATCTTTTAAACCACTATCAACATTAACAATCTGGTTTCCACCATTACTCAAGCCCTTGTCTGTCACGCTAACCGTTTTATTTATAGGTGCGTCTTTAGGCGTAATAGTTAAACCACTGCCGTTGATAACAGATTTACTACCTGCTATTTCATCAATGAACTGCGCATTTGTTAAATCTTGTAGCTCTTTAGCCATTTTAAGGACTAACTTACCACCTTCATTATCAACACGTAAGTTTTTATCGGTAACATTAGCACTTGCATTTAATTTCCCCAAGATTTCTAGCTCTTCATTGAGTTTTTTAGCAATAGAGTCTCCTTTGTCGCCTTTGAATTTTAAACCATCGTTAAGCGTTGCCACTTCCTCGGTAATGGTTTTATTCGGGTCTTTCGGATCTTTGGATTCATAAACAATACGGGTTTTATTTTCACCGTCTTTTCCATCAACACCTGCTTTTCCATCCGCACTTTTAATAGTTAGACCATTTGCTCCATCTTTACCATTTAAGCCGATTGAACCGTCTTTACCATTGATAACCACTGATGAACCGTCTTTGCCATTCACACCGATAGTACCGTCAATACCATCTTTACCGTTAGCACCTTTTTCGCCAACAGTGACGTTATTTGCTGTTAAATCTTTCGCTAAGGCGATGACTACTTTTCCGTTTTCAGTGATAGTTTTGATATTAGTTGCATCATACTCAGTATCTGATTTTTCTCCTTTACCCACAATCTCAAGTTTTTCACCTAAGTTTTTGTGGATAACAGAATCATTACCAACGGATTGCGTACCAAAGTCTAAACCTTTCGTATTGATTGCATTAGTTACATTATAAAGTTGTGAACCATTTACCGCATCTTTAGAGGTTGCATTTACCTCACCATCTTTAAGGTTGGTAATTTTATTACCATCAATGCTTACGTCTCCGCCCTTGATGGTTACAGCCGGTTGGGAAGGATCATTATTATCTTTACCGCTAAAGACAATTGATGAGTTATTTCCACCAACCGAATTAATGCCGTTGAGATTTTTTGCTAAACGAACGGTTAAGTTACTAGAACCATCAGAAATAACACCAATGTTATTTTCTTCCGAAAGTTCGTTTCTGTCTGTAATACCACCTATAATGTTTACTTGTTCATTTAAGTGCTTTTTGATGACATTTGTGTTTGCAATTGCATCACCATAGTATTTCATACCATCATCATGCGTCGCCACTTCATGTTCTTTGCCATCTTTATCTTTGTAAACGATACGGGTAATTCCGTCTTTACCATCTTCACCATCAACACCGGCTTTGCCTTCTTTTACAGAAATATCAGCGGATACACCATCACTACCGTCAGCACCTTTAGGCCCTGTTAAACCAATATGACCCACTCCATCTTTACCAGAGATAGAAACCGCATCTTTTCCATCTTTACCGGTGATTCCGACTTTACCATCTTCACCATTTTGACCGTTAGGGCCGGTGATTGTCACCCCATCTTTACCGTTCACACCATTTGTGCCGTTTACAACAATCTTATCTAAATTAGTTAAGTCTTTATTCAATGCAAAGCTGTAAGTTTGAGCTTCATCAGTACCTCTTTGGGTGATAATTAAATTTTTACCCGCATCCAAATTAACTACTGTACCCGGTTTTACAGTTTTCGCTACGGAACTACCGTTTACATTACCGGTTGCATTTGCATTCCATCCGCTGTTGTTTACGATATCAACCACTTGATGAACTGTTGCAATGCCATTTGCACCATCTTTGCCGTTCTTACCATTCATTGGAGTAGTTGGCGTTGCACCTAACTTAACATCATATTTAACTATACCGTCTTTACCTACCGATGCAGTTGTATAATTACCATCTGTGAAAT